>JAUHYW010000170.1 GCA_030426085.1 bacterium | reverse complement strand
GCGACGACCTGTGCGCCGACGTGCGCTGCGCCAACGGCGAGATGTGCGATCCGTTCAGCGGCGAGTGCCTGCCCACCGGCGTGGCCGCCTGCGGCGAATGCACCCGCGACTTCCAGTGCCGGGGGGTGGGCGCCGCCTGCCTGATCGCGGCCGATCAGACCCGGTTCTGCGCCCCGTCGTGCGATCAGGCCGCCTGCCCGGCGACCCACGTCTGCGAGGCGCTCGACGGCGGCGGCCGCTTCTGCCTGCCGGCGGACGGATCGTGCGCCCCCGACCCGTGCGACGGCGTCGTCTGCCCCGGGGATCAGGTCTGCGACCCGGGCACCGGGCGCTGCCGCGACGGCTGCATCACCAGCGACGCCTGCGCCGCCAACCAGTACTGCGGCGTGCAGGACCAGCAGTGCCACCCGACCGGATCGGGCGCGCTCGAGCCGGGCAACCCCTGCGCCGCCACCGCGGAATGCCAGCCGGGATCGGTGTGCAGCGACGTCCTCGGCGGCATCCGGCTGTGCGCCGAGACCTGCGACGACAACGCCGACTGCCCGGCCGACGCGGGCGGCATCCCGCTCGCCTGCGTCGTCGATCCCCAGGACGCCAACCGTCGGATCTGCGGGCTGGGCTTCCCGTTCCCGATGTGAAGCGGCCGGCCCCGCGGCTCAGCCCGTGGGGAAGCCGTAGCGCTCGAAGACGAAGCCGAGGTCGTCGACCACCCGCTGGCGGTCGATGCCGAACTGCTCCAGCTTCAGGTTGGTGTGGGCCGCCTGATAGTGCTTCTGGCGGGCGGCCTGCTCGGCGACGACCCGGCGCAGATCGGCGCTGACGGTGTAGCCGGTGAAGTCGAGCACCCCGTCGACCACCCCGACGAGGTCGTCGAGCAGGTCGGGGAACCGGATCGTGTGGAGCTGATCGTCGCCGAGCAGCCCCTCCTCGAGGATGTCCTCGAAGTAGCGATACAGCGCCACATTGTACCGATAGCGCCGCTCCCAGTAGTGGGCGAGGCGCCCCTCGCCGATGTGATCGAGGCCGTAGCGCTGGGCGAAGAAGCCCCGATGCAGCGTCATGTGCGAGGGCAGCGTCTCGAACGGCGAGCGGGCCATGTAGACGAAGCGGGCGTCGGGGAAGACCTCGAGCAGCGTGCGCACCCGCAGCGTCGAGTAGGGCATCTTGGCCAGGATCTGATCCTTGCCGGTGAGGTGGGTCTGACGCTTGAGGCACGCCTCGAAGAAGCGGGCCGAGGCCAGCCGCCGTTCGTCGGGCTGGGCGTCGTTGTAGACGATCTCCGGGGCGTCGGCGTCGTCGAAGGCGATGGGCATGAAGAGGTTGACGAACTGCGTATCCATGCGCAGCAGGAAGAGGACCTCCTCCTCCTCGATCGAGGTCGCCGAGGTGACGTGACCGTCGCCGTCGAAGAGGGTGCTGTCGTCCTCGAAGCCCTTGCCGAAGGCGTCGACGATGCGGGGCACGATCGGCCGCACCAGCCGGCGGGCGGTCAGCGAGGGCACGATGAGCTCCCACGCCTGCCAGTGGGGGAACTCGTCGGTGCGGGTCATCAGCCGGTGGAAGAACGTCGTGCCGCTGCGCGGGGCGCCGATGATGAACGTCGGCCGGCGGATCTCCACCGACTTCCAGCCTCGATCGAAGACGTGATCCAGCGCCATGCTGGCCCGGCTGACGGCGGCCACGCCGAGCGCGGCGGTCTGGAGGGTGGCCTGCCTCAGCCCGAAGTGGCGCCAGCTCGACGCCAGGGTCCGGCCGGCCATGCGCAGGGGGAAGAGATCCATCGGGGCTCCCGATCGACGGTGGCGCCCATCCAATCACAGGGTCGCCCGCCCCGCAATCGGCACGGCGGGGGCTCATGCGGAAGGGAGCCCGGAGCCCGCACCCGCGATGCCGGGCCCAAGGCAGCCCCGCGACCACAACACCGTGCCTCCAGGTCCCGATTTCCCATTTCGACACCTGAAGGTGTTGCTTGGCGTCCCCCTGCGCTGCTCTTCCGCCACCGCGCCGCCCACGAAACAGTCAGAAGCGACCGAAAAAGCTGTCAGCAGCGGACAGAGTCGGCCCCCGTTCGAGGCGCCGGGCGCTCGAATCGGCGGCGTATTCGATGCGCGAGGCCGAACAGCAAGGCCAGCGGCCACAGCGCGGCCGGGGAACGGCCGGGGGCGACGGCGCAGCTGGCGTCCGTCGGCGGGCAGTGGCGGATGGGGCTACCGGCGCCGCCCTGCTCGAGCCGGGCGCAGCGCTCCGCGCGGGTCAGCGACTCGATCGGGCGATCGTCCTCGGGGTCACACACATCGCCGATGCCGTCCCCGTCGAGATCGGCCTGCTCGGGGTCAGCCGTCAGGGGGCAACCATCGGCCGCGTCGTCGACGCCGTCCCCGTCGTCATCCGGGTCGCACGCGTCGCCCACGCCGTCCCCGTCGGTGTCGACCCGATCGTCGGCGTGCCGGGGGCAGGCGTCGTCGGCGTCGCGCTTGCCGTCCCCGTCGTCGTCCGGGTCGCACGCGTCGCCCCGGCCGTCGCCGTCGAGGTCG
>JAUHYW010000169.1 GCA_030426085.1 bacterium | reverse complement strand
CGCCGCGGGCGGGATCGTGGGCGACGTCGACCTCGACGGGTGGCGCAGCGTCGACAACTGCGAGGACGACTTCAACCCGCTGCAAGAGGACCTCGACGGCAATCGGCAGGGCGACGCCTGCGACGGCGACATCGACGGTGACCGCGTCCGGAACGAGTTCGACAACTGCCCCCGGGCGTCGAACCCGGCCCAGGCCGACCTCGACCGCGATGGGCGCGGCGACCCGTGCGACGCCGACGATGACGACGACGGCTGGTTCGATGAGTTCGATCGCTGCCCCCGGACACCCGACCGGGGCAACCTCGACCTCGATGGCGACGGGGCGGGCGACGCCTGCGACCCCGACATCGACGGCGACGACCGCGCCGCCGGCCGGTGGGACGCCGGCCGCGACCGCTGCCCGTGGGCCCCCGACCCGTCTGACGGCGACGCGGACAAAGACGGCCTCGGCGACGCGTGCGATCTCGCCCCGCGGACCGCGTGCCGGGCGAGCTGCTGGTGGCAGTCGGACGCCGACGGCGATGGGATCGGCGATGTCGTCGATCGCTGCCCCCACACCCCCGACCCCCGCCAGCTCGACCGCGACGGGGACGGGCTGGGTGACCGCTGCGACCACGACGCCGACGGCGACGGGCTGCTCGACCGGTATCAGCTCTGTGGAGGCGGTTCTTGTCCGCCCGACGGGCGCCCCGATATCATCGACTGGTCCGCCGCGGAGCCGTTCTGATGCGCGCCCTGTCCGCCCTCGCCGTCGCCCTGCTCGCCGTCGCGTCGCTCGCGGGTGCGGCCTGCGCGCAGCGGGGGGCCCCCCTGGTCCGGGGCCTTGGCGGGCCGTTCGACGTAGGCGCGCCGCACGACGACATCCATCCCGTGCCGCTCGGGCCAGCGCTGCCCGAGGGCATCCGATTCTACGGCGATATCCGCTGGGCCGAAATCCGGGTCAACTGGCGGGGCAGCCTGTCATTCGAGTTCTGGGACGACAACTTCGGCACGCCGATCCCGGGCCCCTTCGATCAGCTCGGCGTCACCACCCGGCGGATGGTCCCGTTCCAGCACACCTCCGAGCTGACCCAATACGAGATCGGCCAGCCCGACCCCCCGCCGCCGACCTGGGTCGGCCAGATCCCGCCCGGCGCTGACGGGGCGCCGGGCCGCTTCGTGGCCACCTGGTACCAGGTCACCGACCGCCCGCCCGAGCCGGGCACGCTGCGCAATACCTGGCAGGTGGTCATCACCGGCCCCGACCCCGACGACTACGGCGTCGAGTTCCGCTACCACCGCTGCGAGTGGGCCCGGGGTCGGTTGCGCGAAGAGGGCAGCGCGATGGGCTTCGACGGCGGCGAGGGCCTCGACGGCCCCGGCTGGATGTGGCCCGGATCGCTCACCGACGACGTCACCCTGCTGTGTCGCCTCTCCAACGTGCGCGAGCGGGGCGTATTCCGCTATCGGGTCATCGACGGCGTGCCCACCGGCTGCGGGATCGGCCCCGATCCGCCGCCCGGGGACGACCGCTGCGACGACGGCAACCACCTGGCGGGCGACGGCTGCTCGTCGGCGTGCTTCGTCGAGCCCGACATCGACGGCGACGGCCGCTTCGAGGCGCCCCACCCCGACGCGGTCGACCCCCGGGGGGTCTACGATCACTGCACCGACCTCGATGATCCGCTGTGCAATGACGACCCCGACGGCGACGGGGTGGCCTCGATCAACGACACCTGCCCCGACGTCTTCGACCCCGAGCAGCGGGATTACGACCGGGACGACGTCGGTGACGCCTGCGACCCCGACGCCGACCGCGACGTGCTGCCAGTGCCCGGCCGGGACGACATCGCCAACCGCCCGGAGGACCTCTGCCCGCTGACCTACAGCGTCGGCACCCGCCGGGTCGACCCCGCGCGGCCGGCCTTCGTACAGCAGCCGGATATCGACGGCGACGGCCTCGGTGACGCGTGTGATCCCGACGACGACGGGGACGGCGTCCTCGACTGCGGCGGGGATGGCATCTGCCACCCCGCGGACGACGGCTACAACAACGACAACGACTTCGAGACCGACGAGCCGGGCGAATGCGCCGCCGAAGATGACTGCCCCGACGGGTCGTACGACCTCGTCGACAACGACGCCGACGGGGTCGTCGACGAGTACAGCGAAGACGCCTTCCCCTTCGCCGCGTGGCCCGGACCCGACCGGCCGCCCGCGCTGCCCGAAGACAACTGCCGGCGCATCCCCAACCCCGATCAGCGCGACCTCGACGGGGATGGCATCGGCGACGCCTGCGACCCCGACCTGGACGGGGATGGCATCAGCAACTGCGATGATGGCATCTGCGGGCCGCGCGCCGATGCCCGGGACAATGACTTCGACGGTGTCATCGACGAGGCCGGCGAGTGCGCCGGGGGCTGTGATCCGACGCGCGACCGGGTCGACCAGGACCGCGACGGCTGGGTCGACGAGTATTTCGAGGTCGAGCAGGCGGCGCTCGACGGGGCCGTCATCGGCGCCCCCCGCGACAACTGCCCCCGGGTGGCCAACCCCGACCAGCGTGACCG
>JAUHYW010000048.1 GCA_030426085.1 bacterium | reverse complement strand
TTGTTGTTGTTCTCGTCGTCGTCGTCGTCGTCGTCGTCGTCGTCGTCGTCGTCGTCGTCGTCGCCGTCATTTCGTCGTCATCGTCGTCGTCGTCGTCGTCGTCTACTTCTTCTTCTTCGTCGTCCCCAGCACAACCAATGTCGTCCCCGACTTCGTCGTCGTCGTCGTCGTCGTCGTTGCCTCCACCCGCGCGCGAATGTGTGCTGTGTGGTGGATCTCCCGTTGTCGCCATTCTGCGTGACGAGGCAGAGCCTACACGTGCACGTGAGTGGCAATCAGGACGAACGACGTCGACGGAGCGTCCTCGGCGGCGGCGTCGTCGTCGCCGTCGTCGGCGTCGTCGTCGGCGTCGTCACTCACGGCCGCTCTGCCGCTCACCCTCGCCATCGTCGCAATCGTCATCGTCACAGTCGATGTGTGTCAACATTGTGCACTGGCGCGTCTATCGACGTTGTCGCGGGCAAACTTTGTCATCGTAAGTCGCCGCGTCGCCACGGCGTCGTCGTCGACGACGTTCGTGCTCGCTCCTCGTCGCTTGCTCGTCTGTCGTCGCTCTCGTCCTCGTCGTCACTCCATCGCGCCGCTCGCGTGTCGTCTTCCGAGCTCATCGGCAAGCGCATGCACCCGCCCTCTGCCCGTCCGCGCATGCACTCATCATCATCACCATCGTCATCATTCATCGTGATCGCACAGGAGAAGAGCAAAGCGTCAAAGGCACCATCGAAGGTCGTGGCGGAGTGTCCACACGCGAATCGTGCGTTCGCCGCGACGGCTGTGTCGTCGTTGTCGTTCGTCGTCATTATCGTCGCAGTCGTTGTCGAGGCCGTCGCACAGCTCGTCGACCGGGTCGATGCTGCCCTCGCACTCGGCGGTCGGCTCGCCGTCGACACACCGCCGGATGCCGGCCCGACACTCGCCGATGTTGGTGCCGCACAGGATGGGCCGGGCGTCCTCGTCGACCGGGCCGTCGCAGTCGTCGTCGACGCCGTTGCACAGCTCGGGGATGGGCAGCACGTCTTCGTCGACCCGCCCGTCGCAGTCGTTGTCTTCGTCGTCGCAGATCTCGGGCCGGGCTTCGGTGCCTTCGTCGGTGGTGCCGTCGCAGTCGTCGTCGATGGCGTTGCACGCCTCGGGCGAGACGGGTACGCCTTCGTCGGTGGTGCCGTCGCAGTCGTCGTCGATCTGGTTGCACACTTCGGGGCGGGTGGGCAGCCGCTCGTCGGTGCGGCCGTCGCAGTCGTTGTCTTCGTAGTCGCAGCGCTCGGGGCCGGGGCCGATCTCGCCGATGCAGGCGCCGAAGACGCCGCCTTGGCAGGTGCGGGCGCCGGCGACGCACAGGCCCTCGTCGCTGCCGCAGGGGGCGGGGGCCACGCCCTCGTCGACGACGCCGTCGCAGTCGTCGTCGATGTCGTTGCACAGCTCGTCGATGGGCGCGACCGCCCCGAGGCACTCGCCGAAAGCGCCGGCGGCGCAGATCGCGGTGCCCGCCCGACAGGCGCCGACGATCTCGCCGCACGCGATGATCACCCCCTCGTCGACGATGCCGTCGCAGTCGTTGTCCCGGCCGTCGCACACCTCGGAGATCGGCGGGCGCCGGGGCAGGCAGGGGCCGAACTCGCCTTCGAGGCACAGCCGGATGCCGGCCTCGTCGCACGGGTCGCCGCCGCAGGCGAGGAAGAGGTCTTCGTCGACCCGGCCGTCGCAGTCTTCGTCGGTGTTGTCGCAGGTCTCGCTTCGGGGCAGCACGGCGCCGACGCAGGCGCCCCACACCCCGCCGTCGCAGGTCTCGACGCCGATCCGGCACGCGCCGCGGTCCCGGCCGCAGGGCCGCACGAGCGCTTCGTCGACGAGGCCGTCGCAGTCGTCGTCGAACCCGTCGCAGATCTCGGCCCGCGGGGCCTGGCTCTCGTCGCAGGCGCTCCACACGCCCAGCTCGCAGGTCCGGCGGCCGGGCCGGCAGTCGCCGCCGTCGCCGCAGATCTCGACCAGCGCCTCGTCGGTGCGCCCGTCGCAGTCGTCGTCCCGGCCGTTGCAGATCTCGATCTCGGCGGGCAGGGACGCCCCCTCGCATTCGCCCCAGAACCCGCCCAGGCAACGCTGGACACCGACCCGGCACAGCCCCAGCGGCACCCCGCAGGCCCGCTCGGTGCCCGGCTCGCATTCGGTCGGCCCGAGGTCGGGGTCGAGCCCGCTGTCGGGGGTCATGTCGGGGTCGGGGGTCATGTCGGGGTCGGGGCCCGTGTCGGGGTCGGGCGCCATGTCGGGGGCGGCGTCGAGGTCGGCGTCGGGGCCGAGGTCGACGGCGAGGTCGGGCGCCGCGTCGGGGTCGGCGTCCGGCTCGGGGTCGGGCGCGCTGTCGACGACGGCGTCTGACAGGTCGGGTTCGAGGTCGCCGGGCGGCGGGGTGGCGTCGATGGGCAGGCAGACGCCGGAGAGGCAGGCCTGACCCAGCGGGCAGTCACGGGTCTCGACGCACCGCCGGGATCCGACGATGCCCGCGGGGTCGTCGCAGCCGACGAGCCCGACGAGCAGGAGGCCGATCAGGCCGGACGCGAGCGCGCCTCGGGCGCCTCGTTGTTGGATGCGAGCCACGGTCCCCCGGGGCGGCGTGCCGATGCGCCCGGACGCCCGCCGTCAGCGAACCGGGGTCTCGAAGAACAGGAGCTGCCGGCCGCCACCGCCGCGGGCCGTGTCCAGCGCGGCGCCGTCGAGGGCGCGGGTCGAGACCCGGTCCCGGCTGCCGATGGACAGGGCTGCGCGGCCGTAGAGGCTCTCGGGCAGCACCGCCACCCCGATCGCGGCCCCGTCGTCGACCACCTCCGCCTCCCCGGCGGGGGTGAGCCTCTCGAGGCCCCGGCTCGAGGTGAACCAGAGCACGCCGTCGCGGATGGTGGCCTCGACGGGCGAGAACGGCACCGGCCAGCGGTCGACGATCAGGGTTCCAGTCTCACCGAGGAGGCCGGTCGGATCCAATTCGATGATCTGGCGCCCGACGGGGTCGAGCACGAGCAGTCGCCCGTCGCCCTGCACGATGCGCCGCAGGTCGCCGTCGAGCCCGGGGGCGACGTCGAGGTCGTGGCGGGCGACGATGGGGTCGCGGTCGTCGAGGGCCCGCTCGGGGTCGAGCACGAGCAGGTCGCCCCGGGCGTCGCCGGCCACGAGCAGCGGCTCGCCGGGGCCGCCGGCGTCGGCCACGGTGGCCAGCGCGACGGGTCGGGCGTCGTCCAGCGCCCAGCAGCCGGTGCGCTTGAGCGTGGTGGGGTCGTAGGCGCACAGGGCCTGCTCGCCCCAGCCGTCGATGGTGGTCCAGCGCTGGCCGAGCGCGTCGGCGAGGCCGGTGGGCGGCCCGGGCAGGGGCAGCCGGCGGCCGAGCCGGGGCGGGTCGTCGAGGGTGATCACCACCACCGCGTTCGAGCCGGGCGAGGTGACGTGCAGCCGGCCGGCGGCGTCGATGGTCGGGGTCCGGGCGCCGCCGGTGACCACGACCTCGCCGGCGAGGTCGAAGCTCGAGACGTCGAGGCCCGGGCGGCGGTCGAAGCGGTAGAGGCTCACCCGGCCGGTGCCCAGGTCGCCCCCGGTGGCGGCGAGCCAGGCGCCGCGGTCGTCGGCCACCCGCACCACCACCGGCCACACCCGCTCGAGGCCCGAGGGCGCGGTGGCGACGATCAGGAGGCGGTGGTCGCCGGCGTCGTCCGATCCGGGGGTCCACGCGAAGCGCACGACCTGCCGCTCGGCGATGGGGTTGCCGGGCACGATCTCCACCGCCGATCCGACCGGGCGGGTCGGGATCTGTACGTCGAGCGGGCCGTCGGGGCCGCCGTTGCCCGGGGCCGACAGCAGCAGGAACTCGGCCTCGATCGGCTGGTTCTCCACCCCCTCGACGAGCTGTGGTCCTTCGACCGTGGGCCCGGCGGCGGTGATCTCGACCTGCATCTCGGCCCCGGTGACCCCCCCGTCCTGGTCGTCGACCGAGACCCGCATGGTGACCCGGCCGATGCGGGGCACCTCGCCGTAGATGTGCTCGACCCCCGCCCGGCCCTCGACGACGGCCCCGTCACCCAGCCGCCAGTTGATGATCGGCAGGTCGGCTTCGACGTCGTCGAACTCGACCCGCCACGCGTTGGTCTGGCCCACCTCGACCCGCTCGGGGCCGATGATGCGCACGTTCTGCGGGGCCCGGTTGAGCACGGTGACGAAGTTGCGGGCCACGGCGACGCTGCCGTCGATGTCGGTCACCCGCAGCTCGACGGTGTACTCGCCTTCGTCGGGCCACGCGTGCTGGATGGCCACCCGGTCTGGGCCCCGGATCTCGGTGCCGTCGCCCAGCAGCCAGTGATATTCGGTGATGATGTCCCCCGCGCTGCCCGGGCGGCTGCCGCTGGCGTCGAGGTCGATCACGTCGCCCTCGAAGGCCCCGGCGATGCCGGTGTCGACGGTGAACCCGGCCTGGGGCGAGGCGTCGTCGATGACGATGGCGCAGGTGGCCTGCACCGAGGAGTCCTCGTCGGCGACGGTCAGGGTCACCGTCAGCTCGCCGTCCCGGGCGAAGGCGTGGGCCACGGTGGTCGTGGCCGGGTCGTCGACGATCACCGGGTCGCTGCCGTCGCCGAAGTCCCAGGTGTAGCGGGCGACCGGATCGGCGGCGCCGCCGGCCCGGCTGCCCCGGGCGTCGAAGACGACCTCCCGCCCCTCGATGGCGAAGCCGGGTCCGCTGCACCGGGCGGTGGGCCGCAGATCGGCGACCTCGACGTCGATGCAGGCTTCGTCGCTGCTGTCGACGTCGGACGCCTGGAGGCACACCCGGTACTGGCCGTCGTCGAGGAAGGTGTGCTCCGGGCCGCGCAGCGCGGGGCCCTCGGCCTGCTCGCCGTCGCCGAAGTCCCACCGGTAGCCGATGAGCGGCTCGGCGGCCGATCCGGCCGAGGTCTGGCCGGCGGTGAAGCGCACCGGCAGCCCCTCGATGGCCTCGTCGAGCGCCGCCACCCCGGCCACGACCGGGTCGACGTCGCCGACGATCACCTGGGCGATACAGGGGTCGGAGGGCGAGTCTTCGTCTTCGACGACGAGCACGACCTCGTACTGGCCTTCTTCGAGGTAGTCGTGGGTGGTCTCGGGGCCGGCCGACCGCCGCCCCTCGCCGTCGCCGAAGTCCCAGGCGTAGGCCACGATGGGCTCCTCGGCGACCCCCGGCGCGCTGGCCGAGGCGTCGAACCGGATCACCTCGCCCTGAGCGGCGGCGTAGGGCCCGCCGGCGTCGCAGGTCGGGATGACGTCCCGGATGGTGACCGTCGTGAAGTCGAAGCCCTCGAAGCCGCTCTCGGTGCGGATGCGCAGCCCGATCGGGTACTCGCCGTCGGGGCGGTCGGTGTCGAACGGGACCTGCTCGGCGCGGCCCTCTTCGAGGTCGAAGAAGCCGTCCACCGGGGCATCCCAGGCGTACTCGGTGACCGGGCCGATGACGTCGAGCGGCAGCTCCGATCCGGCGGCCGAGAGGATCAGCTCGGCCCCCTGCTGGGTCAGGTAGGGGCCGCCGGCGTCGACCCGGGGGGCGGGCACCACGGTGAAGCGGCGCTCGCCCTGCACCGGCGCCTGGCCGCAGACGTCGGCCGACACCGACGCGACGTAGTCCCCCGCCCGGTCGAAGAACTCCCCCTCCCCGAAGGGCCGCGGCGGGTCGTCGCCCCGCACGTAGCTCGCGTCGCGGGACACGATGCAGTCGTCGGGCACCCCGAGGCTGTAGCTCAGGGCGCCCTCCAGCAGGCGCTCTTCTTCGCGGATGCCTTCGAAGACGACCGCCGGCTGCTGGTCGGTGTGGCGCACCGTCGCGAAGCGCAGCATCTGGCTGTTGCCTTCGACGCCGCCGCCGGCGCAGTGATCGCGCACGGTGATGATCTGGCGCACCGTGCAGCCGTCCTCGACGATCTCGACATCGGTCTCGACGACCGGGTCGGGGTCGAGCGCGTCGACCACCTGGTAGTCGAGCGGGGGCGGGTCCTCGAAGCACATGCCGAGCAGGCCGAGGGTGGCCTCGTCGAAGAGCACGTCCGGCGCCCGACGGTCGAGGTCGATGGTCACCGCGTCGCTCGCCGCGCCGTCGGCGGCCTCGACCCGGACTTCGATCCGGCGGTCGGCGCCGTCTTCGACGACGTCCCCCGGCACGAGCAGCTCGAGCTCGGTGGGGGTGTCGGCGAAGAGGAACTCGGCGGTGACCGAGACCTCGGCCCCGTCGACGAGCACGGTGAGCTGCGCTTCGCCGTCGACGGCGCTCTGGACCTGCACCGCGAGGGCGACCTCGGTCTCGGCGGCGAGCGGCTCACCGCCGACAGTGCCCTCGATGGTGGGCTGGCCGCTGTTGACGCAGTCGCCGTCGACCGGCGCGGTGATCTGGAGGTTCGGCGCCGCGAGCGCCGGGCCGACGAGCAGCACCGGAATCGCGAGGCCGAAACGACAGAGGCGGGTGGACTTCATGGAGGCTCCCGGCGTGCCCGACGCCCGGCCGGCTACTCGACGACCGCCTGGCCGAACTCCAGGCGCTCCGCCGCTTCGGCCGGCGCGAAGCTCGTCAGGGCGTCGTCGAATGAGAACGCCCACGGGGGCGCGCCGTCCCGCAGCAGGGTGATCCGGGCGATGACCCCCGGGCCGATGCGGTTGACGTTGGTGTTGGAGAGCACCTGCACCCGCAGCATGCGGTCGTCGTTGGGGTTGAGCGATCCCCGGACCTGCTTCTCGGCGTCGATCGCCGCCTGCCCCGGCGCCACCGTGTCCCGGAAGGATCCCTGGACGTCGGTGCCGGCGGGCAGAGGCATGAAGGCGTCGATGATGCGCGGCTGGAAGAACCGGGCGTTGTTCTCGTCGAGGGCGCCTTCCTGGGCGAAGGTGAGGTCGAGGGTCACGAACTGGTCGTCGAAGCCGACGACCTCGAACCCGAGGGTGTTGACGACGCAGTTCTCGTCGATCTGGCCGTCGCAGTCTTCGTCGAGGCCGTCGCACTGCTGGTCGACCGGCAGCTCGGGCTCGGGCGGCGCACACTCGGTCTCGCCGTCGTCGCACGTCGCCTGCACCCGGCACAGCCCGAACCCGCAGCTCTCCTCCGAGGCGAAGTCCTCGTCGTTGGTGCCGTCGCAGTCCTCGTCGGTCGCGTTGCAGGTGACGTCCTGCTCGGCGAGCGGCGCCCCGGGGGTGCAGACCTCGTCCCCGCCGTCGCACACGCCCACGGCGGCGCAGGCCCCGATCCCGCACGGCTGGCCGACGAAGTCCTCGTCGCTCTCGCCGTCGCAGTCGTCATCCACGTCGTCGCAGGTGATGTCACGGGGGCGGGCGGCGTCGACGTCGGGCATGCACATCAGCACTTCGCCGGCCTCGCAGCTGCTCTCGGCCACGCACAGGCCCTCGCCGCACGACTCGGCCACGTAGTCCTCGTCGGCCACGCCGTCGCAGTCCTCGTCGATGCCGTCGCAGGCGGCGTCGTCCGGCGCCGCCATGCCCGGCTCGCAGGTCTCGAGCACGCCGTCGACGCAGGCGCTGGTGCTCATGCAGGCGCCCTCGCCGCACACGTCGGGCTCGAAGTCCTCGTCGAGCGCGCCGTCGCAGTCGTTGTCGAAGCCGTCGCACAGGTCGTCGGCCTCGCCCGGCGCGTCGCAGCCGAGGCAGACCTCCGGCTCGGGCACGCACTGCTCGCTGCCTTCCCAGTCCACGCAGGTGTAGCCGTCGGGGCAGTCCCCCTCGTCGCAGGGCACCGAGCAGATGGCCTCCCCGCCGATGAAGAGGCAGAGCGCGCCCTCGGCGCAGTCCTCGTCCTCCTCGCACGGGGTGCACGGCTCCACCGGGGGCGCCATGTCGGGGCCCATGTCGACCTCGATGGCCATGTCCATCCCCAGATCGGGCTCCGGCTCTTCCATGTCCGGCTCGGGATCGGGGGTGTCCATGTCGGGGTCGACCATGACCATGTCCGCCTGGGGCGGGCTGGTCCCGGCCCCGTCGTCACAGCCGATCGCCCCCACGATCAGCCCCCCCGCCAGCATCGCCGCCAATGCGCGCATCATCCTGCCCTCTGCTCCTCTGTCTCCCATCGAGGTCTTCATCGTCGCCCGGCTCACTGACGCGCCTGGATGGCCAGCGGGTCGTTCGGGTGGCCGGCGCCGAAGCTCACGGCGTCGTCCGCCTCGATCGGCGCGAAGGCGTTGTTGAACGCGCCGGGCCCGTTGTCGCCCCGGTCGGGCAGCACGAACTCGAAGTCCGCGGTGCCGTTGCCGAGCACGTCGAGGGTCACCGTCGCCAGCACACCCGGCGGGATGGGATCACCGAAGACGGGGATCCACACCAGCCGCAGCACGTCCGGGCCGTCGTCCACCGGCAGCACCGAGACGTCGACCCCGTCGACGAAGGCGTCCTCCGCGGCGGCCCCCAGCACGGCGGTCGGACCGCCGACCAGCTCCTCTTCGAACCGGACCCGCAGCTCGATGACCTCCGGCTGGAGCGCACCGTCCCGCTGGTCGAGCACCACGTCGAACGCGATGGTCGTCGGGTCGCCCGAGTCGGCTTCCCGCAGGAACACGACCGGCTGCAGCGGGTCGCCGGCGTTGCACTCGACGCCGTTGGCCACCCCGTCGTTGTCGAAGTCCTGGCCGAGGTCGTTGCCGTCGAGCGGGTCGAGGCGGCAGTCGATCTCGTCCTGGTCGACGATGCCGTCGCCGTCGCTGTCGACCACCTCGGGGTCGCACAGGTCGGGGTCGACGCCGGGCACCAGCGGGCAGGGGTCGTCCTCGTTGGGCACCCCGTCGCCGTCGGCGTCGGGGTCGCAGACGTCACCCAGACCGTCGCCGTCCAGGTCGCGCTGGTTGGCGTTGGCCACGGTCGGGCAGTTGTCGTCCCCGTTGGCCACCCCGTCGTCGTCGGCGTCCTCGTCGCAGGCGTCGCCCACCCCGTCGCCGTCGGCGTCGGCCTGGTCGCCGTTGGCGTCGACCGGGCAGTTGTCGGCCCCGTCGGCGATGCCGTCGCCGTCGTCGTCGTCGTCGCAGGCGTCGCCGGCCCCGTCGCCGTCGGCGTCGAGCTGAGCCGGGTTGTCGGTCAGCGGGCAGTTGTCGTCGTCGTCGGCCACGCCGTCGTCGTCGTCGTCCACGTCGCAGGCGTTGCCGTCGCCGTCGCCGTCGGTGTCGGTCTGGTTGGCGTTGGCCAGGTCGGGGCAGACGTCCTGCCCGTTGGGCACGCCGTCCCCGTCCCGATCGGGGTCGCAGGCGTCGCCTTCCCCGTCGCTGTCGCTGTCCTCCTGGCCCGGGTTGGCCACGCCGAGGCAGTTGTCCACCCCGTCGTCGACGCCGTCGCCGTCGTCGTCCCGATCCTGGTCGCAGGCGTCGCCCAGGCCGTCGCCGTCGGTGTCGGTCTGGGCCGGGTTGGCCTCGTCGACGCAGTTGTCGTCGTCGTCGGCGACCCCGTCGTTGTCCGAGTCGTCGTCGCAGGCGTCGCCCTGGCCGTCGCCGTCCCGATCGCCCTGGCCCTGGTTCGAGATCCGGGGGCAGTTGTCCTGGGGGTCGGCCACGCCGTCGCCGTCGTCGTCCACGTCGCAGGCGTCACCCAGCCCGTCGCCGTCGAGGTCGCCCTGGCCCGCGTTGGCCACGCCGGGGCAGTTGTCGATGTCGTCGTTCACCCCGTCGTTGTCGTCGTCGGGGTCGCAGGCGTCGCCCAGCCCGTCGTCATCGGCGTCCGCCTGCTGGGGGTTGACCGTGTTCGGGCAGTTGTCGATGCCGTTGTCGAGGCCGTCGCCGTCGTCGTCCTGGTCCTGGTCGCAGGCGTCGCCGGCCCCGTCGCCGTCGGTGTCGGTCTGGTTCGGGTTGGCGATGTTCGGGCAGTTGTCGGCGTCGTCATCGACCCCGTCGTTGTCGCCGTCGTCGTCGCAGGCGTCGCCGAGGCCGTCCCCGTCCTCGTCGCTCTGATCGGGGTTGGGCCGGTCGGGGCAGTTGTCGTCGGCGTCGTCCACGCCGTCGCCGTCGTCGTCGTCGTCGCAGGCGTCACCGAACTCGTCGCCGTCGCCGTTGGCCTGGTCGAAGTTGCCGGTCCGGGGGCAGTTGTCCTGGCCGTTGGCCACGTCGTCGCCGTCGATGTCGTCGTCGCAGGCGTCACCGAGGCCGTCGTTGTCGAGGTCCTCCTGGTTCGGGTTGGCCGCGTCGTCGCAGTTGTCGACCCCGTCGTCCACCCCGTCGCCGTCGTCGTCCTGGTCCTGGTCGCAGGCGTTGCCCACCCCGTCGCCGTCATCGTCGGCCTGATCGGGGTTGGGGGTCGCCGGGCAGTTGTCGTCGTCGTCGTCGACCGCGTCGTTGTCGCTGTCGTTGTCGCAGGCGTCGCCCGCACCGTCGAGATCGGTGTCGGCCTGGGCCCCGTTCGCGGTCAGCGGGCAGTTGTCGCCCCCGTCGGGCACGCCGTCGCCGTCGTCGTCGTCGTCGCAGGCGTTGCCGAGGCCGTCGTTGTCGGCGTCGGCCTGGGCCGCGTTGGCCAGCAGGCGGCAGTTGTCCTGCCCATCGGCCACGCCGTCGTCGTCGTCGTCGGCGTCGCAGGCGTCGCCGTCGCCGTCGCCGTCGGTGTCGGTCTGGTTCGGGTTGGCCACGCCGGGGCAGTTGTCGATGCCGTCGTCGACGTCGTCGTCGTCGTCGTCCACGCCGGCGTCGCAGGCGTCACCGATGCCGTCGGCGTCGGCGTCGCCCTGCGCCGGGTTGGCCACGGCGGGGCAGTTGTCGTCGTCGTCGGGCACGCCGTCGTTGTCGCCGTCCTCGTCGCAGGCGTTGCCCAGGCCGTCGCCGTCGTCGTCGAGCTGGCCGCCGTTGGGCACGTCGGGGCAGTTGTCGTCGCCGTCGTCCACCCCGTCGCCGTCGTCGTCGGTGTCGCAGACGTCGCCCACCCCGTCGCCGTCGGTGTCGTTGCCGTTGGCGTTGGCGTCCACCGGGCAGTCGTCCTCGGCGTCGGGCACGCCGTCGCCGTCGTCGTCGTCGTCGCAGGCATCACCCCGCCCGTCGCCGTCGGCGTCGGCCTGATCGGGGTTGGCCACGTTGGGGCAGTTGTCGGCCCCGTCGTCCGCGCCGTCGCCGTCGCCGTCGGCGTTGGCGTCGCAGGCGTCGCCCACCCCGTCGCCGTCCGCGTCCTGCTGGACCGGGTTGGGCACCGAGACGCAGTTGTCGTCGTCGTCGGCGATGCCGTCGTTGTCGTTGTCGTCGTCGCAGGCGTCGCCGATGTCGTCGCCGTCGCGGTCGCTCTGGTCGGCGTTGGCCGCCGCGGGGCAGTTGTCGTTGTTGTCTGCCCGACCGTCGCCGTCGTCGTCGGTGTCGCAGGCGTCACCTAGCCCGTCGCCGTCCAGATCGGCCTGGTCGCCGTTGGCCGCGTCGGGGCAGTTGTCGTCGGCGTCGTCGGTGCCGTCGCCGTCGGCGTCGGCGTCGCAGGCGTCGCCCACCCCGTCGCCGTCGGTGTCGGTCTGATCGGGGTTGGCCACGTCGGGGCAGTTGTCGACCCCGTCGTCGGCCCCGTCGCCGTCGTCGTCGGCGTCGGCGTCGCAGGCGTCGCCCACCCCGTCGCCGTCGCTGTCGGCCTGGCCCGGATCGGCCACGTCGGGGCAGAGGTCGTCGTCATCGGCCACGCCGTCGCCGTCGTCGTCGATGTCGCAGGCGTCGCCCTGACCGTCGTCGTCCCCGTCCACCTGGGCCCCGTTCGCGATCTGGGGGCAGTTGTCGTCGTCGTTCGACACGCCGTCGCCGTCGATGTCGTCGTCGCACAGGTCGCCGATGCCGTCGTCGTCGATGTCGGACTGGTTCGAGTTGCGGATCAGCGGGCAGTTGTCGAGCGGGTCGTCGTCGCCGTCCCCGTCGTCGTCGCTGTCGCAGGCGTCGCCCCGGCCGTCGTCGTCGGTGTCGGTCTGATCGGGGTTGAAGGCGTTGGGGCAGTTGTCCCCGGCCACCGTGTTCAGGCCGTCGCCGTCGGGATCGGGGTCGCACACGTCGCCGAGGCCGTCGTCGTCGAGGTCGGCCTGGTCGGGGTTCGGCGCGTCGAGGCAGTTGTCGACCTCGTCGGCGATGCCGTCGCCGTCGGTGTCGCCCTCGCAAGCGTCACCGGTGCCGTTGCCGTTGCCGTCGGCCTGGTTGGGGTTGATCACGCTGGGGCAGTTGTCGTCCTCGTCGGGCACCCCGTCGCCGTCGCGGTCGTCGTCGCAGGCGTCGCCCTCGCCGTCCAGATCGGTGTCGAGCTGGTCGGGGTTGGCGTCGAACGGGCAGTTGTCGTTGTCGTTGTCGGCGCCGTCGTTGTCCCGGTCGGCGTCGCAGACGTCGCCCCGGCCGTCGTCGTCGGCGTCGGCCTGATTGACGTTGGCGATGGTCGGGCAGTTGTCGTCGTCGTTGTCGAGCCCGTCCCCGTCGATGTCGTCGTCGCAGACGTCGCCGATGCCGTCCCGATCCAGGTCCTCCTGGAGCGGGTTGTCGATGTCGGGGCAGTTGTCCTGCCCGTTGACGATGTTGTCCCCGTCCCGGTCGTTGTCGCAGGCGTCGCCGATGCCGTCGCCGTCGGCGTCGGCCTGATCGGCGTTGTCCTGGAACGGGCAGTTGTCGACCCCGTCGGGCACCCCGTCGCCGTCGGGATCGTTGTCGCAGGCGTCGCCGGTGCCGTCGCCGTCCTCGTCGGCCTGATCGGGGTTGCGATCCTCGGGGCAGTTGTCGACCCCGTCGTTCACCCCGTCGCCGTCGTCGTCGTCGTCGCAGGCGTCGCCGAGGCCGTCGTCGTCGGTGTCGGTCTGGTCGACGTTGTCGGCCTGGGGGCAGTTGTCGATGACGTCGTTGATCCCGTCGTTGTCCGAGTCGTCGTCGCAGGCGTCGCCGTCGCCGTCGCCGTCGGTGTCCTCCTGGCCAGGGTTGGCCACGTCGGGGCAGTTGTCGTCCCCGTTGTCGGCGCCGTCGCCGTCGGCGTCGTCGTCGCAGGCATCACCCCGCCCGTCGCCGTCGGCGTCGGCCTGATCGGCGTTGGCCACGGTCAGGCAGTTGTCCTGGGCGTCGGGGGCGTCGTCGCCGTCATCGTCCGGGTCGCAGGCGTCGCCCTGCCCGTCGCCGTCCAGGTCGGCCTGATCGGCGTTGGGGGTGTCGGGGCAGTTGTCGTCGACGTTGGCCTCACCGTCGCCGTCGCGGTCGTCCTGGCAGGCGTCGCCCACCCCGTCGCCGTCCTGGTCGGTCTGAAGCGGGTTCTCCACCAGCGGGCAGTTGTCCTGGTTGTCGACGAGCCCGTCGCCGTCGTCGTCGTTGTCGCAGACGTCGCCCCGCCCGTCGCCGTCGGTGTCGATCTGCTCGGGGTTGCTGATGTCGGGGCAGTTGTCGTCCCCGTTGTCGACCTCGTCGTTGTCCAGGTCATCGTCGCAGGCGTCGCCCACGCCGTCGTCGTCGATGTCGGCCTGATTGCGGTTGGACAGGTCGGGGCAGTTGTCTTCCTCGTTGTCGACGTCGTCGCCGTCGCGATCGGCGTCGCAGGCGTCGCCCTCGCCGTCGGCGTCCTGGTCGTCCTGCCCGGGGTTGTCCACGTCGGGGCAGTTGTCGTCGGCGCCGTCGATGCCGTCGCCGTCAGCGTCGTCGTCACACGGATCGCCCAGCCCGTCGCCGTCGGTGTCGGTCTGATCGGGGTTGGCCGCGATGCGGCAGTTGTCGGCGTCGTCCCCCACCCCGTCGTCGTCCGAGTCGGGGTCGATGGCGTCGTTGAGCCCGTCGCCGTCGGTGTCGGCCGGGTCGTCGGGGTCGACCACCTCGGTGAGATCGTCGACGCCGTCGCCGTCGGTGTCCTGGTCCGAGGGATCGGTGCCGAGGTCGAACTCGTCCCCGTTCGAGATCCCGTCACCGTCGGCGTCGCCGTCGCCGTCGTTGGGATCGATCGGGTTGAAGCCGTTGGCGATTTCGAAGGCATTGCTCATGCCGTCGTCGTCGCAGTCCACCTCACCGTCGGGCGTGCCGCCGAAGGTGGTGGCGTTGCGCGGGTCGAGGCTGGGCCCGCCGGCGAAGCTGCACTCGAGCTCGTAGAACCCGATGACGCCGTCGCCGTCGTTGTCGTACGGGTCGTCGAGGAACTGGATGATGGCGAGGTCGACGTCGAGGATCGCCTGGTTCGGCCCGCTGAAGCTGCCGCTGCGATCCCGGTCGAAGTCCCCGAACTGGTACTCGGGGTAGTTCTGACTGAAGACCTGCGGGTCGTCCACATCGGTCAGCAGGTTGAACGCCCGGATGATCTCCCGAAGGAGCAGGATGTCGTCGAAGACATCGTCGGGATAGGTCCGAACCTGGGCCAACGCGGCCGACGGGACGGCCACGGCCGCCGCGGTCGACGCGACGAGCGCGACGATGATCGCCTTGATCGTTCTCACGGTTCCCCTCTCCTTCTGGTCGACGCGCGAGCGTCGGCGGCCCCCCCGGGCCGGATTCTCGGACGGTCCTCTGAATCTACGGCATCAGTGTCGGCCACTCGACGAAGTCGAACAACCCATTACTGAGTTCATCGCACGCGCCCCGCGGGGCGGCGCCCAGATCGGTCTCCATCACCTGCAACACGTAGTCGGCGCGGTCGTCGCCGTCGGAGAACAGGGTCTCCGCCTTGACGTTGACGAACACGTCGGTCGGGTTGCCGGTGGCGGCGACGTTGATGCACTGCACGCTGGTCTGAACCTCGACGCTCTCTTCGTAGGCGTCGATGTTGCCGTTTCGCTCGGTGTTGGCCGACAGGGTCATCAGCGCGTCCGAGCGGGTGTAGGTGATGTGTACGGTCAGGTCGCGGTCGACCACCTGCAAGCGATACCAGTCGCCGGCCTGCCGCTCGGCGTTGCACACCCAGGCGTCACCCAGGCGCGACTGGCTGGGGATGGGCACCGAGCGGTCGGGCCGGTCGTTGCCATCCGGCCCCTCGTAGCCGTCGGGCAGGCACGGCGCCTCGCCCGGCAGCAGGGTGACGTCGAGCACGTAGTCGCCCTCGTCCCCGTCGGCCCCCGACACCCGCACCGCGTAGGTGCCGGCCCGGAGCTGCCCCCGGGGGATCGCGATCAGCTCGCCCGGCAGGCGGGTGCTGCTGTCGGCCACCTGCACCCCGCTCTCGGCGTTGAACAGGCGCAGGTCGAGGTCGACGTCGGGCGCGTGGGTCAGCGAGACGGCCAGCCGCATGTCGCTGTCGGGCACCTCGATGCGGTAGAAGTCGGCGTCGTCGGCCTCGGCCGAGTTGCACAGGGTGCCGTCCTCGAACCGCACCTGGCGGTCGAAGTCGAGCGGCGCCGCCTCTTCGACGGTGTCGTTGCGGCCCTCGAGCTCGGCCGGGTCGTTGGCGCAGTCGGCCCGCAGCGGGTTGCGGCCCCGGGCGATCTCGTTGCGCGAGCTCATGCCGTCCCCATCGGGATCGGCGTCGGCGTCGTCGGGGTCGCGGGGGTCGAGGCCGTAGCGGGCCTCGTCGCCGTTGCTGATGCCGTCGAGGTCGAAGTCCGCGTCGGCGTCGGCCCCGTTGTTCATGTCCAGCCCGGCGTTGAGCTCGTCGGCGTTGCTCACCCCGTCGCCGTCGTCGTCGGCCCGGCCGTCCTCGGGGTCGAAGACGTCCATACCGTTCTGGATCTCCAGGCCGTTGCCCAGGCCGTCGTCATCGTAGTCGTAGTCGAAGTCGTTCGGGTCGAGCGGGTTCATGTACAGCGCCATCTCGTCCCCGTTCGAGATGCGGTCGCCGTCACAGTCCAGCTCGGCGTCGGGGATCCCGGTGGTCTCGGGGCTGCGCGGGTCGAGCCGCATGCCGTTGGCCAGCACGCACCGGTTCTCGATGACCCCCGGCAGGCCGTCCTCGTCGTCGTCGACCGGATCGGTGATGAACATGAGGATGGCCAGGTCGACGTCGTTGATGTCGAAGTCTCCGTCCTGGTCGAAGTCGAAGTCCTCGAACCGCCGGCCGGGGAAGTTCGCCCCCAGCTCCTCGGGGTCGGCGACGTCGACCAGGTCGTTGTGGGCCCGGATGACGTCGCGCAGCATCAGGATGTCGCTGAAGACCTCGGGCAGCGGGATCGGCCGATCACCGAGGAACTGCGGCGCGTCGGGATCGTCCCCGCCGCCCCCGTCGTCGGGGTTGTCGTCGATGAACGGATCGCCCGGCTCGCAGTTCTCGGGGTACTCCACCGCGACGTTGTCGGGGATGGCCGGCACCAGGCACTCGTTGTACTCCCGCACCACGAGGCAGCGGCGGTCGGGCGCCACGTAGAACTGCAACGCCAGCTCGTTCTGCCCCTCGGCGACGAGGTCGAGCAGGATGCGCTGCTGCTCGCGGCCGGCCAGCGTCAGCGGCTGGAACGGCCCGCAGACCTGCTCGATGCGCAGCAGGGCCAGCTCGACGCGGAACTTGACCGCGTAGGTGAGCAGGTTCTGCCAGTTGCGCACGTAGACCCCGCGGTCGGCGGCGGCGAACAGGTTGGCGATGAGGTCCATCAGCTTGAGCTGGAGGTCGAGCGACTCGCGGTCGTCGATGCACTCGGCCTCTTCGTCGGGCAGCACGTCGCCGCACCACACCGGCAGCTCGACCAGGGCCTGGATCTCGCCCAGATCGGCCAGCGCCGCCGCCACCTGAAGCCGGCCGGGCGCCTCGTCGTCCCCGCCGAGGTCCACGTAGTCCCGCAGCGCGTCGGCCATGCGGCCGAGGGCGGTGCCCAGGTCCTCGTTGATCGGCTGCGACTCCTGCACCCGCCGACCCACCGTCCCGTTCTCGGGCACCGGGAAGCCGTTGTAGTGCTGGTTGGGGTCGACGGTCTCTTCGAGCCAGAACCAGACCTCCATCGCCACCGAGTAGAAGTCCCGGGCGACGAAGGCCTCGTCGGCGCTCATCGAGCGGTCGCGGTACTCGACGTTCTCGAACTGGGCGTGGGCCTCGTCGAGCGCGTCGGTCGCGAAGCGCAGCGAGTCGTCGGCCAGCGAGGTGGCCGCGTTGGGGATGTCGACGTCCCGGGCCTCGTCGTACTTGGCGTCGAGCATGCGCAGCACGACCCGGCTGAGCACCCACAGGTAGTCGCCGAAGTCGGCCCCGGCGCCCTGGGCCCGGTAGATGCGGAACGCGATCTCGTCGAGCGCGACCAGGGTGTTCTGGCGGTAGTCATGGCGCTCGGCCCACAGGCCGCGCTCGACGAGCACCTCGAACGGCGTCTGGTTGCGCGGCTCGAGCGCGCTGCGGGCCCGCGCCGGCGAGCCGGGATCGTCGAGCACCGCGTCGGCCCGCTCCTGGGCGAGCTCGAGCAGATCGGTGAAGGTGATGGCCCGGACCGAGATCGGATACTCGGCGGTGGTCGTCGAGTCGGGGTCGCGCACCCGCAGGACAGCGGTGTAGTCGCCGGGCGCGTCGTACTGATAGGTGACCGCCGGATCGGGGCTGACCACGTCGGCCTGACCGTCCCCGTCGAAGTCCCACTCGTAGGCGATGATCGGATCGCGGGGCGCGCCGGCGGCGGCGTCGACCACGACCTCGAGGTGCTGCAGCTCGTAGGCGTCGGCCGGGAACTGCACCCCGGCGATGGCCGGGCTGACGTCGCGCACGGTGACCTGCACCGAGTCGCGATCGCTGCTGTCCTCGTCGCGCACCTCGAGGGTGACCTCGGTCGTCTGATCGACCTCGAAGACCACCTCGGGCTGCGCCTCCCCCGCCCCGTCGGCGAGCACGGCGCCGTCGGGCAGGGTCCAGATGTAGCGGGTGATGGCGTCGGCCGCGCTGCCGGCCCGGCTGCCGCTGCCGTCGAGCACGAAGCGCTCGCCCTGGCGCACGGTGTACGGGCCGCCGGGATCGGCCACCGGATCCACGTCGATGACCGTCACCTCGAAGGCGTCGTCGTCGGTGGCCCCGAGGCTGTCGGTCACCCGCAGGCGGGCGGTGAAGATGCCGTCCTCCTGGGTCGGGAAGCGGGCCACCCGGCCCTCGGTCTCGAACTCGCCGTCGTCGTCCAGATCCCAGGCCCAGCTCTCGATGCTGTCCCCCGCCTCGGGCGGGGTCGAGGCGCTGCCGTCGACCTCGAGCACGTCGCCCTCGTCGACGATGTAGGCCGGCACCACCGCGGCCGGATCGGCCTGGGGGTGCCCGTCGGGCACGGCGTCGGCCACCGGCGGGCCGTTGACCCGGAACGCGCGCAGGGTGCTCGTCGAGTCACCGGCGCAGTCGGGCACGTCCACCTGGAGGGTGTAGCTGCCCGGCGCCTGGATCGGGGTGCCGGCGGCGTAGACCCCCGCCGCGCCGCCGTCCTGGGTCAAGCGGGCGGTGATGCGCCCGGCGCAGGCGGCCGGGCCGACCACCGACCAGTCGAAGGCGGCGTCGGCCACCAGCGCCCCGTCGGCGGGGCCCTCGAGCTCGATCGCCACCGGCTGGGCGATGAGGTAGGTCCGGGTCGCCCGGCCCTCGTTGCCGCAGGCGTCGGTCGCGACGACGGTCAGCGTGCGCTGGCAGCTCTCGCTGGCCAGCGACTCGTCCACCGCCGGGCCGGGATCGATGGCGTCCTCGACGGTGATGACCCGCTCGGGCACGCCGCCCGCGGGGTAGCACACCCCGTTGGCCAGGTTGTTGCCGATGCTCACCGTCGGCGGGGTGCGGTCGAAGGTGACCCGTCCGCCGGCGTCGGCGACCGACTCGGCCCCGTCGGTGTCGGTGAAGGTCACCTCGAGGTTGCGCCCGCCCTCGGCGATGGCGTTGGCGTTGACCTGGAAGACGTGATCCACCGACTGGTTGTCCTGCCGGGTCTGGACCTCGGCCCGGCCGATCTCGGCCCCGTCGGCCCGCAGGACCACCGTCACCCGATCACCGTCGGCGTCGCGCACCCGCACCCGCACCTCGGTCTGGGCGTCGGCCACGCAGTCACCCACCCGGGGCGAGATGATCTCGCCGACCGGCGGCGCGGTGTTGAGCACCTCGATCTCGGCCTCGGCCGGCACCGAGCAGGCCCCCGACCGGTCACAGGCCCGGACCCGCACGAGCTGGCTCAGGCCCACCTGCCACGCGGGGCTGGTGTAGCCCCGGACGACGTCGCCCACGTAGTCGCTGCCCGCCCGGTTGCCGGCGCCGTTGTTGTCCGCCGCGCCGTAGAGGCCGTCGCCGTCCGTGTCCCACTCGTAGCGTTCGATGACATCGCACGGCGCGTTGGGATCGCTCGACCCGCGGGCGTCGAGGTCGACCCCGGCGAACTGCCCGCCGCCGACCGGGCCGGTGGTGTAGGGCCCGCCGGCGTTGGCCACCGGGGGCACGTTGTCGAGCACGATCTCCAGCTCGGTGTCGGTGGAGTGGCTGCGCCCGCCGAGGTCGGTGACGGTCAGGGTCACCGGGATGCGATCGAAGCCGACCGCGTTGCGCTGCACCGAGCGGCCCTCGGCGTCGGTCTCGCCGTCGCCGTCGAAGTCCCACTCCCACTGCACGATGTCGAAGTCGCTGCCGTCGGGCCCGTCGGTGAACGAGCGGCTGCCATCGAAGGTGACCAGCGCGTTGCAGCCGGCCCGGGCCGGGTTCAGCTCGGCGACCGCCGTCGGCCCCCGCACGATGTCGAGCACGACCGCCGCCTCGCCCGTCCGGCCGAAGCGATCGGTGGCCACCAGGCGGATCGAGTGCTGGCCCTGCTCGCCGATGCCCAGATCCTCGAGCTCGGCCCAGGTCAGATCGAGCACCGTCAGATCGTCGCCGGCCCGATCGGGCGCGCCGTCGGCGTTGAGATCCCAGGCGTAGCGGGTGATCGCGTCGCCGCAGGCGGCGTCCGGCTCGGCGGTGCCCGACGCGTCGAAGCGGACGCCGTCGCCCACCCCGATGACGTAGGGGCCGCCCAGGTCGACCGCCGGGCTGCGGTTGCCGACGTCCACCGGCACCTGCACGCTCTCCTCGGCGCTGTCACCGGCGCTGTCGGTCACCCGCACCGCCAGGGTCAGCGGCGCGTCGAAGGTGAACTGCTGCGGGGTGTGGCTGGTCTGGGCCCCGACCCCGTCGTCGAAGTCGCCGTCCCCGTCGAAGTCCCAGGCGTAGCCGATGACATCGACCCCCGGGTGCGGGTGGCTGCTCTGGCTCGCGTCGAGGTTGATGCGCTGGTTGCACGCGCTGGGGTTGGGGTTGGCCACCAGCACGACGTTGGGGCCGCGGGGGTAGACGTGGATGACGCTGGTGTCCCGGTCGGTGCGGCCGGTGGAGTCCTCGACCTCGAGCACGATGGGGTAGTCCCCCGGCCCGTCGATACCCGCCGCCCGCAGCGCGGCCAGCTCGACCTCGACGATGGCCTCCTCGCCGTCGGCGTCGCGATCCTCGACGACCACGTCCCAGGCGATGTTGCCTTCGGCGGTCTCCTGGTCGAGCGCCCAGCGATAGAAGCGGATGTAGTCATCCGAGTCGCCCTGGTTGGGATCGAAGGTCTGCAAGGCGCTGAGGGTCACCCCGTCGCCCTCGAGGACGTGGTACCCGGTCTCCGGCGGATCGGCCGGATCGGCGTCGGCGGTCGGGGCCACCGGGCCGGTGGTGAAGGTCACGTCGTGGGTCACCTCGGCCACCTGCCCGCTGCTGTCGGTCACCCGCAGGGTCACCGCCCGGGTCAGCACCTGCCCCGGCTGGGGCACGTCCTGGAAGGCGAGCCGCCAGACGACCGTCGCCTCGTCGGGCAGGTCGCCGAAGGTCCCGTCGCCGTCCACATCCCACTGATAGCGGGCGATGCTGCCCCCGGGGATGGGCGAGAAGCTGTCCCGGGCGTCGAGGGTGACGTCCGAGCGGCCCGAGATGCCGTTGACGTAGCCCGGCTCGGGGCTCTGGGTGAACGCCGCCTCGGGGCGGGCCCGGTAGATGCGGACCCGGGCGGCGGTGGTGTGCGACAGCCCGAAGGTGTCGGTGACCCGCAGCCGCACGATGTTCTCCGGCAGGCCGGTCTGGCGGTCGGCGGGCCAGTCCATCGCCTGGGTCAGCGTCGCCCACGGCACCACGACCCGGTCGGCGGCGCCGGCGATGTCGTGGGGGCCGCCGTAGTTGCCGTCGCCGTCGATGTCGAAGGCATACTCGGCGATGCGATCCTGGCAGTCGGTGTTGGGGTCGGACGAGCCGCGGGCGTCGAGCACCAGCTCGCCGTTCTCGAGCACGGTGTAGTTCAGCTCGGGCAGCCGGGCGGTGGGCCGCCCGTTGCCCTGGTTCACCTCGATGGTGTCCCGGGCCGTCGCCGTCCGGTTGCGATCGTCGGTGACCGTCAGGGTGACCTCGAAGGTGCCGAAGCGGGGGTAGCTGCGGGTGAAGACCGCGCCGCCGCCGTCGCTGGCCCCGTCCCCGTCCACGTCCCAGGCGTAGCTGGTGATGCGCCGGTTGGGGTTGGGGTGCCGGCTCTGGTTGCCGTCGAAGGTGATCACCTGCCGGCAGCCGGCGGGATCGGGGTTGATCTCGAAGTGGGCGATGGGATCACGGGGGTAGATCGTCAGCGTGGTCCGGGCGGTGCTCGTCAGGCCCGCGAGATCCTCCACCCGCAGCCCGATGTCGATGTTCTGCCCGACGGGCAGGTTCTGCAAGGCGGCCCAGGGGATGCTGGCGTCGACCCGATCCGCGTCGTCGTACTGACCGTCGCCGTCCAGATCCCACCTCACCGTCAGCTCGTCGCCGCAGCCCAGGTTGGAGTCCGAGGCGTTGCCCCGCAGCGCGAGGTCGTCGCCCACCTCGATGACATACGGCCCGCCGTGGCCGGCCGACGGCGCCTTGTTGGCGGTGCCGTTGACCTGGATGGCGACCGTGGTCGACTTGGTCTGACCGCCCGACCCCACGACCCGCAGCGTCGCGACGTAGTTGCCCCGGCGCTCATAGCGATACTGGAACAGCTCGTCGAGCGAGCCCTGGCCGCCGCTGTAATCCGGCGGCGCGCCGGTGTCCCACCACAGCCCGTTGCCCGCGTCGACGTCCCACTGGAAGGCGAGGATGCGCTCCTCGGGGTTGGGGTGGAACGAGCCGCTGTGATCGAAGGCGACCCGGCCGTTGTTGCCGCCGGCGCAGCCCTCGACGACGGTGGTCGGCTCGGCGACGCCGATGGCCACCGGCTTGGGGTTGAAGATGGTCGGGGTGAGGATGAGCGCGCCGACCGGGGTGCTGAACGAGTCGCCGGCCCAGCACACGATCGAGTTGGCCGTGCCGCAGTCCTGGATCAGGCCGAAGTTGTTGTAGTCGCCGGTCCCCCGCCGCTGAGAGCGCATCACATAGGTCGGGAACTCGCGCTGCCAGTCGTGACCGCCGATGTTGCCCTGGGCCGGCTCGCCGGTGCGGTAGCCCTTCTGATGCGAATAGATGGCATACAGGTTGCCGCACTCCGCGCCGTTGCCCCAGCGATACACCGAGTTCTTGTTGCCGCAGAGGTACGACCCGCCGCTGGCGTAGTTGCCATAGCGCCAGAAGCGCTTGGCGCCCCACCAGTCGCCCTGGTCGACCTCCCACATGTTCGAGGTGAACGACACGTAGCGATCGAATGCCTGCCGCATCTGACCGGCGGTGTAGCCCGACTGGGGGAAGGGCCGGCTGTTGTCGTTGGCGTCGAACAGGTGGATGCCGAGCCACCGGGCGGCGACGATCGCCCCGCCGGTGAGCTGGGTGTTGGGGGCGTGGCTGTTGCTGTCGGTGCGGTAGCGCGTCCCGCCGTTGGGGTGCTGGTTGCGCACGATGTTATGGCCCAGCTTGTACTTGTTGTCGTTGGACACGATGACCCCGTAGGGCCCGCCGGCGACCTCGGCGCTCTCCAGGCCGATGTAGCCCCACTGCGCGGTCGAGGCGTCCATCGTATGACAGCCGGGGCTGCCGTTCTGGGCGGTGTAGTACCACCCCCCGGCCCCGCAGCCGCTGTTGATCTGCATGTAGGCCAGATAGTCGGTCATCTCCTGGGCGAACCACTCCCAGTTGTTGCCCGCCAGCCCGCCGAGCTGGAGCTGGGTCCCGGCGAGCGAGGGCAGCGTCGGCGGGATGGCCCCGGTGTAGATCCCCTGGCGGTAGGAGTTGTTGCTCGTGCCCCCGGTGTAGGCCCCCCGGCTGTTGTCGGTGCCCGCGATGGGGTTGCAGTTGCGGGCGTTGCCGTTGTTCTCGAAGCCGCAGGTGTTGGCCTCGTCGCCCGCGCTGACGTTCCGGGTGCCGGTGCCCTGGTTGATGACCCGGTTGAGGAACCGCATCGCCGTCTCGGAGTACGGCGAGCTGTCCCAGCGCGCCTCGTTGTCACCGAGCCAGCCGTTGGGCAGCGATCCGTAGCCCCGGAAGTTCTGGGCGTTGATCTCGTCGGGGTCGTAGGCCGGCAGGTGCCCGTTGATCGAGAAGGCCCACACCGCCAGCGCGGTGCCCTCGACCCACTGATGGCTGGCCCGATGGCGGGCGCGGATGCTGCCCCCGCTGCCCTCGTGATCCCGCGCGCCGCGGTGGATGTACCACAGCGCCTCGCCCAGCCCGACCTTGCCCATCACCTCGATCTGATCGGCCGTCCACTGCTCGGGGTTGTTCGAGGGTCGCCAGTCGTAGACGAACAGGCGGTAGGTGGCGAAGGATTGGCCGCCGTTGCACCGGTTGACCACCCGGACGTTGATCGGCATCGACGTGTCGCCGTCGACGTTGGGCACGACGAACGTGCGGCCGATGTCGTAGACCGACGATCCGGTGCGGCTGACGAGCCGCTCGGTGTCGTCGTTGTACTCCCCGTCGCGATCCACGTCCCAGCGCACCGAGTAGCCCGATCCGCAGTTGGCGTTGCGCAGCATCGCCTTGAGGGTGATGTGAGCGCCCTCGTGCACCGGGTGTGGCAGGCGGGGGTTCTGCGGTGCGTCGGGGACGACGACGATCTGGGGATCGGCGTTCTGGGCCAGCGCCGGGGCGGCGCCGAGGAGGAGGCAGACTGGGATCAGCCGTCCGAGGAGCGCAATCGGTCGCATGGTGGACTCACACGTCGGGGGTTGGACGGGTGCAACGCGCACTTGTTTTGTAGATCTACCGTAATATTCCACCCGGTTAAAGGTCTACGCCCGAAGAAATACCGCGAGGGGGGTGGTGACCGGAAGGTATACGATCAGGGGAGGTCGGTCACTGCCTCCACTGCTCCCCAGAAGCGCCAATCATTCGTTTCCTTCGTGTCACCTGTCAGCGGTCGATCGAGTATCAGGGGCACGATCGTGCCGCCCTCGGGCGGCTCGGGGCCCTCACCCCGGCTTGCCCGATACCCATTCGTACCGTCCCAGGCGAAGCGTGTCCGGATCACGCCACGAGCCACGCCACCGATCCGTAGCGCCGCGAAGAGCACGACGTCACCCGGCGGGTCGCCCGCCCCGCCCCCAGAGCGGGCGTGGCCCGAGAGTGACCTCCAGGTCATGATATCCCCTTCGATCTCGGGCCGCCCGGCGATGGGCCCCGCCGCCCCTTCACCGGCCAGCCCGGGCCCGATCAGCGGCCCCTCGGACGGCGGACGGCGGGCCGCGCGCGCCGCCTCGACGAACCGCAGGAGCTGGGTGGCGTAGTAGTCGACCGGCTCGGCGGCGAGCACCCGCCGCTCCTCGGCGATCGCCTCGTCGTGGCGCCCGAGCCGGTACAGCGCGGTGGCCCGGGTGTCCCAGATGCGCACGTCCGCCGGCGCCCGGGTGATCGCTTCACCGGCGGCGTCGTGGGCCAGCTCGAGCATGTGGGACGGCGCGTCGGGATCGATGACGAGGGTCCACGCCATGAGGTTGAGCACGTCGGGCTCGACGCCCGGCTGCTCGATGGCCGATCGCAGCTCGGCGGCCATCCATCGATCGGCCGAGCGGGTGTAGTCCACCCCCAGCGCGAGGCCGGCGGCGGCGAGGCCGACCAGGGCCATGCCCACCGCCTGCACCGCGAACGGCGGCGCTCGATCGGGGCGGATCGCCGCCGGCGAGGCGAGCAGGATGCCCGCCGCGAGCGCGCCGCCCACGAACCCGCCGACGTGGGCCCACACGTCGATCATCGGCAGCACCACCGGCAGGCCCAGGTTGATGCCCAGGATGAACAGCCACCACCGCCGCGACTGCGCGATGCCCGGCGGCAGCCGCGCCCCGTGCCTGAACTGGAGCACGCCGAACGCGCCGAGCAGCCCGAACACCGCGCCCGAGGCCCCCACCGAGAGCCAGCCGCCGGAGACGAACGCCGAGCACACCGAGCCGACGAGGGCCGAGAAGACGTAGACGATAACCAGCCGATAGCCCCCGATGAGCCGCTCGAGCAGCCCCCCGAGCGCGAGCAGGGCCATGCCGTTGACGTAGATGTGCACCAGCCCGGCGTGCAGCACGGTGCCGGTCACCAGCCGGAACCACTCCCCCTCCCCGATCACCAGCCACGGCACGATGGCGCCCAGCCGGATCAGGGCCAGGGGCTCGCCGCCCATGAGGCTGAACGGGCCGATGGCGTCCAGCGCGATCTCGGCGATGTAGGCCGCGATGAGCACGAGCAGGATCAGCTCGGTGGCCCGGGCCCGGCGCCCCATCAGCCGCCGGGTGACCGCCAGCCCCTTGTCGACCCGCTCGAGGTGGGCCGGGCCGGCGCCCGAGGCGGCGATGTGCGCCCGGAGCTGGTCGTGGAACCGCTTGAGGGTCGAGATGCCGCCGATGTCGAGGGCGTCGACGACGTGCACCCGGGCCCGGGTGCCGACGATGACCCGCCCCTGGCCCCGGCGGCGCTGGGCGAGCAGCAGCTCGATGTCGCCGTAGGCGACGGCCCGCCCGCGGAAGGTGGCGATACCCGGCGGGAAGCAGACCTGCTCAGCCTCGAGCCGGATCTCGGCCCCGGCCGCCGCCGCGACCCGCAGCACGCCCTGGCTCACGAGGTAGAGCCCGCCGAGCAGGGCCAGGAACCACAGCCGAAGAGGGCTCTCGCCGCTCAGCATCGGGGTCAGATCGAGCAGGTCGACCAGCGCCACGGCGACGAGCAGCAGCCCGAGGACGAGCCGGATCGCGCCTCGACGGCGCAGGCGACGGCGGGCGAGCGGGAAGATGTCGGGCGGGGACGGGCTCACGGTGAGCCCCGCCAGCGGGCGGTGGGACGGGCGGGGCGCGCAGTGCGCATCATGCAGACGATTCCGATCGATCGTGGCTCGGCCCGGAGGCCGGCGATACGGGTCGAGATGCCGCAGAGGCCATCGGGGTCACCGACGGATCGGGCCGATGCCCGTCAACGGTTCAGGGTCCGGCGGGGGCGACCCGGGGCCGAGGCCGTCATCTCGACCCCACGCGCCGCCGAGTCGCGCCGCGACGGTCCCTACTGGCCCAGCTTGCCGCTCGGGGCCGCCGGCGCGCTGCCACCCAGCTTGCCGGTGGGTGCGGCGCCTGCGGGCGCGGTCCCGGTCGCGGTGCCGCCCAGCTTGCCGGCGGGGGTCGGCGCGGTGCCGCCCAGCTTGCCGGTGGGGGCCGGCGCGGTCCCCGTCGCCGTGCCGCCCAGCTTGCCGGTGGGGGCCGGCGCGGCCCCGCCCAGCTTGCCGGTGGGGGCCGGCGCGGTCCCGGTCGCCGTGCCGCCCAGCTTGCCGGTGGGAGCCGGCGCGGTCCCGGTCGCCGTGCCGCCCAGCTTGCCCCCCGGCGGGGGCACCGTGCTGCTCGAGTTCAGCTTCTTGCTCGGGGTGGTCTTCTTCGGCGCCATCGAAGGGTCGAGCTTGCGCACGTACTCTTCGACCCGGCCGTTGAGCCGGGCCAGATCGCGGGGGGCGTCCTCGCCGCCCTTGGCCACGAGCGCGTCGTGCTCCTTCTGGAAGTCGGCCAGCTTGGCCATCACCGGGGCCCGCATCATCGGGTTCTTGGCGGCGAGGGCCTCCATGGTGTCCTTGTTCTTCTTGAACCGGGCCTGCTGCTTCTCGACGGTCGTGCCGCACCCCGCCAGCAGGGCGAACAGCATCGACAGCACCAGCCCGATCGCCATCCGCGGCATCGACTGCATCATGACTCTCCCTCCTCTCTCGCGCGGCCTCAGTTGCGGTCGACCGCGCCGTGCACCTGCTTCTCGAGATCGTCGGCGAACTTGCCGACATAGAATACGGCCCGCATCAGCTCCTCGGCGTCGGCGGTCTGCACGAGCTGGGTGTCGACCAGGATGACGTGCGGATCGCGCACGGCCAGGGCCCCGTAGGTCAGCTCGGCGTTGAGCCGCAGCAGGTAGTAGGGGTCGCCGATGGCGTCGGTGGAGCAGACGACGCTCCAGATGAAGACCAGCGGCCGGCCGTCGGGATCGCGCCCCGGGGTGACCTGCACCACCTGGGTCCGGCCGTACTCGGTCGGGATCTCCAGCTTGGCGCTGCCGTCGTGGTTGCGGACCATCGCCCAGCCCTTCTGGGCGGCGATCTGCTGTAGGTGGGTCGTGACGTCCATCGGGTCTCCTCCCCCTGCGGTTCACGGCGGAGAGTACACCGACAACGGTCTGTTTGCGACCGCCTCGCTCGGCGGAGCGGCGGCCGGCGTCAGCGGCGGATCGGGATGCCCGCGCAGCGCACGAAGGCCCCGTCGCAGTGCTTCGCCTGGCAGTCGCGGCACATGTCCGAGCCGGAGAAGACGCACCGCATGGCGCAGTGGGAGGTCGTGCAGTCGATGTAGGCCCCGAAGCAGCCCGAGCAGGCCCGGCTCAAGTCGGTCTCCCGGGCGACGCAGGTGGCGGCGCAGGCCGCGTCGTCGGTGAGGCAGTCGAAGGCGCAGTCCTCCGAGATGTCGGCGACGCGGCCGTGGTTGGCCGCGAGCCAGCTCTGATCGGCGGGGCCCTCACAGGCGCCGGCCGCCCCGGGCGCGGCAAACGCGACGATCCACCAGAGGACGAGGCTCATCGGGGGGCTCCGGGGGCAGGCGATGGTCGGCACACGTTGAGTAGAGGCGACGCTGCGCGATAAGGTCGCGGGCATCCGAACCCGGGGGAGGCCCATGGACCGACGGTGGATGATCTTCGGCAACGCGGTGCTGTTCTCGGCGGCCGCCTGCGACTATGGCGGCGGCGGCGAGCCGACGCCCGACGCCGAGCGGGCGCTCCGCGACAGCCGGGTCGCCGCCGACGCCGATCCGGCGGACTCGGCCGCCGATCCCGATCTCGCCGCGGCCGACATGGCCCCCGAGCCCGACATGGCCCCCGAGCCCGACATGGCCCCCGAGTTCGACATGGCCCCCGAGTTCGACATGGGCGCCGAGCTCGACATGTCGCTCGACCCCGACATGGCGAGCGAGCCCGATCTGTCCCTCGACCCCGACCAGTTCGCCGAGGTCGACATGGCCCCCGAGCCGGATCTGGCGCCGCCCGATCCCGATATGGCGCTCGTGCCCGATCTGGGCCCGCCGGTGCCGGACATGGCCCCCCCGGCCATGTGCGGTGATCTCATCGGCCAGCCGTGCCAGGTGAACAACGAGGGCTGCTGCCCGGACGGTCAGAACCCGCAGGCGGTCTGCTGGGGCGACGCCAACGGGCGCATGGTCTGGCAGTCGATCCCCGGCGACTTCTTCTGCAACTGCGCGATCGGGCCGGACCAGACCACCTACCAGGTCATCTGCGCCGTGCCCGGCTTCGTCGGGGTGAGCCACGCCGGCCGCCGGCTGCGCGGCCCCCGCCTGCGGGCCCTGCTCGCCGCCTGAGGCAGCGGAAGGAAACAAGTCGATCTACCGAGGGCGTGAGATCGCTCGCCAGGGCCGAGCGCCCCTGCAGGCTGCGACGAAGGCGTACCAAGGGTACGTCGGGGAAGCGCCCGGCCCCGTCACACCGCGACCGCCCGCACCCGCTCGATGATGCGCGCCCGCTCGGCCCGGGCCCGCAGCATGCCCCGCAGCACCGGTTCGTGCAGCGCGCGGGCCAGCAGCCCCAGCAGCCCGTAGATCGCCAGCAGGCGGCGCAGATGCCTTTGGTGACCCGATTGCCATTGCGTCACACCCCCAGCCAATGAAACCGTGGCCCGACCGGGACGGGGAGAGCCCGGCTGCGCTCCATGAAGGGCCGCACAACGAAGAGGAGATCCCATGCGCTACCATTTGCTGTCGCTCGTTCTCGTGATGACACCGCTCGCGGCGTGCGATGACGGCGAGACCGACGATCCGGGCCCCGGCGGGGCCATCACCTTCGACGCTCCGGCGATGCAGGAGATCGAGGTCGGCGGCACCGCTGACTACACCATCACCGGGCTCGACGACGATCAGGCCTATCGCATCACGCTGGTCGTCGACGCCAACCTGACCCCCGGGGGAGACGGCACCGCGACCTTCATCGACGGCGACATGAACGGCGCCGCCGACGCCGGCCCGTCCGAGACCATCGGCCTCATCACCATGGTCAACGGCGAGATGGTCGCGGGGGCCAAGACCGTGCCCGCGGGGACCGATGATCCGGCCGACCCCAGCGGCATCTTCCCCGCCGGGGGCCAGATCACGATCACGGTCAGCGGCGTCGGCGCCGGCACGGTCTACCCGGTGGCCTATCACAACGGCGGGGCCTCGACCTTCCTCGAGATCGACGAGACCGGCAGCCCGATCGAGACCTACGCGGTCGGCGGCTCGACGACGGTCGCCGCCGGTCAGGCCGGCCCGATCATGCCGATGCCGGCCAACGACAGCCCCATCGGCATCGGCGGCACGGTGGACTACACCATCGACGGCCTCTCCGACACACAGGCCTATCGCATCACGCTGGTGGTCGGGCCCAACATCGGCGTCGAGGCCGGCGGCACCGCGAGCTTCGTCGACAACGACGTCAACGGCGCCGCCGACGCCGGCCCGTCCGAGACCGTCGCCCTGATCACCACCGTCAACGGCATGCCGGTGGCCGACGGCGGGGCCAAGACGGTCCCCGGCGGCATGGACGATCCGGCCAACCCCAGCGGCATCTTCCCCACCGGCGGCCAGATCACGCTGACGGTGACCGGCGTGGGCAGCGGGCGGGTCTACCCGGTCGTCTATCACAACGGGGGCGAGTCGACCTTCCTCGAGATCGACAACGCCGGGCGCCCGGTCGAGAACTACGGCGTCGGCGGATCGGTCACCGTGCGCGGCCCCACCCCGATGGTCGCGCCGGCCGACCCCCAGACCATCGCCGTCGACGGCACCGTCGACTACACCCTCTCGGGCCTCGCCGACGGGCAGGCGTATCGCATCACGCTCGTCGTGGGCGACAACATCACCGCCTCGGGCGCCAGCGGCACCTTCGTCGACGGTGACATGAACGGCGCCGCCGACGCCGGCCCCTCGGAGATGGTGGCCCTCATCACGACGGTCAACGGCATGATGGTCGACGCGGGCGGGGCCAAGACCGTGCCCGGCGGCACGGACGACCCGGCGATGCCCAGCGGGATCTTCCCGATGAACGGCAGCATCTCGCTGACCATTACCGGCGTCGGCGCGGGCACCGTATACCCGGTGGCCTACGAGAACGGCGGCATGAGCACCTTCCTCGAGATCGAGCCCGGCGGCAGCCCCCGTGAAGTGTATGCCGTTGGTGGCAGCATCACGGTCGAATGAGGCCCGCCCGAGGCCGCTGATCGGGCGCCGGGCGGCCGCCCTCCCCCTCTCGACCCTCCTCCCGCGCTCGAATACGCACTTCCACATACGTCAACTGACCGTACGACTGGTACCTTAACTCGACGGCACGGACGGCGGGATCGCGTCATGGTCGATCAGAGGCACCGGGAGCCAGCTCCTCCGCGTCGGCGGCTGCGGAGGGCTGACACCGACCCATCGCCGCTCCCTCCGCCATCGGATCCCGCATCGATCGCCGCGCCCCCGCAGCTCCCCCCGATCCGGGGCTCCGGCTGAGATATGGCCGAGAAATGGACTCCTGACCCTGGATTGCTAGGGTGACAGCATCTCAACCTCACGGCGGCCGAGCACATCGATGAATCGGGAGCGGCACAGGCAGGGGATCGGATGGCTCGCCGCCCTGCTCATCACCGCGCTGCCCGTCGCGCCGGCCAGCTCAGCCCCGCCGGTCGACGACTCGGCGGACCACCCGGTCATCGCGCTGGAGGCGCTGACCCGTATCGAGCGGGAGGCCCGCGCGCTCTACCTCGCCGGAGACCACGCCGGCGCGCTCGCCCTGCTGCTGTCGGTCGACGCCCGGGTGCGGGCTGCGGGCGACAACCCCACGTTCCGCTGGGCGGTGGCCCGGTGCTACACCCACCTCGAGCAGTGGCCCGAAGCCCTCGCCGCGTGGCAGGCGTTCGTCGCCATCGCCCCCGACGACGCGCGCCGGGCCCGGGGCGAGGCCGAGCTGGCCGCGGTCCGCCGGCGGGCTCTGGGGCGGCTCGCGGTGCGGTGCCCCCCGTCCGACGGCGCCGAGGTCGCCCTGTCGGCCAAGGGGCCGTTCGCGCCGTGCCCGGCCGACTTCGGCGAGGTCGCCGCCGGCCCGCGTACCGTCTACCTGCGCGCGGGCAGCCGCCGGTGGACCCACGAGGTCGCCGTGCGCGGCGGCGTCCGCACGGTCGCCGAGGTGTCGGCCCCCGCCCGACCGGCGGTCGCGGTGACCGCCGAGAGCCCGCCCCTCGCGGCGGGCGGGCTGCAGCTCCGGGGGCTCATGGCGGTCAACGTCGGCGGCCTCGCCGGCGCGCTCCGCGGCTGGTCGCTGCAGCCGGGGCCCGGGCTGTCCCTGGGCGCGGGGCTGGACTACCCGGTCTCGTCGGCGGTGGACGTCTCGCTGACCGGCCTCTGGCATCGCCAGACCCAGGCCTGGGTCTGGCAGATGGAGACCGAGCGGGCCGACGCCTACGACGTGACCCTGGACTCGCTCGAGCTGCAGATGCTCGGCCGGTTGCACCTGCTCGGCCGATCCGGGCCAGGGCTGTATGCGCTGGCCGGCGCCGGCCTGGAGTACCTGCTGCACAGCGACGCCCGCGGGGGCGGCGGGACGACCGCGCTGGACTTCAGCCCCGTGCAGGGCACCGCCAGCGCCGGGGTGGGCACCATCCTGCTCGAAGCCGTCGGCCTGACGCTCCGACTCGACGCCCGGGCCGCCATCGGCATGACCCCCGCGACAGCGGGCGACGCCCGGCTCTACCGGGTCGGGCTGGCCTCCAACGTGGTCTTCTGATGGCGGGACGATCCCCAGGAGCAGCCCGGGCCGCCGCGCCCGCCCCCGCGCATCGAAGTCTCCACCTTTATTGCAAAGATTCATTCACATTGCCCATCATGAGCGGGAGGGCGCGCCGGGTGGAGCCGACGCGCGGGGGGAGGTCGCGCCGTGCCGGATGCATCGCAGTGTGTGCGATCGTGCTGGCATGGGTCGGGCCGGCGGCGGCCCAGCGGGTGCTCACCCACTGTGGTGATCGAAACGGCCCCGGGGCCGGCTTCGGAGCGCCGGTGATGGACGGCTGGCTGTCGGCCGGCGCCCGCGAGCCGGGCGTGCGCGGGCAGCGGGCCGACGTCGAGTTCGTGGGCGGCGCGCCGGATGTCCCCTATGTCGTGCCGCTGGCCGAGGTCTTCGGCCCCGCCGGCCTCGAGCTGTACGGCACCGACTATCAGTGGCTGTACGTCAACCTCTTCGGCCACGTCTCCCTGCGCCGCTCGCTGGATCACTATATCGGCGGGCTGGGCCTCGACGATCAGGTCGCGCCCGAGCTGGGGCCGATCATCGCGCCCTTCGACTCTTCGATCTCGAATCAGCTCTGTCAGCCGCCGGACGAGGACGCCCCGATCGCCAACACGGTCCACTGGTGCCACACGCCCGGCCGGCTCGTCGTGACGTGGCAGCAGGTGGTGCCGACGAGCGACGACTGCGACGCGGTGCGGGCGGCCGCCCGACGCAAAGAGGTCAACTCGTTCCAGCTCGTCATCGAGCAGCTCGATCCGCCGGACGCGGCCCGCCCGGGCGACTTCGCCATCGAGTTCCGCTACGAGACCTGCGACTGGATGCAGGCCATGCCCGACGCCCGCCGGGGTTGGGCGGCGATCCACGTGCCCGAGGTCGCCCCGTGGCCGCTGGCCCGGCTGGCGGTGTTCGCGGCCCCGCCCGATGAGCCCGACAGCGACGGGTCGGAGACCGCCGAGGGCCTCTCCGACCTGTGCCGGGCCTCGAACACCATCCCCCCCTACCCGGGTGTCTTCCGGTTCGAGGTCAAGGCCGGCGTGGCCGGCCCGGGCTGGCCGAACCTGCGCACCGACGGCGACGGGGACGGGCTCGTGCCCGAGGTCGACAACTGCGCCGAGATCGCGAACCTCGGCCAGGGCGACATCGATCGGGACGGGCTGGGCGATCGCTGCGACGAAGACCGGGACGGCGACGCCGTGCTCGACGCACTGGACAACTGCCCCGATGATCCCAACCCGCAGCAGCTCAACCACGCCGGCGACTACGACGGCAGCCGGCCCGATCGGTGGTGCGGCGCCTGGGACGACCCCGAGGCGGGGGACGACGCGCAGGGCGATGTGTGTGATCCCGACCGGGACGGGGATGGCATCCCCAACGCGTTCGATCTCTGCCCCTGGCGGTGGAACCAGCCCAAGGAGCCGGGCGACTGGGACACCCAGCCCGACCTCGACGGCGACGGCCTGGGCGATGACTGCGATCACGACCGGGACGGAGACGGCTGGCCGAGCGCGGTCTATACGTGTGACGGCGTCATCCCGGTGACGGGCGGGCAGAGCGACAACTGCCCCACCAGACCCAACCCCGACCAGTCGGACATCGACGGCGACGGGCTGGGCGATGTCTGCGACGACGACATCGACGGGGACGGCGTGCCGCAGTGCTGCGAAGAGCTGGACATCACGGCGCTGGCCGCCTTCGCGGCGTTCTGCCCCCCGCCGAGGGCGCAGGCGCCGCCGCTGTGTCTGCGCGGCGATCTGGACGGCGCGCTGCTGGCGGGTACGGGCGACAACTGCCCCCGGCGGTCGAACCCGGATCAGCTCGACGGCGACGGCGACGGGCTGGGCGACCTGTGCGACCGGAGCCCGGGGATCGTGCCCTCGGCGGGGGGCGCAGAGGGCGCGGGTGGTCGCTTCTGGGATGTGTTCCGGCGCGCGCGGCGACACGGGGGACGGTGACATGGCGAAGAGCGACGAGCGAGCGCGACGAGCGGCCGTCTTCATCAGCTACACCGGCCCCGAGCCCACCCTGGCCCGTACGCTGATCGACGCGCTGGCCGGGTGCGCCTCGCGCCATCGGCGGCTGGTGCCTCTGGGTGCGGGCTGCTGCGCGCTCGTCCTGGGAGCGACGGCCTGGGCCTCCGACGATCCCCCGCGGCGAGCCGAGCTCATATCGGGGCTGGGCGGCCAGGCCCCGCACACCTACGGCGAAGAGGCCGTGCGCAGTCGGGGCTTCGCGTTCGTGTCGCTGGGCGACATCTTCCCCGGGGGCTTGCGGTACGGGGCGCGGCGCTATGACGCGCTGTACGTCGGCACCTCGGGCCTCGTCAGCTTCGAAGAGCCCCGGGGCTATACCGCCGAGGGCCTGCCCCGGGCGCCGGGCAGCCCGCTGTGGGCGATCAACGAGTCCAACGTGGCCGCCGAGCGCGACGCCCGCGCGGCGGCCGATCACCGGGTCTATCTGCACCGCATACCCGCGCCGCCGGGCGGCACCGGCGAGCTGATCGTGACCTGGAACCAGATGGGCCTCTGGCCGGGCATCTTCAACGTCGTCAACACCTTCCAGATGCGGCTGTACGCCGAGGCCGGCGAGCCGCAGCTCGAGCTGCGCTTCGCCACCTGCCACTGGTCCTCTTCGACCGCCGAGCGCCCCTCGCGGCATGGCTTCGATCACGGCGATGGCACCGGCTGGCAGTGGGATCCGGGCAACAGCGAGTCGACCTTCCTGCTGTGCAACCTGACCAACGCCGAGTCGCCCGGCATCTGGCGCTATCGGATCACCGACGGGCGGGTCGTCGGCTGCGGAGACGGCGTCGTGCAGGCCGGCGAAGCCTGCGACGACGGGGACAGCGGCGTCGGCGACGGCTGCACCCCCGACTGCAAGCTCGAGGTCGACATCGACGGCGACGGCCAGTACGAGCGGCCGGCGGGCCTGCCGTTCGCCGTGGCCGATGGCACCTACGACACCTGCCTGCCCGACTGGGCCGTGCCCGAGGGTGAGGTGGGCTGCGATCTCGACCCCGATCAGGATGGCATTCACAGCGCGGTCGACAACTGCCCCCGGGTATGGAACGTCGACCAGCAGAACTCCGATCGGCCGGCCGATGGCATCGGCGACGGCCAGGGCGACGCCTGCGACAGCGACGATGACAACGACGGGCTCAACGACGCGGTCGACAACTGCCCGGTGGTGCGCAACGGGCCGGACGACGTGGGATCGGTCCCCCAGGCCGACGCCGACGGGGATGGCATCGGCGATGCGTGCGACGCCGACGCCGACGGCGATGGGGTCGACGACGCGCGGGACAACTGCCCGGGTCGACCCAACGCGGGGCAGCTCGACCGGGACGGGGACGGGCGGGGCGAAGCCTGCGATCTGGACGGTGATCGCCTGCCGCCGGCGCCGGCGCGCGTGACCGACGGGCGCCGGCTGATCGAGGCCCCCCGGGCGCTGCTCGCGTGCGCCGACGGGGCGTGCGATCCGCCCTCACACGGCGAGCCGATGGTCTCCGACGACACCCGGAGCGACCCCGCGTCCGACGACCAGCCATCGTGGATCCTGGCCGAGCCCGGCCCCGAGGCGGTGCTGAGGGACGCCCGGTGCAGCGCGCGCCCGGGCGAGACCCCGACCCGGGGCCCGCTGGCCGTGCTGGGGCTGCTGCTGCTGGCCGGGCGCCGCCGCTGGAGGGACCGCTGAGCGAGGGGCCATCCAGCGCCCGATCGGGCGTCACGCCATGACAGCCGGCCTCTGCCCGCTGTGCGAGTCGCCGGCGCCCGTCGGCGCGCGGTGCGTCCACCCGGTCTGCGCCCGGCGGGGCTACCACGCGGTGCCTCGGATCCACATCGACGCCCGACCTCCGACCGAGGCGATCGATCCGTTCGTGGGCCGCCGCTTCGGCGCCTTCCTCATCGTCGCGCCCCTCGGCGCGGGCGGCATGGGCAGCGTCTACCTCGGCGTCGACGAGCAGGTCGGGCAGCGGGTCGCCATCAAGATGCTGGCGCCCGCCGAGGCCGACGCGACCGAGGCGGCCCGGGCCCGGCTGCGCAAGGAAGCCACCGCCCTGGCCCGGCTGAGCCACCCCAACATCGTGCGGCTGGTGGCGTTCGACACCCGGACCCGGCCGCCCTTCATCGCCATGGAGTACGCCGACGGGCGCACCCTGGCCCACGAGATGCGGGCCGGGCTGGCGGCACCCGACGCCTGCCGGATCCTGGTCCAGCTCTCCCAGGCGCTCGACGCGGCCCACGGTCGGGCCATCGTGCACCGGGACATCAAGCCGGCCAACGTGATGCTGCAAGCGACCCCCGACGAGTCCCACTTCGTGCGGCTCGTCGACTTCGGGCTGGTCAAGTTCACCGGCGACGGGCACCAGACCCGGATGGTGGCCGGCACGCCGCAGTACATGGCGCCGGAGCAGGTCTCGCAGGGGGCCATCGGGCCGTGGACCGACTTCTACGCCATGGGGGTGCTGACCTTCGAACTGCTGACCGGGCAGCGGCTCTTCGGCGAGGGCCCCGGCCTCGACATCATGCGGCTCAAGCGCAGCCCCGATCTGTCGCCGCTGGGTGTGCTGGAGCCGGACGCCATCGCCCCGCCGATGCAGGCGTTCCTGCGCCGGGCCCTGGCCCGGGACACCACCGCCCGCATCGCCGACGGGATGCAATTCCGCGAGGCGCTCGAGGCGCTGCTCGACGCCGACCGGGCCCCGGCGATCGAGGCGCCGTTCGTGGCCCGCAGCCGGCGGCGCTCGGCTCGGTGGTATCGCCGCTGGGCGTGGGCGTCGGCCGGGCTGGCCGCGGCGGCGATGGCGTGGGCGGTGACCGGGGCCGCTTCGGAGGCCGACGCCGATCGGGAGCCGCGCCCGCCGGAACCCGAGCCGATCGCGGCGGCCCCGAGCGCAGCGACCCCGATCGCGCCGACCCCGCCCGAGCCATCGCCGCCGCCCAAACCGGACGCGACGCTGATGTTCCCCCCGGTGGCGGTCGATGGACCCGATGATATCCGCGCCGACGACCTCGAAGGCGACGCGCGCGCCGCGCCGGGCGCCCCCGTCGACGCCATGCCCGCCAGCGAGCGAACCCAGCCGCAGGCCCGCCCGACGCCCCCGGTCCGCGCGCCTGCCGAGCGCCCGAAGCGACGGCCGGCGACGCGCCCGCCGGAGAAGCCGAAGGCCCCGACCGGGGACGACGCGGCGTCCGAGACCCCGATCAAAGACATGACGTTCGATGGATACTGGCCCTGAGCCCGCCTCCCCGCGCGCGGCCGATGATCTGTGGCGGGTCATCGCGGCGGTCGGGGTGGTCGCGATCCACGCCGCGGGCGGCTTCGAGGCGGGCTGGCCCCACGCGCCCGAGACCCGGGCGGCGGTGCTCGTCTCGCAGTGGGCCCGGTTCAGCGTGCCGCTGTTCATGGTGTTCTCGGGCTACGGCCTCGCGTGCAGCGAGCGACGCCGGGGGATCGCGGGCTTCGACCGGGCCCGTCTCGCCGCCTTCTGGCGCCGACGCGGCCTGCGCATCGGGCTGCCCTACCTGCTCTTCACCCTCGCCGGGCTCGCCTGGAGCGACCGCCTGCCCGGCATCACAGCGGTGGCATCCGCCGATCTCGGGGACGGGCTGCGGACCGTCGGCGACGCGCTGCTGCGGGGGCGCGGAGACTACCACCTCTACTTCCTGAGCTTCCTGTTGCAGGGCTACCTGCTCTGGCCGCTGCTCCGGCGGCCGGCGTGGTCCACCGTGATCGGCCTGCTCGCGGTGCAGGCGCTCTTCGCTTCTCCGACGCATGTCATCTGGCCCGGCCGGCCCCACGTCCCGGCGTGGCTCATCGTGCATTGGGCGGGCTACCTCGCCCTCGGGGCGCGTCTGGCTCGATCGACGCCGCGGCCCCCGCGAGGCGCGGGCGCCTCGTGGCTGGTGACGCTGGGGCTGCTCATCGCCGAATACACCGCCTGGGCCACCCGGCTCGACGCGCCGGGTCACTACAACCACTTCGCCCGATGGGTGGTCATCGCCTACGCCCTGGCGACGGTCTGGCTGTGGCGCGGCTCGGCGGGCCGGGTCGCCGGGTGGCTCACCGGGCGCGAGGCGCGGGTGCGAAGGCTCGCCGGGCTCACCTTCGCGGTGTACCTGCTTCACCCGTGGGTCCTGCGGGCGATGGCATACGCCCCGGTGACGTGGGGCTTCGCCGGGCGCTTCGCGGTCGCCGTCCCGGCCACGTTCGCCCTCGCCGCGGGCCTCGACCGGCTGATCCGCCCGGTGATCGCGCGGCGGCTCCTCGGCCTGGGCTGAGCGGCGCTATCATGAGCCCATGGACGCTTCACTGCTCATCGATGGTCTCCTGCGCGAGTTCGCCCAGCTCGTCGCCCGGCTGGTCCGGGCGGCCGAGCACCGCCCCTCCCTGGCCGATCTGCCGACCCGGGTCTTCGCCGAGATCGACGACGCCCTGCGCCGCGACGGGCTGAGGGCGTCGCTGCTCGCCAGCCTCTTCGGCCTCAAGCTGCGCACCTATCACGACCACGTCCGCCGGGCCCGGCAGCGGCTCGACCACCGGGCGCTGCCGCTCGTGGCCGAGGTCTACCGTCACATCCGCGCTGAGGGGCCGGTCGCTCGGTGGGCCATCGACGGGCACTTCGCGGCGACCCACCCCAAGGTGCTCGCGGCGGTGCTCGACGATCTCGTCGACAGCGCGCTGGTCTATCGCGCCGGCCGGGGGCCGTCGACGCGCTATCGCATCGACCCCGAGGCCGACGGATCGTCGCGGCTCGACGCGGCGGCCCGGCTGCTGTGGGTGACGCTCTACCACCGCTCGCCGTGCGATCGGGACGGCCTGCGACCGCTGCTGGCCGACGACGATCTGCTCGACGCGGCCCTGGCCCGGCTGGCGGCCGAGGGGCACATCGAGGCCGGTGAGGGCGGCTGGCGATGCGCTGACTATGCCATCCCGATGGGCGACCGCGCGGGGTGGCCGGCGGCGGTCTACGATCACGTCCGGGCGGTGACCCGCACCCTGGTGGACAAGCTCGACGCCGGCCCGACGGCCACCGCCGGAGACCACGTCGGCGGCAGCACCTACACCTTCGAGGTCGGCCCCGACCACCCGCTCGACGACGAGGTGCTGCGCCTGCTCGCCGAGACCCGCCGCCGGCTGGACGCGCTGCGCGACGCGGTGCTGGCCCACAACCGATCCCGACCCCGCGCCGGCCGGCGGCGGGTGGTCTTCTACTTCGGGCAGCACGTCCGCTGATCGGCGTCGGTGAGGCCGGGGGGGAGTGCGCGAGATCTCGCACCCGCCGCCGCGCGAGTCCCCGCGTTGAGCGGCGGCGGCCGGCGCGCGATCGTGAGCGCCGACGGTCGAAGCGGACGAGGAGAGCGCGATGAGAGCTGCCCTGGGTGTCATTCTGATGTGTCTGCTGCCGGGTTGCCTGGTGGCGATCGACGACGGCTATCTGCCCGATGTCGGGCCGGGCCACGACGGGGGGTCGGACGGTGGAGCCGACGGCGCGGTGGGCGACGGGGGCCCGCAGGTCGACGGCTACTGGCCCTTCGAGCACGATCCCGAAGACTGCCCCGAAGAGGCGGCGCGGGCCCGCGAGGTCTGCGATCCACGATGCGACGGGGTCTCGCACTTCTACTGCGTCGATCGCCCGTCCGACCCGTGCTGCGCGTGCCTGAACCTGGGCGGCGGGGGCGGTGGAGATGGGGACGGCGGCGGGCGCCAGCCGGAGGGCGGCCGCCCTCCCCGTGAGGGGCCGCCGCTGCCTCCCCCGCCCCGCTGAGGCCCGGCGCTACTCGGCGCGGCACGCGGCGCACAGGCCGCGGAGCTGGACCTGGAGCGCCGAGACCTCGAAGCCGTGAGCCGCGGTGTCGGGCACCGGCAGCCGGTCGAGCGCGTCGTCGTACAGGTCGATGATGCGCTCGCAGCCCAGGCACACCAGGTGATGGTGGGGCTCGGTCTGGGGGTCGTAGCGCACCGCGCGCCCCGGGTGGCAGATGCGGTCGACGACGCCCAGCTCGACGAGCGTGTCGAGCGCCCGATAGACCGTGGCCCGCGAGAGATCGGGCGTCTCGTGGCTCACCCGGGCAAAGACGGTGTCGGCGGTGGGGTGGTCCCGGCAGCCGAGCAGCGTCTCGAACACCACCTGCCGCTGGCGGGTGACCGGCACCCCCCGCGCCCGGCTCAAGCCGATGAACTCTTCGACGCGCTGCTGGTGATCGACGGTGGGTGGCACGGCGCTCCTCGGGCGGTCTCCCCGTTGTGGATGCACCGAGCCCGTAGGCGGTTGCCCTCCGGCCGTAGCCCGCCGCTCAGCCGCACCTCACATGCGGCCCCGCAGCATGCCGTGCCAGTACATCTGGGGCAGCGCGTAGGCCTTGAGCGCGTACATGCTGTACCGTTCCCGGGCCTGGCTGAAGGGGAAGGTCTCGGCCGGCGCCCCGCCGTACTTGAACTCGGCGAGCACCGCGGTGCCGTAGCCGGTCACCAGCGGGCACGAGGCGTAGCCGTCGTACTTCGCGGTCAGCGGCCGCCGGTCGCGCAGCGCCATCAGGTTCTCGACCAGCACCGGCGCCTGCTTGCGGATGGCGGCCCCGGTCTTGGAGCACGGCAGGCTGCTGCAATCCCCCAGCGAGAAGACGTCGGGGTAGCGGGTGTGCTGCAAGGTGTACTGGTCCACGTCGACCCAGCCCGAGTCGGCGGCGAGCGGGCTCTTCTCGATGAAGTCCGGCGCGCTCATCGGCGGGGTGACGTGGATCATGTCGAACTTCACCGCCTCGTCGGCCCCCCCGTCGAGGTGCTCGAAGATGGCGGTCTTCTTCGGCCCGTCGATGGCCTTGAGGTTGTACCGGTAGTGGTCCTCGATGCCCCGGTCGGCGACGATGCCCTGGAGCACCGGCTTGTAGCGGGCGACGCCGAAGATGGCCGCCCCGGCGCACCAGTACTCGACCTGCGTCCGCCCCCGCACCCCCTGCCGGCGGAACGCGTGCTCGGCGAGGTACATGATCTTCTGGGGCGCGCCGGCGCACTTGATCGGGGTGTTGGGGTAGGTGAACAGCGCCCGGCCGCCCGAGAAGTTGCGGATGGCGTCCCAGGTCGAGTTCACCGTGTCCCAGCTGTAGTTGCTGCACACCCCGTCGCGCCCGAGGGCGTCGCCGAGCCCGTCGATCTTCTGCCAGTCGATCTGGATGCCCGCCGCGACGACGAGCTGGCCGTAGGTCACCCGATCGCCGCCGACGAGCACCACCGCGTGATCCTCGGGCTCGAAGGTGGCGACCGCGTCCTTGATCCAGGTGACCCCGTCGGGGATGAAGTCCGCCTCGTCCCGCTCGCTGGCCTCGCGGGGGTAGACCCCGGCGCCGACGAGGGTCCACAGCGGCTGGTAGTAGTGCTTGTCGCTGGGCTCGATCAGGCCGATGTCGGGCTGCTCGGGGCGCAGGGCGAGCTGGCTGGCGACGGTCAGGCCGCCGGTGCCGCCGCCGATGATGAGGATGTCGTGGTGTCGGGTGGTCATGTGATCTCCGTGCGCGACGATCAGCGGGTGGCGGGGGCGTCGGCGGCCCCGAAGTGGCGGGCGATGCCCACGGCGAAGCCGAGCGACTGCTGGACGGCGGGGTCCTTGAGCACCTTGAGCAAGGCGAAGAGGCCGCCGACCGACTCGGTGTCCGCCTCGGATTGGGCGGCGACGGCCCGGCCGACCCGGCCGAGCGCGTCGATGGTCCGGGGGTCGAGCATGCCCGAGTCGAGCAGGCGGTCGATGGCCGGGCCGAGGCGGACGAGGTGCACCGCGAAGCGCCCGGCGACGCCGAAGAAGGCGTTGACGTCGATGCCCTCGGCGGCGGCCGTGGCGAGCACCGCGTCGAAGATGTCGACCGTCGCCGCCACCGCCTGCGGGGCCCGGTCGAGCAGATCGAGCGCGGCGCCGAGGCGGTCGAGCGTCTCGGGGCGGCTGACCCGCAGCATCAGCGCGAGCAGGGCCCGCACCCGGGCGTCGGCGTCGGGGATGCGGGCGATGAAGCCGTCGGCGACGTCGGTGGCGATGGCCGCCAGGCGGGGGGCCTCATCGACGATCTGGCGGGCGGGCGGGCCCACCGGGGCCAGCGCGGCGAGGGCGCTCTCGATCCGTTCGAGGCTGTCCTCGAGGCGGTCGAGCCGGGCCCCCATATCGGCGGTCGGGGCGGTTGCGGGCATCGGGCGCTCCAGTGTCCGGGGTGGCAGCGACGCGGAGGCCCGATGAGCAACCGCCGTGCCAGCGTCGGGGCCCCGTCACCGGACGGTGACCGGCCGACGCGCGCGCCCGAAGCGCCAGATCTGGCAGTCGCGGGTGGCAGGGATGCCGCACCTGACATATGCTGCGCCGTGCCTTCGACCGGAGGGGTGCATGTCCCGCGACGCGCTGCCCGTGATCACGCCCGCCGCGCTCGACCCCGCGGCGCTCGATCCCCGGCTGACCACGCGCCTCGAAGCCACCGACCGGCCGGCGATCCTGCTGTCCCCCGACTACCGGGTGCTGGCGGCCAACGCCGCCTACCGCGAACACTACGGCGCCGAGGCCCTGCGCCCCGGGCACGATCGGTGCTACGCGGTCTCCCATGGCTACCCTTCGCCTTGCGATCAGAACGGCGAGACCTGCCCCCTCGCCGCCAGCCGGGAGAGCCGCGAGCCGGCGCGGGTCTTCCACGTGCACCACGGCCCCGAGGGCCCCGAGCACGTCGACGTGGAGCTGCGACCCCTGCTCGACGAGGACGGCGCGCCCGTGGCCTACATCGAGCTGATCCGGCCCCTGGTGGCCGTCAGCGCCCGGTCCGAAGGCTTCATCGGGCGCTCGCCGGCCTTCCGCCGGGCGGTCGAGCTGATGCATCGGGTCGCCCCCAGCCCGCTGCCGGTGCTGCTGCTCGGCGAGTCGGGCTCGGGCAAGGAGCTCGCCGCCGGCGCGGTGCACGCCGAGAGCGCCCAGGCCGGGGGCCCGTTCGTGCCGGTGGAGTGCTCGGGGCTGAGCGCGACCCTGTTCGAGTCCCAGCTCTTCGGCCACGAGCGGGGCGCCTTCACCGGGGCCCACGCCCGCAAGACCGGGCTGGTCGAGGCCGCCGCCGGGGGCACGCTCTTCCTCGACGAGATCGGCGACGTGCCCCTCGAACAGCAGGTCAAGCTGCTGCGGCTGCTCGAGAGCGGCACCTTCCGCCGGGTGGGCGGCACCGAGCAGCACCGGGCCGACTTCCGGCTGATCTGCGCCACCCACCGCGACCTCGAGCGGATGGTGACCGACGGCGCCTTCCGCCGCGATCTCTACTATCGCATCGCCGCGTTCCCCATCCGCATGCCGGCGCTGCGCGAGCGCGGCCCGGCCGACATCGTGCTGCTCGCCGAGGCTTTCCTCGCTCGACGCGCCCCGCATCTGGCGCTGTCTTCAGCGGCCGCGGAGCGCCTGGGGCGGTGGCCGTTCCCAGGCAACGTGCGCGAGCTGCGCAATGTGATCGATCGGGCCATCCTGCTCTGCGACGGGCCCGGGATCGAGCCCCGGCACCTGCCCTTCGGCCCGGCGCCGACCACCGCCCCGCCCGCCGACTGGCCCTGGGGCGACGCCGTCATCCCGCTGGATCGGGTCGAGCGGCTGTATCTCGACTGGGCGAAGGCCCGCTTCGACGGCGATCGACGGGCCCTGGCCAGCGCGCTGGGGCTCAGCGAGCGCACCTTGTACCGCCGCCTCGAGCGGCTGGCGCGGGCCCCCGACCCCGAGATCCCGCCGCCCGGGCCTCGGGGAGTGGCCAGCGACCCGCCGAGCACGTAATCTGCCGGAGTCGGCGACAGCGCACTGCGGAGGTCAGCCCGTGCCACCCTCGGATCCGGTCATGCTCGGCCCGTTCCGGGTCTCCCACCCGGTGGGCAGCGGACCCGACGGCGCGACGTGGCGCGCCGAGCGCGACGGCCAGCCAGCGTGGTTCGTGCGGCTGGCCCCGGTGGACGGCGAGCAGAGCTGGTCCCGGGATCGACGGCTGCGGCTCGGCGGCCTGATCGAGCACCCGGCGGTGCTGCCGATGGCGGTGGGCCTCGTCAGCGATCCCCGCTTCGTGGCGACACCGCCGCTCGCCGGCCGCTGGGACGTAGCGCTCGCCGAAGGCCCGCTGGACGACGCGACCCGCGTCGAGGCCGCCGGCCGCCTGGCCGAGGGGCTGGCGGCGCTGCACGGCATGGGGCTCTTCCTCGGCGATCTCGGCCCGACCCGCGTCGTGCGCACCGAGCTGGCGCCGCTCATCGACGCCACCGGCCTGGACGCGCTGCCGGTCGATCGGACCCCGGACCGGCTCACCCGAGCCCCCGAGGTCGACGACGACGCCTTCGACGATCGGGCCGACGTGTTCTCGCTGGCCGCGCTGCTCGTCTGGGCCCGCAGCGGGCCACCCGATCCCACCCCCCAGGCCGATCCCGCCGGGCGCCCCGCCGCGTGGCGGGCGCGTATCGCCGAAGACGACCCCCTGCGCCCGCTGCTGCTCGAGATGCTGGCCGACGCGCCCGAGGATCGCCCGCCCGCGCAGCAGGTCGCCCGGGCCCTCTACGGCGGCGAGACGGAGACCCGCGACGGCGAGACGGCCCCCCTGCCCCGCCTCGACCGCACCCGCTCGATGCCCGGGCTGCCCGACGAGCGGCTGGCGTCCCTCGACGAGACCGCCGATCCGCCCGCCCCGGCCGACGCCGACGACGACGCCACCGAAGAGCGCCAGGTGCCCCCGCCGCGTATGGTCGGCCGCTTCGAGCTGGGCATCCTCATCGGCGAGGGCGCGATGGGGCAGGTCTACGAGAGCATCGACCCGGCCGACGGCTCCCGGGTGGCGGTCAAAGTGATGCGGGCCAGCCTGATGTCGGAGGACCGCTTTCGAAAGCGCTTCGAGAAAGAGGTCCGGCTGCTGCGCACCGTGCGCCACAGCCGCATCGCCAACCTCGTCGACGCGGGCCTCGTCGACGGCCTGCCCTATCTGGCGTTGGAGTTCGTCGAGGGCCGCCCGCTCTCGCTGGTGCTGCACGGCGAGCGGCGGATCCCGCTCGAGACCAGCCTGCGGATCGCCGCCGACGTCCTGCGGGCCCTCGACGCGGTGCACGCCGCGGGCATCGTACACCGCGACATCAAGCCGGCCAACGTGATGGTCCAGGGCAGCGGGCCGACGACCGTGGCGGTGCTGTGCGACTTCGGCATCGCCCGGCTGCTCGACGCCGACGACGAGCGGCTGACCGCGGCCGGATCGCTGGTGGGCACCCCCCACTACATGTCGCCCGAGCAGGCCCGGGGCCTCGAGATCGACGGCCGCTCCGACGTCTACGCGGTGGGGGTGATGCTCTACGAGCTGCTGTCCGGCGAGCCGCCGTTCGACTGCCCCAACCCGACCGGCCTGCTCATCAAGCACATCCAGGAGCCGCCGCCGCCGCTGGCCAAGGCCCGCCCCGATCTGCCCGAGACCGTCACCGCGTTCATCCACCGCCTGCTCGACAAGGACCGCGACGCCCGGCCGGCCTCGGCCGCCGACGCGCTCGACGGCGTGCAGCGCCTGCTGCGGGGCGAGCCGAGCGACGTCGCCCTGCACCCGGCGATGCCCGACCCCGACGGCTCGCAGAACTACGTCTGGAGCTGGGATCTGGCCTCACCCGCCGCCGCGCTGTGGCCGCTGGTATCCGACACCCGGCGCATCAACCGCGCCCTGGGCCTCAACCCGTTCGAGGTCGAGTTCGGCCTCGACGACGGCATCGCCTACTACCAGGCCCGCCAGCGCCTCGCCGGCATGGAGACCCGGTGGGACGAGCAGCCGATGGAGTGGATCGAGGGCCGGCGCATCGGCAACCTGCGGGTCTACGAGAAGGGCCCCCTCGAGTGGATGCGGGCGGTGACCGACCTCGAGCCGCTGCCCGACGGCGGCACCCGGGTGACCCAGACCGTGCAGCTCAAGGCGCGCTACGGCTTCACCCGGCTGGTCGCCAGCTACGAGGCCGGGGTGAAGACCCGCAAGGCGTACGAGCAGCTCTTCCAGCGCTTCGACACCCACCTGCAAGCGGCGGCCGCCGGCCAGATCGACGCCGCGCTGGCCGACCCCTTCGAGCCGCCGGCCGAGCTGCGCGCCTCGACCCGCACCGCCATCGAGCTGGCCCATCAGCGGCTGCGGGCCCTGCCCCTCGACGGCGTCGTCATCGACCGGCTGGTGCGCTTCGTCGCCGAGGCCCCCTCCCCTGCCCTCAACCGCATCCGCCCCCGGGCGCTCGCCGAGCGGCTGCAAGTCGACCCCCGCGATCTGGTCGAGATCTGCCTGCACGGGGTGCGTGAAGGGCTGCTGGTGCTGCTGTGGGATCTGCTGTGCCCGGTGTGCCGGGTGCCGTCGGACATCGCCCGCACGCTGGCCGAGATCGCCGACCACGGGCACTGCAAGGTGTGCGCGCTGGACTTCGAACTCGACTTCGCCGGCTCCATCGAGATGGTGTTCCGGCCGCACCCGAGCATCCGCGAGGTCGACGAGGCGCTGTACTGCATGGGCGGCCCGGCCCAGGCCCCGCACGTCGCGGTGCAGATGCGCCTCGCGCCCGGCGAGCGGCTCTCGCTCAACCTCGTGCTCGCCGACGGCGCCTACCGCCTCGCCGGCCGCCGCCTGCCGTACGCCGCCGTCTTCCGGGTACACGCCCACGCCCCCCGCGACCGGTGGGACATCGAGCTGGGCCCCGCCGGGTCGGACGGCATCCCCCGCAGCGTGCGCTCGGGCCGCCAGCGCATCGTGCTGACCAACGCCTTCGACTACGACGTGCTGCTGCGCATCGAGCGCCTCGCCGAGCGGGACGACGCGATGACCGCCGCCGACGCGATGGGCCTCGACGCCTTCCGCGACCTCTTCCCCCACGAGTGCCTGTCCCCCGGCGCGCTGGTGAACGTGGCCCGGGTCACGCTGCTGCGCACCGCCATCTGCGAGATGGGGCAGATCTACGCCGACGACGGCCCGCGGGCGTTCTCCCGGCTGCACGCCCACTTCGACCGGGTGGCGACCGTGGTCGCCGACCACGGCGGATCGGTGGTCAAGATGGAGGGCGAGGGCCTCGTCTGCGCCTTCGCCGAGCCGGGGCCGGCGACCCGGGCGGCCTTCGAACTCTTCGACCGCGAGCCCGAGCTGGTGCTGCGGGCCGCGGTCAACGGCGGGCCGGCCTACGTCGCGACCATCGACAGCCGCCTGGACTACTTCGGCCGCACGGTGCACGCCACCGCCATGCTGCTCGCCCGGGCCCGCCCGGGGCAGATCGTCATCGCCGAGCCGCTGAGCCTGGAGCCCGAGGTCGCCCGCACGCTCGCGCTGCGGGCCGCGCCCGAGGCGGTGCAGCTCAGCGGCGGCTCGATCGGCCTGCGCTTCGTGGGCCGGGGGGACGTGCTCGAAGAGGCGGGCTGAGGCGATCGAGAGTATGGACCGCGCGGTCGCCCGTGATACTTTTCGGGCGTCGGTCGGGGACGAGCCCAGGGAGGACAGCGTGGGGGATCGGATCGGCCTGCCGGCCAAGATGCTGCACGACATCGTGGCCCGCGCCGAGCAGGCGTCGGCCGGCAAGTGGCGGGCGGTCGGCCGGCGGATCGTGGCCGGCGAGGGCGCGCTGTTCGACGCCCTCGTACCCCGCAACGGCCTGCCGGAGAACGCCCGGCGCAACGCGGAGTACGTCGCCGCCGCCTCGCCGGGCGCGATCTCGCAGCTCGTCAACGAGCTGTTCCGCCTGCGCCGGGCGATCAACGACGCCGACCGCCGGGTCGAAGAGGCCGAGGCCGAGGCCGAGCGCATGCGATCCGAGATGAAGCGCGCCCGCGCGGTGGCCGCGGCGGTGACGCTGCCCACCAACACCAAGGCCACGGCCACGGCGGCCCGGCTGGCCGATCAGATCAAGCAGAGAGCGCCCGAGGTGGGCCTGCTCGTCGACAGCCTCGCGGCGATCGCCCGGGCCCGGGCCGAGGTCGAAGGCGAGGAGTAAGGGCTTGGAAGGACATAGCTCGGATCGCCGAGGGCCCGAGATATTTCCTGACGAGCCCCAAAGCCTCAGCGAGCCTCGGGGTGCGGGACGAGGGCGATGCCGAAGGCGTCGTTCTCGTCGACCTCGTTGTTCGTCTCGAAGCGGTGGAATCGGCCGTCGAAGCGGGACGACGCGCAGCGCTGATTGCCGTCGTTGTCGATCACGGCCCGGGTGGGCCCGGGGCAGCCGCCCCAGCTCTCCGAGCCGTCTCCTGGCGCGTTGCCGTTGTCGTCCCAGGCCAGGATGACCGCGACCGAGTGCGTCGCGGCCTCGGCCCGCGCCGGATCCTCGGGATCCTCGCAGCGGAAGGCGATGGCGAAGGCGTCGTCGCCGTTCACGTCGCCCATCAGGCTCATCCGGTTGAAGCGCCCGTCGTCCCCGCTCGACTCGCAGTTCCAGTCCGCCTCCAAGGATCCGGCGAGGCACCCGCCCCAGTCATCCCATGAGTCCATCGCCGACGCCACGCTCCGATCGGCCTGACCGATCCAGACCCGGCACGACCGCTGATACCACTGCCCGACCTCGGGCGGCGCGCCGGGGCAGCGAAAGGCGAGGCCCACGTCATGGTCGTCGTCGACGTCGGTACCCCACGGCATCTCTATCCGATAGAAGTATCCCGTCCCGTGGGTGCCCCGACAGGCGCGGTCATCGAAGATGGTGACCTCGTCGAAGTCATCGGTCTCGTCGTCCGGGCAGCGCCCCCAGTCTTCGGAGCCATCGCCCGGACCGGCGTTGCCTTCGGCCCAGCCCAGATACACCCGGCACCCCGCCGCCACGACCTGACCGCAGACCGGCGCGTTGTCGACGATGCCATCCCGGTTGTCGTCGATGCCATTGCAGACCTCCTGCTCGATCGGCCCCAGATCGGGCAGGGGCATGAGATCGGGCAGCGGCTCCAGATCGGGCTCGACGAGCATGTCGCCCATGTCCGGCACCTGCATGTCGAGGTCCGGCCCGATGTCCGGCTCGAGCGCCATGTCTTCGGCGAAGCCCAGTTCGACGCGCATGTCATCATCGAACGCCATATCGGCGAGAGGCATGTCTTCGAGAGGCATATCGGCCAGCGGTGCCATGTCCCCCGGTGGCCCCATATCGAGCGGCAGGCCCATCTCGAACGGCGCCGCGTCCTTCTCGCCGACCGTCACGTCGATCGCGACATCGGCCAGCGGCCCCTGATCAGCACCCACCGGGCGCGGCAGCAGGCCGGGCATCTCGGCGAAGCAGCCCGCCCCCCCGAGCGCGACGATCAGCGCGGCCACCGCGGCCGGGCGGCCCACCGCGCCCGCTCGGGACCGGGAGCGCCTCACTCGCAGACATCTCCTTCGTCCACGCTGCCGTCACAGTCATCGTCGAGTTCGTTGCAGAACTCGTCCTCCCCCTCCCCCGGCATGGCGTCGCACACCGTGCCGCTGCCGTCCTCGGCGCAGACCTCGAGCCCGAAGTTCTCGCAGGCCCCCTGCCCCACCATGCACACCGCGGCGACGTCGAAGCCCTCGTCGACGAGGCCATCGCAGTCGTCGTCGATCGAGTTGCAGGTCTCTTCGCCCTGCATCACCCCGTCGGGCCCCGCCTCACAGGTGGCTTCGGACCCGTCGGCGGCGCACGCCGTCAGCCCGCAGAAGCCGTCGCCGTCGACGCAGGCCTGGTTGAGCGAGAAGTCCTCGTCGACGATGTCATCCCAGTCATCGTCCTCGCCGTTGCACGTCTCGGGCTGAGGGCCGGCGTCGGGCGCCGCGTCCGGCTCGGGATCGGGCGCCGCGTCGGGTTCGGGATCGGGCTCCGGCTGGGGGGCCCCGTCCGGCTCGGGCTCCTGCATCTCCATGTCGGGCACGGCCGGCGGCTCGGCGGGGAACTCGGCCACGCAGGCGGCGAAGGCCGCCAGGGCGAACAGCGCAACGACGAACCGCATCACCACGACCCCCGCCAGCCGATGCCGAAGCCGTCCGGGGTGATGGCCGCGCTCGGACCATCCTCGGGCGCCTCGCCGGTGTCGAGGAAGAGCCACGTCGCCACCCCGGCCAGGACGACCCCGGTCCCGAGCAGCGCGTAGTGCAGGACCTCCTGGGTCGCGTGGTCGTCCTTCAGTTGGTCGAAGTCCCCCGCGTTCTCCGGCCGGTTGGCCTGATCGGCGAGGTTCTGGGTGCTCAGCGAGGCCACCCCGGCCCCGGCGAACGCGGCCAGCGAGGCCCCCGCGGCGACCCAGGCCCAGGTCGAGATCTCACCCCCGCCGCCGCCCGATGGCGGCAGCTCGGCGGCGACCGTCACGTCGGCCCCGGGCGTCACCGCGGCGATGAACGGCGCCGTGCGGCCGTCGGCCCGCAGCTCGCCCTGATAGGTGCCGGCCTTGATGCCTTCGAAGGTCGCCGGGCACGCCCGGGCCCCGCCCAGGCGCTCGATGAAGGCTTCGCCGCCCTGGGGGCAGGTCACTGTCAAGTTGCCCTTCCACGCCTCGTCGCACGGGGCGCGGGTCGCCTCGAGCCCGGCCTTGCCCTTCGCCGCCAGATCGGCGTCGATGCTCTCCGAGACCAGGATGTACTTCTGGACCGCGTCGCAGTACCGCCGGCCGTCGCCCTTCGCGTCCGCCTGCCGATGCATCGCGGTCGCCAGGCCGAGCAGCAGCGCGTCGCGCTGATTGCCGCAGGCCGGGTTCTCGAGGGCGATTTCGAAGGCGGTCACCGCGGCGTCGGCGTCACCGGCCTGCAGCGCGGTCTGGCCCGGCGCGGCGCAGTCGGGGGCGGCGACGGCCGCGCTCCAGGCGACGGTGGCGATCACGCCGGCTGCGAGCGGAGCGAGGTGCTTCACCGGATCTCCTTGTGGGCATTCGAGGGCCGCGAAACGACGATCCCCCATCGGTTCGAAAGTCCTACACTCCCGCCCCCCGGCGCAAGCTTCACCGCTTTCGGCAACCCGCGGGCCGATCCGGCCTATCGAGACTGGCAGTTGCCGGGGATGAAGAGCACGCAGGCCGCCTCGTGCTTCGACGCCAGCTTGCGGGCTCGATCCCCCACCTTCGCGCGCAGGGCGGCCAGAGTCTGACGGGCGTCGGCGCAGCGGCAGGCGTCGAGCTGGGTCTCGAAGCGGCGGATGAGCGTGCTGGCGCTGGGCCCCCTGGGAGGTATGGGCTTGGGGCGGCGGATCGGGCGGCGGGCGGCGTCCACCGGCCGGGCGTCGAGCGCCGCGTCCACCGGCCGGGCGTCGGGCAACGCAGCGTCGGGTGGGCTGTCGGGGGCCGCGGCGTCGAATGGCCCCGCGAGGACGAGCGCGTCGACCGCGGCGTCGGGGGCCGGCTCGGGGTCGACGTCGCCCGGCAGCGCGATCCACAGGCCGATGCCGGCCCCCAGGACGACGAGCGCCAGGATCGCCAGCAGGCCGGAGCCGCGACGGGCCCTCGCGGGCTGCGGCGACGGGCGCAGATCGGTGACCGGGACCGGGGAGGCCGACGGCTCGGGCGTCGCGGGCATCGAGCCCATCATCGGCGGCGTCACGAGCGTCTGGTCCGCCCCGTCCGTCGGGCCCCCGGGCACGGGCGGTGGTCGGGGGACGAACCCCGAGCCATCGACCGGGAGCACCCGCAGCGCCGCGCTCATCTCGGCGGCGGTCTGGAATCGATCTTCGGGCCGCTTGGCCATCGCCCGGGCGACGATCGGATCGAACATCGACAGCCCGTCGGGCAGCGGCGGCGGCGGCTTGTTGAGCTGCTGGGTCAGCACGTCGATCGTCGCCCCGCCGAAGGCCGCCCGCCCGGCCAGCACCCGATAGAGCATCGCGCCGACGGCGTACACATCGGTCGGCGGCCCGATCGGCCCCGGGCGGATCTGCTCCGGCGCCATGTAGGCCGGGGTGCCCAGCGACATGCCGGTCCCGGTGAGGCTCTCGGTGTCTTCCTCGTTGTCCACCAGCAGCTTGGCGATGCCGAAGTCGAGGACCCGGACCTCTTCCCGCCCGCCCAGGCCGCGGGTCAGCATGATGTTCGCCGGCTTGATGTCCCGGTGCACGATGTGATGTCGGTGGGCCTCGCTCAGCGCGCCGAGCACCTGGCAGATCAGCTCGACCGCCCGCTCGGGCGCCAGCGCGCCCTCGCCCAGTTCGGCCTTGAGCGAGCGCCCGTCGACGAACTCCTGCACCAGATAGAACAGGCCCTCGGTCTCGCCGCAGTCGAGCAGCATCACGCAGCCCGGGTGGCGCAGCTCGGCCTGCAAGCGGGCCTCGCGGACGAAGCGGGCTTGCAGATCGACCCGGTGGGGGTGCAGGTTCACCTTGACCGCCACCAGGCGGTCGATGGGCGCCTGCCGCGCGCGGTACACCGCACCGAAGCCGCCGACCCCGAGCAGGGACTCCAGGGTGTACTTGTCGGCGAGTTGGCGGCCGATAAGCTGCCGAGGATTCATGGGCCCCAGCGCACCCGGACGCCGCTCATGGCGCCGACGACCGGCTCGACGGTCACCTGCTCGCCCGGGTCGAGGACCCACAGCACCGCGCCCGTCGTGAGCAGCGCGCCGGCCGCGATGACCCCGCCGAGGTGCAGCACCTGGGCCGTCTCGTACTGGTCGGAGAGGTCGGCGTAGCGCGCGTCGTACTCGGCCTGGGTCACCTCGCTGCGGCTGTGCCGGCCGTTGAGCCCCTCGAGGTCGTCGACAGCGCTCAGCCCGTCCACATAGGCATAGGTCGCGACCCCGGCGGCGGCGACCCCGAGACCGATGGCGGTCCAGGCCCACGGCGCCAGCGACGGCCCCGGCTCGCCCGGAGGCGCGACCGGCTCGGCCGGCCCCACGGCCTCGACGGCCTCGACGGCCACCCGGTGCTCGACGCGCCGCCCGGACGGCACCTGGACCTCGAACGGCACCTTTCGGCCATCGGTGATGACTTCGCCCCGGTGGGTCCCAGGGCGCAGATCGGCGAAGAGCGCGGGGCACGACCGACGCTGCTTCACGCCCTGGACCGCGACCGTGCCGCCGGCCGGCCCGCAGACGACGCGCAGCGCGCCCGCGGGCGGGCACTGCCGGCTCAAGCGATCGATGGCCGCGTCGATCGCCGGGCGGGTCGCGTCCCGAGCCTTCTCGAGCGCGCGGCGGTAGGCATACAGGGCCCGGCAGTAGGGTCGATCGTCGTCGGGCGTGGCGGCCTTCTCGGCGAGCTTGTCGAGCGCGGCGGCCTCGTTGAACAGCAGGCCGTCGCGGGCCGGATCACAGCTCCGCCGGGTGCGGGCCGCGGCGAAGGCTTCGGCCGCCGCCTCGAAGTCGCCGGCCTTCATCGCGGCGTTGCCGTCGGCGTAACACGCCAGGACGTCGGCCGACGCGGCGCCCGACGCGGCGGCCATTAGGCCCACGGACAGCGCGCCAGCGAGGGTGCATCTACGCATGGGCGGCATCCTAACTCCACCCCGCGCCAGATGCACGTTCGATGGTCGGGCGACGGGGGCTCGCCGGGCCGGACTCACCGGGCTTGGATCATGATCGCGAACCGATCGCCCGCGTCGACGTCCGCGGTCAGCCTCATCACGCCGAAGCGGCCATCACCTCGGGCCCGGGCGCACGTCGTGTACGGATCCCCGTCGCCCAGCGGCGCGCACGCCGTCTCCCAGTCCACCAGGCGCCTGTCGACCGACGCGTCGGCCCAGGCGAGCATCACCTCGATCGAGGCGGCCATGGCCCGGGCCCTCGCGGGATCGTCGAGGTCTTCGCAGACGAAGGCGACACCCATGTAGCCACCGGCCGCGAGGTCGAACGGGACCAGCAGCGGCTGGAAGTCTCCGTCGAGCGTGCTCGACGTGCACGCGATCGTCTCGTCCCCCTCGACGAGGGCCGCGGGGCACGGCCCCCACGCCTCGGCGCCGTCGGCGATCCCCACGCCGACTGCCGATACGCCGAGATAGATCCGGCAATGAGCCGCCACATAGGCCGGGACCCCGTCCCCGTCGCAACGGAACGCAACGCCAAGGCGATCGTCGTCGCCGTCGATGTCGGCCCCCTCGGGCAGGGAGAACGTCACGAAGTCGCCCGGCCGCGAGCGGTTGCAGCTCACGCCGTCGCCCAGGCCCCGGTCGAAGTCGCACATGCCCCAGTCGCGGGCCGGCGCCTCGAGCGCCCGGTCGGTCCAACCCATCAAGAGCTGACAGTTCTGCTCGATGACACCGCCGCAGACCCCCTTGTCGTCGATGGCCCCGTCGCAGTCGTTGTCGATGCCATCGCAGGTCGTCTCCGGCGCCTGGGCACAGATCGTGTTGAGGACCGAGTCCGGATCACACTGAGTGACACAGGGGGTCGTCGGGATACAGCCGTCGATATCGACGCAGCGCTGGGGGTTGTCGCATGGCTCGGGCCCGTCGGCGAGCTGGTTCTCGTCCGGCGAGCCGTCGCAGTCGTCGTCGACGCCATTGCACACATCATTGCGCTCGCCGGGCATGATGGTCCCGACGCACGGCCCCCACTCGCCATCCTCACAGACCTTGCGGCCAGCGGCGCAGAGGCCGGGCACCTCGAGCGTGCAGTTCTGATCGAGGCCTTCGTCGATCTCACCGTCGCAGTCGTCGTCGACGCCATCGCACCGCTCGAGCCGGACCCGATCGAGATCGGCCGTCACGCTGCACTCCACGCCGCTGCCATCCGGCAGGCACACGTCCTCGCCCACGACCCGGCAGGGGCCGAAGCCGGCTTCACACTCCGACCCGACGTCGAACCCCTCATCCACCCCATCGGAGCAGTCGTCGTCCAGCCCATTGCAGACCTCGACCCCGGGCATACCGGGGGAGACATCGCAGACGACAGCTCGGCCGTCCGGCCGACAGATGGTCTGCCCGGTCGCGACGCACGCCCCCTGGCCCACGGTGCAGGCCTCGCCGGTGACGAAGTCCTCGTCGATGGTGCCATCCCGATCGTCGTCCTGTCCGTTGCACTGCTCCGACGACTGCGGCATGTCGAGCCCGGCCTCGGCCGCGCCGACATCGGCGGCATCGGGCAACTCGACATCGCCCGCCTCGATCTGGACTGGCGCGCGCCCAGGTAACTCGGGGAAGCACCCCCAGCAGCTCACGACCAGAGCGAGACCTGTCACGCACGTCCGGGCGCTCATGGAGCCAGCGAGTCGAGCCGGATCACGAAGCGGTCGCCAGCATCGACATCGGCGGTGAAGCGCATGACCCGGAACCGGCCGTCCCCCCGGGTGCGGGCGCAGTCGGTGTACGGGTTGCCGTCCCCGTCACCGTCGTCCGCCCGGGCGCAGGCCGCGACCCAGTCGATGGCGCCCGCGTCGACCCGCGCGTCGGCCCAGCCGATGGAGACCGTGGCCGACGCCTGCATGGCTTCGGCCCGGGCGGGATCATCGTCGTCCTCACAGATGAAGGCCACCCCGAGCAGCGTATCGACTGTCAGGTCGAAGGGCACCGGGATGGAGTTGTACCCCCCGTCGAGGGTGCTCGACGTGCAGGCGACCTCTTCACCCCCGGCCGACGGGGAGCGGGGGCAATCACCCCAGCTCTCGACCCCATCCGCGACCGGGGCCGCATCGGTCGCGACCCCGACATAGACCCGGCAATGGCTCCGGATGTAGTCATCGACATCCGGCAGGAGCCCGCCGTCGCAGCGGAACGCGACCCCGATGCGGTCGCCCGCCTCGTCGATGTCGGCGCCATCGGGCAGCGAGATCGACGCCAGCTCGCCGGGCACCGAGCCATTGCAGCTCATGTCGTCTTCGACGACCGGCGATTCGGCCTCGCATGCTCCCCACTCGGGGCTCGGCACGGCCAGGTTGCGGGTCGTCCAGCCCAGCATGAAGCGGCAATCGCCCTCGATGAGGTCACCGCACACCCCGTCGTCGTCGGTCGTCCCGTCGCAGTCGTCGTCGAAGCCGTCACAGCGCCGCTCCGGTGCCCGGGCGCACTGCGCCGACAGCGGTGCGCCGGGATCGCACTGCCGGACGCAGGCCACGGTCGGGATGCAGATGCCCGGATCCGGATCCGGCTGCGGGCAATCGCACGCCACCGCGCCGTTTGGCAACTGGGCCTCGTCGGGCGTGCCATCGCAGTTGTCGTCGAGCCCGTTGCAGACCTCGTTCTGAGGCGCCCCGGCCATGCACGGCGACCACTCCCCCGCGACGCAGGTCGTCGAGCCCCGGGCGCAGAGCCCGGCGGCCTCCGCGGCGCAGACGGCCTGCAACCCTTCGTCGATCGCGTCGTCGCAGTCGTTGTCCAAGCCATCGCAGGTCTCCAGGGCCTGCTGGCTGGTGTCGGGCATCACATCACACACGGTGCCCATGCCATCGTCCGCGCACCGCAGGTGCCCCTCGACCCGGCATACGCCGAAGCCCACCGCGCACGCTTCACCGACCTCGGGGTAGTCTTCATCGATGACTCCGGTACAGTCGTCGTCGATGCCATTGCAGATGTCCACCCCGCCGGGCAGCGCCTCCGCGTTGCAGACCGCCCGGCTGCCGTCCTGGGCGCAGATGAACTCACCGTCGACCCGGCAGGGCCCCTGCCCCGCGAAGCACGGCATGCCCACCGGAAAGCCCTCGTCGGTCGTGCCATCTCCGTCGTCGTCGGCCCCGGTGCACTGCTCCTCCGCCGGCGGACCGTCGACCATCGGGCCGATGTCGCCGACGTCCGGCCCGACCGCGTCGGGGCCGCGGTCGGCCGGCGCCGGCCGCGGGAGCAGATCGGGCATCTCGGCGAAGCAGCCCCCCAGGAGCGCACCCGACAGAGCGACGACCACGAACCGCAGCATCTCGATCCCTCTCACTACCGCCACTCCTCGACCCGCTCACCGCTCACGCACTGCCAGTCGGCGGGCGTGCTCCGCATCTCCTCGATGGTGCGCGGCTTCAGCGCGACGCCCAGCATGCCCGGATCGTAGCCCTCTTGATCCCTCAGATCGATGTCGACCGCGATCCGGCGGAACCAGCCCCGGCAGTCGGTGGGGCCACAGCGCACCTCGCCGTCTTCGTGCACCCCGTGCCGATCGCAGCGGGTCCACGGGTGGGGCGACAGGCCCTCGGGTGGATCGCCGGGCGAGGTGAACCGCATCGACCAGCCGAGCCAGGCCGCGGTCTGCCGCTCCACCGAGGCCAGATAGGGCGCCGCGGCGTCGGGAGCGTCACAGCGCAGCGCGAGCCCCAGCTCGGTACCCTCGCCCCAGATCCGCCCCAGGTTGACCGCCCGCCAGATCGCGCCGCTGACGAGATCGAAGACGGTCGTCGTGCACCGGGACTGTCTATCCGGCATCTCGACCCCGGTGGTTCGCATCCCCTCGGGGTCACACGGGGGCCACTCGTCGCTGACCGCGGGCCACGGGCTCTCCCAGCGCTCGCCGAGCGTCAAGTGGCAGCGTTCTTCGACCGCGTCGAGCAGCCGCCGCTGTTCGAGGGTGATCCCGCCGGTGCCGGGGCAGTCCCAGCGGACGCCGAACTTGTCGGTGTTGTCGATGATCTCGCCCTCGGGCAGCTCGAGCGTATGGAACAGGCCGTCGAACGTGGTCTGGACGCAGCGGGCGTCCCCCTCGATGTCGTCCCGGTTGTTCGGGCAGTCGAACCAGTCGGGGAACCGGCCGTCGAGGTTCTCGCCGACCGCGAGCGGCAGCTCGGTCCAGCCGAGCCCCACCCGGCAGTGGGACGCGATCAGCTCGCCGCAGACGACTCGATCGGGTGACTGGGGGCCGAGCGGGTTGCGGCCGATGTCCTCGACCCCGTCGCAGTCGTTGTCCAGGCCGTCGCACACCTCGGGGGCGGGGGTCACCTCGCCGACGCACGGCTGGCCATCGAAGGTGCCACCGACGCAACTCTGGGTGCCATCGGCGCACTCGCCGACCCCCCGCATCGCGTCGGGGACCGTATAGCAGGCGCGGGGCGCGATGTTCTCATCCACCCGGCCATCGCAGTCGTCGTCGAGGCCGTTGCACACCTCGTCGTCGGGCAGGACCTGATCCAGGCAGCGGCCGAAGGCGCCGTCGGCGCAGATCTGGATCCCGTCCCGGCACTGCCCGACGTTCCGGGTGCCGTCGGATCCCTCGTAGCACGCCTGCTCCACGTCCTCGTCGGTTCGACCGTCGCAGTCGTTGTCCAACCTGTCGCACACCTCCGGGACGGGGGTCACCTCGGTGGCGCACGGCTGGCCCTCGAAGGCCCCGTCGACGCAGTCCTGGGTGCCATCGGTGCACGCGCCGACGCCGCGGGTTTCTTCCGGGCCGGTGTAGCACGCCCGGGGCTCCACCTCGTCGGTCGTTTCATCGCAGTCGTCGTCGACGCCGTTGCACACCTCGACTTGTGGGGTGACATCGCCGACGCACACGCCCCAGACGCCGGTGTCGCAGGTCTCGATGCCATCAGCGCAGGCGCCGACGCCCCGGCTCCCATCCGGGCCGGTGTAGCACGGCCGCTCGATGAACTCGTCGACCTTGCGATCACAGTCTTCGTCGACCTCGTCGCAGGTCTCCGCGCTCGGCAGCACATCGCCCACGCACGCCTGATACTGCCCGCCCGCGCACCGCTCCTCGCCGTCGGCGCAGGCCCCGACGCCCCGGGTCTCCGGCTCGCCGGTGTAGCACGGGATCGGCGGGGCGTCTTCGCCGTCGCAGTCCCGGTCCACGCCGTCGCATCGGCTGTAGAGGTCGCCGCCCACCGGCTGCTCGTCGCCCGGCAGGGTCTCGCCGATACACTGCCCGGGCACACCGTCCACGCACGTCTGCCGCCCCGCGGCGCACATCCCGACCCCCGCCGTGCCCTCCGGCCCGGAGTAGCACGCGGTCATGCCATCGTCGTCGGTCTCGTCGACCGTACCGTCGCAGTCATCGTCGAGGCGGTTGCACTGCTCGGCCGAGGACGGGGTCTCGGGCACACACGTCAGCTCGCCCTCGGCACACCGCCACACGCCGTCCGCGCAGACCCCCGGCTCGCCGGTCTCACAGGCGATCTCGGCCACCTCGTCGACCTTGCCGTCGCAGTCGTCGTCCAGCGCGTTGCACACCTCGTCCCGGGGCACCCCGGCGTCGACCACGCACTTGTAGGTGCCATCGACGCACACCGGGTCGGCCTCGACCCGGCACTGTCCGGTCCCGGCGCGGCACATCCCGAGGTCGGCGCCGCCGCAGTCTCGCGCCAGCGGCGTGCCGGTCGCGGCGTCGTCGCACCCGGCGCCGAGGGCGCCGATCAGGAGCACGCACCCCGCCCAGCCCGCGGCTCGCGCGCCGCGTCCCCATCGCATACCGCCCACACCTGCGCCCTCGTATCTCGTCCGGCTCACCTCTCGCGCTCCCCTCGCTGCGATCACGGGCCAAGTGCCCGGCGCCGTGGGGGAGCATACCGCGATTCACCGGGGCGGCAACATGCCGTCGGGGGATGAAATGAGGCAGGCGACCGTGCCACCGCCGATGCCACGGACGCCGGATCGAGGGCCCGGCGGGGCGTAGCCCTCGGTCCTCGCCGCTTGCGCCGCCCCCCACGCGCGGATACACCTCTCCGTGCCGTCGACGCCGCGACCACCGCCGAATGGGGAGGCCCCGATGCTCCGAGCCCGCGCCCTGACCGCCATCCCGCTGCTGCTGCTCGCGTGCAGCGACCCGCCGCCGCCCACCGGGGAGACCCCCGCGGCCAAGGCCGCCGGCGAAGAGGCGGTCGCTCCGGCGAAGACGCTGGCCGAGCAGGCGCTGGCCGAGGGCGCGCTGGACGGCGCGATCACCCCCGAGGACTACGAGAAGCTGCTGCTCGGGCTCGCCGACTGCGAGGTCAAGCCCAACGGCATCGCCCGGGACTGCGTGGGCTGGCAGGCGTTCGACGGCGCCCGCAAGGATCGCCGGACGCTGCTGCGCAACATGGCCGGCGAGCTGAGCGCCATCGGGCGGCGGCACCTGGGGCACGCGAGCCCGGCGGTGCGCATGCAGGCCGCCCGGCTGGCCAGCTCGCTCTTCGGGGGCGACACGGCGAGCCGGGACGCGCTGGTGAAGGCGGCCCGGACCGAGAAGGATCCCCACGTCCTGCGGGCGATGCTGCGCTCGGTGCGCTCGTCCATCGGCCGCAGCGACGCGGTGCGCGATCTGCTCGTGGAGATGGTCGATCACCCCGACGAGCAGGTGCGCATCACGGTGCTGGGCGCGCTGTCGGCGAGCTGGGCCCGGGACACCGCGGGCACATTGGAGAAGGTCATCGCCGCGGTCGAGAGCGACCCTTCGCCCCGGGTGCGGGCCTACGCCTGCCGCCAGCTCGGCGACCGGGCCGACCCCCGGGCGCTGCCGCTGCTCGAGAAGATGACCGCCGGGCCGACGGGCGACGGCAAGCTGTACTCGGCGTGCTTCCGGGGGCTCATCGGCATGTGGGCCGCGCCGGTGCCCCACAAGGATCCCAGCGAGAAGGCCTGGCGGCTGACGCTCGAGCGGCTGAAGGCCACCCCCCGCACCGACAAGGTGCCGCCGTGGGCCGCCATCCCCAACCTGGAGTGGGCCGGCCGGGACGAGCTGGCGAAGAACGCGCCGTGGTTCGACAAGAAGGCGCTGCTCGACGCGCTGGAGGCGCTGGCGCTGGACCGCGACGCCCACTGGCTGGCCCGCACCGGCGCGATCAAGGCGATGGGCAAGCTGGCGGCCCGCACGGCCCGGCTCCAGCGGATCGAGCAGAGCTACGCCGACGCGGCGAAGACGCCGGGGGCCGACAAGCATGTGCACGAGGCGGCGGCGGCGGTGCTCGCGGTGCGGGCCCGGGCGGCCGAGGTCGTGCGCAACGGGGGTGAGCGGCCGGCGGGTGAGGCGAAGAAGGGCGACACCTCGAAGACGGACCCGCCGAAGGGCGAGGCTCCGCCCGCCGACGCCTCGAAGGCCAACGAGTAGCGCCGGATCAGGGGGCCGGCTCGGCCGGGGCGTGGAACCAGCGCTCGGCCAGACCGAACCCGAGATCGACCACCGCCCACCGACCGTCGGCGCGCAGCAGGTACAGCCACACCGTCTGGCCCCCGCCGCCCTTGTCGGCGGCCCCCGGATCGGACTTCAGCCGCACGACGAAGCGGGCCGCGCCTCGGCCCGACTTCCGATCGACGTGCACCGCCGCCGGCGAGACGACCGCCACCCGCCCCGCGGCGTCGAGCAGCCAGCGCCGGGCCCGGGGCAGGCCGATGCCCGGCGTGGGCTTCACCCCCGGCCCCAGCGCCTCGACCGCCGCCGCCCCCTGCCGCGCGGCCAGCGCCCCCCGGATCGACTCGACGACGGCCGCCGCGCCCGGCTCCGAGGGCAGCCGGCGGGGCTCGAACCGGACCGGGATCCGCCTGGCCAGGGTCGCCTCGACCCGGGACACGTCCTCGGTGACCGCCTCGAAGCGCCAGGTGTCGTCCGGCTGGCGGGTCGCCAGCAGCCAGATGCGATCGACCGTCCGCCCCTCGCGCACCACGTCGCCCATCAGGGCGCCCACGTCGCCCACCGCCCGGGCGTCGCGCGGGGTGAGCGTCAGCCCCTTGCGCACGAACTGCGCGATGAGATCGCGCCCGCCGTCCCGCTTCTCGGCCACGAACGCCCGGGTCATCCACGCCTCGGCCGCCTCGGCGTCCCCTCGACCGAGCGCGGCCCCCAGCGCGGTGCCCGCCAGGAACAGCCGCTCGTCGCGCGGGGGCCGCATCGGCTGGCCGGCCAGGAAGCCCATCGCGCCTTCGGGCGTCACCGCCATGCCTTCGAGCAGCCAGCCGGCGGGCCCCTGCTCGACCAGCAGCACCCGGGGCACCTCGCCGATGCGCACCGTCAGCGCCGCCCGCCGCCCCTCGATCCGCATGCCGGCGGGCGTCAAACCCACCCGGCGCCGGGTCAGCTCGGCGACCAGCCGCTCGCCCGAGTCGGGCACCGCGTGGCGGAAGTCCTCCGAGACGAGGGCCCCCGCCGCGGCGGCGTCTCCGTTGCGGGCGGCGGCGTCGAGCGCGGCCAGCAGCGCCTCGGGCGTGGGCGGGGCAGCCGCGGCGGGGCCGGCGACGAGCAGGGCGAATACGATCGGGCAGGCGAAGCGGAGGCGACTCATGCTCGAATCGTAGCCGACGGGCCCCCTCGGCGCACGCCTCCGGTTGAGCCCGGGGGCGCGGGGGGCGTATGCTGGCGACGGCAGCCCGGACCACAGGGAGGCGGCGATGCAAGAGAGACAGCAGCAGACCGAAGAGTCGGGCGCCGACGCCGCCCAGGGGCTGGCGTCCGAGCCGACGGCCGACGCCGCCGCGGGCACCTACCAGAGCGCCGAGCTGCTGGAGTCGATGGGGCTGGCCACCGGCGACCCGGGACAGACCGACGCCGCCGCCGGGCAGGCGGGAGACGTCGCGTCGAGCGGCCCCAACCCCACCGGTCCGGAGAGCGCCGGGGGCGAGAGCGGCGGGGCGACCCCGGCCGCGCCGGCCGCGAGCGGGGGCAACACCTACACCGTCGTCGCCGGGGACTACCTCTACAAGATCGCCATCGACCAGCTCGGCAGCGGCCTCTTGTGGCGGGCCATCTATCAGGCCAACCGGGAGACCATCGGGCGCGACCCGAACAAGATCGAGCCGGGCATGGTGCTGACCCTGCCCACCCTCGACGACATCATCACCACCAACACCACCCGCTCGATCGTGCAGGCCGCCTTCTCGATCCGCTGGGGGGTCGACGTCGCCCGCGAGCCCGGGGCGCGCAACGTCGAGATCGACACCTTCCGCCGGGTGCACGCCCAGCTCCTGCAGCTCCCGAAGTCCCACGTCGAAGGCACCTGGCGGCGGCTGCTGTACCTCAACGACTCGACCGGCGGCTACATGAGCCACGACGGCGAGTTCGGCCTCGGGGAAGACGTCGCCGGCGCGGGCAACGAGACCTTCGGCACCGGGGGGCTCTTCCTCGACGACGACATCAGCGCCGGGGCGACGGTGTTCAAGCTGCCGGCGACCAGCCTCATCGGGGCCGGGGTCGCGGTGACCGTCGGCGAGGGCGACGACGCCGAGCAGGTCGAGATCGAGTCGGTGAACGGCGAGCGGACCGAGTTCACCGTCGCGCCGGCCTTCGCCAAGAACCACTCGGCCGGCGACACCGTGGCGGCGACCAACAACCCGCTGCGGGGCACGCCGTGGCTCGAGGCCGTCGTGCGTCACGAGATCGCCCACGCCATCGACGGCGGCGTCGTCGACACCAGCGGCTTCACGACGAGCCTGGGCGACTGGCACGCGACGAGTGACTTCGACACCTGGGCCGGGCGTATGGGCAACCCGTGGGCCACCAACGACGGCAGCGAGATCAGCGACACCGACAAGGCGCAGATCAAGAGCGCGATCGACGGGCTGCGCACCGCGCCGATCAACGCCTCGCTCAAGGACAGCGTGGCCGCCGACCACGCCATCAACACCTACTGGGACAAGGACGTGCCGGTCATCGAGGCGGCCAAGCCGATGGCCCGCAACGGGGGCGACTACTGGCAATACTCGGAAGAGTATTATGGCACCAATAATCGCTTCTTCACCATCAATGACTACTACCAGGAGTATCACTCCTTCAACAGTCAGGTGCAGTTCAACCAGGTGCGCTCGTACCAGACCTACTCCCCGGCCGAGTTCTTCGCCGAGATCTACTCGGTCTACTACGAAGAGGCGGGCACGGCCGAGGACGTACAGCTCGGCAAGCTGGTGCCGGTCTCGGCGTGGAAGTCTTGGATGGACAACAACGTCGCCAGCACCGGCCAGAGCCCGGCCGACGTGCAGGCCGCCGGCGGCGGCGGACCCAGCCGGGGCAAGTCGGCCGGGGTGTCCCATTGAGGCGCCGATGGCACCGACGGCATGAGAGACACCCCATGCGTCATATGGCATGCGGGCTGCTGGCGCTCGCCCTCGCCGCCTGCGGATCGCCCGGCTCGACCCAGGCCGCCCCCGACAACGGCAGCAGCGCCACCACGACCCCCACCGCGCCGCCCGCGGCGCCCGCGACGGAGAAGACCCCGGTGAAGAACGCCTCCGCAGATGACTTCGCCGCCGCCCGGGCGGCCTTCGCCGAGGCGGCCGCCGTCGCCAGCGGCGCGCCGAAGGGCGACATCCAGGTCAAGCCCGAGGCCCCCGGCGATCGCTTCGCCACCGACCTCGACCACCTGATCGTCGGCGACCTGCACCCCTTCCGGGCGCTGGTCGAGCTGCACACGGTTCTGCACGGCTACGCCGGCCCCAGCGGGGTCGCCCGGCTGTCGGACGGCTTCTGGGCCGCGATCGACGCGGGCGCCCCGGTCAAGACCGACGAGCCGGGCCTCGCCCGCCTGTTCGCCGCGGCGAAGCTGGGCACCGACGACGGGCTGAAGTACAGCGAGGTGCGCAAACGCGTCGCCTTTCTGATGCACCGGGGCAAGCTCCAGCGGCTGTGCCCGGTGAAGACGGTCGATGGCGCGGTGCGGGTCCGGTGGCACATGACGAAGCTGGGCAAGGGCGGCAACCGGCCTCGGGGGCCGGGCAAGCCGATCCAGAAGATCGACGACGTGTGGCTGACGGCGATGTACGACCCCGCCGGGGGCACGGTGAAGCTGACCAGCGGCGAAGAGGGCTGCTGAAGGGCCCGGCCTCTGGCTCAGCGCGGGCGGCGGGGCTCGAGGCGGGCGTTGAGCGAGACGCACACCCGCGGGCGCTGGCCCCGGTACGGGTGCACGTAGTGCAGCAGGTGGCCGGGGAAGACGATCATCATGCCGGTCTCGGGCTGCACCGCGAACTCGCTGGGGAAGAGATCCAGCCCGGGGATCATCGTCGAGCGCGGGCTGTGGAAGACGATGCGCCCCGACTGAGACCCCGGCGGCGCGTCGCCCGCGTCGATGTAATACACCGCCGAGAAGTGCGATTCGGCGTGGTCGTGGGGGGTGATGTAGTCCCCCGGGCCCAGCACCATCGCCCACGCGTGGATGCCATAGCCATGGGCCAGCCGCCCGATCTGCCCTCGGGCGTGGGCCAGCTCCTCGACGGTGGCGGCGATCTCGCCGGCCAGACGGCGCATCAGCGGCTCGAACGGCGGCCCCTTGCGCAAGGTGAGGTCGGGCGGCGAGTGCCACCCGCCGACGTTGCTGCGCTGCACCCCGGGGCTCGCCGCGGCCTCCTGGACCAGCGCAGCGGTCAGCTCTTCGCCGAGGGCGTCGAGCCCCGCCAGCCGGCTGATCCGGACCGGGCTGCCGAAGACCTCCAGCCGGTCGACCCGCTGATCGTGCTGCATCCGCCGCCTCCTGTCTCTGCCGGACCCTACCAGGAACGACGCCGCCGGTGATCCTTCCCCTGCCGGGGGTTCGCGCCTACACTGTCGCACATGCCCCGCACGCCCCCGCGATATGACGTCTTCATCTGCCACGCGCGGGGCGACGTGCCGCTGGCGGGGGCCCTGCGGGCGGCCCTCGAGCGCCTGGGGCGCAGCGCCTTCTCGGCCGAGGACGACCTGCGCCCCGGCGACCGCTGGCATCTGGTCATCCCCGACGCGCAGGACGCCTCGCGGGTCATCGCGATCCTCATCAGCGACCACTGGGGCGAGGGCCACTACAACCACGGCGAGCTGTCGACCGCCATCGCCCGCTACCGGGAGGACGACGGCCGGCGCATCGTGCCGGTGCTCTTCGACGCCGTCGGGCGGGGCGCGCTGCCCTATGGCCTCGAGACCTTCGCCCCGCTCGTCGGCGACCGGCGGGCGGTCGACGCGGTGGCCCGCAGCCTGCTGGCCATCATCGACGACGCCGGCCGGGTCGAGCTGGCCGCCGACTTGAGCATGGCCACCGCGGTGCTCGAAGACCTCGAGGCCGACGGGATCGACGGCGACGCGCTCGCCGAGGCCCGCGATCGGGTGGTGCAGCTCAAGCGGGCGCTGCGGGCGGGGGGGCAGCTCTCGACCGGCGACCGGCTCGGCGGGCGCTACAAGCTCGAAGAGGCGGTGGGCGACGGCGGCTTCGCGACGGTCTGGCGGGCGTGGGACACCGTCAAGAAGCGGCGGGTGGCGATCAAGGTGCTGCACGCCCAGCACGCCCGGGATCGCACCCGGCGGGAGCGCTTCGTGCGCGGGGCCCGGCAGATGGCGGCCTTCGATCACCCGCACATCGTGCCGGTCTACGAGCCGCAGGCCTACGACGACGGCTTCCGCTACTTCGTGATGGCCTGGATGCCCGGCGGCGATCTGCGGGCGGTGGTGCTCGACGGCGGCCTCGACCGGGCCCGGGGGCGGCAGGTGCTGCTCGACGTGGCCGAGGGGCTGGCGGCGGCCCACTCTCGAGGGCTCATCCACCGGGACGTCAAGCCGGGCAACATCCTCATCGACGTCGACGGCCGGGCCCGGCTGAGCGACTTCGACCTCGTGCGGGCCCCCGACACGACCGGCGGCACCCGCACCGGCGGGCTGGGCACGACGCTCTTCGCCGCGCCCGAGGCGTTCACCCAGGCCAAGGACGCCGACGAGCGGGCCGACGTCTACGGCCTGGGCATGACCGCGGCGTTCATCCTGCGGGGCGGCCCCCTGCCCGGCTGGGTGCTGCGCAAGCCGGAGAAGCTCATCGACGAGCTGGACTGCTCGCCGGCGCTCAAGGCGGCGCTGCACAAGGCGGTCGAGTTCGAGCCCGGCGACCGCTGGGAGAGCGTGGCGGCCTTCGTCGAGGCCCTCGACGCCACCTGGGCCGAGCCGAGCCTGCCGCCGGGGCCGCCCCGCCTGATCGAGACCGGCCCGATCGAGCTGCCGCACCTCGGCGAGCGGCCGACACTGCCCGGCCCCAGCCTGCCCACGACCGGCGGCCCGCCGCTCTACGGCCCCAACGCGCCCCGGCGGGTGCCCTCGGCCTTGACCCTGACCGCCATCGCCGCGTTCGGGCTGCTGTCGGGCGGCGTCGGCTGGTACCTGGCCCACCAGGCGGGCCTGACCGGGGTCGACGCCGGGGTGCTCGACGGCGGCCCGCCCCCGGATGCCGCGCCCGACGCCGCCCCGCTGGACGCCAGCCCCCCGGTGGACGCCACGCCCGACGGCGACGTCCACCCCGCGCCCGGGGCCTTGATCGAGCCGGGGACCCGCTATCGACCGACGCTGCTCTACATCCCTGGCGGCGCCTTCGAGCAGGGCAGCCCCGAGGGCGAGCGGCACCGCCAGCCGGACGAGACCCGCCACCGGGTCGAGCTGCGCCCGTTCGTGATGGCCAGCACGCCGGTCACCAGCGCCCAGTACAACCGGGTGTTCGACCGGCGCGGCGGGGATCGGCACCCGATGGTCGACGTCACCTGGGAGATGGCCGTCTCGTACTGCAACCGCCTCTCGACGAAGGAAGGCCGGGCCACGGCCTACGTGAAGCGGAGCGGCCGCTGGAGCCGGCGCCCGAAGGCCACCGGCTACCGCCTGCCCACCGAGGCCGAGTGGGAGCGGGCCTGCCGGGCCGAGGGCGCGCCCGCCGAGTTCGACGCCGTCGCGTGGTACGTGGGCAACAGCCGGGAGCAGACCCACATGGTGCGCCTCAAGGCGCCCAACGCCTGGGGCCTGCACGACATGCTGGGCAACGTGTGGGAGTGGGCCGAAGACATCTACGGGGCCTACCCCGCCGCGGCGGTCGTCGATCCCCGGGGCCCCGACGCGGGCCGCAAGCGGGTCATCCGGGGCGCCTCGTACCGCGACCCGGCGCGCTCGCTGCGCTGCGCCGATCGCTTCGCCGAGTTCCCCGATCAGGCCCAGCCGTGGATCGGCTTCCGCGTCGTGCGCGACATCGACCCGCCGCGCGAGCCGTGATCGCTCACCGGGGCGCGGTGGCCAGGGTGAAGGCGGTGCCCGAGTAGCACCCCTGGAAGCTGGTCAGCGTCAGCCCGGTCAGCGCCTCGACCCCCCGCACCAGCCCCTGCGTATCGCAGCCCTGATCGTCGCCGGGCCAGGCGTAGGCGCAGGCCGAGAGGTAGTTGCCCGGCCGGGTGCGATCGACGACCTCGATCTCGGGGGGCAGCCCCATCACGACGCTGGGCTCGTAGCCGTTGACGATGACCTGCTCGACGGTCACCCGGGGGTCCAGCTCGACCACCCACTCGGTCGGCTCGTAGGCCGACAGCACCAGCACCAGCGGCACCCCGAAGCGGGTGACCGTCACCGTCGTGCGGGCGGCGGTCGGCTCGTACTGCCCCACGATGTGCAGCTCGGCCTCGACCGCGCACTCGCCGAGGCCTACCTGGTTCACCGGCCCGCCGCCGCCGCAGACGACCATCGTCTGCACGTCGGGCAGATCGTCCACGCAGCCGACGCAGGGGTCGCCCGCGCCGTCGTCCTCGTCGATCGCGCCGTCGCAGTCGTCGTCGGAGCCGGTGCAGCTCTCGGCCACCGCCTCGGCCAGCGCCACGCAGCGGAGCTGGCCCTCGCCGCAGCGCATGACCCCGTCGGCGCAGGCCCCCAGCGCGCCCGTGTCGCAGGCGTCGCCGCCCAGCCCCTCGTCGGCCGCGCCGTCGCAGTCGTTGTCGGCCTCGTCGCAGATCTCGTCGGCCGGCACGACCGCCTGCATGCACTGGAGGTCACCGCCGACGCACGCTTGCGCCCCGACCGCGCAGGCCCCGGGCAGCGGGAAGGCGCACGCCGCGCCCGCGCCGTCGGGATCCTCGTCGATGGTCTCGTCGCAGTCGTCGTCCTGCCCGTTGCACTGCTCCGGCGCCGGGCGGCAGCCCACGTCGGGGGCGGCGTCGGGGATCGCGTCGGGCGTCACATCGGGCGCGGCGTCGGGCGGCGCCCGATCGGCCAGCACCGGCCGGGCGTCGCGGACCGCGGCGTCGCCCCGCTCCGGCTCCGGCGGCCGATCGTCCACGCAGCCCAGCGGGCCGATCCCGATCATCACGCCCCACAGCATCCATCGCATCCGGCACCTTCCCTCGCGAACCGCGCGCCGGGCCATGGTGCCAGCGATGTCTCCCGCCGACCAGCGGCGCCGATCAGCGCCGCCGACGCAGGACCGCGAAGCCGGCGGCGAAGACCAGCCCGAGCCAGCCTCCCCCCGGGATCCCGGGCGTGGCCCGGCAGCCGACGAAGCCGCCACCGCCGCCGCCGCCCGACGAGTCGTCGTCCCCGCCGATGACCACCACCCCGGCGTCCTCGCCGAGGACGACCACGCCCCCGTCGCCCTCCGAGGCCCCGCCGTCGGGCGGGCCCATGTCGGTCGGGCCGGCATCCGGCGGGCCCATGTCGGGATCGAGCGCCGTGAGCGCGAAGGTGGCGATCCGCTCGGTCGACCCGCCGAAGACGTCCCGGATGGCCACCCGGGCGACGAACTCGTCCCCCGGCGCGAAGCGGTCGGCCGGCAGGTCGAACCGGGGCTCGGCCTGCCACGGGCCGTCCCATTGGCCGTCGTAGCCCAGGTCGAGCCGGTAGCGCAGCGGGTCGCCCTCGGGGTCGCGGGGGTCGCGCACCGCGATCGTCTCGCCGTCGAACGTCAGCCCGGTCGCGCTGGGGGCGTCGTTCTGTGGGGGCGGTTCGGCGTACAGCCCGCCGTGCACCCGCAGCTTGCCGAAGCCCCAGCCGTCGTTGGGCAGCGGGCCCAGGTCGGGCACGAGGTCGGCGGTCTCGGTGGTGCCGAGCAGGTGGGCCTCGAGGGCGTCGGCGTCCCACTCGGGGAAGCGCTCGGCGTAGAGCGCCAGCGCGGCGGCGACGTGGGGGCCGGCGCCGCTGGTGCCGCCGAACGGGGCGAACAGCGCGCTGTGGCCCCGGGGGAACTCGGGCAGGGCCGACGAGGCCAGCGCGGCCAGCGGGTCGTCGGGCGCGGCGATGTCGACCACCGGCGCCCCGTCGATGCGCGGGCCGCGCCCGGAGTAGCCCCGCAGCTCGCCCACGCCGCCCCACCCGGGGCCGAAGTCCATGCGCCCGCCGAACGCCGCGACGCCGATGGCCGAGTCGGCCGTCGAGGGGAAGGTCAGCGAGGTGCGGTCGTCGGTGGCCCCGGCCCAGGCGACGCCCACGCTCCAGCCCGAGACGTCGTCGGTGATGCGCCCGTGCACCGGGGTCCCGCCCGGCAGGCCCTCCAGCTCGATGCCCCACCGGCCCTCGGTCAGCCCGGCCCCGTCGGGGTTCCAGAAGTAGATCAGCAGCCACCGGGTGCCGCGCGCCGTGCGGTCGAGGCCGGCGGAGTAGGCCATCGCGCCGAGACGCCGGGCCTCGCCGTCGGTCAGCATCGGCGCGGACTGGCCGTCGGGGCCGATCCAGCGCAGCGCGCTCGGGGCGACGTCGGCGGTCCAGGCGAGGTGCATCACGACCGCCGAGTAGGGCCGGGTGCTCTGGCCGTCGAAGAAGCCCTCGTCGACGACGAACTCGAAGCGGGTCGGAGCCCCGGCCTCGGCCGCGCGCTCGATCTGCTTCTCGGCGCCGTTGAGGTTGCCCAGCGGGCACACCTGGAGCATGCCATCGGCCCGGGCCTCGTCCATCGCCCGCTCGAAGAGCGACCCGCCGTCCCCCGGCTCGCCCGCCGGCTGGCTCCACTCGTGCAGGAAGATCGTCGCCCCCAGCCGGGCGGCGTCGGCGAAGGGCATCGGGCCCTCCTGCCCCGCGGCGTAGCCCACGTACTCCGCGCCCGGCGCCAGCCCGACCCGCCGGTGCAGCCCCGGCTGGCCGCCGAGCAGGATGCTGGCGACCCCGGTCGCGTGGCTGGCGTCCTCCCGCCGGGCGGCGTCGACGGCCTCGACCAGATCGACGCCCCGGCTCCAGGTCCGCGGCCCGATGGTGACCTGGCGCACCTTGCTGGTGCCCAGGCGGAACAAGCGCTCGTCGGGGGTCAGCCGGCCGTCGCCGTCGGCGTCGTGGGCCACGAACAGCGGCTCGCCGAGGGCCGGGTCGTCGTCGGTGAAGCCCTGGTCGGCCCCCACGCCCCGTCGGCCGTCGCCGTCGAGGTCGGCGAAGAGCCAGTCCAGCCCCGGGTCGAGGCGGTCGTCGAGGTTCTGCCACTCGGCGGGGTTGGTCAGCGGGTCGAAGTAGCCCGCGTCGAACACGATGAGCGGGGCGACGGTGCCTTCGAGCGCGACCGCGTCCCCCGCCGAGAAATCGCCGCTGTCGTCCCGGTCGACCCAGTCGTAGATCCCGCCGTCGGCGTGGAAGAAGTGGGGGTGAGCCACATCGATCGGGCTGTCGATGGCGGCGATGGTCGCGCCCACGCCGGTGACGCCGTCGTCGGGGCGCAGGTGGGCCCGGGTGGTGCCCTGCTCGGCGCCGATGGTCTCCAGCGGGCGCAGCGCGATGGCCGGGCGAGCCGGCTCGACGCGCTCGACGAGCGGGTGGGCGGCGACGGCGTCGAGGGCCGACCAGCGCACGAAGGCCCGGTGCACCGTGCCCCGGGGCAGCGCGCCGTCGAGGGCCCGGTCGAGGCGCGCGCCGAGGCGGTCGAGCTGCGCCGCGTCGGATTCGGAGAGCGGACGGCGGGTCCCGATCCAGACCGCGGCGCCGTCGGCCTCGTCGGCCATCAGCGCCGCGGCCGGCATGCCCCCGCGGTGGATCGCCCGCCGCATGCGCAGTTCGGCGGCGACGGGTGAGCCGGGCGGCCCGACGGCGGGGCCGGGCGGGGCGAGCTGGGCGCCGACGGGCGCAGCGCAGAGGACGAGGGCGATCGAGAGGGCGCGACGCATGGGGAGCCTCCGGGGGTCGGTGGGCGTACGGCCGAGGCTGCGACCGGTGTAGCGCCAGCGGTCGGCGCGCGCGATCCCGATCAGAAGTGCCCGCCCACGCCCCCCAGCCTCAGCGTCGCCTGGGCCGGCCACTCGGCGCCGTCGATGTCCGGCGTCTTGATCTATACGCTGTGGGCCAGCGCCGTCTCGTGGCTCAGCGCGCCGACGAAGCGGGTCGCGAGCGCGGCGTACTGCACGCCGACGGGGTGGCGGCCAGGACGAGGGATGCGACCAGCATGGCGACCTCCGGCGCGTGGGTTCGGGGTGTCGCCCCGACCGGGGCCGGTGCACGCGACCCGCCCCGCCCATCGAGGAGGATCATCATGCGTCGGACGAGCCTGATCGCGGTCGGCCTGCTGGCCGCCGCCGCGTGGCGCCTCGAGGTGCAGTGGCACGGCTGGGACGGCCTGACCTGGATCACCTACTTCCACTGGGCCATCCCGCTGGGGGCGCTGCTCTTCTCGGGCTGGCTGCATCGCTTCGCCGGGGCCCGCAGACCGGCGCTGCTGGCGGTGGCCGCCTTCGCGCTGGCGGGGGCGGTCTTCCTGATCGAGATCAACGCCCTGGCGGTGGTCTACAGCCGCATGCCGGGCGGCGAGGCCCGGTTCACCGCGGCGCTGGTCATCCACCTGGGCGTATTCGCGGCCTACCCGATCGCGCTGTGGTGGATTGCCCGGGGGCTCGGGGCGCCGGTGCGGTGGCGGCCGTGCCTCGCCGGGCTGGCGCTGTATCTGGCGGCCTTCCCCATCGCCATCGGGCTGCTGGCCGCGGTGGGGCACATCGGCGGGGCCGACGCGCTGCACGCCATCAAGAGCGGCTTCGTGATCCCGTGGCTGGTGGTGGGGCTGGGGTGGCCGTTCGCCGCGCCCCCCGACGAAGCGGGGGGCGCGCGGGCGTGAGGCGGGGGGTGAGCGGGCCGGTCAGTTCAGCAGGCCCAGGCACTGGCTCGTCGCGAAGTCGTTGCACTGGGGCGGATCGTTGGCGTCGACGACGCACTGGGCCTGCTCCTGGGTGATCTCGCCCGCCTCGCACCGCGCCACGCAGTCGTCGTAGTTGTCGGGGATCCGCGGGTCGAGCGCCCCGAGCAGGAAGACGCCGCAGGCTTCGGCCTCCCGGCAGGCCCGCTCGCACAGCGGCGCCTCGACGAGCATCAGCCCCGCCTGATCGAGCGTGAAGGTGCTCGCCGGGTCGTCGGGGTTCAGGTTGGCCCCGGCGCCGTCCAGATCGCAGAGCTGCCAGCTCATGCCGTCGTCGACGCTGAACCGGAAGGCGTAGCTGTACAGCCCGTCCGCAGGCAGCGTCAGATCGGCCCGGTACTCGTCGTTGTTGGTCTCGTCGGGCAGGAACATCTGCCCGTCGTTGAGCTCGGCGGGGATCCAGGTCCACGCCCCGGGATCGGCCGGATCGTCGCCGTCGGCGATGTAGCCCAGCTCGGCGACGGTGAACGGCGAGAAGTCCGGGTTGTGGCCGGTCTCGTCGGTCACGCCCTCTTCGTAGTAGCGGCCGTACACCGTCACGACGTCGCCCTCGCCGCCCTCGATGGTCTCGGGCGACTGGAGCCGGCAGAAGTCCACCGGGTCGGGCTGGATGTCGACGGTGTTCACCTCGATGGCGTAGTCCCCGAAGTACGGCCGGGCCACCGCCCCGATGGGCTGGAGCTGGCCGTCGGGATCGGGGGTCTCGCTCGACACCACGAGGACGAGGACCTCGCCCGGCGCGATGTCGACGAGCGGCAGGCGGTCGTCGTCCTGGTTGAAGCCGTCCCGGCTGCCGATGATGCACCCCTCGGCCGGGTCGAACGGATCGACCCACGCGTGCAGCCGGGCCCGCGCCCCGTCGCCGTCGCCGTCGACGAAGACCTGCGCGTAGAGCTGCTGGGGCTCGCCGGTCTCGTTGACCACCCGGTAGGTGTCGTAGGGGTGGGCCCCGCCGTCGCCCGGCTCGCAGTCCCGGCCGGCCATGTCCCACAGCATATCGCCCTGGTCGATGCTGCCGTTGATCGCGATCTGCTCACCGGCCAGCGCGATGGGCAGGGGCGGCTCGATGACCGGCCCGCACGGCTCGTTGGGCATGCCCGGCGTGCCGAGGTTGCTGCCGTCCCCGTAGGGCTGGGTCGCCTCGCACCAGTTGCCGCCGTCGGCGGCGTTGGCCACCAGCGGCTGCACCCGGCTGTCGAACTGCGAAGAGGCGCCGTTGCCGTCGGGGAAGGTCGCCCCGCTGTCGTAGCGCACCGCGGCCCGCTCGACCCCGTCGGGATCGATGAGCACGATCTCGTCGCTGCTGTTGGCCAGGGTGAAGCCCTCGAGAACGTAGTCCAGCTCGATACCGCCGTTGAGAGCAGGGTCGGCGTCGCGCCCGAGGACCACATAGGCCCCCGGCTCGACCACGACCGACTCACCGATGACGACCGAGTCGTTGTCGTCGTCGGCGATGGTCCAGCCCAACAGGTCGACGGCCGCGTCGCCGGCGTTCCACAGCTCGAGCCACTCCTGCTCGGCCTCGGTCCCGCTCGGGTTCTGCAGGAACTCCGAGATGATCAGCTCGCCCTCGGGGGCACCGACGCAGGCTGGTTCGCCGTCGCAGTCGGGGTCGTCGCAGTCGGTGAGGCCGTCGTCGTCGTCATCCGCGCGGTTGTCACACAGCTCGGGGCAGGTCACCTCGACGGTGAGGTCGTAGGTGTTCTGGGCGAGGTAGACCCGGGCGTAGACCGTCTCCGGTTCGACGCCGTCGGCGGTGTAGGTCACGCTCTCCTGGTCGCCGAAGCTCCGGCTGCCGTCCAGCTCATTGCCGTCGCCGTCCTGCAGCACCATGTCGACGTCGCCGTCGGCGCCGGTGAAGTCGATCGTGACGTCCACCGTGCCCCCGGCGCAGACCTCGATGGCGTAGAAGTCCTGATCGCCCCGGCACAGCGCCAGCCCCGGGTAGACCCCGGGCTCGGCGGGCGTCGCCGCTTCACGGCTGTCGTTCGGCTCGTTGCCCCCGTCGTCGCACCCGGGGATCTCTTCGCAGAGGTTGTTCTCCAGGTTGCACGCGGTGTTCGCCGGGCAGTCGCCGTCGGCGTCGCACTCGAACGGCCGGCAGCCGTCCTCGTCGCAGATGAAGCCGTCTTCGACCTGGCACAGATCGTCGCAGCCATCGCCCGGCTCGACCCCGCCGTCATCGCAGCCCTCGCCCGGGTTGAGCACCCCGTCGCCGCACACCCCCGGGGGCAGGCAGCCCTCGATGGTCACCGTCAGATCGTAGGTGTTCTGGGCGAGGTAGACCCGGGCGTAGACCGTCTCCGGGTCGACGCCGTCGACGGTGTAGGTC
>JAUHYW010000047.1 GCA_030426085.1 bacterium | reverse complement strand
CGCTCGCCCCCGACTCGGTCGCCGCCCCTCGCCGAGGCCTTCACCCAGACGGCGACTCGGTCGCCGCCCCCTCGACGAGGTCTCCACGCTCGACCCCGACTCGGTCGCCGCCCCTCGCCGAGGCCTTCACGCTCCACCTCGACGAGGCCAGAACCCTCGCTGAGGCCGTCACGCTCGGCCCTGCCCGGGCGCCGCTCCTCGCCGAGGCCGTCGCGCGGACCCCGGCTCGATCGACGCGTCTCGCCGAGGCCATCACGCTCGGCCCTACCCCGGCGCCGCTCCTCGCCGAGGCCATCGCGCGGACCCCGGCGCGGTCGACGCGTCTCGCCGAGGCCATCGCGCGGACCCCGGCTCGATCGACGCGGCTCGCCGAGGCCATCGCGCTGGCACCGGCGCGGTCGACGCGTCTCGCCGCGGCCATCCCGCCGAGGCTGCGCCTCGTCGACGCCCTGCGAGCGCCCTCCCGCCACATCGCAGCTCGATCGGCGGGCCTCATCCGGTCTCGACGCCGGGCCCGCTCCGGTCGGCGGCCCCCGGACGACCCGCCGATGGCCCGCCTGCCCGTCGCCCGGAGGTCGGCTCGCCGCGGGTGACGGCGCAGAACCGGATGCGGGTGCCGCTGGCGGCCGGGGCGGGGTAGCGTGGCGCCGGCTGCGCGCGAACCCATGACGAGGAGGCATCCATGAAGGTCCGCAAGGTGGCGTTCACCCTGATCCCGGTCCGCGATACGGCGCGGGCCCGGGCGTTCTACGAGAAGGTGCTCGACCTCGAGCCGGGGCTGATGGCGGGGGACGGCATGTGGACCGAGTACGATCTGCCCGAGGGGGGCTGCATCGCGCTGTTCCGCTCGCCGGACGGCAGCTCGACCCCCAGCGCCGAGGCGGGCAGCATGGTGGCGCTCGAGGTGGACGACCTCGACGCCTGGATCGCTCGCCTCGACGGCGCGGGCGTCGCGTTCAAGGCCCGCACGATCAACTCGCCGGTGTGCCGGATGTCGATCTTCGCCGATCCCGAGGGCAACGGGGTGATGCTGCACGAGCTGAAGCCGAAGGGCTGATCCGCGGCCGGGCTGCCCGTCAGACGGGGGGCCACTCCTGCGCCCAGGCGAGGTAGCGCCGGCGCATGGCGGCGGCGACCCGGGGCTCGACCCGGCGGCACCACGCGGTCTTCTCGGGTACGTGGCCCGGCACGACCCGCAGCACGTCGCGGTAGGTCTTGAGCGCCAGATCCCGGTCGGGCCACGCCGGCGGGGCGAGCCAGCGCAGGGGGCCGCCGCGGGCGCCGCGCAGGTGGCGCATGGTCTGGCGGATGACCGAGAGCGCCGCTTCGGGCTCGCCGAGCAGCAGCCGGCAGCGGGCGACGAGTGATCCGGCGACGACCCGCACCGCCCGGTCGTCGTCGTTGCGCAGCCGCTCGGCGGCCCCGAGCACCTGACGCACGCCGACCGGGCTGACCGGGCCCAGGTGGGGGTCGGTGCGGCTGTCGTAGATGCACAGCCGACGCACGAAGGGCCAGCCGGTCTCCGGCTCGAGGTCCCGCAGCGGCTCGAGGTGGGCGTCGGCCGCCCGCCGGTCGCCGAGGCGGCGCTGCATCTCGTAGCGCCACGTCGCCAGCCGGGGGTAGAGCTCGTACTCCTCCTGCCCGGCCTTGTCGATCATGCGCAGCACCATGTCCCGGGCCCGCTTGTCGGCCCGCCACATGTTCATCGCCTTGCGCGCGGCCCGGCGCCAGCCGGCGGTGAGGTCCCGGTCCCGGGGCGGGGCCTTGTTGAGCACCGCCGCGGCCGCGGCCGGGTCGCGGTCGATGAGCCCCATCAGCCAGTGGGGGTTGAACGACCACGGCTCGTCGTACTCCTGCATCTCGGCCCACATCCGGCGGGTGAAGGCGGCGCAGGGGTCGAGCCGGGCGAGGCAGCGGGCGTAGGCCGCCTCGATGCGGGGCTTGATGTCGGTGGCCCAGTGCGGGCGGCGGTCGAGCGCGTCCCGCAGGTGGATCGCGGCGTCGGCGTAATGCCCCCGCGCTTCGAGCACCAGGCCCTTGAGCAGCTCGACGAGCAGCCGCAGGTCCTGCATGCGCTCGTTCTCTTTCTTGAGCGCGATGGGCTCGGGCATGTTGCGGTCGATGTAGGCCTGCACCCGGGTGGCGATGGCCGCGGCCCGGTCGGGCTCGAATCGGCAGAGCCGGGCGGCGGCCCGCACGAGGCCGCCGTAGACGCTGACGTAGTACTTGCAGTCTTCCCAGGGGTGGAAGATCGACTCCACGCAGCGGTCGGCCATCTCCTCGGCGGCGTCGAGCCGGCCGATCGCGCCGTAGGCTTCGATGACCACGCCCTGCTCGAGCATGCCGTGGCCGGCGAGCAGCCGCTCGTCGAAGTTGCGTCGGTAGCAGTCGATCAGCGCCGACCACCGGTCCCGCCCCGAGAGGCGGAACAGGGTGGTCGAGAGTCGATCTTCGTCGATGGGCACGGGCCCTCCGTGGTCGGGTCGGTGGATGATGACCCGAATCGAGCGGAGGGTCCAGGCGAGGCGGGCCGGGCGCCCGCGGGAGGCGCCCGGTGAGGGCGGGTCAGTACTGGAAGCGCACCCCGAGCCGCACCCGCAGGGGCGCCTGGTAGTTCGTCGACTCCCGGAAGCGGGTGTACTCCACCTTGCCGTCGGCCTGGGGGTGGGCCGCGTCGGTGACGACGCTGGTGACCGCGTTCTGGTTGAGCAGGTTGAAGATGTCGACGTTGAAGGTGAGCTTCTGCCCGATGAGCGGCTCGAGGTTCCACGCGACCCGGGCGTCGAGCCGCATGAAGTCGGGCAGCCGCTGGATGCGGTCGTCGAGCGGGTCGTTGGGGTCGTTGCCCACGTAGTAGCCCCGGGGCGCGTCGCGGTTGTTGAAGTCGGCGACGACCTCCTCGAAGTACTGCGGGCTGTAGGGGGTGCCGGTCTCGTAGCGCCAGGCGAAGCCGAGCCGCAGGCCGTTGTCCCACTCGTGGTAGCCCTGGGCCTTGAAGTTGTGGCGCACGTCGTCGGGCAGGTCGCCCTCGAGGTAGCTGTTCTGGCGGGGGTTGTCGTAGGCCCCGCTGATGCTGCCGCTCATGGTGCCCCGGTTCCAGGCGAGGGTGTACGAGCCGTTGAAGTTCCAGCCGTCGGTGCCCCGGCGGCCGACCCCGATCTGCAGCGAGTCGAAGGTGCGCTGGGCCTCTTCGATGCTGGTCAGGCGGAAGGTCCGCTGCCCGTCCCCCTGCCGGGAGCCGATCACGTCGGTGCCGGCCTGGTTCCACAGCAGGTTCACCTCGTCGTCCTCCCAGGCGATGTTGGTCTGCTTGCGGATGTAGGTCGCGCCCACCTTGAGGGTGTCCCCGATCTGCTGCTCGAGGCCGAGCCGGAACTCGTCGACGTACATCGCCTCGAGGGCGGGGTCGACGGTGGTGCCCGCCTCGCCGCCGAGCACCAGGGTCTGGCCCGGCTGCTCGACGTAGCGCTCGCCGTTCCACGAGGCGTAGCGGAGCTGCAGGCTGGTGCCGACGAACTTCGACAGCCCCAGGTTGCCGCTCTCGTACATCCGGGCGTAGCCGCCGTGGATCCGGGTGCGGCGGTTGTTGAACGGGTCGACCGAGAAGCCGATGCGGGGCGAGATCGTCAGGAAGTCGAGGGCCGGTCTGTCGAGGTAGTCCTTGTGCACCGCCTTCTCGACCCGCACCCCGGGCTGGAGGGTGAACCGCTCGGCGATCGTCCAGGTGTCGGCGAGGTAGCCGGCGTAGACCTGGCCGGTGGCCTCCTGGGTCAGCTCGTTGCCGTCGCTGCCGATGACGTAGGCCACCGCCGGGGCGACGACCGGCTCGCCGGTGTTGGCCACAGCGCCGGTGGGCACGTCGATGAAGTAGGCCCCGCCGGGGTAGCGCTCGGTCTCGTCGTCGCTCTTGAGCGCGAGCTGGAAGCCGAGGTCGAACTGGTGGTCGCCGAGCGCCTCGTCGAGGAAGTAGCTCACCTCGGCCTGGATGTCGGTCTGCTGGCGCACGATGTAGGCGTCGCGGTTGGTGCCCCGGTAGACGGTGCCCTGGCCGTTGACGAGGTGCACCCCGTTGCCGAACTGCTCGGCGGCCTGGATGTCGTCGCAGCCGGCGAAGCTGTCCTCGCTGGCCCGGTCCCCGTCGGCGAGGCAGCCGGGGGCGATGCCGAAGCCGTTCTTGGTCGACAGCTCACCGAAGCCGAAGACGCCCGGCACGCCGAACGGCGAGGAGGACTCCACCCGCTCCTGGGGCATCACGTCGAGCAGCGAGCGCTTGTAGCCGGCCTTGACCTGCACCACGAGCGGGTCGTAGTCCGCCTCCCAGTCGAGCTTGCCCACGAAGCCGGTCTGGTCCTGGTGGTACTCCGACTCGGGCGCGATGGCCTGCGACTGCGACGCGTTGTCGATGGTCGCCGGGTCGGCCGAGCCGAGCAGGGTGATCCGGTTGTGGCGGTCGATCTGACCGGTGAGCTTGAGCAGCCAGTAGAACGACTGGAACACCCGCTCGGGGTGCGGGCGCGGCTCGAAGGCGGTCAGCTCGGCGTTGGGGAACTCGAACGGCGAGACCGAGGGGAGCTGGCTGACCGAGTACCGGTACTCGGTGGAGGCGAAGAACCACAGCTTGTCTTCGATGATCGGGCCCGAGACGTTCAGGTTGGCAGCCACGTTCCAGAAGTTGCGCCGCTGGTCCTCGGGCAGCTTCTCCTCGTCGGGGCTGTCGACCTGCAGGAGGCGGCCGGTGTAGTAGACGCTCGAGTCGAACTCGAAGTCGTTCGAGCCCGACTTGGTCACCACGTTGATCACGCCGCCGCTGACGTTGCCGTAGCGCGGGTGGTAGCCGCCGGTCAGCACCTGAAGCTCTTCGATGGCGTCGAAGTTGAAGTTGAGCCCGAAGGTGTTGGTGGTCGGGTCGGTGATGTTCACCCCGTCGAGCAGGTACAGGTTGCCCGAGGAGCTGCCGCCGTTGACGTTGGGGTTGCCGCCGCCGGTGACGCCGGGGGCGAACTGGGTGACCGACTGGTACTCCCGGCCGCTGGGCACCGCCTGGAGGAACTCGGCGCTGAAGCTGGTGCCGACGTCGATGCGCTTGGTGTCGACGACGAGCTTCTCGGCGCTGACCTCGATGACCTCGACCCCCTCGCCGGCGCTCGGCTTGAGGGGCGCGATGATGCGGGCGGTCTTGCCGATGCCGACCCGCAGCCGGGTGGTCAGGCCCTCGTAGCCGTCGGCCTTGACGGTGACGGTGTAGTCGCCGGGCAGCAGCCGCAGGAAGCGGAACTCGCCGTCGGCGTCGGTGGTGACCGACTTCTCGCCGCCGATGTTGACCTCACCCGAGAGGGTGACGGTGGCGCCGGCGATCGGCTTCTCGTCGGCGGTGGTGACGGTGCCGGCGAGGGTGCCGGTCTGGTCCTGGGCGTCGGCCGGCGTGGCCAGCGCGGCCACCGCGCACAGGGTGGCGGCGGCGGCGATGTGTCGCGTGAAGAGGCTCATGTCACATCCCCCCCAGGGTGATGGTGGCCGGCTCGACCTGGCGGACCAGCGGGCCGTAGAGCAGGTCGGGCAGCGGGGCCGGGTCGAGCAGCGTCGACAGCGGGCCGAGCACGGCGCTCACCTCGAAGTCGTCGGCGTCCTCCACCTGGGTCGGGTCGGTGGTCTCGACCCCCACCACCGCGGCCAGCGGCTGGTAGCCCGCCGCGCCGGGGGCGGCGTCGAAGACGAGCAGGTTGCCGTAGGGCGCGGGCGGGATGGCCGGCTGGCCCTCGACCGGCGGGTCGGCCATGGGATCGGCCGGGATCTCCTCCTGGCCGGGCGAGAACTGCATGTAGGCGGTGCTCGAGCTGACCACGAAGGTGTCGCCGAAGTCGTCGGTCTCGGTGGTGTAGGCGGTGTCGGCCACGTCGGGCAGGCAGAAGCCGCGCAGGGTCTTGTGCCACACCGGCTGCAAGCGGATGTCGTAGTCGGTGGCGTCGGCGTCGGTGACGAAGGCCTGGTCGGACCGCATCTCGACGACCGCCTTGAAGCCGGGGTCGAAGGCGAAGCCGGGCCAGACGACCTGGGTCACCGGCTCCATGGTCTCGGGGTCGAGGATCGGGTCGCCGTTCTCGTCGGTGACCTCCTCCTCCTGGGGGGTCTCGAGGAAGGCGAGGAACTCCGAGGGCGAGAAGCCGAACTGCGAGGCGTACTCGTTGAACGCGTTGGGCATGTCCTCGCCGACGCCCCAGATGACCTGGGCCGGCATCGGGGGCACGCCGAAGACCTCGAGCGGCACCCCGAGGTTGGACGTCCACTCGGCGTCGGGGTCCACGATCGGGCAGTTCATCACCCGCTCGGTGACCGTCATGCCGAGCTCGGCGTCCTTGATGGTCTGGAGGGACTTGATCTGGTTGGCTTCGTAGCCGCTCGGCGGGTCGACCTCGACCACCTGCCAGAACGGGCTGTACTCCAGATCACCCGGCAGGGCGTCGATGATCGGGAACTGACCCTCGACCCCCTTCATGATGTAGACCTTGCCCCGCACCTGCGTGTCGAGCACGGCGCTCAGGTCGACATACTGCCAGACCTCTTCGTCGGCGAAGGCGAACTCCAGGGCGAAGGGCCCCCGCGTGGTCTCGGGCAAGACCTCGTAGATCACTGGACCGTAGTACGTGTCCTCCGGCGTGCTGTCGCACCCGAAGCCCGTCAGGGCTCCGACTGCGACGAGCGCCGCCGAACGGACCGCGGTCCCGCTCTTGCGTCCCATCATCACACCTCGATGGTCCGGCGGTCCGGCACGCTCTTCGAATCCCCCGAGGAAGCACCGGACCGGTGCATGAAACTCCCGTCGCGGACACTACACCCGCCTGCAATACGCGCGCAATACTGTATCACCCACATGTAGGATTCCCGGGCACAGTCACCCTGCCGACGCGGCTTGTCGGGCGATCGGGCATGTGCCACCGTGCGTCGATCGGCAGGAGGTGAGGCCCGGATGGCGTCCGACGAGGCAGTGGAGGATCGGGTCGAGGCGGCCCGGGAGGCGATGCGCGCGTTCGGGCTGTCGCTGCCCGAGACCCGGGAGGACTTCCCGTGGGGCGAGTCGGCGCTCAAGGTGCGCAAGAAGGTGTTCGTCTTCCTCGGCGGCGGCGGGCCGCACCTGGGGTTCAGCGTCAAGCTGCCCGCCTCGGGGGAGGACGTGCTGTGCATGCCCTTCGCCCGCCCGACCGGCTACGGGCTGGGCAAGTCGGGCTGGGTCAGCTTCCGCTTCGAGGCCGACGCGCTGCCCGGGGCGGACGATCTGCGGGGCTGGGTCGAGGAGAGCTACCGGGCGGTGGCCCCCAAGGCGCTGGTGAAGGCGCTCGACCGGGCGGCGGGCTGAGCCGGCGTCAGGCGGCGATCACGACCAGGGCGATGTTGTCCTGCCCGCCGGGGTGGCCGTCGACCCCGGCGAGGGCCGCGGCGCACAGCCGCTCGGCGTAGGCCCGGGGGTCGGGGCCGGTCTCGGCGAAGAGGGCCCTCATGTGCGCCGGGCCGAGGGAGGTCTCGGGGCGGCGGTAGTGGCACTCGTCGACCCCGTCGGTGAAGGCGAGCAGCAGCGCCCCGGGCCCGGCGGCGAATTCGAATGTCTCGCCCCGCCGGGCGACGCGGCCGCTCCGCCCGGGGTGCACGTAGGCCGCGGTGGCCCGGTTGAGGCGGTGGGGCAGCCGGTCGGCGGCGACGACGGCCGCCGTGCTGTCGCCGATGGAGAGCCCCGCGCCGCGCCCGGTCCGCCGGTCGTACAGCGCCACGCACAGGGTCGAGGCCGACTGGTCGTCGACCGAGGCCGGCCAGCGGGGGCCGCCGTCGAGCCAGGCGCTCACCGCCCGGATGTCGTCCGGCACCGCGTCGAGCGCGGCCAGCCGCTCGATGAGCGCGTGGCTCGCCCGGTGGCCGAAGTGGCTGTCGGCCACCGCCAGCAGGCAGCGCCGGCCGTCGTCGAGCGCCAGCAGCGCGTCTTCGTTGGGGCGCTTCGGGTCGGCCTTGAACCGCATCGAGGGCGCGTCGGGGTCGGCGCCGACGCTGATCGCGGCCGCCGCCCGGGGGCCGAGCGCCTCGACGTGGGCCGCCCCGTAGGCCGCGTGGTCCCGGCCGTAGAGCGCCAGCCGCAGCAGGTCGGGCGTCACGGGGCCTCCTCGGCCCGATCCTCGGGGGCCACCAGCCAGCTCCACGGCGCGCCGAAGGGGTGGACCCGCCCGGTCGGCGCGCCGGCGCCGTCGACCAGGGGGCGATCCTCGGCGGCCCAGCGGAAGATCGAGCCCTGCATGTTCACCGGGTGTTCGAAGCCAGCGTCGATCAGGCGGCGGGTCATCGCGGCCGAGCGCCAGCCGACGCTGCAATACAGCACGATCGGGCGGTCGCGGGGCACGTCGGCCAGGGCCGCGGCGGGGTCGGCGTCCGGGGGCAGGTGCCGGGCCCCGGGCAGGTGGGAGGCGGCGTACTCGTCGGCGGTGCGCACGTCGAGCAGCAGCGGCGGCCGGGGGCCGTCGAGCCGGGCGGCGGCGGCGGCGGTCCCGATCCGGGGCACGTCGTCGAACTTCAAGTCCACGATGCGATCCATCACCCACCCGCCCAGGCTGCGCCCGCCGAGGGCGGCGAGGCACACCGCGCCGACCGTCGCCGCGGCGACGACGAACCCCGGGGTGCGCGCGACCCGGCGCAGCGCGGCGATCGAGGCAGAGGCGGACATCGAGCCATGATGGGCGCCGTCGGCCCGCGATGCAACGCGGGCCCCTGCCCCCGCCCCGGACCGCGGCGGGGGCATTGCTTGCCCCCCGACCCGGGGAGCGGCATCATCCGGGTACGGGATCGTACCCGTCAGCTTCGAGGCAACGGTGAGCCGAGACCCCCGAGACCCGCTCGACGGCCCGGCCGGCGACGACCCGGTCCCGGCCGAGGCCCACGCCCGGCTGAAGGCCGAGCTGGCCCATCAACGCGAGCTGTACGCCGTGCTCGAGGCGAGCCACCGGCGGGCGCACAACGCGAGCAAGGCCCGGGCGGAGTTCCTCGCGGCGATGAGCCACGAGGTGCGCACGCCGATGAACGGCATCCTGGGCATGACCGGGCTGCTGCTCGACACCGACCTCGATCCGACCCAGCGGGACTATGTGCGCACGGTGCGCTCCAGCGCCGAGGCGCTGCTGAGCGTGCTCAACGACATCCTCGACTTCTCCAAGATCGAAGCGGGCCAGATGGCGCTGGAGCGCATCGCCTTCGACCCCCGGCGGGTGGTCGACGAGGTCGTCGAGCTGCTCGTGGGTCAGGCGCTCGAGAAGGGGCTGCCGCTGGTGGCCCACATCGACCCCGACCTCCAGCGGCGGGTCATGGGTGATCCGTCCCGGGTGCGGCAGGTGCTCGTCAACCTGGTGGGCAACGCGCTCAAGTTCACCGAGGCGGGGCGGGTCGTCGTGCGGGTGGCCCCCGAGGTGGGCGCGCTGGGGCGGGCGATCCTGCGGTTCGAGGTGCGCGACACCGGCATCGGCATCCCGCCCGAGCGCATCGAGAAGCTGTTCCAGCCGTTCGAGCAGGGCGACGTCACCATCAACCGCCGCTTCGGCGGCACCGGCCTGGGGCTCTTCATCAGCCGCACGCTGGTCGAGCGCATGGGCGGACGGCTCGGGGTGCGCAGCGCGCCGGGGGCCGGCTCGACGTTCTGGTTCGTGCTGCCCCTGCCCGCCGCCGAGCCGCTGATCCCGCCCTGTCCGCCGCTGCCGGCGGTGGTGCTCGACCCTCGCCCGGCGCACCGCGCGGCGCTGGCCGATCGGCTGCGGGCGTGGCGCTGCCCGGTGGACGAGGTCGACGATCAGCCGTCGGCGGCGGCCCGGCTGGCGGCGCTCGATCCATCCGAGGCGGCGCTGCTCTTCGTGGTGCCCGCGCTGGCCGATCCCCCGACCCTGGGCCGGCTGCGCGCCGCCGGGGGGCGGGCTCTGCGCATCGTGCAGGTCGGCCCGCCCAACGCCCCGGCCGGCCCGCTCGTCGACCGGGCGCTCGCCGAGCCGATGACCGACGCCCGGCTGGCCGACGCGGTGCTGGAGGTGACCGACCCCCAGGCGGCCGCGGCCCGGCGGGCCCGCCAGGACAGCACCGCCCCCGCCGGGCGCCCGCTGAGCGGGGGGCGGGTGCTGCTCGTCGAGGACAACCCGGTCAACCGCCGGGTCGCCTCGCTGATGCTGCGCAAGCGCGGGCTGCGGTGCGACCTCGCGGCCAACGGCAAGGAGGCCCTCGCCCGGTGGGGCGAGCGGGCCTACGACCTGATCCTGATGGACTGCCAGATGCCGGAGATGGACGGCTACGAGGCCACCCGCCACCTGCGCCGGCTCGAGCAGGGGGGCCATACCCCGATCATCGCGATGACCGCCGAGGCGATGAAGGGCGACCGCGAGCGCTGCCTGGCGGCCGGCATGGACGACTATCTGCCCAAGCCGGTCCGGGCCGAGGCGCTGTTCGCCATGCTCGACCGCTACCTGCCCGCCCGGCCGCTCGACGACGCGGTCGAGCTCGATCCGGGGGCCTCCATCGGGGATTGAGCCCGACCCGTGGCGCGCGCCCGGGGCCGGGAATCGAACAACGGCGGCCGGTCGTTGTCTCCAAGTGCATGCGTATCAGGGGAAATCGCCGCCCCGACGCAGCCCCGGAGACGCCATGACCCGCACCTCGATCGCCACGCTGCTGACCCTCGTCGCCCTGTTGCTCCTCGCCCCCACCACCCCGCTCGGCTGCGCCGAAGACCCGTCCATCGAGCTGCGGCGGGTGGGCACCGTGCGCGCCGAAGCGCAGTTCGACCCCGACACCGCCGCCATCCTGATCGATGTCTTCGACGCCGACGGCCTCGTCGAGCAGGCCCACGTCCGGCCGGCGCCGCTCGACCGCCCGACCGATGATCCCCGCAGCGCCTGGAAGCTCTTCACCCTGCCGATCGGGCCCCACCGCCTCGTCGCCACCGCCCTCGACGCCGACGACGCCCCGGTGGGCCGCTGTCAGCCGGCCGAGCAGACGGTCGAGGTGGTGCCCATCGAGGTCGTCGCGATCACCCTGCGCCCGGCCTGCACCCCGACCCGGATGTGACCGCCTACCGCAGCTCGAGGCGGTCGGTGTGCACCCGCTCGAGGCTCAGGTCGACCTGCGCTGCGGGGGCCTCGGTGTCGAAGGCGGCCTGCACCATGCGCCGCACCTCCAGCGTGCCTCGGTCGGCCCCGTCGGGCAGCCATCCGAACGCCGCGGCCGGGATCTCGACGCTGCCGTCGTCGGGGCTGAGGCACTCGATGTAGGCCAGCGCGCCGCCCACCCGCACCGTGACCAGCACCGCGTCGGCGTCGCCCGGGGTCCACTCGACGGTCGTCCCGGCCCGGTCGAGCGCGCCCTGATCGACCGAGGTCGGGCGCACGCCGTCCAGATCGGCCGGCGCGGGGGCCATCACCGCGAAGCCGCCGATGTCGGCCGTGCCCCGGGCCGAGAGGCTGAGGGTGTCCCCCGGGTTCCACAGGTCGAAGACGGCGTCGGCGTCGACGGTGTAGCCCTCGCCGACCGCGTCGTAGGGCATCGCGAAGTCCTGCGCCCCGCCCTGCACGCTCAGGTTGCCGACGCCGACCCGGGTCCCGTTGCCGGCGAAGGGCGGCTCGTCGAGGCGGTATTGCACGCAGTCGCCGGCGACCTCGGCCGGCATCCGCTCGCCGGGCAGCGTCCGGAAGCGGGTGAAGGTGGCCGAGCCGCTGATCTCGGTGAAGAGCGGACCCCGGCCGGCCTCGAGGGTCTCGACCAGGGCGATGTCGCCCAGCAGCGTCTCGCCTTCGCCCTCGCCCTCACCTTCGCCCTCACCCTCGCCTTCGCCTTCGCCTTCGCCCTCGCCTTCACCCTCTCCCTCACCTTCGCCCTCCCCCTCGCCCTCACCTTCTCCTTCGCCCTCGCCCTCGCCCTCACCTTCGCCCTCGCCTTCCCCTTCGCCCTCGCCCTCGCCCTCGCCCTCGCCCTCGCCTTCTCCTTCGCCCTCACCTTCTCCTTCGCCCTCGCCTTCCCCTTCCCCTTCGCCCTCACCCTCGCCTTCGCCCTCACCTTCTCCTTCGCCCTCGCCTTCCCCTTCGCCCTCGCCTTCTCCTTCGCCCTCGCCCTCGCCCTCGCCCTCGCCTTCCCCTTCGCCCTCGCCTTCCCCTTCCCCTTCCCCCTCGCCTTCCCCTTCGCCCTCGCCCTCCCCTTCGCCCTCGCCTTCCCCTTCGCCCTCGCCTTCCCCGCCGACCATCATGTCGGCGCCATCCGAGCCCGCGCTGTCGTCACAGCCCGCGACGCCCCCCATGACGAACAGCGCCAGCAACAGCGCCTCCAGCACACCCATGCGACGGTTCAAGGCTCCCCCTTCATGCGGGCGGCTCCCCGGCCGCCATCCGATGATCGTGATTCGAGTGACGCCACCATATTACATGACAGGAAGAACCGGATCCGCCGCCCCGGGCCCCCGCTCGCTCGGCGTTCGAGCGGCGCGCTTTCGCCCCGGGCGCCCGCGGGTTACAACTGTCCGGGCACTGGCTGCCCTGCGCGGGAGGCGCCGATGAGCGACGGGGGTCGAGAGGCGGAGATGGCGGCGGCGCTCGGCGCGCTGCGGGTGGCGCTGGCCGCGGGCGCCGGGCCCGATGAGACGATCGACAGCGCCCAGCTCCGCGACCTCGTCGCCGGCCGGCTCGATCCCGACGCCGAGGCCGCGCTGCTCGACCGGCTCGACCTGCCGGCCGACGTGCGCGATCAGCTCTCGGCGCTGCGCCGCTCCAAGTCGGCCCGGGACATCGCCCGCCGCATCGCCGGCGGCCCCGACCCCCTGCGCGACGGCATCGACCCGCTGGGGGTCACCGCGCCCCCGGTCTACCACCTCGACGGCCCCCACGGCGGCGTCGCCGGCCAGGGGGTCGGCGCGGAGCCGGTCTTCGGCCCCGACGACCGCCTCGAGCTCATCGCCCGCCCCTCGGGCCCCGTCTCGGCCCCGCCCCCGCTCTCGCTGTGGGCCGGCCTGCGCGACGGGCCGCTGCGCCGGGTCACCGACGCGACCGTGCAGCGGGACGCCAGCGGGGTCTATCGGGTGCTCGCCGACGCCCGGGCGCTTTTCGAACGGCCCGGTCGCTGGCGGCTGATCCTGGTGCTCGGCGAAGAGGAGATGGCGCCCGGCCGGGCCGAGACCACCGAGTCGATGGTGCAGGTGATGCGGGCCTGGGCGGTCTACACCGCGGGCTGAAAACCCGGGCTCAGCGGCGGAAGAGCTTGCGCACGCTGCTGACGACCACCGCCTCGCTCAGGTGCCCCGGGGCGTGGCGCTCGGCGGGGTTGCGGTCGACCCGGGTCGGCTCGGCGTCGCCCGGCCCGAAGCCGAACGGCGCGGCGGGCACGTCCATCGGCATCGGCTCCTCGGCCCCGGCGAGCTGCGGCTCGCCCGAGGCGCCTTCGACCGGGGCCCCGCCCGAGAGCGGCCGCCCCAGGTCGTCCATCGTGCGCTCGGAGGGCCCCTCCGGCCCGTCCTCGGGCAGCGGCGCGATCGCCGGATCGGTGCCCGCCTGGGGCCCGAAGCCGTCCGGGGCGTCCGAGCCCTCGCCGAAGAGCACCAGCCCGTTGTTGGAGTCGTCGTCGAACAGCGCGCCCATCGCCGCCCGGGTCGGCGAGGCCGGCTCGGGGGCCGGGGTCGGCGGCGAGACCCGGGGCAGCGGGCGGCTCGGGGGGCGCAGCAGGGCCGAGCGGGGGGCCGACGGGGCCCCGTGGCGCATGACCCGGCGGTCCTGATCGAGGAAGGGGTCGGGCTCGTGGTCGACGGTGTCCCGGTCGCGCGCCGCCCGGGGCTGCACCGGCCGCTGACCGCCGGTCACCCGCCGGGCCGCCGCCCGCAGCGAGCGGACCCGGTCGCTGCCGTCGCCGCCCGACCCCGACGGGCCGGAGACGGACGGGGGCGCGGGCAGCGGAGGGTACGGGCGCTCCGATCGGGCGGCGCGCGGCGCCCGAGGGGCCTCGGGCGGGCCCGGCTGGGCGGGCAGTCGGGCTCTCAGCTCGGCCAGGGCCCGCTCCGCCGCTGCCCGATCCATGCTCGGGCGGCGGAAGCGCGCGACGGCGTCGGCTCCCACTTCGGCGATGAGGGCGTCGAGATCCACGGGGCCCCGCTTTTGACCGGCGGTCGCCGCTCGGGACCGCCCGGATCGACTCTGTCAGAAACGGTAGCCGCCCATCAAGCGCGCCCCGATATAGCGGTCGGTGGATTCGACGCCCAGCCGCCCGCCGCGCCCCTCGCCGGTGATGTCGGTGCCGATGCCGGTGTACTCGACCCCGAACTGCAAGCTGATCGCGCCGACCACCGAGGCCACCCCGCCGTACAGCCGATAGCCGAGGCTCGACGCCTCGGCGCCCAGCTCGTCGACCGTGTCGCCCACCCCGACGTACGGCAGCAGCGAGGCCCGCAGGTCGATGGCGACCATCGGCGTGCCCAGCGGGATGTGACCGCCCGCGCCGAGCGTCAGGTAAGTGTAGCTGACCCCGTTGTACTCCGGGTTCTCCTGGATCTCGAAGCCGAGGAAGCCCACCCCGAGCTGGCCGAAGACCTCGGCCCCGCCGCCGAAGACGTAGCGATACAGCGCCCGCAGCAGCACATGGCTGTGGCTGGTCTCGAGGGTGGCCACCGTCTGCTCGCCGTCGGGGCCGGTCACCGTCTGCTCGGTCTCGAGGAAGACCTTCTCGAAGCGCAGGCCGAGCCCGATGCCTCGGCCGGCGCCCTCCACCAGCCGGGCGAGGGGGTAGGCTTCGACGTCGAGGGCCAGCCCGGGCACGATCGCCGAGGCGTACTGGATGCCGCCCTCGGCGAAGAGCGGCGACTCGGGGGCGGCGGTGTAGTCGAAGTCCCGCGACAGGAGCGCCAGCCCGACGTGCAGCCGGAACAGCGGGTGCTTCGGGCCGGGGGTGAAGTCCTCGGGGGTCTCGGTCCGCTCGCGCACCGCCGGGCGCGGCGGGGGCGTGGGGTCGACCGGGATGGTGTCGAAGCGCATGTCCGGCTCGGGCGCGCCGGCCACCGACGCCTCGCCCAGATAGGGCTCGACCGCTACCGCCGCCTGGCGCCACACCGCGGTGGTCAGCCGCCCCCGGGGCACCTCCACGATCTCTTCGGCGACGAAGCGGCCGTCCTTGCCCGAGTAGATCGAGACCAGCATCACCCGGTCGTCGGCCGACGAGCCGGGCCAGGTCCGCTGGTCGGCCCGGACCACCGAGCCGTAGACCACCACGTCCACCTCGAGCACCGCGCAGACGTCGGTCAGCGCCCGGGCGTCCTGGGGGATGACGTCCTGGGCCTGCATCGCCCGGGCCTGCTTCTTGAAGTCGCCGGTGGACTGGATGCGCACCCCGCCCAGCCGCTTGAGCGCCCGTTGCCACTGGATGAGCTGCTTGCGCCCGGTGCGCCCCCCGGCCAGATCACCGATCGCCAGCCGCAGGTCGGCGGTCGCCTCGAGCGGCGCGCAGAGCAAGAGCAGGCACAGCAGCGCCCACGGCGGCCTCGACGGCGCCCGTCTCATTGATCGAACCCCTGCCATTGCACGTCGCTGGTGCCCGAGACCCCCGCCAGCCGCAGCAGGAAGTCGTCCTTGTTGGTGCAGTTGCGCAGCGCCTCGTCCTTGTCGATCAGGCCGCCGCGCAAGAGCGACATCAGCGCCTGATCGAAGGTCTGCATGCCATACGACTGGTGGCCCTCGGCCATCGCCTCGCGCAGCTCGGTCAGCCGGCCCTCCTCGGCGATCAGCTCCCGGACCCGGGCGGTGGCCAGCATGACCTCGAGCGCCGCGACCCGCCCCCGGCCGTCGGCCCGCTTGAGCAGCCGCTGGCTGATGACCGCCCGGATCGAGGCGGCGCACGCCAGCCGGATCTGCTGGTGCTGGTGGGGCGGGAAGCTGTGCACGATGCGGCTGATCGTCTCGGCGGCGTCGACGGTGTGCAGCGTGCTGAGCACCAGGTGCCCCGTCTCGGCCGCGGTCAGCGCCGTCTCGATGGTCTCCCGGTCACGCATCTCGCCGACCAGGATCACGTCCGGGTCCTGGCGCAGCGCCGAGCGCAGGGCCCGGGCGAAGGAGCGGGTGTCGAGCCCGACCTCGCGCTGGTTGACGATGCTGCGCCGGTCGCGGAACAGGAACTCGACCGGATCCTCGATCGTGAGGATGTGGGCCGTGCGCTGGTTGTTGATCTGCTCGATCATCGCCGCCAGCGTCGTGCTCTTGCCCGAGCCGGTCGCGCCGGTGACCAGCACCAACCCCCGCTGCTCGTTGGCGATGCGCTTGACCACGGTGGGCAGCTTCAGCGCGTCGATCGACCGGATCTCGGACGGCACCACCCGCAGCGCCAGGGCCAGGGTCTGCCGCTGCTGGAACGCCGCCACCCGGAACCGCCCCAGGGTCGGCGCGGCGAAGGCGAAGTCGACCTCCCGGTTGCGCTGGAGCTCCTCGCGCACCGGCGGGGCGGCCATCTCCTTGAAGAAGCCGGCCAGCACCTCGGAGGTCATGCGGGGCCCGTTGCGCAGCGGCACCAGCGCCCCGGCCACCCGGAAGAGCGGGGGCAGCCCGGCCTTGAGGTGCACGTCGCTGGCCCCGTTCTCGACGGCGACCTTGAGGATGGACGGCAGGTCGATCACCCGGCCAATCTACAGCACCCGGCCCCCGGATTCAGCCCTCACGCTCGGCCCACTGCTTCTCGTCCTGCAAGCGGAACGCCTCGAGCATCATCATGCCGGTGTCGAACAGGATGGCCGGCGGATCGGGCTCGTCCTCGTCGGCCTCGAAGGCGAAGTGCCCGTCGGTCCAGGCGAGGATGTCGCCCACCGCCTCCTGGATCCGCCCGTCGAGCAGGGGGCGCAGCGCGGCGGCCTCGATCAGCCCCGCGTCGAGCAGCGCCTGGGGCAGCGGCACCCGCCCCGGCTCGGCCGCCCGCATCGCCTCTTCGAGGCCCGCCGGGTCGACGTGCCCCCCGGTGGCGAGGATCTCGGCCAGCCGGGTCGTGCCGGAGGTGCTCGCGCTCGCCAGCCGGCCCCCGTACAGGTGGATCTCACCCATGCGGCCCTCCGAGATCAGCCGCAGCACGCCGGTGCGCTGGTTCATGCGCAGGAACTCGAGCAGGTCGGGCACCTTGAACTGGCGCAGGTTGCCGGCGAAGGCCGAGTCGGGGCCGGCGAGGGACTGATCGAGCGAGGGGTCCCCGTCGGTGAGCGAGCCCTGCCCCGAGGCCGAGCGGGCCTTGTCCAGCAGCCGCCCGAGGGCCCGGGTCTCGCCGAAGCGGGCGATGCCGTCCTCCGCCGCGTCGAGGGCCTGCTCCGGCCGCTCGAGCGCCAGCAGGCATCGGCCGAGGTCGACGTAGACCGACGGATCGTCCACCTCGACCGCCGCCTCGCGCAGCAGGGGCACCGCCTCCTCGAACTGCTCGTCGGCCTTGAGCAGCGCCCCGAGCCGGGCCGCGCTCTGGGGGGTGCGGGCCTTGAGCCGGAGCTGGCGCAGCGTCGCGATCGCGCCCGCCCGCTCGCCGGCCGCCACCCGGGCGTCGACGAGCAGCTCGAGCACCTCGGCGTCGGGGTGCTGTCGGGCGACGCCTTCGAGGGTCGCGATCGCGTCCCGGGTGAAGCCGGCGTCGAGCAGCAGCCGGGCCAGCCGCAGCCCCAGCCCCCGGTCGCCGGGCGCCGCCGCGCTGCCCCGGCGCAGCACCGCGAACGCCTGGGCCGACTCGCCCCGGTCGAGGTGCAGGTCGGCCAGCAGCAGCCACGCCGGCACCGCGCCGGGGTGGACCTCGACGGTGAGCATGAGCTGCTCGCGGGCCTCCTCGAGCCGCTCGAACCCGATGAGGGCCCGGGCGAGCGCCACCCGCAGCTCGGGCGCGTCGGGGTCGAGCCAGGCCCCCACCGCGAACAGGTTGGCCGCCTGCTCGGCGTTGCCCTCGGCCAGCAGGCTCTCGCCGAGGCGGGCCCGGGCCACCGCCGAGCGCAGGTCGCGCTCGCAGCCCTCGACGTACATCTGGCGGGCGTGGTCGGGCAGGGACAGGTCGCGGAACAGATCGCCGATGCGGACCCACTGCGCCGCCGAGGCGATGCGGCTCTGGGCCGCCGCCTCGGCCGCCGACAGCGCCTCGATGCGCTGCCCCTCCTGCAAGCGGGCCTCGGCCAGATCACACCACACGTCGGGGTCGTCGGGCTGGGCCCGGGTGCGCCGCTCGAGGGTCAGGATGCGGTTGATCACGAGGTCAGCACCGACAGCGTCTCGGCCAGGTACTGCCGCCGGGTCTCGGCCCGGCGCAGCTTGCCGCTGGTGGTCTTGGGCAGGGTGCTCTTGGCGATGGGCACCAGCCGGTTGGGGGCCAGCCCCGCCTCGCGCTTGATGGCGGCGCCGACCTCCCGGATCATGCGCTGGATCTCGGCCGGATCCTTCAGCCGGGTCTCGAAGACCACGACCAGATCCTCGGTGCCCTCGACCTCGTTCTGCACCCCGAACGCCGCCACGCAGCCCGCCCGGACCCCCTTCACCGCCGCCGCCGCCCGCTCGATGCTCTCCGGCTGATAGTTGCGGCCGGCCTTGATGATGATGTCCTTGCTGCGGCCGTAGACGTGCAGCTGCCCCCCGGCGAGGTAGCCGGTGTCGCCGGTGTGCAGCCAGCCCTCGCGCAGCAGATCGGCCGTCGCCTCGGGGTCGCCGATGTAGCCCGGGGTCACCGACGGCCCCTGGAGCTGGACGTGGCCCAGGTGGCGCTCGGGCACCGGCTCACCGCCGTCGTCGACCACCCGCACGTCGTGCTCGGGGAAGGGCCCGCCCACCGCGACCACCTTGCGGCTGCGGGTCGTCTCGGGCCCCGCCGGCCAGGCGACCCCCTCCTTGGAGAGCCGCTCGACGTCGATCTCGTCCCACTGCGGCGCGGCGTCGGCCGCGGGGAAGGTCGCCGCCAGTACGCACTCGGCCATGCCGTAGACCGCCGACATCGTCTTCGGGTCGAAGCCGTGGGGCCCGAACCGCCGCTGCCAGGCCTCGATGGTCTCGGCGTGGATGAACTCGGCCCCGTTCTGGGTCTTGCGCCAGCTCGACAGGTCGAGCCCCTCGGTGTCGGCCTCGGTCAGCCGGTGGGCGCAGATGTGATAGGCGAAGTTGGGCGCCGCGCTGTGGGTGCCCCGGAAGTAATGGATGCCCCACAGCCACGAGCGGGGGGTGAAGATGAACGCCAGCGGCGACATGAGCAGCGACGGCGCCCCGCCGAGCAGCGGGATCTGCACCCCCGAGACCAGCCCCATGTCGTGGAAGAGCGGCAGCCAGAAGACCCCGAAGTTCGACGGATCGACCGACAGGTAGCCGCTGATCGCCCGGATGTTGGCCATCAGCGGGCCGTGGGTGATCGCCACCGCCTTCTGGTGGGCGGTCGTGCCCGAGGTGAACTGCACGTAGACCAGGTCGTCGTCGGCCAGCTTCGGCGGCTCGAACGGCCGGGCGTCGGCCAGCTTGTGGGGGGTCAGCAGCGCGCACTTCTCGGCGCTCGACACCGGCTCCCGGGCGGCGAGGGCCACCATGCTGTCGACGAGCACCGCCCGGGCGTCGACCGTCTCGATCGCCGCCGAGAGCTTGCGGCTCCAGATGGGCACGTTGGCCGCGCCGAGCGGCAGCGATTGCATGACCGGGGCGATGCCCGCCAGCCCGCAGCCGAGGAAGGCCGCCACCAGCTTGAAGCTGGTGTCCATACTGATGATGACCCGATCGCCGGGCGCGACCCCCGACTCGAGGAAGGTCGCGGCGAACTGCTGGGCCTGCTCGAGCAGCTGCCCGTAGGTCACCGCGCTGGTCCGGGTGTCGGGGCCGGCGAAGAAGTAGGCGATGCGCTCCGCCTCGTGGGTGCCCCGCCAGACCAGCGCCTCGGCGCAGGACTCGAAGGTGGGGCCGTCGACCGGGGCGTCGCCCGCCCCCCGGCGCTGCGGATGGACCCCGATGCCGGGGCCCAGGAAAACCGAATCGGCGTCGCTCGGCGTCATGCCTCTCTCCCCCCCGCAACCGACCCGCCGGCCCCGGCGGCACCCCGGGGCGCGCCGGCATCAGAACCGGATCAGCGTGCTCTCCATCGTCAGGCCCGGGCCGAAGCCCGTCAGCACCCCGTAGTCACCGGGCGCGGGCCGGTCGGTCTTCATGATCTCTTCGAGCACCAGCAGGATCGTGGCCGACGAGCAGTTGCCGTAGTTGGCCAGGACGTGCCGGCTGGCGCGGAGCTGAGCGTCGGAGAGCCCCATCTCGTTGCCGATGAAGTCCACGATCTTGGGCCCGCCGGGGTGGATGCCCCACCACCGGATGTCGCCGACGGCGATGCCCTCCTCGGCGCACAGGGCCTCGATGAGCGGCCCGATCTTCTCCCCGAGGATGAACGGCACGTACGGCGACAGGGTCATGCGGAACCCGGTGTCGGTGATCGTCCAGGTCATCATCTCGGTGGTCTCGTAGACCGTCTCGGTGCGGGTGCGCAGGATGATCGGCCCGTCCCCCGGCTCGTCGACCGACCCCAGCACCAGCGAGGCCGCCGCGTCGCCGAAGAGCGCGTGGGTCACCACCTGCTCCCGGGTCGCCTCGGGCCGCAGGTGCACCGTGCAGACCTCGCTGGCGTTGGCCAGCACCAGCTCGTCGGGGCGGGCGTGCACGCTGTCGAGCGCCGTCTTCATCACGTTGAAGGCCGCGTAGCAGCCCATGTGCCCGATGAACGTTCGCCGCAGCCCCGCCGACAGCCCGAACTCGCCGGCCAGCCGCAGCTCGGGGCTCGGGCCCACGTAGCCGGTGCAGGTGGCCATCACGAACGACCCGATCCGGGACTTGTCGACCTGCTGGAAGATGTCGCTGAGCAGCCGCCGACCCATGGCCATGGTCGACTCGTCCCACAGCTCGATGCGCTCGGCGGTCGACAGCACCCGGCTGGTGAGCTGCTCGGGGGTCCACGAGGTGTAGCGCTGCTGCACCGTCGTGTTCATGAACAGCTTCTCGGCGTCGGGGATGTCGGCGTACCACTTGGAGAAGATGGTATCGAACAGCTCCCGCTGGCTGTACGCCACCGGCGGCGTCGCGGTCGAGATGGCCAATATGCGGGCGGGCATCGTGCCTCCTGGGCTGACCCGAGCCTATCCTAAACGAACCAGCCGGGGGAGAGTCTTCTCGATGGTTATTTGAGGTACGGACCGATTCCAGCCGACTGCGCGCGTCGGGCCCCGGGATCGATCCGGCTCGGGAGAGAGATACGTCGAGGACCGGATCCGGTTGCGGCCGAATGTCGTCGTCGGGCGCCCGCAGCCGGTATCGAATGAGGAGCCGCGCGCGATCGGCGGATGGCATGGCGCGACGGCGCGCGCCGGCGCAGGGCGCACCGGAGGCGTCGGAGGTCGGCGGGTCGACTCGAAGGATCGGGGATCGGGGGCCGCGGGCGAGGTGCCGCGGCGGGGCGGGCGTCTCAGGCGGCGACGTCGAGCGTGACCCGCTCGGCGATGAAGGTCGCGAGGCTGCCGATGGTGTCGGTGCCGCTGTTGCTCGCCGCGATGAACCACGGGGCCAGTGAGAGGTGGCCGAACCGGGTCTTCACCGTGGCGAAGAGCGAGGTCAGGGTCAGCGAATCGAGCCCGAGGTCGCCGGTCAGCGAGGCGGTGGCCGGCACGTGCCCCAGCTCGGGGCAGGCGGCCAGGATCTCCTCGACGAGCAGCGCTTCGATCCGGTGGGCGTTCATGGGGACCTCCTGTTCGCCATGTGAGGTATGCGGATCTCGTGCCAGCCTCGATATTCCCCACACACCGCGTTTCGGGCCCACTCTCAATGGATCTTCACAGTGTGACTGTGCGCGATTGCGCAATGTGGCACATATGGCCCCGTGCATAACCGTGCCATACCGTGCGCCGGGCGGAGACCCATCCAGCGGCGGGGGCGATGCGCCCCGGCCTCCGATCGGGTCGGGGGCGGACGGCCCCGGGGTCGTTCACCGCGGGACCGTGGGGTCGGGCACCACGGCCGCCTCGTCGTCGGGCAGCCGGGTCCACCGGTACCAGTAGCTGCCGCTGATCGTCGCGCCGACCCCGATCACGATCAGCGCCGGCCACAGCGGCGCGCTGCCCTGGGGGTCCACGCAGCGCTCGGCGGCGTCCCGGGTGGTACATGTGGGGCTGGCGAGCATGCCGATCACCCCGCCCACGATCAGCGCCGCCCCGGCCCCGATGATCAGCTCGGGCCAGACGTGGTCCGGCGGTGGCGGCGGCACGAGCAGAGGGTCGACCGCGGCCATCTCGTCGAACGCGCCGAGGTCGCGCAGCGTATCGCCCAGGGTCGGCGGGGGGCGCCCGGCCGGCGCCGCCGACGCCGCGGGGCCCAGCGCGAGGGCCGCGATCATCACACGCGCGACGCGCGCGCGAGGGGCGGGCGGGCTCACGGTTCGAGGTCGAAGCGGCCGGCGGGCGGCACGTCGAGCGTCAGCGGGCGGGCGCAGTCCAGGGGCCAGGTGCGCCCGGGGAACCGGGGCTGCACCGCCTCGAGCGCGGCCAGCCGGGCGGCCCTCAGCGCCGGGCCGGAGAGCTTCTCGGCGGCGAGCACGAGCGCGTCCGCGAAGAAGGCGTAGGCGAAGCGCTGCCCGCCCGAGGGCTCGCCCAGCGCCTCGTGGATCGCCCGCACCCGGGCCGGCTCGAGCACCAGCGAGCCGAAGTCGTGCCCCACCACCAGCAGCGCGTCGTCGGCGTCGGGCAGGCGCTCGACGACCAGCGCCCGACCCCGGGCCCGCTCGAGCCCCTTGCGATACGCCGCTTCGAGGTCGGTCAGATCCCGCCCGGGGGTCGGCTCGACCGGGGTGACGTGCAGCGGGCACTCGAGGGTGTAGTAGACGACGTGCTGCCCGATCTCGAGCCCGGCCAGCGTGCGGGGGTCGATGCCCAGCAGCGCCTTGGGCCGGATGACCTTGCCCACCCGGGCCTCGCGGGCGCAGACCGGGCAGGCGTCGAGCCGGTCGTCCCGCGGCTCGAAGCGCCCCGCCTCGGGGTCGTAGCCCAGCACCTCGAACAGCGCCTCGGCCCGGGCCTCGCCATGGGCCGCGCCCCGCCCGACCAGATCGAGCAGCGGCCAGCGGCCGACCGGGGTGTCGCTGCCCGCCTCCCGGATCTCGAGGACGACCCCGTCGACCACCGCCAGGTCGTAGCCGGCGATGCGCTGCTCGGCGAGGGCGTAGAGGTCGCGGGCCTCGTCGAGCGCGTCGACCATCGGGCCGAAGAAGTCGACCGCGCCCTCCACGAGGCTGCGGGCGGTGTGCAGCGTGCGCAGCCAGGGGTAGGCGAAGGCCATCTCGACCCGCAGCGGGCCGGCGTGCAGCGCCAGCCGGATGTCGTCCTCGGGGTCGACCCACTCCACCGCGATGCCCCGGTGCTTGGCGACGTCCTCGACGGTGGCCACGAACTCCGAGGCGTCGGCCAGCACGAACAGCTCCAGCCCGCCGGCGTCGACCGCGGCCGCCGCCGGGCCGAGCCACTCGCCGTAGCGCTCGCCGACGAACGGGTAGCGGGCCGCCTCGGGGCTGCCGAGGAACTCCAGGGTGTCGAACCGGGCGGCGTCCATCCGGCTGAAGGCGGCCTCGAGGTCGGGGTCCTCGCGGGCGGCGGGGTCGGGGTCCCCGGGCACGCCGGGCCGCACCCCCATCACGTAGCCCGCTTGCAGCTCGGCGACCACCAGCCGCCCGGTCTGCGCGTGCTGCTCGACGAGCCACCGCCAGCCGGCGCGGGCGTCGAAGAAGGTGCCGGCCTGATCGCGGAACATGCCCTCGTCCTCGGGCAGCGCCAGCTTCACCACCTTGCCCCGGCCGTCCATGCGCCACGCGCACGCCGGGCCGCCGCCATCGGGGTCGGCGGGGTCGGCGGCGAACTCGACGCTGTAGTCGAAGCCGACCTCGGCGAGGTAGCGGGCGTAGAGCCCGGCGACCGGCCGCAGGTCGAGCGCCGCGTCGGCCTCGGCCCCGTCGCCACCGAAGGTCTGGCGGCCGCGCCACCAGTCCCGGGTCAGCCGCTCGACGAAGGCGTCGGCCGGCCCCGCCGGGCGGGCGCCGTACCACGCGTCGCGCACCACGATGTCGCGGCCGGTGTTCGCGCAGCGATACAGCACCTGGCCCTGATCGAAGGCGGTGGGGCCGTGCTCCCGCACGAGGGCCAGCCGGTCGCGGTGGAAGGCCTCCCGGAAGCGGTCGAGGGTCGACGGGGGGGTCTCGGATCGGGCCACGGGCGCTCCTCGCAGGGCGGTGTCGGGACGATGGGCGCACACAATAGGAACGCGTTCGACCGGGCGCCAGTGCGCCGTGCGATCGGCGCGGTGGTCCGGCTTGACTCACCCCGGCCGCTCGGCTAGCTTGACGCGCCTCTCAACCCCGGGTGACGACCCGGAGAGCCCACAACCGCAGCGTGACGGGGGAATCGATGAGCCGCAAGATCGCGATCAACGGCTTCGGTCGGATCGGCCGGGTGGTGTTCCGCATCCTCGAGAGCGACCCCACCCTCGAGGTGGTGGCGATCAACGATCTCACCGATCCGACGACCCTGGCCCACCTGCTCAAGTACGACTCGGTGCACCGCACCTTCGACGCCGACGTCTCGGTGGTCGACGGGTCGCTGGTCGTCAACGGGCGCACCATCCGCACCACCGCCGAGCGCGACCCGGCGAAGCTGGCCTGGGACGCGGTCGGCGCCGAGCTGGTGCTCGAGTGCACCGGCGTCTTCCGCAACAAGGAGAAGGCCGCCGCCCACCTCGCCGCCGGCGCGAAGAAGGTGCTCATCAGCGCCCCGGCCAAGGGCGGCAGCATCGACCGCACCGTCGTCGTCGGGGTCAACGACGGCGACCTCGAGGCGGCCGACACCGTCGTCTCGAACGGCTCGTGCACCACCAACTGCCTCGCCCCGGTGGTCAAGGTCATCGACGACGCGTTCGGCGTCGAGCGGGGCGTGATGACCACCATCCACAGCTACACCAACGACCAGCGGGTGCTCGACCTGCCCCACTCCGACCTGCGCCGGGCGCGGGCGGCGGCGATGTCGATGATCCCGACGAGCACCGGCGCGGCCAAGGCCATCGGCCTGGTGCTGCCCCACCTGAAGGGCAAGCTCGACGGGCTCTCGGTGCGGGTGCCGACCCCCGACGTATCGCTGGTCGACGTGGTGCTCGAGGTGCGCGACGAGGTGGACGTCGACGCGATCAACGGCGCGCTGCGCAAGGCCGCCGAGGGGCCGCTGGCCGGCATCCTGGGCTTCGAGACGGCGCCGCTGGTCAGCACCGACTACATGGGCAACCCCCTCAGCTCGGTGGTCGACGCCGACAGCACCAAGGTCATCGGCAAGATGGTCAAGGTGCTGTCGTGGTACGACAACGAGTGGGGCTTCAGCGCCCGCATGGTCGACCTCGCCAAGCTGATGCTCGGCCTCGAGCGCTGAGGACGTCCCGATGGCCCGCCCCCCGATGACCCTGATCGACAAGCTGCCCATCGAAGGCCGGCGCACCCTGATCCGGGTGGACTTCAACGTGCCGCTCGAGGGCGGCGCCGTGGCCGACGACAGCCGCATCCGAGGGGCCTTGCCCACCATCCGCCACGCGCTGGAGCGCGGGGCCCGGGTCATCCTGTGCAGCCACCTCGGCCGGCCGAAGGGCAAGGCCGATCCGGCGCTGTCGCTGGCCCCGGCCGGCGAGCGGCTGGCCGAGCTGCTCGACCTCGAGATCCCGCTGACCGATAGCCCGGTGGGCCCCGCGGCGACCCGGCTGGCCCGCGACCTGCGCGACGGGCAGCTCATGCTGCTCGAGAACCTGCGCTTCCACCCCGGCGAGACGAAGAACGACGACAGCCTCGCCCGGCAGCTCGCCGCGCTGGCCGAGCGCTACGTCAACGACGCCTTCGGCACCGCCCACCGGGCCCACGCGAGCACCGCCGGCGTGGCGGGCCACGTCCGCGACAAGGCGGCCGGGTTCCTGATGGCCCGGGAGGTCGAGGCGCTCAGCCGGGTGCTCGACGCCCCCCGCAAGGGCTTCGTGGCGGTGCTCGGCGGGGCCAAGGTCAGCGACAAGCTCGCGGTCATCTCGAAGATGCTCGGCCGGGTCGAGACCCTGCTCGTCGGCGGGGCGATGGCCTACACCTTCCTCGCGGCGAAGGGCCACGCGGTGGGCGCGAGCAAGGTCGAGGCCGACCGGCTCGATCTGGCCCGGGGGCTCCTGCGCGAGGCCGAGAAGCACCGGGTCGAGCTGCTGCTGCCGGTGGATCACGGCTGCGCCGAGGCGTTCGACGCCGGGGCGGCGCGGGTCGCGGTCGACGGGGTCGACATCCCCGAGGGGCAGATGGCGCTCGACATCGGGCCGAAGACCGCGGCGCTCTACGGCGAGCGGCTGGCCGGCGCCCGCACGATCTTCTGGAACGGGCCGATGGGCGTCTTCGAGTTCGACACCTTCGCCACCGGCACCCGAGCCGTCGCCGACGCGGTGGCCGACTCGGGCGGCTGGTCGGTGGTCGGCGGGGGCGACTCGGTGCGCGCGGTCGCCGAGAGCGGCCGGGCGGGCGACATCGACCACATCTCGACCGGCGGCGGGGCGAGCCTCGAGTTCGTCGAGGGCCGCGCGCTGCCCGGCCTGACCGCCCTCGGCATCCGGAGGACCGCATGACCCGCCGCCCGATCATCGCCGGCAACTGGAAGATGAACCTGACGGTGACCGAGGGCCTCGCCCTGGCCCGCGGGGTGCGTGATCGCTGCGCCCGGTTCCGGGGCGTCGACGTGGTCGTCGGCCCGGCGGCCATGGCGCTGCATCCGATCATCGAGCGGCTGGCGGACAGCCCGATCGGGGTCGCCGCCCAGAACTGCCACTGGGCCGACAAGGGCGCCTTCACCGGCGAGTTGTCGCCGGTTCAGCTCGCCGAGGTCGGCTGCACGCACGTCATCATCGGGCACAGCGAGCGGCGCACGCTGTTCGGCGAGACCGACGAGAACGTGGGCAAGAAGGCCCGCAGCCTGCACGATCACGGCCTGATCCCCATCGTCTGCATCGGCGAGACCCTCGCCGAGCGGGAGGCGGGCACGACGCTGGCGGTGGTGACCCGCCAACTCGACGCGGCGATCGCGCTGCTCGACGGCGACGAGCTGTCCCGCACGGTGCTCGCCTACGAGCCGGTGTGGGCCATCGGCACCGGCAAGACCGCGACCCCCGAGCAGGCCCAGGACGTGCACGCGGCCATCCGGGCCCGCCTCGCCGAGAAGGCCGGGGCCGAGGCCACCGAGGCGGTGCGCATCCAGTACGGCGGCAGCGTCAAACCCACCAACATCCGCGCCTTGATGGCGCAGCCCGATATCGACGGAGCCCTGGTCGGCGGCGCGAGCCTCGACAGCGACAGCTTCGCCCGAATCGTCTCCTTCGAAGAGGACGTCGACCGATGATCGAGACCCTGATCACTGTGCTTCACATCATCGTCAGCATCGCGATGATCCTGGTCATCCTGTTGCAGTCCGGCAAGGGCGGCGGCGTCAGCGCCGCGTTCGGCGGCGGCGGGGGGCAGGCTCTCGGGCAGCGCTCCGCGGCCACGGTGCTCGGCAAGTTCACCGCGCTCGCCGCGACGACCTTCATGCTGACGAGCATGGCGCTGGCGATCTACTCCACACCGTCGGCGATGGACGAGACGCTCAACTACGCCGAGGACAACGAGGGCGGCGCCGCGGCCCCGGCGACCGGTGACGCGCCGGCCGAGGGCCCCGCCGAAGATGCGCCGGCCGAGGCCCCCGCCGAAGAGACGCCGGGTGAGATGCCCGCGCCGGCTGGGGATGCCCCCGCCGCGCCCGCCGGGGATGCCCCCGCCGCGCCCGCCGGGGATGCCCCCGCCGCGCCCGCCGGGGATGCCCCCGCCGCGCCCGCCGGAGATGCGCCTGCCGCGCCGGCCGGAGAGACCCCCGCCGCGCCCGAGAACCAGTAGCGCCGCCCGGGGCCCGGCACCACGGGCCCCGGCCTATCGGCTTTCGAAAGAGAAAACCCCGCTGGCGAGGCCAGCGGGGTTTTTTCGTGTCGGGTGCGAAGAGGGGGAGTCGAACCCCCACGCCCTTGCGGGCACCAGGCCCTCAACCTGGCGCGTCTACCAGTTCCGCCACCTTCGCAAAGCGGGCTCGGTTTATCGCAGAGTCGGGCGCGGGGGTCAAGAGCGTGTCGATCATTTTTGGCGGGGCGTCGATCTGGCCGCCCGCCGTCGAACGAGCGCGCCCGATCCTTTGCCTGCGACCGGGCGGGTGCTATACAGATGTCCGCTGAACCCGCCCCACCCGAGGGATCGCGCGTCGATGATCTTCTGCCCGCATTGTCAGGCCGTCAACGATGACCGCAAGACGAGCTGCGTCCGCTGTGGCGGCAGCCTGCTCGACGATCCGGGCCTCGTCGGCGACCCCTACGTCGGCCGCCAGCTCGGGCGCCGCTTCACCTTGCAGCACATCGTCGGCTCGGGTGAGATCGGCATGGTCTACAAGGGCATCGACGCCAAGACCGGGCAGGCGGTGGCGGTCAAGATCGTGCACGGCGACGTGGCCGAGATCCACGGCGACGAGCTGCTGCGTTGGGCCCGCCGGGTGGCCCAGATCCGGCACGCCAAGGTGGCGACGGTGCTCGGCGCGAGCCGGGAGCCGGACGGCACGACCTACATGGTCTCGGAGTTCATCGAGGGCGAGACCCTGCGGGGCCTGATCGAGCGGGTCGGCCCGCTCTCGGCCCGCCGGGCGGCGGACATCCTCTTCCAGCTCTGCAACGCGCTGGCCCCGATCCACAAGGTGAGCCGGCCCCACGCCAACCTCAAGCCGGAGAACGTCTTCCTCGTCGCCGGCCAGAAGGGCGACTTCATCAAGGTCACCGACACCGGCTCGCCGGTGCTCTTCGGGGTGCACCAGAGCGATCGGGGGCGGGTGGTCATCGGCGCCCCCAAGTACTTCAGCCCCGAGCAGGCGAGCGGGGCCGAGGTGGGGCTGGCCTCGGACCAGTTCACCGTGGGGGTCATCGGCTACCAGCTCCTCAGCGGCGCGCTGCCCTTCTTCGGGGCGACGCCCGACCAGCTCCTCGAGGCGGTGCGGCACAACCAGCCGACCCCGATCACCGAGCGGGCGGCGAACATCCCCCCGGCGCTCGCGGCGGTGATCGAGCGCTGCATGGCCAAGAACCCGGCGGCGCGCTTCCCCGATCTGCGCGCGCTCGCCCGCGAGATCGCCCGGGTCATCAAGAGCAACCCCCAGGCCGCCCCCCGCAAGAAGAAGCCCTTCGGGGCCGGCCTCGACATGTCGACGGTGGTCGCCCGGCCAGACGACATCCCCGACCTGAACCAGTTCGCCCCCCTCGGCGCGTCGGCCGGCTTCAGCGCGGCCGACGCCGAGGCGACGGTCATGCAGGAGGTGCCGGAGGACATCCAGGCCCTGCTCGACGAGGCCACGCCGTCGCCGGTGGCTGCGCCGACGCCGCCGGCGATCTCGCCGATGGACGAGCTGGACCTGTCGTTCGACGACGCCTTCGGCGAAGAGCTCGATCTGAACGCGGCCCTGGCCGACGCAGCGGCCTCGGTGGAGCCGGAGGCCGCCCCGCCCGAGCGGCCGGTGCCCGGCGCCGGTATCCGCGACCGGGGCACCGCGCCCCGGGTCTCGGGCCCCGGGCGGCTCGACGTGGGTGATCTGGCGGCGGTGATGGCCGAGGCCGAGGCCGAGCTGGACGCCCAGGCGGGCGGCCCGGCCCCCGCCTTCGATCCGTTCGGCGACATGGCCCAAGAGAAGCCGGCCCGCTCCAAGCCCCCGGCCCCGGCCCGGATCGCCTCGACCCCACCCGGCGGCCGGGCGGGCGCGCCGATCGCGCAGCGGGCGTCGGTCTCCCAGCCGCTGCGGCCGGACGACATCCTCAACGCCATCGGCGAGGAGCTCGACCCCGGGCCGGCCCGGGTGAGTCAGACGTCGGACGCGGCGAGCCCCCTGGCGACGGCGGCCGACTTCGCCCGGCTGTCGGTGCCCCCTCGGGACGTCAAGAGCATCTCCGGCCCGAGCACGCTCACCGGGCCGGTGGTGTCGGCCAATCGCGGGGCGGGCTCGCGCACCGGGCTGCTGGTGCTGCTCCTGGTGCTGCTGCTGGCGGGGGGCGGCGCGGCGGTGTGGTTTCTGGTGCTGGCCCCGCCCGATCCGCCGCCCGAGCGACCGCGGCCGACGGCGGGCAAGAGCGAGAAGCCGAAGCCGAAGCCGGCCGCCCCGGCGGCGGCGCTGGCGGCCGAGCTGGTGACCGATCCGGCGGGCGCCGAGGTGTTCGAGGGCGAGACGAAGCTGGGCCAGACCCCGCTCGAGCTGCCCGTCGGCGAGGCGCCGCGCGAGTTGGTGCTCAAGGTCGAGGGCCGGCCCGACACCCCGTTCACCCTCGACCCGAAGGCGGTCGACCCCGAGGCGGCCCCCGAGGGCGGCGGCCCGGTGCGGGTCGAGGTGCCGCTGGCCGAGGCGGCCGACGGCGGGGCGGGTGACCAGAAGGCGGGCGAGCCCGGCGATCAGAAGGCGGCCGGCAAGCCCCGGGATCAGAAGGCGGGTGACGACAAGGCCGGTGGATCGAAGACGCCCCCCAAGCGGCGGCGCACCCGTCGGCGCAGCAAGACACCCGATCCGAACGACATCCGCGACCCGTTCGCCAACCCCTGAGCACCCCGGCGGGCGCGATCGTCGACGCCCTGACGGTCGCCCGGGGCCAATTGGCGCCGGCCGGTCCGTTGCGGGTAGTCTTCTGCCACGTCGGCCAGTAGCGAGGTGCCATGCGAGGCGTGACGATGATCCGCAGCCTGATGCTCGGGGTGACGGTGCTGACCGCGCTGCCGGCGCTGGCCCAGGACGCCCCCCGGGAGAAGGCCAAGGCCTTCTTCATCGAGGGGCGGACGCGCTACGCCGCCGGGGACTTCGCCGAGGCGCTCGAGGCCTTCCGTCAGGCCAACGCCCTCGCCCCCCACCCCCTCATGCTGTTCAACATCGCCCAGGTCTTCGAGGCGATGGACGACCTGCCGGCGGCGATCGAACAGTATCAGAAGTATCTGGCGACCCAGCCCAAGGACGCCGCGGCGGTCGAGGGCAAGATCGGCGCGCTGCAAGCGACCCTGGACGGCTGGCCGGCCGTGGCGGTGGAGACGATGCCCCCCGGCGCGGCGGTGCGGGTGGGCGCGGCGAAGAACCCGTCGCGGGGCACCACCCCGATGACCCTGCGCCTGCCCCCGCGGGCCCACACGCTCTTCCTGTCGTTGGCGGGCCACGAGGGCGCCCAGCGGCCGATCCAACTTCAGGCCGGCGCCCGCAGCACGCTGACGGTGGCCCTGGTCCCCATCCGGCCGTTCCTGCGGGTGGTGACGACCCCGCCCGGGGCCCGGGTCCGGATCGACGGGGGTGAGCCGGCCGGCCCGACGCCGCTCGCCCGAGCGGCGGACGGCGGCAAGCGCACGGTGCGCGTCGAGCTGGAGGGCTTCGAGCCGGTGGAGCGGCAGGTGACCCTGAGCCCGACCCACACCCGCGCGGCGCCCTACGTGCTCGAGATCGCGCTGGAGAAGGCGGTGCCCCGGGGCTCGCTCGAGCTGTCGGTCAGCCCGGCGGGCAGCGAGGTGTTCGTCGACGGGCGGGCGGTCGGCCGGGCGCCGCTGACCGCGCCGCTGCGCCTGACGGCCGGGCTGCACGAGGTCGAGGTGCGGGCGCCGGGAGCCGACCCGTACACCGAGATGGTCGCCATCGAGGCCGACTCCACCGTCCGCACCGAGATCGAGGTCGGCGGCGGGGTCGACCTGGGCACGGTGGGCATCATCACCATGGGCGTCGGCGGGCTGGCGATGGCCGGCGGGGTCGTCGCGGGGGTCCTGGCGCTGGGCGCGAGCGGCGATCTGGACGACTGCCGGGCCGACGCGCAGTGCAACGCGACCGCCGAGGACGCGGCCCTCGCCGACGACGTGCGCAGCCGGGCGTTCTTGAGCGACGCGCTCCTGTGGCCCGGCCTCGCGGTGGCGGCGGGGGGCGCGGTGCTCTACATCCTGTCGTCCGACGCGCCCACCGAGGTCGAGGGTCAGGCCGAGCAGGCGTGGTTCGTCGCCCCGCTCGAGGGCGGCGCGGCGGCGGTGGGTCGATTCCGTTTCTGAGGCGCCGCGCGGCGACGCGCGCGGCCGGGGGGCCGCCGTCGGGTCGGCTTGAGGCGAAGGACAATCCCATGATGAACCGTAGGGGAGTCACCCTGCTGACGGCGGCGCTCGCGTTGGCCGCCGCGGGGTGCAGCGTGCTGCTCGATCCGGACAACTGCAGCGACGACAGCGAGTGCAACGGCGGGCTGTGCCAGGGCGGCGTCTGCGTCGGCGGCGGCGGAGAGCCGGCCGACATGGGCGACCAGGGCATCGACGGCGGCGAGCTGCCGCCCGACGCGGTGCCCGACGTGGCGGTCGACGCCGCGCCCGACATGGCCCCGCCCGACGTCGAGGTGGACATGGCGGTCGACATGGCGCCGCCCGACCCGCTGCCCCCCCGATGCATGCTCGCCGCCGCGCCGGACGACACCGCGCCGACGACCGCCGATCAGGTCGCGCTGACGCCCCTGGTGACCGACCCCGACACGCCGCTCGCCGAGCTGACGGCGACGCTGAACGGCGAGGCGGTCGGGCTGGACGGCGAGGCGATCATGCGCTCGCTCGAGGAGGGGTCGAACCGCTTCGTGCTGGAGGCCACCGATCCCGACGGGCTGTCCTGCGAGGCCGAGGTCACCGTGGTGCGGGATACGACGGGCCCGACGCTGGAGGCGCTGACCCCGCCCGACGGGGCCGATCTGCTCACCGCCGACGCGGCGTTCCCCGTGTCGGGGCGGGTGGTGGACGCCCACTTCGACCCCGCCGGCGAGGGTCGGCTGGAGGTCGAGCTGGACGGTGATCCGGTCGACGCCGAGATCGCGTGGGAGGGCGCAGGCTTCGCCTTCGACGTCACGCTCGAGGAGGGGCGCTCGGAGCTGCGCATCACCGCGGTCGACGACCTCGGCAACCGCTCGGACCCGGCGACGATCGCCGTGCGGCTCGACGCGACGGCCCCGGTGGTGCTGGTCGACGCCCCGGTGGCCGACGCCCGGATCTTCGCCGACCGGGTCGAGGTCCGGGGGCGGGTCCAGGACGATCGCCAGCCGGTGCCCAGCGCGAGCTACGCGATCTCGATCGCCGGCGACGCCGGTCAGGCGCCGGTGGACATCGACGGCCTGGCCGACGCCGAGGGCGCCTTCACCCGCCGGGTCCCGCTGTTCGAAGGGGAGAACACCCTGACCATCACCGGCCAGGACATGGCGGGCAACACCGGCCAGGTCATCCGCCGGGTGGTGCGGCTGCCGGCCGATCCGTGCGTGACGATCACCGGCCCCGACGACGGCAGCTTCTCCCGGGTCGCCCGGATCGACGTGGCGGGGGACGTCTGCCCGGCTGTCGAGCGGGTCGAGGTGCAGGTCGGCGGCGGGGCCCCGATCGAGATCGACCCCCGCGCGGAGCGGTTCCAAGCGGCGGTGGTGCTGCCGGCCGCGGGCGCCCACGAGATCGTCGCGACGGCCTTCGCGCCCAACGGTGACGCCTCCGACCGGGTCACGGTCACCTTCGACGACACCCCGCCGACGCTCGTGATCTCCGAGCCCGCGCCGGGGCAGTGCACCAACGCCCGGGTATTGCGGGTCTGCGGCCGGGTGGCCGATCCCGAGAGCGGCATCGGCTCGGCCGGCCTGATCGTGGACGACGAAGAGACCGCGGTGGCGCTGCCCCCGGAGGGCGGCCCGTTCTGCGAGGACGTGCGGGTGCGCGAGGGCGACGACGTGCAGATCGTGGCCCAGGCCCGCAACCGGGCGGACGACCCCAACGAGACGACGGTCGCGGTGCGGGTCGACCGCGACGCGCCCGAGGTGTGCATCACCCGCGACGGGGCCTGCCTCGTCGGGGGCCCGCGCCGGTGGTTCGGGGTCGATCCCGCCGGGCGGGTCGAGTTCACCGGGCTCGTCGACTGGGGCGTCTGCTCGGTGTCCAGCCTCACGGTGCAGGGGGTGGCGGTCAACGTGGGGCCGGACGGCCGCTTCTCGACGGCCCGCCCCTTCGCCGACGGCGACCAGGACCTCGCGATGACGGTGCGCGACACGGCCGGCAACGAGGAGGAGATCGCCTTCGTCTTCCGGGTCGACGGGACCCCGCCCATCCTGGACGCGGTGAGCCCCGGGCGGGACGTCTTCACGACCGACGGCCAGGCCCGGCTCGAGGTCGAGGCGCGCGACACCGGCTCGGGGCTGGTCTCGATCTCGATCGGCGGCCAGGAGGTCTTCCGGGCCCCGGCGGGCGCCACCGAGGGCAGCCGCGCCGAGATCGTGGCCCGGGTCGTCGGGCTCGAGGAGGGCACCAACACCTTCGAGGTCGTGCTGGTCGACCTCGTGGGCAACCGGCTCGTCGAGACGGTGACCATCCGCCGCGACACCCGGCCCCCGGTGCTCACGATCGAGTCGCCCGAGCTGGGACGCCCGGCGCCGACCCCGGCGGTGGTGGTCGGCACCATCGACGACGGCCCCGAAGGCAGCGGCCCGGCGGCGGTGACGGTCAACGGCGTCGAGGCGGTCATCGACGCCGAGGCCGGCACCTGGCGGGCGGACGCGGTGCCCATCGACCCCGCCGATCCGGTGGTCTTCGTCAACGCCGTCGACGCGCTGGACAACATCCTCGACCCGCCGCTGGTCCTGCCGGTGGTCCTGCGGGACTTCGGGACCCACGACCCGGCGATCGACGGTCTCGACTTCGAAGGCCCCGTCGGCTGGCTGGGTCCGATCGACGTGGACCTCGACGGCTTGCTCGATCTGGTGGTGCTCGGCGCCCAGCCGGACGTCACCGCCCAGGTCTTCCGCCAGGTGGCGCCGGGCCGCTTCGAAGCCGACGACGCGGCCGACGTGGGGCTGCCCGAGGGCATGACCGTGCGCGCGGCGGCGGTGGCCGATCTCGACGAGAACGGGACCCACGATCTGGTGATCGTGGGGGTGAACCGCACCGCGGTGGCCCTGGGCAACGGCGGCGGCGGCTTCGTGCTGGTCGAGAACCCGCGGGTGCCCGGGTCAGCCGATCCGACCGACCTGGCGCTGGGGCTGACGACGCTCAACGGCTCGCTCGACCTGCTGGTGATGGCCGGCGGCGGGACCCGGTTCTACTTCGGCGACGGCACCGGGGCCTTCGACCGCGAGCCGCTGAACACCCAGGGGCTGGGCGGCCTGGAGACCTACCGCGCCGCCCGCTTCGTCGACCTCGACGCCAACGGCGTGCTGGACGTGCTCGCGCTCGGCCCCGGCGGCAGCACCCTGTGGATGGGCGACGCGTTCACCGCCTTCGAGACCATCGACGGCGCCCGCGGCTTCGTCGGCGCGTCGGCCCGCACCGCCCTGGCGTTCGACGCCAACCGGGACGGGGTGCTCGACCTGCTCACGGTGGGCCCCGACGGCGGGCGCTTCATGCTGGGAGACGGCGACGGCGGCTTCGTGGAGGACGACGGCGGCATCCTGGCGTGGCCGGCGGACATCACCGCGCTCGAGCGGCTGGACTACAACGGCGACACCCGGGACGACCTCGTCGCGGCGGGCGACGTGCTGCGGCTGTGGCGCAACTCGGCGGACGGCTTCGAATCGATCGACGCGGTCGCCGCGGGGGCCGATCCGGGCGGCGTGGCCCACCACGTCGCGGTGACCGACCTCGACGGCGACGGGGACGACGACCTGATCGTGGGCGGCCCGGCCGGCCTGCGCTTCATCCGCTCCAACCGGGCGGCGACCGACCTGGGCTACGCCTTCGTCAGCGTCGAGGTGCTGCGCAGCCCGCTGCCGCCGGCGATCGGCGCCCGCGACGGCTGGGGGGCGACCATCGACGTCGACCTCGCCGGGGGGGACGACGGCGACCCCGAGCGCACGCTGCTCGCCCGTCCCATCGGCCCGACGATCGTCACCATCGGCCCGCGGGAGACCATCGACCTCTCGGTGCGCTATATCGACCGGGGGGAGATCGGGGGCAACGTGCGCGACGAGCCGGGCCTGCTCTCGCGCACGTTCACCGAGATCTTCGGGCGGGAGTGAGCAGGGGCCGCCCGCGGCGCGGCCCGACCTGCGGCGCTATTCGTAGACCAGGACCCCGTCGTCCGCCGCCCGCGGCGTCAGATCCGGCCGGGCCTCGTCGTCGTACGAGCGGCCCTTGATCGCGCAGGCCCCCTGCTGGCCTTGGTCGAGGCACAGGCACTCGCCGCCGATGCCGCCGCACGACCCCTTGAGCGCCTTGCCCCGGAAGATCACGCCGACGGCCATCGCCAGCATGAGGAACGCCATGAAGCCGATCGTGGCGATGATGGTGCTCATGATGCCTCCCGGGCGTAAATACCTGCCCAGCCTATCAGATCGACCGCGGTGTGCTCAGGGAGATGCCGGCGCCTCGGCGGCGGTCGCCTCCCGGATGTCGACGAATTGCGGGGTCACCTTCTCGGTGTAGCGCCCGTCCGCCTCGCGCACGATGAACAGCGCCGCCAGGCCCTCGGCGGCGGCCAGCGCCAGCCCCTCGTCGGGCCCGAGCACGTTGAGCGCGGTGGCCAGCGCGTCGGCGGTGGCGCAGCTCGGATGCACCACGCTCACCGAGGCCAGCCGGTGCTCGATGGGCCGGCCGGTGCGGGGGTCGATGGTGTGGGAGACGCGCTTGCCGTCCTTCTCGTAGAAGTTACGGTAGTCGCCGCTGGTGGCCAACGCCTCGTCACGCAGCGCGATGACCTCCATCAGCGCCCGGGCCTCGGGGTCGGGCTTCTCGATGCCCACCCGCCAGTGGAGGCCGGCGTGGTTGCGCCCTCGAGCCCGCAGCTCGCCCCCGATCTCGACGAGGTACTCGGTGTGGCCCCGCGCCTCGAGCGTCTGCGCGATGCGGTCGACCCCGTGGCCCTTGGCGATGGCCGACAGGTCGACGTACACATCCGGTCGGGCCTTCTGCACCGCCTCGCCGACCACCGCGACCTTGTCCAGCCCCACCCGGATCCGCAGGGCGGCCACCGCCTCCGCATCGGGCGGGGTCTGCTCGCCGTCGGGGCCGAAGCCCCAGGCGTTGACCAGCGGACCAACGGTGACATCGAACGCGCCGCCGCTCAGGCGGCCGATACGCAGCGCCTCGGTGAGCACGGCCCGCAGCGGCGCCGAGGCGGGCGCGGCGTCGGTGGTCGGGGCGGCGTTGAGCGTCGACAGCTCGGAGTCGGGCTGATAGGTCGACATCGCGCCGTTGACCGCGGCCAGCGTGTCTTCGATGGCCCGCTGAAGGGCCTGCTGATCCGCCACCGGCATCGGGCCGGTGACCACCTTCACCGCGTAGCTGGTGCCCATCGTGAGGCCGGTGATCTCGGTGATCGCCCGGTCGTCCTCGGGCCCCGGCCGGCGCACGAAGACCGCGACGAAGAGCCCGGCGACGAAGAGGCCGGGCAGGATCCAGCGGCGGAGGGCAGAGACTTGAGGGGTGTCGGTCATCGGGGGCAGGCGCGGGGCCGGGGGCGGTCGCCCCTCAGCCGCCGAAGTCGTCGAGCGCGATGTTCTCCGGCTCGACGCCGAGGTCGGTCAGCATGTTGATGACCGCCACGTTCATCATCGGGGGGCCGCAGAGGTAGTACTCCACGTCCTCCGGCGAGGGGTGCTTCGACAGGTACAGGTCGAGGGTGACCTGGTGGATGAAGCCGGTCGGGCCGTCCCAGTTGTCCTCGGGAAGCGGATCCGACAGGGCCAACGTCCAGCGGAAGTTGTCGAACTCCTCTTCGATCTGGTCGAAGTCCTCCTGGTAGAAGGCCTCCCGCATCGAGCGGGCGCCGTACCAGAAGGTCACCTTGCGGTCGGTCTTGATCCGCTTGAACTGATCGAAGATGTGGGACCGCATCGGCGCCATACCAGCCCCGCCGCCGATGAACACCATCTCGTTGTCGGTCTCTTTGGCGAAGAACTCGCCGAAGGGGCCCGAGATGGTGGTGGTGTCACCCGGCTTGAGGTCGAAGATGTACGACGACATGATGCCCGGCGGCACGTCGGGCATGCGCGGCGGGGGCGAGGCGATGCGCACGTTGAGCATGATCATCCCGTACTCTTCGGGATAGTTCGCCATCGAGTACGCCCGGGTCACCGACTCGTCGACCACCGAGACGTAGCGCCACATGTCGTACTTGTCCCAGTCGCCGCGGTACTCCTCTTCGATGATGAAGTCCTTGTAGTGCACCGTGTGCGGCGGGCACTCGATCTGGATGTAGCCGCCGGCCCGGAAGGGCACGCTCTCGCCCTCGGGCAGATCGAGGATCAGCTCCTTGATGAAGGTGGCCACGTTGTGGTTCGAGCGGACCTTGCACTCCCACTTGCGCACGGAGAAGATCTCGGGTTCGACCTCGATCTCCATGTCCTGCTTGACCTTCACCTGGCACGACAGCCGGCAGCCCTCGCGGGCCTCGCCCCGGCTGATGAAGCCCTTCTCGGTGGGCAGCATCGCGCCGCCGCCGCTGTGCACGTGCACCTTGCACACGCCACAGGTGCCCTGGCCGCCACAGGCGGACGGGATGAAGATCTTCTTGGCGGCGAGGGTGTTGAGCAGGCTGCTGCCGGCCGAGGCCTTGAGCGGCTTGTCGCTCTCGCCGTTGATGACGATGTCGACCTCGCCCGACGCGACGAGCTTCTTGCGGGCGGCCATCAGGACCACGACGAGGCTGACCACCACGACGAGGAAGACGACGACGCCTGCGACGATGGTTTCCATTGCTCGGTCCTCCTCAGAGCTGGATGCCGGCGAAGGCCATGAAGCCGATCGCCATCAGCCCGGTGACGATGAACGTGATCCCCAGACCCCGCAGAGACGGCGGCACGTCGCTGTAGCGCATCTTCTCGCGGATGGCCGCCAGCGCGATGACCGCCAGCGCCCAGCCGATGCCCGAGCCGATGCCGAAGACGGCGCTCTCGGCGAAGTCGTAGTCCCGCTCGACCATGAACAGCGAGGCCCCGAGGATGGCGCAGTTGACCGCGATGAGCGGCAGGAACACGCCGAGGGCCGAGTAGAGCCCGGGGGCGTACTTGTCGAGCACCATCTCGACGACCTGCACGCTCGCAGCGATGCTGCCGATGAGCGCGAGGAAGTTGAGGAACGACAGGTCCATGTCAGGCAGGCCGGCCCAGGCCAGCGCGCCCTCGCGCAGCAGGTAGTTGTAGATCAGGTTGTTGAGCGGCACGGTCACGGTGAGCACGAAGGTGACCGCCGCGCCGAGGCCGATGGCGGTCTCGACCTTCTTCGAGACCGCGAGGAACGAGCACATGCCCAGGAAGTAGGCCAGGGCCATGTTCTCGACGAAGATCGCCTTGGTGGCGAGGCTCAGGAGCGCTTCCATCTCGAAATCCCCCCGCCCTACTCGGCTTCGACCTGATCGGGCTTGTAGGCCCGGTTGATCCAGATGAAGACCCCGATGAGGAAGAACGCCCCCGGGGCGAGCACCATCAGGCCGTTGGGCACATACCACCCGCCCTCGTTGACCGAGGCCAGGACCGAAACGCCGAAGAGCTTGCCGCTGCCGAAGAGCTCCCGGAAGAAGCCGACGAAGAGCAGCACGATGCTGTAGCCGAAGCCGTTGCCCAGGCCGTCGAGCAGGCTCATCTTGGGCCCGTTCTGCATCGCGAACGCCTCGGCCCGGCCCATCACGATGCAGTTGGTGATGATGAGCCCCACGAACACCGAGAGCTGCTTGCTGATGTCGAACAGGTACGCCTTGAGCACCTGATCGGTGATGATCACCAGCGAGGCGATGATCGTGAGCTGCACGATGATGCGGATGCTCGGCGGGATGTAGTTGCGCAGGAGGCTCACCGAGACGTTGCTGCCCACCATCACCGCGATCACCGCCAGCGACATGACCACCGAGGTCTCGAGCTTGGTCGTCACCGCCAGCGCCGAGCAGATGCCGAGCACCTGCAGCGAGATCGGGTTGTTGTTGAACAGCGGGTCCAACATGACTTCGCGTGATTTGCTCACGAGGCACCCCCCTTGCGGAAGTTCTCGATGTACGGCTTGAAGCCTTTCTCCCCGAGCCAGAAGCGCAGCAGGTAGCCGACGCCCCGGCCGGTGATCGTGGCCCCCGAGAGGCCGTCGACGGCGTAGGGGTCGACCTCGGGCGCGCCGGCCTGACCCTTGATGACCATGATCTCGGGCTCGCCCTCGTCATTGTAGACCTGGCGCCCGGGCCACAGGCCCTTCCAGATCGGGTTGTCGACCTCGCCGCCGAGCCCCGGCGTCTCGCCGTGCTCGTAGAAGGTCAGCCCCTTGACGGTGTTGCCGTCGTCGGCGAGCGCGATGTAGCCGTACATCGTCGACCACAGCCCCTTGCCGTGCACCGGCAGGATGATGGCGCTCACCGATTCACCGCGCATCACCTCGTAGATCTGGGCCACGTCCGGGATCTCGGGCACCCCGGCGGGGTTCTTCTCGACGTCCTGGCCATGCTCGGTCAGGTACTTGCGCGGGTCGAAGTTGGCGGGGTCGATGCCGCGCTCGGTGAGCTGGGCCTCGGTGAGCACTTCACCGGACGCCAGCTCGACGAACCGGGCCCGGATGTTCTCGTCGAAGAGCGCCTGGATCTCGGCGGCGGGCTTCTCGATGCCGTCCTCGAGCAGCCCGGCGACCTGGAGCACCTTCTCCTTGCGGTCGAGGACCTTGTTGAGCTCCTGCTGCGGCTTGAGCGCGACGGCGAGCCCGGCGACGAAGATGGCGCAGACGAGGCAGACCGCGGCGGCGAAGCCGATGATGTACTTGCTGCTATACTGCATGGCGCGCCACCCTCCGCTTGATGTTCGCCTGCACGAAGAAGTGATCGATGAGCGGCGCGAACATGTTCATGAACAGGATCGCGAGCATCATGCCCTCGGGGTAGGCCGGGTTGACCACCCGCACGAGCACCACCATCACCCCGATGAGCAGCCCGTAGATGAGCTTGCCCCGGGCGGTGAAGGCCGACGAGACCGGGTCGGTGGCCATGAAGACGGCGCCGAAGGCCCAGCTCCCGATGACCAGATGCCACATGAACGGCACCGCGAACATGGCGTTGGTGTCGCTGCCGATGGTGTTGAGCAGGGTCGCCATCGCCGCGGTGCCGGCGATCACCCCGACCATCGTCTGCCACGCCCCGATCTGGGTGAAGACGAGTATGGCGGCCCCGATGAGACACAGCAGCGCCGATGTCTCGCCCATCGAGCCCGGTATCATGCCCAGGAATGCGTCCATCCACGCCTCGTTGCCCACGGTGTCCCAGGTGAACGGGATCGCGCCGGGGTCGGCCGAGGCGGCCTGGGCCAGATAGGTCGCGCCGCTGATGCTGTCGGGCAGGGTGCTGGTGTCGGCTGCGATCCACGGCGCCTCGCCGCTGATCTCGGCCGGGTAGGCGAAGAAGAGGAACGCCCGGGCGGTGAGCGCCGGGTTGAGCACGTTCATGCCGGTGCCGCCGAAGACCTCCTTGCCGACGATGACCCCGAACGCGATGCCGATGGCCACCTGCCACAGCGGGATGGTCGGCGGCAGGGTCAGCGGGAAGAGGAAGCCAGTGACCAGGAAGCCTTCGTTGATCTCGTGTTTGCGCACGAGCGCGAAGGCGACCTCGATGTGCCCCCCGATGAGGAAGGTCATCGCGAAGACCGGCAGGAAGTACAGCCCGCCGTGCAGCACGTTGGCCAGGATGCTCGACGGGTCGTAGGCCAGCCCGAGGGCGAGGTAGACCGCCTCCTGCCAGTTGTGCAGCGGCGTGGCCCCCTGGCTGATCGCCAGGTTGGCCTGATAGCCGGTGTTGTAGAAGGCCATCGCCACGCAGGGCAGCAGCGCCACGACGACGGTGATCATCATGCGCTTGAGGTTGATGGCGTCGCGCACGTGCACGTTGCCGTGGGTCACCTCGCCCGGCGTGAACAGCAGGGTGTCGTTCGCCTCGTAGAAGGGGTACAGCCCTTCGAGCTTGCCGCCCTTCTCGAAGAGGGGGGCCTGCTTGTCGAGGAAGTCGCGCAGCGCTTGCATCAGCCTTCCTTCCAGATCTCGGTGAGGTTGCGGCGCAGCGCCACCCCGAAGTCTTCCTTGCCCGGGCTGACGAACGAGCACAGGGCGAGGTCTTCTTCGTCGAGCTCGAGGCAGCCGAGGTGCTCGGCCCGCTCGATGTCGTCCTTGACGAGCGCCCGCAGCAGGAACGTCGGCATGATGTCGAGCGGCATGACCTTCTCGAACATGCCGATGGGCACCATGGCCCGGTGGGACCCGTTGGTGTCCGTGGTGAACTCGTAGTTGCTCTTCTTCTCGCCGCCGCCGAACCAGCGCGCGGCGAAGACCCGCACGATCGAGTACTGGTCGAAGCCCGGCCGCAGCCAGCCGAAGAAGACCCGATCGCGCCCCTCGCGCAGGGCGGTGATCTGGTTGTGATAGCGGCCGAGGTAGCCGAGGACGGCGCCCCCCGCCGACCGGCCCCCGAACACCGAGCCGGCGACGACCCGGTTCTCGACGTCGGACAACTCGCCCTCGACGAGCTGGTCGGTCGAGGCCCCGAGGCGGGTGCGCAGCAGCCGGGGCTTGCCCACGGTGGGGCCGCCGAGCGCGACGACCCGCCGGGTGTCGAGCTTGCCGGTCGCGAGCAGCCGGCCGATCGCCAGGACGTCCTGGTAGCCGATGTGCCAGACGATCTTCTGACGGTTGACCGGGTCGAGCGTGTGGATGTGGGTGCCGACGAGGCCCGCGGGGTGCCGGCCCTCGAACTCGGCGACCTTCACCCCGTCGACGGTCGGGATCTTCGCCCCGGCCTTCTTGCACAACCAGGTCGTGCCCTCGGTCAGCGTCGACAGCGCCTTCAGCCCCCGCTGGAAGTCGGCCTCGGCCCCCTTCAGCACGACCGCCGGATCGGCGGTGAGCGGGTGGGTGTCGATGGCGGTGACGAACAGCGCGGCGCAGCTCTCGGTGGGCGAGGGCACCCGGCTGAAGGGGCGAGCCCTCAGCGCGGCCCACTGGCCCGACTCGGCGAGCAGGTCCTTGAGCGCCTGCCCGGTGGCGTCTTCGGCGTAGGACTCGAACTCGACCTGCGGGCCGTCGCCGCCCCGATCGGCCTCGGACAGCTCGATGACCACCGACTGGAGCACCCGCCGCTTGCCGCGGTTGACCGCGACGACGGTGCCCGCCCCGGGGCTGGTGAACCGCACCCCCTCGGACTTGCGGTCTTCGAACAGGATCTGGCCCCGCTTGACCTCGTCGCCCTCGGCGACGTGCATGCGGGGCTTCATCAGGGGGTAGTCGTCGGCCATGACGGCGACATGCGTCACCGTCCGGCCCTCCTCGATCACCTGCTGGGGTTCACCGGTGATCGGGAGGTCGAGCCCCCGCTTGATGACGTGTACAGCCATCGGCCTTCCTCGCGGACCTCCCAACAATCAGGCGGCATAAAGCTGCTTTTGGGTCCAAAACGCAAGTCCCAAGCCCGTTTTTTCGGGTCGGGCGCAAGTCCGTCGACGGGTCTCCCGGCGGCGGCCCCGGCTGCGTCGATGCACACCGGGCGGGTCGGGTCGCACCGCCGGAGCGATCTCGCAGGCTCCGGGCGCCGCCGGCGGCCCTACGGGCAGACCAGCTCTTCGTCCACCGCGCCGTCGCAGTCGTCGTCGGCGCCGTTGCACACCTCGTCGGCCGGATCCCCGGGCGTCGCGTCGCACACCCGCTCCCCGTCGGCGTCGCAGAACAGCGCGCCCGCCCGGCGGCAGGCGCCCACCCCGCTGGCGCAGGGGCCGCCGAGGTCGAAGTCCTCGTCGGTGGATCCATCGCAGTCGTCGTCGATCCCGTTGCACGCCTCGCCCACCGGCTGACCCACCTCGCCGGCCTCCGGATCGGGCACGCACTCCAGGCCACCGCCGAGGCGATCGGCCACGAAGACGAAGCGCTCGGTGTTGGCCCCCGCGCCGGTGTTGGCCCCGCAGCGCCAGCCGAACTCCAGGTTGCCGTTGCCGGTGTGCCAGCACATCCGGGTCTCTTCTGCGGGCCCCTCGACGTCGCACGAGTTGCGGTTGACCACCGCCCCGGCGGGCGCGAAGCCCCACGACCACTGGTCGCTGTAGTACCAGTTGACCCCGTTGGCTTCGTGCACCGCGCCGTTGACGTCGCCGGTGTCGAAGAGCACGTCCTCCCGCAGCCCCATCGCCGCCACCCGCAGGTTCTCCTGGCCCGCCTCGCGGCACCCGATGAGCATCACCTCGCCCGGGCAGTCCTCCAGGATCGGCGCGATCGGCACGTTCTCGTTGTACCGCCCGGCGTAGCACTGCTCGAAGCCGATGCGCTGCATCTCGGCGATCTCGACGTCGTTGAGCACCCCCTCGAGGAGCTGCACCCCGCCGTCGGGCGGGCATTGCAACGTGCCGGGCACCGCGCAGGCGCCGAGGCCGACCGCGCCGCAGGGCTCGCCGAGGCCGGGCAGATCGTCCACCTCGCCGTTGCAGTCGTCGTCGAAGCCGTTGCAGATCTCCTCGGTGGGCGCCTCGATGGGCACCGGCAGGCACATCAGCGCGCCCCCGGGATCACACACGGCCACCCCCCGCTCACAGGCGCCGACGCCTTCGTAGCAGTCGTCGCCGACCCCCTCGACGTCCTCGTCGGCCTCACCGTCGCAGTCGTCGTCGTCGCCGTTGCAGACCTCGGCGTCGAGCGGCTCGCCGGCCTCGCCCGAGCAGACCATGCCCGGCCCGTCCGGGCGCTGGTAGATCACCCGCTCCCAGCCGTTGTTGCCGTTGAGGAAGGTGGCGCCGCAGCGGTAGCCGCTGTTGAGGCTGCCGTTGCTGGTGTGCCAGCACATGCGCAGCTCGGGCCGCACGTTGTCGGTGTCGCACGAGTTGCGGCTGACCCCGTCGCCCGCGCCGGCGAAGCCCCACGAGTGGCCGGCGTTGAAGTACCAGTCCACGCCGTTGTGGTTGTGCACCGCGTCGGCGCCGTTCCCCACGTCGGTCAGGACCTCGTCCCGCAGGCCGGCCGCCGCGAGGGTCAGCGCGTCGGCGCCCACCGGACGGCAGCCGAGCAGCAGGATGCCTTCGCCGCAGGCCTCGAGGATGGGTGCGATCGGCTCGTTGCCGCCGTACAGGCCGGCCCAGCAGGGCTCGAAGCCGTCCGCCTCGAGGTCGGCCACCGGCACGTCCTGCTGGATGCCCTCGAACGGCAGCCCGGCGGCGCCGCCGGCCCCGCCCTCGAGCTGCTGACACACGTAGGTGCCCTCGGCGGCGCAGACGCCGACCCCCTCGACGCACGGCTCGCCCAGCTCGGGGAAGTCCTCGTCGACGGTGCCGTCGCAGTCGTCGTCGATGGCGTTGCAGAACTCGACGCCCGGCTCCAGATCGACCGCCACGCACTCGATGCGCTCGCCGTCCACGCAGGCGGTCAGCGCCGCCTGGCACGCCTCGAGCACCGGGCCCTCGCAGACCCGCCCCACCTCGGCGATCTCCTCGTCGACGACCTCGTCGCAGTCGTCGTCCAGCCCGTTGCAGCCCTCGGCCTCGGGCGCGCCCGGCTCGACCGAGCACACCGCGCCCGGGCCGCCCGGACGGTGCCAGATCACCCGCCGATAGCTGGCGTCGGAGACCGTGCGGGCCCCGCAGCGATAGCCGGTGCTCATCGTGCCCCCGCCGGTGTGCCAGCACATGCGCAGCTCGGGGCGCACCTGGGCGGTGTCGCACGAGTTGCGGCTGACCCCGTCGCCCTCGCCGGTGAAGCCCCATGAGTACGAGTCGTTGAAGTACCAGTCGACGCCGTTGTGGTTGTGCACCGCGTCGCGCACGTTGCCCACGTCGGTCAGGACCTCGTCCCGCTCGCCGGTCGCCGCGAGCTGGAGCGCGTCGGCCCCCGCCGGGCCGCAGCCGAGCAGGAGCTGATCCGCGTCGCAGTCCTCCAGGATCTGCGCAACCGCGGGGGCCCGCTCGCCGTAGTGACCCTCCCAGCACGGCTCGAAGCCCGCCTCGCGCAGCTCGTCGAGCGCCACGTCCTGCCGGATGCCCTCGAACGCCAGCCGCCCGCCGCCCCGACCATCGGCCGGTTGGCACACCGTCTCCCCGTCCCGGGCGCAGGCTCCGACGCCCACGCTGCACGGCTCACCGAGCGCGTAGTCCTCGTCGGTGGAGCCGTCGCAGTCGTCGTCGATGGCGTTGCAGAACTCCGGCTGGGGCGCGGTGGGCACCGCGACGCACTCGATCTCGCCCTCGGCGGTGCACCCGATCTGCGCCGCTTCGCACAGGCCCAGCTCGATGCCCTCGCACGGCTCGCCGAGGCCCGGGGTCTCCTCGTCGGTCAGCCCGTCGCAGTCGTCGTCGACCCCGTTGCACTCATCGGCCCCGACCGGCTCGCCCGCCGCGACGTCGCAGATGACCCCCGGCCCGTCGGGCTTGTGGTAGATGACGCGGGTCCAGCCCGCGTTGCCGTTGAGGAACTGGTTGCCGCAGCGATAGCCGCTGCTGAGCGCGCCGTTGCTGGTGTGCCAGCACATGCGGAACTCGGGCTGCACGTTGGACGTATCGCACGAGCCGCGGGCGACGCCGGAGCCCTCGGCGGCGAAGCCCCACGAGTACGAATCGTTGAAGTACCAGTCGACGCCGTTGTGGTTGTGCACCGCGTCGCGCACGTTGCCCACGTCGGTCAGGACCTCGTCCCGCTCGCCCATCGCCGCCAGGGTCAGCGCCTCGGCGCCGTTGGGCATGCAGCCCATCAGCAGGATGCCCTCGCCGCAGTCCTCCAGGATCTGCGCGATGTTCTCGTTGCCGTTGTAGACCCCCGAGAAGCACTCTTCGAAGCCGCCTTCTTCGATCTCGGCGAGGGCGACGTTCTGGCGGATGCCCTCGAAGGCGTAGCCCCCGCCGCGGCCCTCCGGATCACACTGGTAGATGCTCTCCCGGGCGCAGACCCCCTGACCCACGGTGCACGGCTCGCCGAGCAGCTCGACGTAGCCCTCGTCGACGGTGCCGTCGCAGTCGTCGTCGATGTCGTTGCACACCTCGCCGCTCGGCTCGCCGGCCGTCACGTTGCACGCCAGCTCGCCGTCCCCGGTGCACACCCGGAAGCCCTGGCGGTTGCAGGCCCCGATGCCCACCTCGCACGCCTCGCCGCCGAAGTCCTCGTCGGGGATGCCGTCGCAGTCGTCGTCGAAGCCGTTGCACTCTTCGTCGCGCGGCGGCCCCGGCTGGGCCGGGCAGATGATCTGGCCGTCCTCGGCGCACTCGGTGAAGCCGCCCCGGCGGCACAGCCCGACGCCCACCACGCACGACTCGCCGAGCACGATGTCCTCGTCGATCACGCCGTCGCAGTCGTCGTCGGCCTCGTTGCACAGCTCGTCCTGCATCACGATCTCGGGGGCGCCGCACTCGGTGCCCGCGCCGTCGGCGGTGCACACCATGAAGCCCCGCGAGGTGCACTCGGCCAGGGTCTCCGAGCAGGCGACCCCCACGTCGAAGCCCTCGTCGACCGTCTCGTCGCAGTCGTCGTCGACCGTGTTGCAGACCTCGGCGGTCGGGGCGCCCTCCACCGCGTCGCACATCACCGTGCCGTCGTCGGCGCACACCCGGACCCCGGCGCCGGCGCAGGCCCCGACCCCGACGGTGCACTCACCGCCGACCCCGAAGCCCTCGTCGGGCACCCCGTCGCAGTCGTCGTCGACGCCGTTGCAGATGTCGTCCCCCGCGGGCACGCAGGCGTCGACCGCGGCGTCGGCCGCCTCGGGCTGGGCGTCGATCACCCGGGGGGCGACCTCCTCCTCGGCGCCCTGGTCGCGGGTCTGGGGGGCGTCGCTCCCGTTGCCTCCCGCCCCGTCGTCGCCCGAGTTGCCGTCGGGCACGCAGCCCACGAACAGCGCGGCGGCTGCGCTCAGCGCGTACGCGCCGCGCCGGCTCCATCGCTCGATCCCCTTCATTCGGCCTCCCCGGCGCCATCCCCACGGCGCGCGGAGCTATCATAGCGCACGGTCAATGGGGGATACTCCCCCCATGATCGGACCGACCCCCCCGGCGCCCCTCGCTGCCCCGCCGACGGTGGAGCCCCTCGAGCCGCGGCGGCTCGAGCTCGACGGGGCCGTCGCCGTCGCGGTGCGGGTGCCGGCGCCCGACGCCATCCCCCCGCTGGACGCGTGGCCGATCGACCCCGCCGAGCGGGACCACGCCGCCGGATTCGGGCGCCGCCGGCAGAACACCTGGATCGCCGGCCGCCTCGCCCTGCGCACTGCCTGCCGGGCCCTGGGGGTCGAGCCGGGCCCGATCCTGCCCGACGACCGCCGGGCCCCCCGGCTGCCGGCGACCGTCAGCGCCAGCCTGACCCACACCGACCGCTGGGCCCTCGCCTGGGCCGCCCCGGCCGACGGGCGCACCCGGGGCATCGACCTCGAAGACCCCACCCGGGGCGGGCTGCACTTGCAGAAGATGCTGCTGACCGAGGCCGAGGCCGCCGATCTGGCGACCCGGCCGGCCGCCCGGCAACAGTCGGAGCTGATCCGCCGGTTCGCGCTCAAGGAGGCGGTCTACAAGGCCATCGACCCCCGCTATCGGCGCTACGTCGACTTCAAGGAGGTCGCGCTGTGGCCCGACCCGCCGGGCGCCGAGGCCGGCACCGCCCGCATCGACTGGATACTCGCCGAGGGCGAGGCCCCGCCGGCGGAGATGATCCTGCGGTGGCGCCTGTGGGGCGACGCCGGCTGGCTGTGCACCGCCGAGGCCCGCTGGGGCGGGTGAGCCGGCCTTGTGCCCGCATGCCGGGCGCGGTAGACGCAGAGCCATGCGTCGCCTGCTGATCGCCCTCGTCCTGACCGTGGCCGCCCCCGCCACGGCCCAGCTCCTGCCCGGCCTGGGCGGCGGCGACGACGAGCCGGCGGTGCGGCTGGCCGACCCCCGGGAGCAGCTCGCCACCACGGGCCGGGCCATCGACACCCGACGTCAGGCCGTGATGCTGCGCCAGGCGGACGTCGACCGGTGGCAGGCCCGGCGGGCGGCGATCGCCGAGCAGCTCGCGGCCCTCGACGCGCAGCGGGCCGAGAAGGTGCGGCCCGATCCCCCCAGCGCCGAGGCCCGCCGCTGGCGCCCGGAGGTGCTCGGCGTGCCCCGGCCGGTCGAGCCGGCGCCCCCGGCCCGAGATGTCGCGGACGGCGTGGATGGGGGCGACGCCGGAGTCGCGGACGGGGGCCGCGCCGACGGGGGCATCTCTGACGAGGGCATCGCGGACGGGGGCATCTCCGACGGGGGCAGCGCCGATGGGGGAGCCCCGGACGCCGGACCGCCCGACGCCGCGCCGCCCTCGGTCGAGGCCGCCACCCTGCCGCTCATCGAAGCCGACGGCGGCTGGTTGGCGCCGGGCGTGCACCCGGCCGAGGTCGCCGAGCTCGACCACCACCGGCAGGTGCTGCGCGGGCTCGACGGCATCCTGGCCAGCCTCGCGCGCCTGCACGGCGAGGAGAGCGCCCAGCTCGCCGCGGCGCTGGCCGAGGTCGAGCAGATGCAGCGGGCGCTGGTCGAGGGCGACGGCGGCGAGCAGGCGGTCGTCGGGCTGCGCGACGTGGAGCGGCTGGCCCTCGACACCCACAAGGCCGACATCGAGGTCTCCCTGGCCCGGGCCCGGCAGCGGCAGAGCGCCATGGACGACGCCGACGCCGCCGAGGCCGTCGAGCGGCGGCGGCGGGCCATCGCCTCGCTGCCCGCGCTCGAGGCCGGCGACTGGGCCCCGTGGCCCGCCTTCGCCGAGTCGTTCGGCCGGGCCGAGGCCCTGCGCGAGCGCACCGAGTCGCTGCGCCGGGAGAGCTTCGAGCTGATCGACCCCCTCGGCCGGCTCACCGAGCGGGTCGCCGCCGCCCGCCAGGAGCGGCGCACGCTGGAGACCCGCCGGGCGCGGCAGGTCCTCGACGGCCTGAAGGCGGAGTACGCCGCCGCGCTGGAGGTGATGCGGATCACCCCCGAGGACGTCGAGAAGGCGCGGTCGATCTTCGAGCGCTCGACCGAGCTGCGGGGCCGCAACATCCCGCCGCTCGAGGCGCAGCTCGACGACCTGCGGGTCATCGGCGGCGGCGCGCTGGCGACGGTCGAGGGCACCTTCGACACCGCCCGGGTCAAGCGCACCCAGCGCACCGTGGTCGGGGAGACCCTGTTCTTCGAGCGCATCAAGCTGCAGCGGGACACCTTCCGCCGCGATCTGGTGGACGCGGTGCAGCGCATGCTCGACGGGCAGCCGCCGCCGGTCGACTTCACCGAGACCTGGGGCGGGCTGCTCGACCCGGAGCAGATGCAGGCCCGCGAGGCCGACCGCGAGACCCGCTGCGAGGGCTGGCGGCGGGCCCACACCGACCTGCGCAAGCAGAGCCCCCCGCCGGCGCTGCGCCCCAACGCCGAGGCGCTCGACGGGCTCTTCCGCACCCTGGACGACCTCTGCGGGCGGGAGAACCTCGTCCTGGCGACCCAGGGCCGGCTGGCCGAGATCGGGCGCTATCACCTGCGCCGCTTCGAGTCCCGCGGCCGCGGCTGGTGGTGGTACGCCGGTCGGGGCGTCGTCACCGCGCTGCTGCTGGGGCTGCTGCTGGGGCTGTCCCGCATCTTCGGCCGGCTGACCCAGCGGGTGGCGGGCCACGGCGAGCCGGGGGGCCGGCGGGGGCTGGCCCGGCTGCGCAGCATCGGCGGGCTGACCCTGTACCTGACCGCGCTGAGCCTGGTCTGGCTGGGTCTCGGGGTGCTCGCCGTCAACGCGATCTGGGCCCTGGACCTCGACCTGGACTGGCTGAGCACCTTCGGGGTCAAGCCGATCTTTTTCGTGGGCGACGCCGAGGTGTCGCTGTGGTCGGTGGTGCAGCTCGCGCTGTTCGTGATGGCCGCGATCTGGGGCGGCCGGCTGGTGCAGCGGTTCTCGACCGATCTGATGGAGCACTTCGCCGTCGAGACCGCCCTGCGGGACACCCTGGCGACCCTGATCCGCTACCTGACGATCGCGGTGGGGGTCGCGGTGGGGCTGTCGGCGGTGGGCATCGGCCTCAGCGGGCTGGCGGTGTTCTTCGGGGTGATCGGCATCGGCATCGGCTTCGGCTTGCAGTCGATCGCCAACAACTTCATCAGCGGCTTCATCATCCTGCTCGAGCGCCCCATCCGGCGGGGCGACTTCATCCAGGTCGACGACATGGTGGGCGAGGTCCGGGCGATCAAGGCCCGGGCGACGACCATCGAGACCCGGGACGGGGTGACGGTCATCGTGCCCAACGCCGAGTTCGTCGGCGGGCGGGTGGTCAACTGGACCCTCGGCCGCGGCGACCGGGTCCGGGGCGCGGTCTCGGTGGGCGTGGCCTACGGCACCGACCTCGATCTGGCCGGCCGGCTGCTGCTCGACGCCGCCCGGGCCCACCCGGTGGTGCTCGATCACCCCGAGCCCGAGGTCCGGCTGGACGGCTTCGGCGACAGCAGCCTCGACCTGACGCTGAAGTTCTGGTCGCTCGACATCCGGGGGCTGCCCAAGCTGCAGAGCGACCTCAACAAAGCCATCGACGCGGCCTTCAGGGCCCACGAGATCGAGATCCCCTACCCCCGGGAAGACATCAGCATCCGCGACCTGCCACCCGGCTGGCGCGGGTCGGACCCCGAGGGGTGAGCCCCCGTGGGCGTCCCCGTCGGCCAGACGATCGGGTATATTGACGCCATGCCGGACGAAGCCGCCCGCCGCCGCCGCGCCGCCCTGCGCCGCGCTCGCTGTACCCTGACGGTCACGACGCCCGAGGCGAGCCGCCCGCCCCGTCCGCCGACACCCCTCGCACGCCTGGCGATGATGTGGCCGCTGTCGGTGGAGGCCTGGTTGCTGTCGGGCCGCTCATTGCCCGACTACCGGCGCGAAGAGATGCCGGGTCGCGTCCTGCGCGCCGGTGAGCGCCGGTGAGCGCGCGGCCCGCGCTCTACGACGACTTCCTCGATCTCCTCATCGAGCTGCACGAAGCGGGCGCCGAGTATCTCGTGGTCGGTGCCCATGCGGTCGCCGTGCACGGGGTCGCCCGCGCCACGGGTGATCTGGACATCTGGGTCCGGCATACGCCCGACAACGCGGCGAAGGTCCTCCACGCCTTGCGGCTCTTCGGGGCCCCCGTCGATGTGCACCGCCTCACGGTCGATGATCTCGTCCGCGCGGGCACGGTCTATCAGATCGGGCTGCCGCCCCGGCGGATCGATGTGCTCACGGCGATCGACGGCTGTGAGTTCCCCGACGCATGGGCCGGCCGGGTCGAGGTCGAGGTGAACGGCCGCCGGGTCCCCTTCCTCGGCCGCCGTGAGCTGTTGATCAACAAGCGGGCCTCCGGGCGGGTGAAGGATCTGCTCGACCTGGAGCTGCTGGCCGAGGTGGATGATTGACCGTCAGCCGCCGCCGATCCACTCGGCGACGCCGACCGACAGCGCCGGCACGTAGGTCACCAGCAGGACCACTGCGATCAGGATGATCAGGTAGGGCACGATGGTCTTGTACAGCCGGACCATCGGGATCTCGAAGCGGGCCGCCGCGAGGAAGAGGTTGAGGCCCACCGGCGGGGTCAGGAAGCCCAGCTCCAGGTTGGCCAGGAAGATGATGCCCAGGTGGATCGGGTCGATGCCGTAGTGCACCGCGATCGGGGCCAGGATCGGGGGCAGGATCACGATCGCGCTGTAGATCTCGAGCAGGCTGCCCAGCACCAGCAAGAGCCCGTTGAGCGCCAGCAGGAAGACCAGCGGCGAGTCGATGCGGACCTCGACCCAGCTCAGCAGCAGGTCGGGCAGCTCGGCCTCGATGAGCGCGTAGCTCGACAGGCCCATCGCCGCCGCGAGCAGGATGAGCACCGCGCCCACCAGCGCCCCGGCCCCGGCCAGGACCCGGGGCAGGTCCTTCGTCGGGTGCAGGTCGCGGGTGATGAACACCTCGATGATCACCGCGTAGGCCGCCGCCGCCGCCGCCGCCTCGACCATCGAGGCGAAGCCGCCGGCGAAGAGCACGATGACGACCACCGGCACCGACAGCTCCCACTTGGCGCCCCAGGTGGCGGCGAGCAGCTCCCGGGCGTCGAACGGCGGGCGCTCGGGCTCGACCTTGCGCCCGACCCACATGCCGTAGGCCGCGACCGCCAGCCCCATCAACAGCCCCGGCACGAGGCCGGCGAAGTAGAGCTGGTCGGCGCCGACGCTGATCTCGGGGCTCTGCGAGACCACCACCGCGTACAGGATGACCGGCAGGCTCGGCGGGAAGAGCAGCCCCAGGCTGCTCGACGCCGTGACGTGCCCCAGGGCGAAGTTCTCGGGGTAGTTGTCGGACTTCAGCATGCCGTAGACCAGCCCGCCGAGCGCGATGATGGTCACCCCCGAGCCGCCGGTGAAGGTCGTGAAGACGCCGCACACCCCGGCCACCAGGATCGCCATGCCGCCGGGCAGCCAGCCGAACAGCGCCTTGAAGAACCGCACCAGCCGGTCGGCGGCCCGGGTCTCGGCGAGCACGTAGCCGCAGGCGGTCAACAGCGGGATCGCGGGCAGCGTCGGCGAGCTGACGAGGCGGTAGATCTCGGCCGAGACGGCGCTGATCGGGGTGCCCTCGCTGAAGTAGAGCAGCATCGCCGCCCCGCCCATCGCGGCGAAGACCGGGGTGCCGAACACCGCCGCGACGAGCACCAGCCCCACCAGCCAGCCGCTGTGGTCCTCGATGACGCCGGGGGCGTAGAGCCCGATCACGAAGCCCAGCGGGGCCAGCGCCAGCGCCAGCAGGCGGCCGCTCCAGCGGTCGTCGGCCCGCCAGACGAAGCGCAGCCCGATGAAGGCGAGGGACAGCGGCATCACCGCCTCGCCGACCCACACCGGCAGGCCGATGGGCAGCATCTTGCCCACGTCCCGGTTGACCGCGACGACCTCCCAGGCGGCGTAGGCCAGCACCAGCGAGATCGCCGCGGCGATGCCCATCGCGGCGGCCCCGGCGAAGCGCCGCACCCGGCCTTCGGGCAGGATCTCGGCGGTCGACAAGCGCAGGTGGCGCCCATCGCGGGTGGCGAGCAGGCCCCCGAGGAAGGTCAGCCACAAGACGAGCTGGCGCAGGTACTCCGCGCCGCCTTCGAGGCCCCAGTCGAAGGGGCGGCCGACCGCCTCGAGCAGCGGTAGCACGATGGCGGCGCCGAAGACGACCACCACCGCCAGGTTCTCGACGCGGTGCACGATGCGCAGGGGCAGGGGCGTGCTCGGCGGGTCGGGCTCGATGCCCTGGCCCGGCGGCACCGGCCCTTCGGCGGCGGTCTCGGTCAAGGTGCTACTCGCTGGTGCCGTCGGTGAACGCCCCGAGCTTGCGGAAGGCGTCGCGGTGCTTCATCGCCTCGTCGTACAGCGCGGTCGGCACGTAGGTGCCCCGCAGGTCGCCCTCGGCCGACTTCACCTTGGCCTGCCACTGCGTCATCGCCGCGGGCGGGATCGGGTTCACCGTCAGCCCCCGGGCGGCCATCTCCTCGACGCTCGCCTCGTCGGTCTGGCGGCTGAGCGCCTCCAGCTTGTCGCCCGCCGCGCGGGCCGAGGCGGCCAGCGTCTGGCGCAGCGCCGGATCGAGCCCCTCCCAGACCTTGCGGTCGACGACCAGGGCGCCGACGAACGGGGCCCACTTCGCGCCGGTGAGGTGCTTCGCGTGGTCGTTCCACCGCATCAGCACCGCCGCCTGGGCGGTGGTGGGCACCGCCTCGATGAGCCCGGTCTGCAAGGCGGTCGTGATCTCGGTGGCCGGCAGCGGCACCGGGTCGAAGCCGGTCTTGCGCCACAGCGCGGTCTGGGCCGGGTTGCCCTGGAAGACGAAGAGCTTCTGGCTGCCGGCGTCCTCGGGGGTCACGATGGGCTTCTTCGACAGCAGCCGGATCCAGCCGCCGTCGCCCCAGGCGAGCACCTCGAAGCCCTCTTCGCGGTAGATGCGGTCGAGGGTCGGGCGCAGCTCGTCGAGCACGTAGTCGTATTCGTCCCAGCTCCGGTAGGCGAGCGGGATCTGGAGGGCGTGGGCCGCCAGCGAGATCTCCCGCAGGCCGCCGGCGGTGATCAGGCCCCCGTGCAGCGTGCCGAGCCGGATCTTGCGCACCACCTCGGCGTCGTCGCCGGCCACGCCGCCGGGGTAGATCTTGAGCCGGACCTCGCCCCCGCTCTCCGACTTCCAGGTGTCGGCCAGCTCGGCGAGCACCTTGTGGAAGGCCGATCCCTTCGGGGCGAGGGTGGCCACCTTGATGGTGGTCTTCGCCGCGGCGGGCGCGGCGAGCAGGGCGGTCAGCGCGAGCAGGGCGATCGGGCGCATGGGGGCCTCCTCCGGGGTGGGTCGTCGGGCGGTCTAGAGGAACAGATCGTCCTTCCGATTCTTCAACCACCGCGCCCGCCGCTGGGCCAGGGTGTTCACCAGCCGGTGGCGGGGGGCCGAGTCGACGTCGAAGGCCAGAACCCGGTCGAGCATCGCGTCGAACGCGGCGCCGTCCTGGGTGGCGACCAGCACCGACTCGGCGTAGGTCACCAGCGGGGAGAGGCGCTGCGCGTTCGAGGCGGCGAACGCCTGCTGCATGCGGGCCTCGGCCGCCTTCGCCTTCTCGGCGAGGTCGCCGCCGGGCTGGGCCATGTCCCAGCTCAGGTAGAAGTCGTGCACCGCGCCCTCGCCGTAGTCCGGGTCGAGCGCGGCCACCCGGGCCATCAGGTGCTCGACCAGCCCCAGATCGGCGGCCAGCTCGACGTCGTCCTTGTCCAGCGAGACCCCGGCGGCCCAGCCCATGGCGGTCCAGTACAGCAGCGGCACGTGCTCGTCGTCGAACTCGGCCAGCGTCGCCTCGGGCCGTTCGCGCAGGGCGGCTCGCACGTCCTCCACCTCGAGCTCGAGGTTCATGCCGGCCAGCCCGTAGCGCACCGTGCGGTGGTACATGCCCTGGGCCCGCTTGCGCAGGTGGCGCGCCCGGTGGAAGTCGTCGTCCTCGACCCGGTCGGCCTCGAGCTGCAAGCAGGCGTAGCCGTACTGCACGAAGCCCCGGGTGGCGGCGGTGTGCAGCCCCATGTGATCGGGCGCCGACTCGAGCAGGCTCTCGATGGTCTTCAGCCCGAAGGGGCTCGACTCGCAGATGAAGTCGGGGTCGTCGTCCCGGCCGAAGGCCTCCCCCGGGCTGGCGAGGGCGTCGCCGAGGGCGTTGACCGCGATCGACTTCACGCAGCCGGCGGCGGGCAGGGTCAGCAGGGCGCAGAGCGGCAACAGCAGGCGATGGGCAGGCATGGGCGGAGGGTGCGGCGTCGGCGGGGTCGTGTCAACTCGCCTCGCGCCGGACCCCGCCGAGGGCGCGGCCGGAGATTGCGCGCGCGACGGCGGTGGGTCACGATGCATCGACCCCGGGTGGCGGCGCGGCCGCTGGATTGAGATCGCTCGGACGAGGAGGCTTCGATGACCCGTGCACCGCTGTGGATGATCGCGCTCTCGGCGCTGCTGGCCCTGGCCTGCAACAAGCCGGCGGACGACGCCGGGGAGACCGGCGAGCAGACCGCCGGCGAGAAGGCGGCCCCGGAGAAGGCCGAGGCCCCCGCGCTCGGCGATCCGCCGGCCGACGCCAAGGCGTTCTTCGTCTGGCCCCAGGCGGGCTCGAAGGTGCCGCCGACCTTCGGCGTGGTCTTCGGGGTGCAGGGCATGACCGTCACCCCCGCCGGCCAGGACATCGACGACCGCACCAAAGGCCACCACCACGTCGTGATCGACGGCAAGCCCATCCCGGCGGGCACCGTGGTGCCGACCGACGAGAAGAACATCCACTTCGGCAAGGGGCAGACCCAGACCGAGCTGACCCTCACCCCGGGCAAGCACACGCTCACGATGCAGTTCGCCGACGGGGCCCACCGCTCGTACGGCGAGAAGCTGTCCCAGACCATCGACATCGAGGTGGTGGCCATCGAGGGCACGCCCAAGGTGTGGTTCGTCGAGCCGGCCGACGGGGCGAAGGTCAAGAGCCCGGTGGCGATGAAGTTCGGGCTCGAGGGGCTCACGATCCGCCCCGCGATGCAGGACCCGCTCGACAAGCTGACCGGGCACCACCACGTCGTGGTCGACGGCGAGCCCATCCCGCTGGGCAAGGTGGTGCCGGCCGACGAGACCCACATCCACTACGGCAAGGGGCAGACCGAGGCGACCCTCGAGCTGGCGCCGGGCGAGCACACCCTCACGCTGCAGCTCGCCGACGGCAGCCACCTGTCGTACGGCAAGAAGCTGTCCCACACCATCAAGGTGACGGTCGAAGAGTAGCCGCCCGCCGGGGCGTCGCTCAGCCGGAGCGGGCGCCCACCCGCTGATCGGCCAGCCGGCGCATCAGCGCCTCGAGGCCGGCGGCGTCGGTCGGGGCGATGAAGCCCCCCGCCTCCTGGATCTGCTCGGCCATCGACCGCACCCCCCGGCCCCCGACGACCCACGGCACGTCCCCCGCCGCCTCGCCGTAGGCCTGAGCCAGCCGGGCCCCGTCCAGCTCGGCGGGGGCCACCGTCACCGACAGCCCGATGACCGTCGGCCGCAGGTTGCGCACCGTCGCCGCGATCGCCGTCGGCGGGGTGCGGGCCCCGAGCACCAGCGAGCGATAGCCCCACTGCGCGACGCGGAAGCCGACGCCATACAGGGGCAGGGTGTGGGTGTCTTCGCCGAAGCAGGCCAGCACCGCGAGGCGCTCGGACGTCGTCGGCTGTACGAGCGGCAGGAGCTGATGCAGCAGCCGACCGATGATCTCGGAGGCCATGTGCTCCTGAGCCACCGAGATGCCGCCGTCGTGCCACCGCCGCCCGATCTCGCGCATGGCCGGGGCGACGACCCGCTCGAAGATGGTGACCGCGCTGCCGAGGTAGAGCAGCTTGCGGGCGAGGGCCGACAGCCGGTCGAAGTCATAGCGCTCGACCGCCTCGAGGATGCCCCGCCGGGCCTCGAGGTAGGGGTCGAGCTCGCCGAGCAGCGTCTCGCCGGTATCGGCCGGCGGATCGCTGGGCGCCCGGCGGGTCTCGCCCTCGTCGCGCACGATGCGGGCTGCCTCGGACGGCGCGATGCCCTGCTCGCCGAGCTGCACCATGCGCCGGATCTGGTCGAGGTGTGGCTGGCCGTAGATGCGGTAGGACGAGGCGGTGCGGTCGGGGGACGGCACGCCGTAGCGCCGCTCCCATTGGCGGAGAGTCGCCGCCGAGACGCCGGTCATCTCGGCGACCGTCTGGATCCGGTATCGTCCCAGGTCGCTCAAAATCTGCTCCGGTCGGTGGCGTTCGCGTTCAGCGCTGGAGCGGCATGCCCCACTGCGACGACTCGGACTGCGCCCGCAGCCGCTGGCGCGCCCGGTGAACCCGGGTCTTGATGGCCGGGACCGAGATGCCGGTGTCGTCGCTGATCGCCTTGATCGAGTCGCCGTCGATGAAGCGCCGCACGAAGAGCTGGTAGTCGCCGTCCCGGCCGTCCTTGAGGAAGCGGTCGACGAGGTCGAGGAGCTGCTTGTCGCTCACCCGCTGCTCGGGCGCCGGCCCCCGGGCGGGGCTGTCGGCGGCGAGCCCGTCGCCCACCGGCACCAGCCGCTTCTCGCCCCGGTAGCGCAGGCGGGCCGAGTTGATGACGATGCGGGCCATCCAGCTCGAGAACCGGGCCTCGGCCCGGAACTGGCCGAGGTGCCGCAGCACCTGCACGCAGCTCTCCTGGGCGGCGTCGCGGGCCCGCTCGGGGTCGCGGGTGTACTTGAGGGCGAGGTGGTACATCGCGGGGTAGTGGGCCTCGATGAGCGTGTTCAGCGCTCGCTGATCCCCGCCCTGGGCCCGGGCCACGAGCTCGCGCTCTTCGGACGCGCTCATGGAGTTGCGGCTCTTTTTGCTCATGACACCGTCCTGCTGACATCCGACTGTATCGACTTTGAATAAGGTAGAGTGAGGCCTTGACTCGTGTCAAACGTTTGTCGAGACGAAGGTCGATTTTTTGTGGATCGGGGCCCGTGAGTCCCTCCGAATCGGCCAAAATACACTCTGATACGCGATCTCGGGCGCTCGAAAGGGGTGTTCGACTGGTACGAAGGTTGTACAGAATTGTTCGCGCGTCGCCTTGAACAACCTTTGACGCGCCTTGTTCGGGGTGGGTGTCCCGAGGCGCCGGTGACACCCCATCCACGCGCCGGCCCCGGCCTGCGAGCGAGCCTCAGCGCAGGGAGCGGGCCTCGAGCGTGCTCAGGGTGCGGGCGATCACCGGGGCGTAGCGCGGGTCTTCCTCCAGCGCGCGCCAGCGGCGGGCGTGGGCCAGCGCGGCGTCGAACTCGCCGAGCGCCCGCAGCGCGCTGCACATGCGGCGGCTGATCCGCAGGTCGGGCCCGCCGATGTCACCCGCCGCCTGCTGCAGCCGGGTCAGCGCCAGCCGGTAGTCGCCGGCGTTGAGCCGGGCCCGGGCTTCGAGCAGGTGCTCGGTGTAGGGGGTGGGCTTGAACCGCTTGCGGCGCAGGGCGGCGTCGAGCACGGGCAGCCGCCGGGGCGGGCGCTCGAGCGCGGCGAGGGCGTCGTGGATCGCGCGGGCTTCGGCCCACTCGTCGGCGAGCGCGTGGCTCAGCCCGTCCTCGAGCCGGGCGGCGGCGATGCCGTCTTCGATGAGCCCGGCGAGCGCCTCGACCCGGGGGGTGTAGACGCTGCCCGGGGGGAAGCTCGCCGCCCGGGCGTGGGCCGCCTGCCACTGCTCGTCGGCGATGCGGTCGAGCAGCTCGTCCCAGGTCTCGGCGGCGGCGGCCTCGGCGGCGGCCTCCCGGCGCAGCTCAGCCGCCCGGGGGTCGTCGGGGCGCAGCCCGATGAGGCGCTCGGCCCCGGCGAGCGCGGCGGCCCAGTCCTCGCGCTCCATCGCGGCCCGGATCTCGCGCCGCAGGCGGTGGGTGGGCGGCGACGCGCTGGCCTCGACGGTCGGCCGGGGGTCGTCGAGCAGCCCCGCGCTCAGGCCGACCCCGGTCACCGCGCCGAGGGCGAAGATCAGCGCGGTGAAGACGAGCCGCCGCCGATGCCGACCGGGCGCCGGGTCGTCGACGTCGAGCGCGTCGAGGTCCGGCTCGACCCAGGTCTGCTGGACCGGGGGCGGGTCGGGCCGCCCGTCGAGGGTCGGCCCGCCGCCAAGCGCGCCGGGCGGCCCCACCGGGCCCGGGGCGTCGGTGGGCAGCCGGGCGGCGGGGATGTCGATGGATGGGCGGTCGGCGGGCGGCGCGCTGCTGCGCCAGGGGTCGGTCCGGCGGGGGGCGGGGTCGAGGGCCGACTCGATGTACGAGCCGCCGAGCGGGGCGAAGGGGTCACCGGGCGCCGTCGGCGGCCCGTGGGGTTCGGAGGGCTCGTCGATCGAGGGCGGGTCCACCGGCCGGGCGACGGGGGTGATCTGGCGGGCCCGCTGGAAGGCGGGGTCGGTCTCCAACGCGGCGAGGGTGCGCTCGCGGGAGGCGGGGTCGAGGTCGACCCCCACCGGCCCCGCGAGGCGCACCGGCGGCGTGTCGAAGAGCCCGAGCGCCCCCAGCGCGGCCTGCACGTCGGCCATGGTCTGCGGCCGGTCCTCGCGGGCCTTGGCCAGCATGCGCAGCGTCAGCGCGGCGAGCGGGGGGGGCACGTCCTCGGGCAGCGGCGGCACCGGCTCGTAGAGGTGGCGCTGGATGGTCTGCATCAGCCCCTCGCCCTGGAACGGGTTGCGCCCGGCGAGCCCGAGGTACAGCACGACCCCCAGCGAGTAGATGTCGGTGCGCCCGTCGATGTCCTTCTCGCTCTTGAGCTGCTCGGGCGACATGTAGGCCGGGGTGCCGGCCACGGTGCCGGTGATCGAGCGGGCGACGCTGTCGGAGTTGATGCGCACGACGCCGAAGTCGAGCACCCGCACGAAGTCCCGCCCGCCCTCGGCCGGCTCGAGGTAGAGGTTGTCGGGCTTGACGTCCCGGTGCACGACCCACTTGTCGTGGGCCTCGGCCAGCGCCGATGCGGCCTGGAAGGCGATGTCGGCCGCCCGGGCCGGCTTGAGCTTGCGCCGGGCCCGGATGAGGTCGTCGAGGGTCTGCCCCCGCAGCAGCTCCATGGTGATGTAGAGGTGCCCGTCGCCGGTGGTGCCCGCGTCGTACAGCCGCACGACGTGCGGGCTCTCGAGGCGGGCGATGGCCTTGGCCTCGAGCTCGAAGCGGCGCACCAGCTCGGGCTGCATGCGGGCCCGGACCACGTTCAGGATCTTGATCGCCGCCGGCGGGTCGGCCCGGTAGACGACGCCCATCGCCCCCTGGCCGAGGTAGCCCACGATGCCGTACTCGCCCAGCGAGCGGCCGATGAACGGATCCTCGACGAGGGCGACCCGGTGCACCGGGCAGATGGCGACGTCCGCGCGGTAGCGCTGGCCGCACTTGGGGCATAGGCGGTCCATCCCGGCTCGACTCTATCCCCCTCTCGGGTGCGGCGCCATTTGCCCGCAGCGGGCCTGATTCAGCGTCGGCGCACGGTCAGCGACCGCAGGCTGTAGCCGCTGAAGCGGGTCGAGTCCGAGTCGAGCGCGATGTGATAGCCCCACTTGCCGACGAACATCGGGTCGTCGATGTCCCACTCGAGGGTGTGCCACGCGTCCCCCGGGGGCACGGTGGTCCAGGCCCCGGTGCCCCGGTAGCCCCGGGCCGACTCGTACTTGAGGTTGAACCCGGCGTTGTCCGGGCCGTTGCGCCGCACCACCGCGGTGACCCGCAGCGGCGCCGGGTCGTAGGTGAGGAAGTTGGGGTCGACGGCGAAGGCGTGGCCCGCGCCCTGGCTGTGATCGCGGGCGACGACCCCGTCGAAGTCCCGGGTGGGGGCGTCGCTCAGCGGGTGCAGGCCCTCGGCGGTGGCGGGCGCCTCGAAGCGCACCGCCTCGGCGTCGGTGTAGTCCCCGCCCCACGGGTAGGGCCGGCCCCGGTTGGCCCGGGCCTCGTCCACCAGGGCCGCCGGCGCGCCGCGGATCACGATCGGGGTCGGGCTCAGGGCGTGGCGCGGGCCCCGGCGGGCCTCGCCGGTGAGCGGGTCGATCGCCTCGACCTCGGCCCCGAAGTCGTGCTCCACCGCCGCGCCGGGGCCGGTCCAGGCCACCAGCACCGGGCCGGCGTCGGCGGCGAAGACGAAGCCGGGGTGCGCCCCGTCGAGGTGCAGCCAACCCTCGAACCGGGGCTCGACCCCCACGCTCTCGATCAGGACCCGGGCCGCGGTGAAGGACGGCCGCCGGGCGCCATCGGCCGCGATCAGGCCGAACGGCCCCGAGTCGCCGTCCACCCCCTCGAACCAGTGCACCCGGCTGACGCCCTGGGCGATGCTCATCACGTAGGCTTTGACGACGGTCGCCGCCTGCCGCTCGGGCGAGACCCGCGCGTCGACCGGCTGGCCCAGCTCGGTGAAGACGATCGGCACGTCGGCCCGCTCGGGGTCGAGGTCGCGCAGCATGGCCCGCACGGTGGGCACGATGGCCATGAACAGCGGCTCGAAGCCCCGATCGACCAGCCCCAGGGTCTCGTAGGGGTGCAGGGTGATGTGGTCGTAATGGCCCGCCGCGCCGGCCCGCAGGGCCTCGGCCATGAAGTGCAGGTGCACGCTGGCGGCGGCGATGCCCACCCGGATGTCGGGGTCGATCGCCCGGATGGTGTCGTGGGCCGCCACGACGATCGCGGCGTAGCTCTCGGGCGACTTGTCCACCGAGAAGTTGGGCGGCTCGTTCCAGACCTCCCACCAGCGCACCCGGTCGGCGGTGGCCTCGACCAGCCCGGCGACGTGGGCCCGCCACGCGTCGAGGTCGAGGGGGAAGGTGTCGCCCATCTGGAGGATGCCGCTGACCGCGAAGCCGGCCGCCTCGGCGTCGTCCAGGCTGGCGGCGGCATCGCCCCGGTCGAAGCCCCGCAGCCAGCGCATGCCGGTCTCGGCGATGGACGCCAGCCAGCCGAGGTTGCGCGCGCGGGCGGCCGAGGTGCCGATGCCGAACGGGCTGCCCGGCTCGACCCCCGGGCGCAGCCAGGCGTCGGGCTCGGCGTCGGGCTCTGCGTCGGGTTCGGGCAGAGCGTCGGGCTCGGGCAGAGCGTCGGGCTCGGCGTCGGGCGCCGGCCCGGCGTCGGTTCCGGCGCTCGCGTCCGGCCCCCGATCCGGCGGGTCGGCGTCGAGGTCGGGCGCGGCGTCGGGCGGGGCCGCGTCCGGCGGCCCGACGTCGGCGACCCCCGCGTCGATGACGGCGTCGCCCGCCGCGTCCGCCGGTGCGGCGGGTGGATCGACCTCCCCGCACCCGGCCAGCATCACCCCCCAGAGCGCGATCCCGACGAGCCCCCCGCGCATAGTCCCTCCCCGGTCAGCGATCGAGCCGCAGCAGCATGCTCACGGCCCGGGTGTAGAGCCCCTCGTCCGGGGCCGGCATCGGCGCCTCGGAGAGCCCCCACCGCAGGCTGAGCTGGGCGAAGTCGTCCGCCGGCAGCCCCTCGGTGAACTCGCCGGGCAGGGTCACCGCGCCCTCGCCCGGGGCGTCGACCGTGCAGTTGATCTGCACCTGCTCGGCGGCGAGCGGGTCGCGATACGACAGGGAGAGCTGGAGCGGCCCGACGCCCTCGGGCAGCGCGCTCCACATCACGTCGAGGGGCTCGCCGGGCACGTACTCGGGCATGTTGGGGTCGGGGGCCAGGATCTGGAACGGCGCCTCGGCCCCCTCCGGCGGGTCGAGGGCCCCCGCCTCGCGCAGCTCGACCCGCTGGCCGGTGGCGACCTCGACCGCGTGCTGGCCGACCGGGATCCGGCGCAGGCCCTCCCGCACGAGGTAGACCCAGATCGAGCTGCCCGGCGCGCCGGCCCCGAAGAAGCCGGGGGCGAGCACCACCTCGCCGTCGTCCCGCAGCCGGGCGTCGAGCTGGTAGAACTCGATGCCCCGGTACAGCCGGGTGGCCCCGTAGACCGGCACGCTGCCCCCGACGAAGAGCCGGGTGCGGCTGCGGCGGTCGGCCGGGGCCCGGCTCCACGTCACCGCGAGCGGCCCGTCGTCGCCCATGCCCCGGGCGCTGTCGAGCACCGACCGCAGGGCCTCTTCGGCGACGTCTTCGAGGGTCGGCGGGGTGCGCACCTCGGCGTCGAACGGCCCCACGAGCAGCCCGCCGCCGGCCCGGATGTCGATCGTCTCGCCCCCTACGTACAGCGGGCTGCGGCCCAGTTCGGGGCTGTTGTCGTAGCTGAAGCCGCCGCGGGCGGGGTCGAAGGTGGGCACGAGGTTGAGCATCGCCTGCGAGCCGTCGATGTTGACCAGCCCCAGGTGCGCGTCGGGAGCCGGGGCCTCGGCCAGCCGCAGGATCTCGCACGACGCCCCCTCGATGTCGCGCAGCGAGCGCCCCTGCACCTGGGCTTGCAGGCCGACGGTGCGGAACGGCAGCAGCGTGCCGTCGGGGTCCTGGATCAAGCTGAAGCGCCACGCCTGGCAGCCCTCGGGCGGCAGGCCGCCGCAGCCCCCGCAGATGTTGGCCACCTCCTCGTCGATGAGGTCGTCGAGGTCGTCGTCCTCGCCGTTGCACACCTCGTCCATCGGCGGGCCGAAGTCGGGCAGGGCGAAGTCATCCTCCGGTGGGGGGCCGTCGGAGCCGGCGTCGGCCGCCGCGTCGGGCTCGGGATCGGGGGCGGCGTCGAGGTCGGCGAAGTCGGGGGCGCCGTCGGCCGGGTCGGCATCACCGGCCGGGGCGCCGTCGGCCCGGCTGCGGCTCTCGCCGTCGCAGGCGGTCAGGGCCAGGCTCGCCAGGGCGAGCGCGATGAGGGAGCGGGTCATGGGGCACCTCGAAGAGCGGGGGCGTGTATCGGACGCATGTCAGGCGGGCAGCCGGCAGATCCGCTCCAGCGGGCACTCGGCGCAGATCGCGGGCACCCGCCGACGGGGGCAGCGGCCGCTGATGCCGAGGTGGGCCAGCGCGAAGTCGTAGCGCAGGGGGTCGGCGTCGTCGAGCCGGCGCAGCGCGGCGGTGATCTGGATCGCGCACCGCAGGTCGGCCGACTTGCGGTCGGTCAGCCCGATGAAGCGGCCGATGCGGTGCACGTGGGTGTCGACCGGCATCAGCAGCCGGTGGGGCCCCAGGTCGCGCCAGTCGCCGAAGTCGACCGCGTCGGGGCCGCGCACCATCCACCGCAGCCACATGTGCCACCGCTTGCTGGCGCTGCTGCCCGCCGGATCGGCCAGCAGGTGGCGGAACCCGCGCCGGGCCGGCAGCTCGGCGGTGGGGGCCATCAGCGCCGCCCGCAGCCGGGTCAACAGCGGGCGCAGCGTCGGCGCGTCGGGGTCGTCGAAGTGGCGGGCCGCGGCGCCGAGGGTCCCGAAGCGTCGGATCAGGGCCCCCAGGCCGACCCACAGCCGGGCCAGATCCTCGCCCCGGGTGAAGCGGTAGACGACGCCCGCGAAGCGGCGGCGGGCGGCGGCGAGGTCGTCGGCGGCGGCCTGCGCGGCAGGCGTCGGGCCCATGCGGGCGGTGATCTCTTCGAGCGCGCGGGCGATCAGATCGGCCCGGCCGTAGGCCATCAGCCCGGCGAAGAGGGCCACCACCTCCCGGTCGGGGCCGGCCGGCCACCGGTGGGGGAAGGCGATCGGATCGGCCGCTCGCCGCTCGGCGGCGTCATGGCTGGCGATCAGGGCGTCGAGCTCGGCGCGCAGGCGGGCGCTGGGGGTCGGGGGCGACATGGTGGGGGATGGTAGCAGGAGGCGGGCGGCCGCTTCGCCCGTCGACCGGCGTCAGCGGCGGCGGCGACCGCGGCGGGGTTCGGGCAGCCGGCGCAGGGCGGCCAGATCTTCCAGCCCGGCGAGGGTGGCCCGCAGGTAGCCCGGGGACAACGCCTCGACCAGCGCCAGGGTGCGGGCGGCGAGCGCCTCGGGGTTGTACGGCCCCACGGTCTCGGCCACCCGGTCGCCGGCCCGGGCCACCACCAGCGCGCTGCGGGCGTGGTCGGCGGCCTCGCGGAACAGCGCCCGGGCGAGCTGATCGCCGACGGTGCGCAGCTCGGCCAGCGCGTCCGGGTCGCGGGCCCCGTCGGCGGTCGCCGCCTGGACCCGGGCCCGCAGGGGCGGGGGCAGGGTCAGGCCCCGCCCGCGGGCCTGCCGGGCGAGGCGCAGGACCCGGCTGCGGGCGGCGTCGACGTCGTCGGTCCGAGCCCGGCGCAGCGCCCGGGGGGCCTCCCGGCGCACGAAGCCGTAGTCGCCGCTGGCGAACGCCCGGGTGAAGTCGCCCTCGGGGTCCGCCTCGGCCGCGTCCAGCGTCGCCAGCGTCGCCCGGGCCTCGGCTCTCGCCGACGCAAACGCCGCCTCGAACGCCGACAGCCGCTCCGCCGCCCGCCGCCGCAGGTGCTCGCCGGCGACCCCGTCGAGCCCCTCGGCCCGCTCGAGCAGCGCCTCGATGAAGCGGAAGCCGGGCCCGTCGAAGGCCTCGGCCCCCTGCGCCCGCAGCGCCTCGAGTCGTCGGGTCATGGGGCGCTCCTCGCGGGGCCGGCCGGCGCGCCCGACTGGGGCACCGGCACGATCTCGACCCGCCGGTTGCGGGCCCGCCCGGTCTCGTCGGTGTTGGGCGCCGCCGGGTGGTGGGCCCCGAAGCCGGCGGCGAACAGCCGCTCGGGCGGCACGCCCCGCTCGACGAGGCCCCGGACCACCGTCAGCGCCCGCTCGGTCGAGAGCTGCCAGTTGTCGGCGAAGCGCCGCCGATCGCCGTGGATCGGCAGGTCGTCGGTGAAGCCGCCCACCATCACCATCTGCCGCTGCTCGGTCAGCCAGCGGGCCAGCGGGGGCCCGATCTCGCCCAGCAGCGCGGCGCCCTCGGCGCGCAGATCGGCCGAGTACAGGTCGAACAGCACGCTGCCGGCGATCGCGATGCGCCCGTCTTCGAGGGTGATGCGCCCGGCGGCGAGCGGCGCGGCGAGGGCCGACTCCAGCGCCGCGAGCCGGGCGTCGGTCGCCGCCTTGGCCGCCTGGGCCTCGACCCGGGCCTCCTGCTCGGCCTCGAGCGAGGCGGCGAGGTCGACCTGGAACCACACGGCGACGACGAAGAACAGCACGAAGAGGCCCATCAGGCCCGCCATCAGGTCGCCGAAGACCAGCCAGACGTGGCCGGTCTCCGCGGCGGCTTCGCGCTCTTCGAGCATCATCCGGTCGACTCGACTCCCGGCGCCGCGGTCCACCGGCGCCGGTCGGCACCATACGGCAGACGGTGATCCGGTGGTAGGGCCGTGGGGTCGCTCAGAAGCACTTGCGGTGCACGATGCTCGCCCCGCCCTCGTCGTACTCGGCCCGGGTGATCCACATCTGCTCGAAGGTCGGCAGCGATGCCAGGATGTCGCCGCCCTTCCAGACCCGGTCGTGGGTGGTGGGCGTGATCCGGATCTTCATCGTGGGCGGGGCGAGGGCCGAGACCTCCTTCTCCATGCGCTCCACGATGCCCGGGAAGCGGGCCGTGCTGCCGGCGAGCACGGTGTTGGCGTAGAGGTCCTTCCGGATGTCCACGTCGCACTTCATGATCGAGTTGTAGGTCGTCTCGTGGATGCCCGCCGACTCCATGCCGACGAACGCCGGCTGGAAGAGCGCCTCGGGCACCGAGAACCGCGGCTTGCCGACCGTCACCCCCGCGTGCGTCGCCGGCCCCTTGCCCCCGCTCTGCATCGCCGCCTCGAAGTCCAACGCGACGTAGCACACGTTCTCCCGGAGCGCCTTCGCCGTCGCGACGTCGATCCGCGTCCCGCCCTCGGCGAGCGTCTTCACCATGAAGTCATCGAGATCGCGCCCCGCGAGGTCGAGCCGGATGATCGCGTGGGGCAGCGCGTAGCCCTCGTAGATCGGCACGGTGTGGCTGACCCCCTCGTCGACGTCGAGCACGATGCCGGTCGTGCGCCCCGACTGGTAGAGCGCCAGCACCGCGCGGATGGCGACGTACATCGACCCGACGCCGAACTCTTCGAAGAGGATCTCGGTCACCTTCTCCCGGTTGGCCTTCGGGTTGAGCGGGGCCTCGGTGATCAGGACCGCCCGACCGGCCGGATCGACGCCCAGCTCGCTGAACGTACGCCGCAAGAGCGCGGTGAAGCCGTCCCAGTGCGTCACGATGCCGTGCTCGATCACATGCCGGCCGTCGATCGTCGACGGGATGACGACCCGCGGCGCGTCATCGCTCGTGAAGCCGGCGCGCACCGACCCCGAGCCGGCGTCGATCACGATCGGATCCAGACTCATGGCATTCCCCCCTGCTGTCCGCGCTCCGCGCGGTGGATTCCGCGGCGCTGGCCGCGCCCGAGGCACCTCGGGTCACCGTTTGTAGGCCGGCGCAGCGGAGGGAGACAATCCCTGACGTGAAATGACATCACACCGTGTGATCAGTCCGCATGGCATCGGGCCGACGGGCCGGATCCGGTCAGCCAGCCGCCTCGGCCGGAGGGCCCTCACCCCGCAGCGCGCGCAGCTCGGTGAACAGCTCCCGCTGGAAGCGCAGCGCGTCGCCAAAGACCTCCCGGGTCTGATCGAGGTACTCGCCCACCAAGCGACCGGCCTGCTCCTCGCCGGTGTTGCCCAGGCTGCCCTCCAGCTCGGCCAGGGTCGTCATCCAGCGCTCGTTGGCCTCGCGGTAGCCGTCCACCGCCTCGGCCAGCATCTGGGCCACCGCTGACAGCTCGACCCCCCCGGCGGTCAGCAGCTCGGCCCCGCCCCGCACCGCCGCGCCCGCGTCGGCGAGCTGCTCGGTCAGCGTCGCCGCGTGGGCCGCCAGCGCCTCCGACAGCCGGGCGTGGCTCGACGCGCGGGCGTCGGCCATGCGGGCTTCGAACGTCGTCAGCCGCTCGGTCTGGGCCGCCAGCGCCTCCTCGACCTGCGCGGCCAGCGCCGCCAGCCGGGCCCCGGCGGCCTCCTCGCCGGCCTCGGCGGCGGCGAAGCGGGCCTCGGTGGCGGCGTCCATGCGCTCCACCGTGCGCCCCATGCCGTCGAGCAGCGCGTCGAGCCGGGCGTCGCGGGCGGCGTCGGCCTCGGCCCGGGCCGCCAGCCGCCCGGCCGCCTCTTCGACCAGCCGCGCCGCCGCCGCCGGGGCCTCGGCCGCCGCCGCGGCCACCTCGGCCAGCGGCGCGGTCAGCCGCTCGCCCATCGCCGACAAGTGCTCTTCGAGGGCCGAGTCGAGGCGCTTCAGCACCGCCGCCGCCTCGGTCGCCCGCGCGCTCTGGGCCGCCGCGAACGCCTCGGCCTGCCCGGCCAGCGCCTCGCCCAACCGGACGGTCGTCGCCTCCAGCCGCTCGGCGGTCTGCACGTCCAGATCGGCCAGCGCCGCCTGGACCGCCTCGAAGCGGGCCCCGATGCCCGCCGACTGCCGGGCACTCTCGGCGGCGGCGTCCTCCAGGTGGCGCCGGGCGGCGTCGACCGCCTCGCCGAACGCCCGCAGCCGGGTCGCGTCGGCCTCGGCGGTGTCCAGCAGCCGGGACTCGACCCGCTCGACGAGCGCGTCGAGTCGCTCGGCCAGCGCCACGGCCCGCGCCTGCTCGGCCTCGGTCAGCCCGGCCACCGCCGCCTGCACGTCGGCCACCAGCGCGGTCAGCGGCGCCCCGATCGCCTGCAAGCCATCCCGGGTGGCGTCCACCGCCCGATCGAGCCGGGCCAGCACGCCGTCGACCCGATCGCGGGCGCCGCCCTCCAGGCGCTCGGCGAAGGACGCCAGCGCCGCCCGCTGAGCCTCGGCGTCCGCGGCGGCCCGGGCCCGGCGCCCCTCCTCCAGCGCCTCGAAGCGCTCGGCCAGCGCGGTGAAGCCCGCCCGCTGCGACTCGACCGCCTCGGCGCTCTCGGACCGGCGCGCACGATCGGCCGCCTCGACCCGCTCGACCAGCTCGGAGAACCCGACCCGCCGGGCCTCGGCGTCGGCCTCGAGCCGGGCTGCGCGGGCGGCGTCGCGGGTATCGGCCTCGACCCGGCGCTCGGCCTCGGCGGCCTGCATGCGGTCGGCCAGGGCCGCGATCGCCGCCCGCTGGGCGTCGGCGGCCCGCTCCAGGGCCTCGGAACGGCGGCGCTCGGCCCCTTCGATCCGCCCGGCGAGCCCGTCGAGGGCCTCGGTCTGGCGGGCCACCGCCGCCTCGGCCTCAGCCCGCCGGCGGGTGTCGGCCGCCTCGACCCGGCGCGCCGTCTCGGTCCACTCGGCGGCCCGGGCCTCGGCCCGCGCCCGCTCGGCGGCCTCGATCTGCTCCAGCAGCGCCGCGTGGGCCGCCTCGACATGGGCCCGCAGCGCGGCGTCGGCCTCGCCCTGACGTCGGGTGAGCCCGTCGAGCCGATCCAGCAGATCGGCGTGGCGCCCGTGGGCCGTGGTGTCCCGGGCGGTGGCGTGCTCTGCCCGCCGGGCCTCGGCCGACTCGACCGCCGTCAGCATGCCCTCGACGTGGGCCATCAGCGCCGCGTCGGCCGCGCTCCGCTGGCGGGCGGCCCCGTCGACGCGCTCGAGCAGCGCCCCGTGGCGGGCGGCCTCGGCCGCTTCGCGGTTCGCCGCCCGGGCGTCCAGCTCGTCGACCCACGCCGCCTGACGCTCGGCGACGCCCTGCGCCGCGGCGCTCCACGCCTGCGCCCGGGCCTGCTCGGCGTCCTCCATCCGGACCAGCAGCGCCGCGTGGCGGGCCGCGCCCCGCTCGGCCTCGGCGGCGCGGGCCGCGCGCTCTTCGGCCGCCCGCTGCTCCACCCGCTCGGCCAGCGCCTGCCACCGGGCGGCCCGCTCGGCGTCGGCCGCGGTCAGCCGGGTATCCAGCCGCTCGACCAGCCCGGCCAGCCCCTCGAGCCGGGCCGCCTCGGCCTCGCCCAGCCGCTCGGCGAGCCCGGTCAGGTGCCCGGCCAGCGCCTCGACCCGGACCTCTTCGGCCAGCGCCCGGCCCTCCTCGGCCTGCTCGATGGCGCCCATGATCCGGTCGAAGCCCGCGCCCAGCGCCGCGCCCCGGCGGGCCTCCTCGGCGGTGAGCGCCGCGGCCAGCGCCTTCAGCGCGTCGCCCATCGCGGCCCGCTGCGCGGCGTCGGCCGCCCGGCGGTCCTCGGCGTCGGCCGCCAGCCGCGTCGTCCAGCCCTCGGCGTGGCGCCCGACGGCGGCCTCGGCCCGGGTCGCGGCGGCCTCGACGAGCCCGGCGACCGCGCCCGACGTGCGCTGCGCGCTCTCGGCGAAGCCCGCGCTCAGCGCCTCCCGGATCTCGGCGGCGGCCCCGGCGAACGCCTCGGCGGCGGCCTGCGCGGCGCGCTCGTGGGCCCCGACGGTCCGCTCGCCGACCGCGCTCTGGGCGTCGACCAGGCTCGACTCGAGCTGCTCGATCCGAGTCACGGCCCGGCCCAGCGCCTGCGCCGCGTCGGGCAGCGCCCGGCCCTGCTCGGCCAGCGCCTCGAGGATGGCGAGCTGGCGCCCGGCGGGGGTCACCGGCGCCAGGTGGGCCCCGGCCCAGGCCGACAGCCGGCGGCGCGATCGGCGCTCGGCCCGGCGGACCCAGACCGCGGCCAGCCCCAGCGCGGCCGAGGCGGCGACCCCGGCCACCGAGGTGCCGAAGGCCCGGGTCAGCCCGTCGATGGGCCCGGCGAGCCCCTGGCGCAGCGCGGTGACATCCGCCGCGCCGAGCATCGCGCCCCGGGCGCCGGCCAGCGTCTCGACCAGCCCGAGGAAGGTGCCGAAGAGGCCCAGCATGACCAGCAGGCCGACGAGGTAGGGGGTGAACCCGACCGGCGGCGCGGGCGGCGCCTGACCGGCGCGGGCGGCGGCGACCCGGGCCCGGACCGTCGGCGAGGCGTCGGCCAGGGCCTCGAGCGGGGCATCGTCCGGCAGCCGGGCGACCTCGTCCAGCAGGCGGGCGGCGGCCGTCGCCCGGCGCCACAGCTCGACCGCGCCGACCCACAGCCCCACCGCGATGGCCCCCAGGACCACCAGCGCCAGGGTGTCCTCCCCCCGATAGAACGCCGCGGCCCGGGCGATGAGCCCGGTCCCGAGCAGGGTCAGCAGGGCGACGGCGATGCGCGGCATCCGGTCCTCCGGGGGGTCACGGCAGCAGCCGGTCATCGCCGACCGATCGATCGGTGTCAAGGGCCATGACCCGTCTCCGGTGGGGCAAAAAACGTCACTGGTCCGGGCAGATGGCGCCGCCCACCATGTGGTCGGAGGTGCGATGCGCGGCGGATTCGGACTGTGGGCGGCGCTGCTGACGCTGGCCCCGCTGTCGGCGGCGGGGCACGGCGGGGAGCCGACGATCACCGGCCTGCGGTTCCCAGCCCACCGGCCGGGCGAGGTATGGGCCATCACCGACAACCAGGGGCTGTACGCGGTCGTCGACGGGCAGACCGCCTGGCTGTGCGAGGACGCGGTGGCCCCCGCAGCGGGCATCACCGACATCGCCGCGCTCGGCGACGGGCGGCGGTGGCTGCTGCTGACCGAAGAGGGCCTGTTCGCCAGCGACGACGCCGGGTGCAGCTACCGCGCGGCCCCCGCAGACCTGACCGATCAGCAGATCGCGGCGCTCTCGGCCCACCCCCGGCGCCCGCGGGAGGCGGTCGCGATCAGCGAGACGTTTGGCGTCGAGAACGACATCTGGCTCACCGAGGACGGCGGCGGCACCTGGCGCCCGGCGGGCCTCGCGCTGCGGGGGCGCTTCCTGGGGCTGCTGCGCAGCGAGGCCGACCCCGCGCGGCTGTACGCGGTGCACGACCGGGGCGGGTTCACCAGCGCCGACGGCGGCCGCACCTGGGATCCGATCCCCCTCGGCCCGCCCGAGCTCGACGCGCTGCCCTCAGCGGTGACCCTGCTCGCCGCGCCTGTCGGCGGCCGGCTGTTCGTGGCGGTCGAGCTGCCCACCGGCCTGGCGCTGGCGCTCAGCGAGGACGCCGGCCGGACGTGGCGCGAGGTGCTGCGGATCGACGACTTCGAGGTCGATCTGGCGTTCGACGGCGCCGGCCGGGAGGGGCTCTTGATCAGCGCCTTCGACGGGGCCCGGCGCACGCTGGACGGGGGCGACACCTGGGTCGAGGCCCCGCTGCCGGTCGACCGGCTCCAGCACATCGGCCGCGACCCGGCGACCGGGCGGCTGTGGGGCAGCACCGGGCTGTTCTTCGGCGGCCCGTTCGCGCTGGGGGTGAGCGACGACTTCGGCCGCGCGTGGCAGCCGGTCCTGACCCGATTCGAAGACGTGCAGCGCCGGTGGGACTGCCCGCCCGACGCCCCGGCCCGCCGCTGCTGCGGCACGCTGTGCCCCGGGCGACCGCTGGACGCGATGTGCCCCGGGCAGCGCCCCGACGAGGGCGACGCCTGCGCCGCCGAGCCGGGCCCGCCGCCGACGCCGCTGCCCACGGACGGGGGCCCACCCGAACCGGACGCCGCGCTCGACATGGGGCCGGACCCGCCGGACATCGGCCCGCGGCCCGACGCGGCGGTCGACCTCGACGCCGCGCCCGACAGTGGCCTGGACGCCGCTCCGCCGGATCAGGGGTCGGACGTCGGCGCCCCCGTCGATCGAGGGCCGCCCGACGCCGGGCGAGACCCGACCGACAGCGCGGTCGATGTGCGCTTCGCCCCGGACGTCACCATCATCCCAGCCAACCCGCCGGCCGACGGCTGCGCCCAGCGGCCGGCGTCCCCCTCGACGCCCTGGCCGGCGCTCGTCGCCGCGTGGATCTGCCTCGCCTCACGGCTCGGTCGGCGGCTCGGGGTCCGCCGGCCTCCGTCTCATCGAATGTGAACTCGACCGCCGCCCGATGACCTTCATGGATGGCATGGACTTCTGAGTTGATGCCATCTCATCCCAGTCGCAGGCCGGCTGGGGTGACAGCGTTTACCCGCCCAAACCGCGAAGGCTGCGGCCAGGGGGCCGGGAGGGTGCTTCCCTGGCGCCGCCTCCTTTGTTATGTTCCACCATGAATCCCATGGGCTGTTTCAGCATGACTGTGCGGCATACACCATTGACAGAATCCCACCCCGAGGGGCTCCCATGCGTCACCCCCACCTGCTCTTCACCCTCCTCCTGTCGATCTCGATCGCGCACGCCGCCGAGGTCCCCCGCGACGGCGTCCCGCTCGGCGGCGACGGGCCGCCCTGGACGGTGGCGGTCGAGCTCGACGAGCACCTGCCCGACGCGATCTCCATCGCCGGGCGACCGGTGCTGGACCTGACACTGCACGGCGGCGGGCTCATCACGCTCGGCGGCGCGGTCGACGTCGCCGCGCCCCGACCCCTGGCCGAGCTGGCGATGGGCTCGGTCATCGCACCCCTCTGGGCCCCGCTCGAGGCCGGCGCCTGCCCCGATGGCATCGTCCGGGGCGAGGTGCGGCGGACCGACACCCCCAGCGGGGTCCGCTTCGCCTGGATCGACATCCCGCCAGCGGGCTGCCCGCCGGGCGCCGAAGCGGCGACGTTCAGCGCCGAGCTGACGCTCGACGACGCCGGGGCGGTGCGCGAGATCGAGCTGCGCTACGAGGCGCTGCCGGTGGAGACGCCCGATGTCGAGCCCCGGGCGGGGCTGACGGTCCGGGCTGGCCGGGGGGCGGCGACGACGCTGGAGCTGCTGCCCGACGAGCCCGAGGGCCCGCTGCGTGGCCGGGCGAAGTGGCTGTTGGAGGGGTCGAGCGACGGCGAGCCAGGGGTCTGGATCATCGAGCTGGGCGCCGAGGGGGGGATCATCGGCGACCCGGACCTCGACGGGCGGCGCAGCGTCGACAACTGCGAGCGGGACTTCAACCCGCTCCAAGCCGATCAGGACGGGGACGGCGCAGGCGACCTCTGCGACAACGACACGGACGGCGACAACATCGTCGACCCCATCGACAACTGCCCTCGGGTCTCGAACCCCGATCAGCTCGACCTCGACGGCGATGGGCTCGGCGACGCCTGCGACCCCGACGACGACGGGGACGGCTGGCCCGACGACTTCGACCGCTGCCCCCGTACGGTCGATCGGGCCAACCTCGACCTCGACAGCGACGGCCTCGGCGACGCCTGCGATCTCGACCCCGACGGCGACGACCGGGCCGCCGGGCGGTGGACGGCCCGGGTCGATCTCTGCCCGTGGGCCCCCGACCCCTTCGGCCGCGACGCCGACAAGGACGGCCTGGGCGACGTGTGCGATCTGGCCCCCCGGACGCCGTGTCGCTGGGGCTGCTGGTGGCAGTCGGACGCCGACGGCGACGGGGTCGGCGACGCGCTCGACCGCTGCCCCCGGACCCCCGACCCCCGCCAGCTCGATCTCGACGGCGACGGCGTCGGCGACGCCTGCGACCCGGACCGGGACGGAGACGGGGCGTTCGATCTGCTCCAGCTCTGCGTCGGCGACGCTTGTCCGCCCCTCATCCGGCCCGATATCGTCGGCTGGCCCCCCGCGGAGCCTCTCTGATGCGCGCCCTGCTCGTCCTCACCTGCCTGCTCGCCGGTCTGGC
>JAUHYW010000134.1 GCA_030426085.1 bacterium | reverse complement strand
GGGGCGCTTCTCGGCCTGCGCCTCTTCGTGGCCCCGGGCGAGGTGGTCGAAGTGGTCCCGACGCCGCCCCGGTCCGCCGCGCCGCCCGCACCCGCCGGGCGCCGGCCCCGCCGACCGCCGACCGCCTCGCCCGGCAGGTGGAGCAGCTCATCGCCCGCTGCGCGTGCGGCGACGCCGAGCGCGCGATGAAGCGCCTCGCCCGCCTCGACCGGGCCGCCGCCGATCGGCTCGATGGGCGCTTCACGACGGCCTGCGGGCTGGTGGGCGTCGGCTGCCTGGCCGGAGGTGGCGGTGGTCGATAGATGCCCCGGACGGAAGTGCCAATCCGGTGTCGACGACCGGGCACGCCGATGCCTGCGTTGCTCCTCCTCGACGTGCCCCTGGCACGCCTTCGTCGTCGCGCCTTGGCCTCGACGCGCCCGGCGCGCCGCCACCGTATCGTCATTCTCGCCCGGGTCATCTAGTCGATCCCTCGCGCCCCTGCTGTGCGTCGCGCTGCTCGCCGCCGGCCCCGCGCAGGCCGAGGAGTGCTCGTCGGCCGGCACCCGGGCCTATCGCACCGAGGGGGTCGACGCCGCCTTCGCCGCCTTCGCCGAGGCCCGCACCCGCCCCGCCTGCCGGGGCGACGCCCAGCTCGCGTTCAACTACGCCCGCAGCCTGCAGAGCGTGCTCGACCGGGACGGGGACGACCGCCGGGCGTGCGACGGGGCCGAGGCCTACGCCCAGGCGGCGACCGCCGATACGCTGCCCGGCGCGGTGCGGGCCCTGGCGGCCAAGGGCCGGGCCGATCTGGCCCGGCGCTGCGAGGCGGTGCAGGCCGGGCCGGTCCCCTCGGCGGATTACGAGACGCTGGTGGCCCGGGCCCGGGCCCGGGTGCGCGACGGCGATCGGGCCGGCGCCGCCGAGGCGTGGAAGGGCGCCAGCCGCCTCAAGCCCGACGCGGCCCTGCCCCATCGAGCGCTGTGCAGCCTGCTGCCCGATCTGGATCGGGCGGACGAGGGCCGGGGCCACTGCCGACAGTGGCGGGTGCTGGAGCCGGCGATGGCCACCGCCGCGCCGGCGGTGCCGGCGGCGCCCGACCGCACGACGACCTGGGTGATCACCGGGGCCGCGGCGGCGTCGCTGGTGGCCGGCGGGGTGCTGTACGGGGTGGCCTTCGGCGCAGCGGACGACGTCGACCAGGCGGTGGCCGCAGCGGGCACGGCGCGGACCGAGCCGGCGTACCTGTCGGCCGAGTCGGACTTCGACGAGGCGGTCACCCGGACGGCGATCGCCGAGGGGGCCGCGATCACGATGCTGGGCATCGGCGCCGTCCTCGGGGGGTGGGCCGTCCTGCGCTGGATCGACGACGGGGGGCAGGTCGCCCTGCGCGTCGACGGGCCCGGCCTGCGGCTGCACGGGAGGTTCTGATGGCGCGGCGACGATGGCCGGTGATCCTGGCGGGGCTGGGGTGGGCGCTCGGCGGCTGCATCGAGCTGCCCGACGAGCTGCCGGCCCGGCCCCTGTTCGACGTCGGCGGCGAGGGCGGGTCCGGCGGTGAGGGCGGATCCGGCGGCGCGGGCGGCGAGCCGGGCGACATGACCCCGGCCGACGACGCGGCGCCGGCCCCCGACGCGGCGCCGGCCGACGAGGTGTGCAACGGCCGGGACGACGACTACGACGACTCGATCGACGAGGGCGTGCGCAACGACTGCAACGACTGCGGCCCGCTGCCCGACGAGATCTGCGACGGCTTCGACAACGACTGCGACCTCGTCGTCGACGAGGCCCCGGAGTGCCGCTGCGCCCCGGGCCTCGAAGAGGTGTGCGGGGCCGATCGGGGCGCGTGCACCGAGGGGGTCCGCATCTGCTCCGGCGAGGGGCAGTGGGGCCCGTGCTCGGGTATCGCCCCGACGCCCGAGCTGTGCAACGGGGTCGACGACAACTGCAACGGCGACACCGACGAGGGCGTGCTCAACGCCTGCGGGGGCTGCGGCGCGGTGCCCGACGAGGTGTGCGACGGCGTGGATGACGACTGCGACGGGCACATCGACGGGCGCGAGGCGCCGTTCGACGTCTGCGTGTGCGAGCCGAATACGACCCGCGAGTGCGGCACGAACGAGGGGGCCTGCCGCGTCGGCCGCGAGCGGTGCACCTACGAGGGCTGGGCCGGGTGCGAGGGCAGCGTCGATCCGGGCGACGAGCGGTGCAATCGAGTCGACGACGACTGCGACGGCGCCGTCGACGAGGGCGCCTGCGAGTGCGAGCCGGGCGACACCCGGGCGTGCGGGCGGGACGTCGGCCAGTGCCGGCAGGGCGAGCAGACCTGCGAGGGCGGCTTCTGGGGCGACTGCGTGGGCGGCCGCGACCCGGTCAACGAGCTGTGCAATCAGCTCGACGACGACTGCGACGACGACGTCGACGAGGGCGCCTGCGACTGTACGCCGGGCGACACCCGGCCGTGCGGGGCGACCGACACCGGCGCCTGCCGGCGGGGCACCGAGACGTGCAGCGGCGGGGTGTGGGGCAACTGCCGGGACGCCATCGGCCCCGAGCTCGAGCGGTGCAACGGGATCGACGACGACTGCGACGGCGACACCGACGAGCGGTGGCCGGCCCTCGGCGCCCAGTGCAGCGTCGGCCAGGGCGTCTGCCGCCGCGGGGGGCGGGTCGAGTGCGACGGGCCGGACGCGGCCGCCTGCGACGCCGCCCCCGGGCCGTCGAGCCCCGAGGTCTGCAACGGGCAGGACGACGACTGCGACGGGGACGCCGACGAGGGGCTCGGCGGCGGGGCGTGCGACACCGGCGAGCCGGGCATCTGCGGGCCGGGCGTGCGGCGCTGCGACGGCCAGACGCTGTGGTGCGACGCCACCCGCGAGGCGACCGGCGAGGCCTGCGACGACGTCGACCAGGACTGCGACGGCCGGGTCGACGAGGGCACCGACGGCACCCCGTGCGACACCGGCCAGCCGGGCCGCTGCGGGCCGGGCACCCTCTCGTGCGAGGGCGGTGAGCTGGACTGCCGCCGCAACCGCCGGCCGAGCAACGAGTCGTGCAACGGGCAGGACGACGACTGCGACGGCGACGTCGACGAGCCCCCGCTCCTGATCGCCGCCGAGTGCGAGACGGGCGACCCGGGGCGCTGCGCGGTCGGACAGTCGGCCTGCGTGGGCGGGCAGGTGGTCTGCGTGGCACCCGACGCGGCCCGGGAGGTCTGCAACGGCGAGGACGACGACTGCGACGGTCAGACCGACGAGGGCACCGCCGGCCAGCCGTGCGACACCGGCCTGGGCGGGGACTGCGCCGCCGGGCAGACCACCTGCGCCGGCGGGGTGCTCGGCTGCGCGGTGTCCGGTCGGCAGCCCCTCGAAGGCGCCGGCGACCCCCAGACCTGCAACGGCCTGGACGACGACTGCGACGGCTTCGTCGACGAGCGGCACCCCACCGAGATCGAGTGCATCAACGGCCTGTCGGGCTACTACTGCCGCAACGGGTCGCGCCGGGTCTGCGGCATCAACCCCGACCCCGAGCCCATCCCCCAGTAGGCGCCCGGGGCCCGCTACTCGAGCGGGTTCTCCTCGACGTCCGGCCGGCGCTGGCCCTCGGCGTCGGTGCCGTGGGCGTAGACCGCCTGCACCCCGTCGCAGTCCAGGTCGCCCACCGCCCGCAGGGTGAAGCCCTGCCCCTCGCCGGGCTCGAACGCGAACCGGTAGTACTGTTTGCCGATGGGGGCGAAGCCGAGGGCCTTCCAGGTGGGGTGGCTCCAGGTCGCCGCCGTGGCCTCGTACGACCCGTCGCCCCCGTCGGCGCAGGGGTCGGCGGCCGGGGTGAGCGGCGCGGCGCTCAGCGGGCGCTCCTCCATCCGGGCCAGCGAGGCGGCCACGAAGAGCTGCCCGAGCTGGAGCCGGGCCTGGGCGGCCTTGGAGCGGTTGATGTACTTCGTGAACGCGGGGATGGCGACCGCCGCCCCGGTGCCGAGCAGCAGCGCTGCCGCCGGCCCGCTGGCCACGATCCCGTGGTCGTCGACCCGCAGCGCGATCGACAGCGAGCCGCCGAGGTGGGCGTCCCAGAACGCGCGGACCGCGGCCAGCTCCTCGCCCGCGCCGAGCCGGTCGTCGGCGGCGAGCGCGTCGAACAGCCCCCGGGCGACCGCGAGGCCGTAGAAGGCGCCGTCGGCGAAGCTCAGCCGGGGGCGGGCCGGGTCCGGCTTCGCCCCCATCGCGATGGCCCCGTCGATCGCGGTGCGCGAGGGCCCGAAGAGCAGCGCGTCCCCCGCCCGGACCACGAAGGTCGGCCGGGGGCCGGTCTTCAGGATGTGCCCCTCGATCGCGCCGAACTTCGTCGGCTCGCGGGTCCCCTCGCCCTGGGCCGCCAGCCGGTCGAGGGCCACCGGCAGGATGCGATCCATCACCTCTTCATCAGCCACCCCGAGCGCGACCACCAGCGGCTTGTCGCCCGGCGTCATCAGCCCGCTCGCCGTCGCCATCACCGCCCCGTGCCCCGACAGCGCCGCGCCCAGGTCGTCCAGCGAGACGCCGAGCACCACCGGCACCGCGTTCTTGCCGATGAGCACCTGCCCCTGCACGTCCCCCCGCTCGGGCGGGATGAGGGCCACCACCCCGTCGAACAGCTCGCGGGGGTTGATCGAGAAGCCGCCCACCAGCCCGGCGGTCTGCGCGAAGCGGTCGAGGGCCGGCGCGGTGTGGGGCGAGATCAGGATCTGGCGCAGCGCCTTCACCGCCGCCGGGTCGCCCTGCAACCGCAGCCGCCCCGACTTCAGATCGGCCCCGACCGAGAGCGACAGCGCGGGGAAGCGGGCGGTGTAGAAGTCGGCGAAGACCTTCGGCGGCGGCTCGGGCGCCACCTGGAGCAGCGCCCGGGTGAGCACCACCCCGAAGCCCCGAGCGGCGCCCGGCATCTCCAGCGCCGGGGCGAGCCCCTCGGCCTTCGAGAGCGGCGGGTCGGACGCCTTCAGCCAGCCCGCGAAGACCGCCCGGGCCGCGTCGGCGTCGACCCCGTCCTCGATGGGCATCAGCGCGGTGAAGTCGCCCCGGGTCCCGAGCAGCGCGACCCCGTCGGGCGTGGTCAGGCGGGCGACGCCGTCGGTCTCGGGCAGGGCCAGGTCGAAGGCCGGGTCGAGGCGCTCGAGCGCCGCCACCAGCTTGCCCCGGTCGGACACCCGGGCCAGCAGCACCGGCAGCGGCGCGCTGTTCACCAGCCGCAGCCGCAGGTCGACCGCCAGCGAGACCCCGGCCGCCGGGTCGAGCCCGACGGTGGCCCACGCCGCCCGATCGCGGGGGTCGAAGCCCATGCGCTCGACGAGGGAGTCGAAGCCCTTCGGCAGCTCCTCCTGCATGTCGGCCTTCAGCGGCTCGGGCAGCTCGGCCATCAGCTTCGCGACCTGCGCCGCCAGCCCGTCGAGGCCTTCGAAGCCGCTCACCGCGACGGTGTGCTCGGCCGACAGCGCGGCGAAGACCGCCGGCGTCGTGCCCCCGACCGCCGGCGGCGCCTCGGGCGCGGGCTGCGCGGCGGCCGCCTCCCCGGCCTCGTCGGCCGCCGGCGCCTCGGCCCCTGTGGCCCCCTCGACCGCGGCCGCCTCGACCGCGGCCCCTTCGGCCGGCGTCTCGGGCGCAGCCGGCTCCTTCTTCGAACAACCCCAGGCCAGCGCGCACAGCGCCAGCGTCGACCAGTAGCGCATCGAACCCCCTCCAGCTGTCTGCCCGCCGACGATCGACCGCCGCCTGCCGGGCGTCAAGGGTGGCGTATCCGGTGAACGGCCCGGTTGACAAGGCGCTAGGATCGGGGGGTCCCTGCGAACCATGAGGAGTTCACGATGCGCATCATCTCCCGAAGAACGCTGAGGGCGTTCTGGGAAGCCGGGCACGGGGACGCCGAGGCGCCGCTGCGACAGTGGATGCAGGAGGCGAGCCGGGCGGCGTGGACCGGCATGGCCGACGTCAAGCAGCGGTATGCGCACGCCTCGGTCATCGACGCGGAGCGGATCGTCTTCAACATCGGCGGCAACAAGTATCGCCTCGTCGTCAAGGCGACGTTCGTGCACCGGGCGCTCTACGTGAAGTTCATCGGGACCCACGCGGAGTACGACCGGATCGACGTCTCCTCGCTCTGAGCGTCACGCCGCCGCGGGGGTCGAGGGGCTGATCAGGACATCGGCCGGGATCCCCCACTCGCGGTGCAGGCGACGCACCATCACCAGCGTCAGCTCCTGTCGACGGCTCAGGATGGCCTCGGCCACATCGGCCCCCCCGAGCAGCCCATCCAGCGCCTCTCGGGCGTGGCCACCCTGCTCCATCCGGAAGAGGATCGCGGCGACGGGGTCGGACGGGCCGATGGGATGGTGGGTGGACTCGTAGTCGTCGACGAGGGTGATGAGGATCTCGAGCTCGTCGGCCGCGTCGGAGCCCGGCTCGGCGCCCCACAGGGCATCGATGCGCTTCAACGCCACCGCATGGTCTTCATCGTTGCGAATGGGGCGGATCATGAGGCACCTCGATCGCTTGCGGCTGCCGAGAGAATCTTGCACGAGGCGCGCGAGCGGCTCAAGCCGCCTCACAGCTTCAGCGTCAGCCCCGCGCTGAAGCTCACTCCCTCGGTATACCGGGCCGGGGTGCCGCCGGCCTGGGTCTCCTCCACCGGCGAGTCGAGCAGGTTGCGCCCCTTCAGCTTCAGGCTCAGGCCCTCGGCGAGCGGCAGGCCGACCACCACGTCGAGCAGATGCCGGGGGGCCTCGAAGATGTCGGGCAGGTCGTTGGTGCCGACCCCCACGATACGCGGCCCGGTGACGTTGTAGAGCAGCGTCACGAAGGTCCCCCCGTCCAGGTCCTCGTAGCCGAGCTGGAGGTTGATCACGTAGGGCGACTGCCCCTGGAGCGGCCGCTCGGACGAGGTCAGGACCAGGCTCGCCTCGCCGGCCGCGGTGCGCTGATCGATCTCGACCGCCGACTGGATGAGCGCCACGTTGCCCGCCACGTACAGGTCGTCGGCCCAGGCCCCCATGAAACCCAGCCCCTGGCGGGCGTCGAGCTCGAGGCCCACGTTGGTCGCCCCGGCGCTGTTCTCCGGCTTGATCGTCTGGTCGGCCCCGGCCTCGATGATCTGCTCGATGGGGTCGGTGAACGCCTTGTAGAACACCGCCACCGAGGCGCTCTCCCGGGGCGAGGGGTACCACTCCCAGCGCAGGTCGAGGTGGTCGATGACCGCCCGCTCGACGTCGGGGTTGCCCCGATAGCTGCGGCGGTCGATCACGTCGTCGAAGCGCAGCTCGCTCTTCTCGCGGAACTCGGGGCGGTTGATCGAGCGGCCGTAGCCCGCCCGGAGCTGCATCGTGTCGCTGAAGGCCCAGGTCAGCCCGGCCGAGGGCAGGATGTCGAGGTCGTCCAGCCGGCCCGGCGGGGGGTCGTCGCCGATGGGGGCGAACGAGCGGACGGTCATCGCCGCGTGCTCCAGGCGCAGCCCGGCGGTCAGCCGCAGCGACTCGGCCCCGGCCAGCCCCAGCCGGTCGAGGCCGGCCTGCAAAGCGACCCAGGCCGCCTCGACGCCCAGCGTGGCCCCGTAGGCGTCGCCCACCCGGGTGTCGTTCTGGGCGTAGAAGTAGCCGTCCCCGCCGATGTTCTCCCGCACCAGCAGCCGCTCGATGGGGTCGGTGACCGGGGTGCCCTCCAGCTCTTCGAGGTGGAGCTGAAGCGAGGAGACGTCCCGCGCCCGGCGCAGCACGCCGGCCCCCACCTCGAGGAAGTCGGCCGCGTCCTCGGCGATGGCCTCGGGGGCCTCGCCGAGCGGGTAACGGGCGGCGAAGCCGACGTCGTGGGTCGTGTCGTCGAGGTCGCTGAAGAAGCGCCGGTTCGAGTCGGGCTTGGCCGACAGGCGGAACGGCTCGTCGCTGCCCCGGCTGCGGTCGTACTGCCACGTCCGCCGGTCGGGCTCGCTGCGGTCGGCCCGGGAGAAGCCGTAATGCCAGCGCAGCCGCAGGTCGGCCGGCAGCCGGTGGCGCCCCCGCACCTGCTGGGTCAGGAGCTGCCGCTCGACCCACTGCAACCGCGTGATCTGGAGCTCGTTGTTCTCGTTGCCGAACTGCCGCCCCTCGAAGAAGCCGGCCACGTCGTCGGTGTTGCGCAGCAGCAGCGTCGTGCTCCGGATCTGGTGGTCGTCGCCCCAGTCCAGCGCCAGCTCGAGGATCGCGCTGGTGTCGACCGCCCGGGTGGTGCGCGCGTAGTCCCCCAGCTCGTTGGGGTCGAGCTGGCCGCCGCTGATCCCGTAGTCGTTCTTGACCCCCCGCTCGATCTGCCAGCTCTGGTCATAGCTCAGGCTGCCGACGACCCCCAGCCGGGCCGGGCCGAGGTCGAAGCCGTCGCCCGCGGCGACCGAGAGGCCGAAGTCGGGGGGCAGCGTCTTCGCCGTGCGCGCCCAGACCGGGTCGAGATCGCCGGCGAGGTCGTCCAGCGCGTCCTGGGTCACGCAGGGGCCGGTGCCCGGGATGGCGATCGCGCCGCTGCACCGCAGCAGCCCCGAGCGGTCGAACTCGGCCTGCAAGCGGTCGGGCAGCGCCCGGGTGCCGTCGTCGACCCCGAGCCAGTCCAGGTCGCCGCCGGGGTAGACCGCGCCCTGCTCCAGCGTGGTGCCGGTGGTGAAGCCGCCCGACAGCGCCACCTCGACGAAGGCCGCCTCGGGCACGCCCCGGGTGCGGAGCTGCACCACGCCGCCCCCGAACTCGGCCGACTGGTCCGGCGAGACGGTCTTCTGCACCACCACGCTGCCCAGGACCCCGGTGGGGAACATGTCCAGGGGCACGACCCGCCGCTCGGGCTCGGGGCTGGGCACGAAGAGGCCGTTGAGCGTCGTCGCCGAGTACCGCTCGCCCATGCCGCGGACGTAGATGTACTTGCCGCCGACGATGGTCAACCCGGTGACCCGCTTGAGCGCCGCCGCCGCGCTGGAGTCGCCGGCCCGGGACATCTGCTCGGCCCCGACCACGTCGACCACGCTGCCGGTCTGGCGCCGCTCGGCGGTCAGCTCGGCGACGCCGCCGGCGATGTAGGGCGCAGTGACGACGAAGTCCTCGAGGGCCAGCCCGGCCGGCTCGAGCGCGACCGCCGTCGTCGCGCCCTCGGCCGGCAGGGCCAGCTCGACCTGCCCGCCCTTGAACCGGGGGTGGATGAACGACAGCCCGTGCTCGCCGGGCGGCAGCTCGACGGTGAAGCGCCCGTCGGCGTCGGTCTCGGCGGTCTCGGGGCGCCCCCGCACGAAGACCTGCACCCCCCGCACGCCGCCGCCGTCGGGGCCGGTCACCCGCCCGGCCAGCGCCGCCCGGATCGCCGCGGGGTCGTCCTCGACCTCGACCGCGTCCGGCGCGCTGTCCGGGGCCCGCTGCTCGAGGTCGACGGTGGGCGCCGCGCCGACGCGCAGGGTCGCGATCAGCTCGGCGGTGTCGCCGGCGGTGATGCGCACCGTGATCCGGGCCGCGACCCGATCGAGGCCCGCCGGCGGGGCCACGACGACCGGGTGCTCGCCGTCGTCCAGCGTCATGCGGACCGCGCCGGCGGCGTTGGTCAGGGCCTCGACGTCGCCGGTGCGCACGACCGCGCCTTCGAGCGGGGCGTCGCCCGCCGCGCCGTCGAAGACGAAGACCTTCAGGTCGCCCTCGGCCCGGGCGGCGACGGGCAGCCCGATCAGCAGCGCCGCGACGAGGGCGGTGAATCGCGCGGTCAATCGCACTGGGCGACCCCCGCCCGGCAGTCGGCCATCGCCTTGCGGAGCTGGCCCGCCCGCTCGAACAGGCCCGGGCTGCGCAGCCGGCGCAGGTGGCGCTCGGCGGCGGCGAAGTCGCCCAGCCGGAAGCGGGCGTAGGCCAGGGCGTAGCGCAGCTCCTCGTCCTCGGTCAGCAGGCCCAGGCGGCTCAGCCGGGGCTCGAGCGCCGCCGCCGCTTCGAAGCGCTCCATGTCGAGCAGCAGCGCCAGCCGCTGACGCAGCTTGGCCGGCTGCTCGAAGAGCCGCCCGTTGAGGGCCAGGGCCCGGGCGAACATGCGCTGCTCGCGGAAGATCTCGGCCGCGTCGCGGCTGTAGGCCGGGTCGTAGAGCGCCGCCCGGGCGAACATGCGGGCCCCGGTGATCGGGTGCTCGGCGCCGAGCCAGGCGTGGCCGAGCTGCACCAGGATGCGCTCGTCGTCGCCGAAGATGAGGCGGGCCTCCTCCAGCAGCGCCCGGGCCTCGGCCGGCTCCCCCGCCCGCAGCAGCGCCTCGCTGACGAAGAGGTGGTCCTCGATCGCCGCCGCGCCGCCGGCCACGAAGGCCCGCCCGGCCTCGACCGCCGCCTGGAACAGCCCCAGCTCGACCAGCCGCTGGACGCGGGTCCGGGCGAAGCCCCGGTGGCTCGGGTGGGCCGCCTCGCCGGCGTCGAGCGCGCCGAGGGCCCGCGCGTGGCGCCCGGCCCGCCAGTGGCACTCCGCGGGGATCACGTACATGTCGGGGCCGCCCTCGACGACCGCCGGGCCGGCCCGGTCGAGCGCGTCGAGCGCGGTCGGGCAGTCGTCGAGCGCGTAGGCGCTGCGGGCCCGGAACAGGTGCAGCGCAGGGTCGGTCGCCCCGGCCTCGACCGCGGCGTCCAGCGCGTCGAGCGCGCCGCGGAAGTCCTGCTGCCGCAGCGCGATGACCCCCCGCAGGGTGAAGTAGCGCGGGTGATCCAGCGCGTCGTCGTCGAGGTCGACCTCGTCCAGCACCCGGGCCGCCCGCGCGGGGTGGCCGTCGCGCAGCAGCACCGCCGCCAGCGCCAGGTGGTCCACCTCGGGGGCCTCGGCCGCGGCCGCCGGCGCCGCCAGCAGGCACGCGATGAGCAGCAGGGCCCGCATCATCCGCCCCGGCTGAGCTGGAAGCGGATGGTCTGCTCGACCCCGGTGACCGTCTGCGGCCGGCCCTGGTAGGTGCCCGGGGTGAACGCCCACCGCTCGATGACCTGCCGGGCGGCCTCGTCGAAGACACCCGGCGGCTCGGCGGCCTTGATCCGGGCGTGCTGCACCCGGCCGTCGGCGCCGATGGTCAGCTCGAAGGTCACGAAGCCGGTGACGCCCCGCTTGCGGGCCGCGGGGGGGTAGCTCGGCGGGACCCGGCGGGTGGCCCGGGGCGGGTCGTCGACCGCGTCGCTCGTCATCACCAGCGACTCGCTGCCCCCGCCGCCCACGAGCGAATCACCGGCCGAGGCGAAGTCGGTCGCCAGCCCGCCCGGCCCGCCGAGCGCGATCCCGCTGAGGCTCGACCCCAGGTTGGGCGGCGGGGTGCGCGGGCGGCTCGAGGTCCTACGCTCGGGGGGCCGGCGGCGGGGCCTGGGCTTGGGGCGCTTGGGCTCGGGCCTCTTCGGCGCCAGCTCGATGGCCGTCGCCTCGGGTCGCTCGGGCTTGGGCGGCGGCTGGGTGTAGCCGTTCATCCAGGCCATCAGCCCCAGCACCATGGTCGAGCCGAGGAGCATCACCCCCCCGGCGCCGACGTGATTCCAGACGCAGCGCATCGACTCAGCCGGCTTCCTTCTCGGTGGCGACGGCGACGTCCCGGGCCCCGGCGAGGCGGCACTGGTCGATCACGTCGATGAGCTTCCGGGCCTGCACCCCGGCGTCGGTCACCACCAGCACCGGCCGATCGGCCGCGGCCCGGAGCTGCTCCCGCACGGTCGATTGCAGCATCCACGCCCGCACCGGGCGGCCGTCGACGTAGACCTCGCCCCGCCGGTCGAGCGTCACCCGGATCGCCTTGGTCGACGCCGGCTTCGCGCTCGCCGCCGAGGGGCGCTCCAGCTCGACCTGGGCGTCCTTGACGAAGGTGGTGGTCACCATGAAGAAGATGAGCAGGATGAAGACCATGTCGATGAGCGGAGAGATGTCGACCCCCTGCTCCTCGTGGCCCCCGCGGCGGCTGCGCCTCATCGGCCTCCCTCCGCGCTCCGGCGGGCCACGAGCGCCTCGCGGAGCTGCTCGAGGTCGCCCTCGAGGCTGAACTGCCGGCGGTCGAGCAGGCGGCCGACGATGACCCCCGGCACGGCGACCACCAGCCCCATCTGGGTCGTCAGCAGCGCCTGGCTGATGCCGCCGGCGACCCCCCCGGTGGCGGCGAAGAGCGCGCCCTGGCCCAGCCCGTCGAAGGTCTCGATCATGCCGGCGACGGTGCCGAGCAGGCCGGCGAGCGGGGCCACGATCACCACGCTGCGCACGAGGACCCGGAAGCGGCTCAGCCCCCGGCGGACCGGGTAGAGGTGCTCGTCGATGAGGGCGTCGAGGTCGCCCGCCCCGCCCCCCCGGGCCAGCGCCGGCTGCACCGCCCGCCACGCGGCCCCGAGCACACCCCCCCGCGGGGCCCGATCGGCGGCCACCAGCCGGGAGACGTCGCCCCGGGCGCCCCGCCGCAGGGCGAAGAGCCGATAGCCGAGGCCGTACCACAGCACCACCGTGGCCCCGACGAGCGGCGGCATGACGAAGCCGCCGTCGGCGATGTAGCCCCGCAGATCGTCGGCGAGCGCAGCCAGCAGGCTCATGTAGGCACGTCCCCTGTCAAGGGCCGGGTGTAGCCGGTCGTCGTCGTCGAGGCTGTGGGCATGTGGGCAACCCGCAGGGTTGTCCAAGCACGGGGGGCAGGCCGAAGGGCTGTCCCCGGGGCGGCATGTCCACAGCCCGCAGATTCTCCACAGGCTGCCGGCAGACCAGTCGGGCATCCCTCGCGCCGGAAGCTCATGCGTTCGGGGTCGGCCATCGGACCGCCCGCAAGTTCCATCATCCGGGCATAGAGGGCACCGAGCGGAGGCCGACTCTCACGCACGAGGTCGCTACGGAGGCGCCTCCAAGCCGGGGTGGCCTCCCGCTCGGTTCCCGAATCCAGTGCGCGGCGAGCCGCGTCGTCGGTCAGGCCGCCATCGCCACCCTCGGCCTCGGAGCCCCGTGCGATGCATCGTAGGGCTTCCCGTCCCGCACGATCGCGTGCATCACCCGCAGCAGCCGGCACATGTTCGCCACCGCCGCCACCATCGGCTCCTTGCCCCGAGCGAGCAGCCGGAGCCGCGCGTC
>JAUHYW010000168.1 GCA_030426085.1 bacterium | reverse complement strand
AGCGCATCCCGTTCAACGTGCGCACGGTCGCCGGGCTGTATCTGCTCGGCTTCGGGGCCCGGGCCGCCTCGGAGATCCTCGTCGGGCACCAGCGAGCGAAGAGCGCCGTGCACCGGCGCATGAAGGAAATCCGGGACGGCGCCGAGCGATGGACGGAGATCGACGCGGCCGAGTTGCTCGGGCAGATGGGCCTCGCCGAGCACGTCCGTCCCGCTGAGGCACCAGGTCCGGCAGCGGGACGGGCCGCGCCACAGCCGGACGAGGCGCCCAAGATCCGGGTGCGCCGGCGCGCGCCCTTGCTGCGCTACGAGGAGTTCGTGCAGCAGTTGCCCGACCGGAGCCGGCAGTTCCTCGAGCACCTCGAAGAACGGGGCACGCTGACGCTCATCGAGGCGATGGAGGTGCTGGATCTCAGCACGGTGAAGGCGGTGGGTGGCATCACCGGCAGCATCCAGCGGTGGGCGCCGGTCCGGGGCGTACCGGTGCCCTTCGAGACGACGATGGTCGACGGCATGCGCACGTGGGTCTGGACCGGCCCCGGCGAGGTGGCGGCATGAGCCAGCTCGGCCTCGCGCTGGTGGTCGACGAGCGGGTCGACCGGCTCCCACGGCGCCGGCGCACGAGCTGGCGAGTCACCGCCTTCGCCGCGCGCATCGCGCTCGAGCGGTACACCCCGCCCCGGGCGCCCTCGCTTCGAGGCTGGGTCGTCGACGAAGCCGGCCACGTCTGCCGCACCGGCGGGCCGCTCGGTCCACCGCCGGCGCCGTCGGACACGCAGATCCTGGCGTCGGTCCGGGCTGCCCAGGTGGCGCTCGAGGCGCTGGACCTGCCGCCCGAGGGCCGGGCCCGGGCGCTGGCGTTGCTCGCGCGGCAGACCCGGCAAGCGTCGCTCTTCGATGCGCGAGGTCACTGATGAAGGCAGTCACTCTGCACCGACCGTACCCCTGGGCCATCCTGTCCGCTCCGGTACGCCCCCGCCGGCTCCTGTGGCTGCCCTCGAGAAACGGTGAGCTACGCGAGCTGGTGGGAGCGACGATTGCGATACATGCCGCAGCGTGCGTGAGCGACAAGGCCGCCAAAGAGGTTCGGGTGCACACGGGCGTGCAGCCTGAGGTGGGGCCACGAGGGATCGTGGCCCTGGCCCGAGTGCGCGGGTTCGTGCTGGAGAGCGTGATAGGGAATCAGCGCTGGCGCTCACGGACGCTCTCGGACGCCGACCTGGCGGCAGCACTCGCCAGCCCATGGTTCCGTCCGGGAGCCGCCTTCGGTGTTCTGGATGCGGTCGAGGGTCTGGTGAGGCCGGTATCAGCTCGGGGCAGAGCCGGCTTCTGGGACATGCCCATGAGGATCGTGGAGCAGATCCATGCGCAGCTTCCCGGAGAGTCCCCACACATGCCTCACGTGGAAGCGGCGCTCTTCGAGAAGGGGCCGGTCTGATGGCGGACGATCAGCTCGCGCTGTTCTGGCCAATCGCCGACCCCAAGGCGGCCGCTGCGCACCCAGCCGCCGCCGTCGAGCCGCCGAGCTGGCTCACCGGTGGCGAGAGCACCGAGCAGCGCAGACAGGCGCTGCTCGGCAAACACCCGACCGGGCGCCCTCTTCTCGGTGGCCCGGAGTCCTGCCGCACGTACACGCACTGCCTACGCTTCCAGCGCGCGAAGGCATGGCACAAGTGCGCGCTTGATCATCACCGCTGGACGCACGGACGTGGGTCGGACATCCGCCTCCGGTGGCCAGCTTGTAGCCAATGGAGAGACTAGAATGTCCGATGAAGCCGTGACGGCGATCGAAGTCGCCAGGGCGTGGCGTGGGGACCACCCACTGGATGATCTGGCGGTGCTGGTCCACGACGGCCGCATCGCAGACGACGACGTGCACGAGGCCGCCTCCGACCTGATGGCGGCGCTGGACAAATTTGCGATGGCGCTCGAGCAGGCCGAGGGGCGGGAGCTGCGGACCCACGCGTTCAAGCCGTTGGATGCCGCATGACGGCCGAACTCCATCGAATCTGGTTGAGCCACCGAGGCATGGAGGTGACGACCTTCACCGTTCGCGAGACGCCGAAGTGCTGGCTGGCCGTCCACCCCTACGCCGTTCGTCATCGCAAGCGTGAGGTTGGCCAGGTCACCCGCATCGGGCTGAACCCACGGGCAGGCAAGACTACCGGGGGGCAGCCCGCCTACACGATCCTGACCTTCGACGTCCAGCAGGGGGTGGATACCCTGTTGGCCCACATCAAGGCCGACCGCGACGCCCTCGAACGGCTGCTGGGCATCGCGGCCCGCGACAACAGCACGACACTTAAGCGCGAAGTCCCGAAACGCCCGTCCAGCAACGATTCCAGCCGATCCGACCCCGTCCCGCTGACGGTGTCCCGATAGCGGGACGGCGACACCGGGACGCCAACGAAAAAGCCCGCCAGCCTTGCGGCTAGCGGGCTTCGCGCGGTGCCCAGGGGCGGATTCGAACCACCGACACGCGGATTTTCAGGCCGCTCGATGGTCGGGCGATTCCGCCCCAGCCTCGGGCACTTGGCACGACGGCCAATTTCGGCGCGACCCTACCGCGAC
>JAUHYW010000167.1 GCA_030426085.1 bacterium | reverse complement strand
TCGCCCTCGCCCTCGCCCTCACCTTCGCCTTCGCCCTCGCCCTCGCCCTCGCCTTCGCCCTCGCCCTCGCCCTCGCCCTCGCCTTCGCCTTCGCCCTCGCCCTCACCTTCGCCCTCGCCCTCGCCCTCACCTTCGCCCTCACCCTCACCTTCGCCCTCACCCTCACCTTCGCCCTCACCCTCACCTTCGCCCTCGCCCTCGCCCTCGCCTTCGCCCCCGTCGACCTGGACGGCCATGTCCTCGTCGTCGTCACCCCCGCCGCTGCCGCCGGCCGGGACACACCCGGCGAGCGCGACGCCCACGAGCGCCATCAACGCCAACGAATACCTGCGCCATCGATCGACCATTGCTCCTCCATTTCGAAAACGGGGGTCGAGCCCCATCAGGTCGTTCGGACGGTACGGCGCGCTCCCGGAGTGACGCAAGCGGCGCTCGGCCCGCCTCATCGGTCCAGGTCGAGCGCCGCCCGCGCCGCCCGGTAGGCCGCGCTCCACCCGTCGCCCTCGGCGGCCCGCATCACCAGCGTGTGCACCTCGACCGTCTCCGACAGCGCGCGCCCCGCGACCGCGATCCAGAACGTCGCCGGCCGGCCGGGGCGGGGGAGCACGCCCGTCAGGCGCCGGCAGCTCAGCCCCGCCCGGGCGATGGCCGCCTCGGTGCGCGCCCGGCTGCGCCCGTCCATCAGCAGGACCGCCCGACCGCCCGGCGCCAGATACCGGGCCGCCGCCTCGGCGTAGTCCTCGATCCCGCCGCGCAGTTCGAAGCGCCCCGCGGCCCGCTGCGCGTCGCGGGGCAGCACGCCGGTGCCCGGCGGCATGAACGGTGGGGCCCCGGTGATCAGATCGAACGGCGCCTCGCCCGCCAGCACCGCCCGGTCGCGCAGATCACCCAGCCGGGGCTCGAAGCGCGCGCTCAGGCCGTTGAGCGCCGCGTTGCGCACCGCCAGCCGCTGGCTCTGCGCGAACGCCTCGACGCCCACGACGTGCGCCGCCGGCAGCCGGCGGGCCAGCAGCAGCGCCACGGTGCCCTTGCCGGTGCCCAGATCCAGGACGCGCCGGGCCTCGGGGCAGGCCTCGGCCCCGGCCCACGCCAGCAGCACATCATCCGAGGTCGCCCGGTGGCCCCGCCGCCGCTGGAGGATGCGCAGCGTATTCGAGAGCCGGTCGAGCGTCTCGTCCGGCCCCGGGTCGGGCCCGCTCACCGGTTGGGGAAGTCGTCGTCGCTCTGCAGCGAGGCCCGGATCTTGAGGTAGGAGTCGTAGCGGCTCTCGGCGATGTCGCCCTCGTCGAGCGCCTCGAGCACCGCGCACTGCGGCTCGTGCACATGGCGACAGTCGGCGAACCTGCACCCGGCGGCCCGCTCGACGAACTCGGGGAAGTGATGCCGCACCCCCTCGACGTCGATGCCCCACAGCGCGAAGCCGCGCACCCCGGGGCTGTCGATCACCTCGCCCCCGCCGGGCAGCGCGTACATCGCCGAGGTCGTCGTCGTGTGCTGCCCCCGCCCGCTGGCGTAGGACAGCGCCTGCACCCGCTCGCCGAGCCCGGGGTCGAGCGCGTTGAGCAGGCTCGTCTTGCCGACCCCCGAGTGCCCCACGAAAATACTGCACTGATCGCGGGTGGCGGCCCGCAGCGCGTCGAGGCCCCGGCCGTCCTCGGCGCTCGTCGACAGCACCGGGTAGCCCAGGGGCGGGTAGACCGCGAGCATCTCCATGATCTCGGCCAGCTCGTCCTCGTAGGCCAGGTCGAGCTTGTTGAAGACGACGCTGGCCTCGATGCCCTGGGCGTGGGCCGCGACGAGGTAGCGGTCGATCAGCCCCTCTCGGATGGGGGGCTCGACGGCGCACACCACGAAGACCCGGTCGATGTTGGCCGCGAGCACCTGCGCCCGCCGCCCGAGCGCGTCGGCCCGCACGAGCTGGCTGCGCCGCTCGCCGACGGCGACGATCAGACCGGGGGCCATCTCGCTGTCGGCGTCGGGGTCGAAGCGCACCCGGTCGCCGACCACCGCCCGCTTGCCCCGGCCCCGGGCCACGCAGTCGATCAGGCCGCCTTCGTCGTCCTCGACGGTGAAGACCGGGCCCAGGCGGGTGACGACCCGCCCGTTGGTCTCGGGGCGCGCGTGTCCGGGCGGGGAGCGGCGGGTTCGGCGGCGATTCATGGGGCAGGGGTATGCCGGCGTCGGAGCGGTGTCAAGCGGCGCGCGGCGGGCCGCCGCAGGGGGCGCCCGGGCACCCGATCACCAAAGCGGCCCGGCCCGACCGTGCCCGGACACCGCGGCGCCGGGTTCTCCGGGCCGGGGGGCGCGGCCGGACACCTGCGCCGCGTTCTCCGGGCCGCCGCGTTGTTCAGGTGGGGGGCTTCGGAGTCTCGGGGTGCGGGTCGCGCGGATATCGAAGGGCCGACGGCGATGTGGGCGACGGGGGTCGGGATCGGCCGGGAGCGGCCCGGCCGCTCGGGGGTCGGGCCCCCCGTGCGGGCGGAGCGCCCACGCGATACGGATCCGTCTGCGCATGAGCTCACACAGCGATCGACCTCACAGGACCAGGCTGAACGAGGCGTTGGAGTGGGAGCGCTGCGTCG
>JAUHYW010000133.1 GCA_030426085.1 bacterium | reverse complement strand
GCCGGCCGCGGCCCCGGCCGAGGCGCCGCCCGCCCCGGCCGAGCTGCCGCCGGGCGCCCGCAGGGCCCTCGAGCTGCTCGCCACCGGCCGCTTCTCGCTGGCCGCGGACACCTTCGACAGCCTCAGCGAGACCGATGATCCGGCGACCCGCCTGTGGGCCGAGCACCTCGCCCGGATGAGCCGCCGGTGGGCCGACGAGGGGCGCCGGCTCACCGGCCCGGCCGGCATCCCCGCGGGCGAGCCGACGCGCCTGACCCCCGACCAGCGCACGACGGGTGAGATCGCGCTGCTCTACATCGACGGGGTCCTCTACGGGCTCGGCAGCGGGCTCTATGTCGCGGTCCTGGCCGAGCCCGACGGGGCCGCGGGCGTGATCCTGCCTTTCCTGGCCTTCTCGGCGACCACCGCCGGCGCCATCGCCTGGGCCGACAGCGCCGACGCCTTCGACTACGGCGTGCCCCGCAGCATCTCGGCCGGCCTGCGCCTCGGGCTGCTCGAAGGCGCGCTGTGGACCGCCTGGAATCACGCGCAGAGCCGGCGGTCCGACGAGTGGTCCGTCAAGGCGTCGGTGTCGATGGTCTGGGGCGCGACGACGGCCGGCGGGCTGCTCGGCGGGCTGCTCGGCGCCCGACTCGGCACCACGCCCGGGGCCGCCTCGCTGATCTCGTCGGCCGGCCTGTGGTCGGCGCTGGTCGGCGGCCTCGTCGCCTACGGGGCCACCACGGAGTTGACCCCGGGTGACGCCGACGACATCTTCCTGCTGTCATCGGCCCTCTCGCTCAACCTGGGCGCGGGCCTCGGCGTCTGGCTCGCGGGGCGGGTCGAGCCGTCGTCCGACCGGGTGCTGTACCTCGATCTGGGCGGGCTGTCCGGCGGCCTGCTGGTCGGCGGGCTGTATCTGGCGCTGGCCGACCGCGCGGTCGACGAGTCCGCGCTGGCGCTGACCACCGCCCTGGGTGTCGCCGGGGGCCTCGGCACCGCCTGGTTCTTGACCCGGGACATGCAGACCGACCCGTTCGCCTCAGGCGGCGGCCTGTCGGCCTCGCTCAGCCTGCTGCCATCGCCCGATGGCATGACGCTCGGGCTGTCCGGTCACTGGTGATCGCCTGCCACCCGAGCGGCGGTCCACGCATCTGACCCCGCGACATCTACCCGAGTGAGTGCGATGAGCGACATCTACCAGCGCAAGCGGGACCACATCGACCTGTGCAACACCGGCGACGTGGGGCCCGGCGACCACCGGGGCCTGTTCGAAGAGCTGTGGCTGGTGCACGACGCCATGCCCGAGCTGTCGATGGCCGATCTCGACACCTCGACCCGCCTGCTCGACCACCCGCTGAAGGCGCCGGTGATGGTCACCGGCATGACCGGCGGTCCGCCCGAGGCGGGGCGCATCAATCGGGGGCTGGCCCGGGTCTGCGAGCGCCTGGGGCTGGCCTTCGGCGTCGGCAGTCAGCGGGTCATCACCAAGGCCGAGGCGTCGGCCGGGACCTTCGCCGTGCGCGACGTGGCCCCCGACGTGGTGCTCTTCGGCAACATCGGCATCAACCAGGCCCGGGACTTCGGGATCGACTCGGTGCGGGCCCTGATGGACCGCATCGGCGCCGACTACCTCGCGGTGCACCTCAACCCGGCCATGGAGCTGGTGCAGCCGGGGGCCGACGCCGACAGCGACTTCAGCCGGGGCTACGAGACGATCGCCCGGCTGGTCGACGCGCTGGACGGGCGAGTGCTGGTCAAGGAGTGCGGCACCGGCCTGTCGCCCCGGGTCGTGCGCCGCCTGCACGCGGCCGGCGTGCGGGCCGTCGACATCAGCGGATCGGGCGGCACGAGCTGGATCAAGGTCGAGGCGCTGCGGGCCAGGGGCGCGCTGGCCGACCTGGGCCTGCTGTTCGCCGACTGGGGCATCCCCACCGCCGCGGCGACCGCGATGGCGGCCGGCGTCGGGCCCCAGATCGTGGCCTCGGGCGGGGTGGGGGACGGGCTGACCGGCGGCAAAGCCCTGGCGCTGGGAGCCGACGTCGTGGGCTGCGCCCGGCCGGTCCTGCAAGCGTTCCTCGACGAAGAGCGCGGGGGCGAAGAGGGCGCGGCGGCGTTCCTCGAGCAGTTCATCCAGGGCATCCGCATGGTCATGGCCCTCACCGGCTGTCGCACCCCGACCGCGCTGCGCGCCGCCCCCCGGGTCGTCGGCCCCCGGCTCGCGGCGTGGATCGAGCAGGGCGGCCGCGGCGGGGGCGGGGGCGAGCGATGAGCGCGCCGCCGCCCGACCGGGCCCGCATCCCCGGCTTCTACCGCCTCGATCTGCCCGCGCGGCACGCCGAGCTGGCGACCCGCTTCGGCCTCGACCGGGCCGATCTGTCGGTGCTCGAGTCCGGCGCGAGCCTGGGCTGGGATCGAGCCGACAAGATGGTCGAGAACTGCATCGGCGTCTTCGGGCTGCCGGTGGGCCTGGGCCTCAACTTCACCATCAACGGCCGGGACTACGCCGTGCCGATGGTCGTCGAGGAGCCCTCGGTCGTCGCCGCGGTGAGCAACATGGCCCGGCTGGTGCGGGCCCACGGCGGCTTCACCGCCGACGCCGACGAGGGCGTCATGATCAGCCAGGTGCAGATCGTCGACAGCCCCGACCCCGACGCGGCGGTCGAGGCCCTGCGCCGGGCCCGGGCCCGGATCCTGGCCCGGGCCAACGCCGTGCACCCCAACATGGCCGCCCGAGGCGGCGGCGCTCGGGACATCGAGGTCCGCCGCTTCGACGACCCCCACCCGATGATCGTGTTGCACCTGCTCGTCGACTGCGTCGACGCGATGGGCGCCAACGCGGTCAACGCGATGGCCGAGGGCGTCGCCTCGCTGGTCGAAGACCTCACCGGCGGGCGGGTCTGCCTGCGCATCCTCTCCAACCTGGCCGACCGCCGCTGCGCCCGCGCCGGCTGCCGGGTGCCCGAGGCGGCGCTCGCCGGGCGGGGCTTCTCGGGGCCCGAGGTCGCCGAAGGCATCGTGCAGGCGTGGCGCTTCGCGGCGGTCGATCCCTACCGGGCGGCGACCCACAACAAAGGCGTGATGAACGGCATCGACGCGGTCGCGATCGCCACCGGCAACGACTGGCGGGGGGTCGAGGCCGGGGCGCACGCCTACGCCGCCCGCGACGGGCGCTACGGCTCGCTGACCCGCTGGTGGCGGGCCGACGGCGCGCTGCACGGCGCGATCGAGCTGCCGATGGCGGTGGGCACGGTCGGCGGCTCGACCCGGGTGCACCCCACCGTGCGGGTCTGCCGCAAGATCCTCGGCGTCGACCGGGCCCGGGATCTGGCGATGGTCATGGCCGCGGTGGGGCTGGCCCAGAACATGGGCGCGCTCAAGGCGCTGGCCAGCGAGGGCATCCAGCGGGGTCACATGAGCCTGCACGCGCGGCAGGCGGCGCTGGCCGCCGGGGCCGAGGGGCGGCTGGTCGAGGTGGTCGCCGCCCGCCTCATCCGACGGGGCGAGATCAAAGAGGCCGCCGCCCGCGAGGTGCTGGCCGAGCTGCGCAGCGAGGAGGCCCGATGACCGCCCGACCCATCGGCGCCGGCGCGGCACCCGGCAAGGTCATCCTCTTCGGCGAGCACGCGGTGGTCTACGGGCGGCCGGCGGTCGCCGCGGCCATCCAGCGGGGCCTCGGGGCCACCGCCGAGCCCGATCCGGACGGCCCCATCCTGCGCATCCCGGCGTGGGGCCGCGACGGGCTGACCGTGCGGCTCGACGGCGACGAGCGCTCCCGGGACGCGATGGGGCGGGCCTTCGCGCTCGCGCTCGACTCGGCGGGGCACCCGCCGGACAGCCCGGTGGGGGTCACCTTCGACGGCGAGCTGCCGCTGGGCATCGGGCTGGGCAGCAGCGCCGCATTCGCCGTCGCCCTGCTGCGGGCGCTGGCCGACGCCCGGGGCGAACGGCTGAGCCATGGGGCGCTGCTGGCGGCGGCCGAGCGCATCGAGCGCATCTTCCACGGCACGCCCAGCGGGCTGGACCACACCGTCATCGCCTACGGCGGCTGCCTGCGCTACCGGCGGGGCGCCCTGAAGCCGTACGTGCCCATCCGGCTGGCCCGCCCGATCCCGCTGGCCATCGCGTGGACACTGCGCGAGGGCACCACCCGCGAAGCCGTCGCCCGCCTGCGCGCGCGGCACGCGGTGCATGTGCGGCTGTACGATCGGCTGTTCGACGCCATCGCCGAGATCGCCGAGGCCGGCGTCGACGCGCTCGAGGCCGGCGACATCGACGCGCTGGGCACGCTCTTCGACCTCAACCACGGCTACCTCTCGGCCGCCGGCGTGTGCAGCCCGCGCAACGAGGAGATGGTGCACATCGCCCGCGGGGCCGGGGCGCTGGGGGCCAAGCTCACCGGCGCCGGATGCGGCGGCGCCATCATCGCCGTCGCGCCCGACCCGCAGCCGGTGATCGACGCCCTCGACGCGGCCGGGTACGACGCTTTCCGAACCCGCATCGGCTGAATCGGCCGATCCCGCCCCGACCCTGCTGCACCCCCTTTCTTCGGACCGCGATGATGCGGTACACCGCCGCCCAGACGTGCGCCGACAAGGGGGAAGTGCACCATGGAACGATCGCTCTGGGCGTGGACCATCGCCGTGTTCTTGGGGCTCACCGGCTGCATCCCCGGCGGAGGGAGCCGCGGCGGCAGCGACTGCGACGAAGGCGACACGAAGGCGTGTGTCTGCACGCCGAGCAACGCCGAAGGCCTCCGCGTCTGTGACGCCGACGGCGACTACGGAGAGTGCGTCTGCGGCGGCGAGGGCGAAGGCGAGGGCGAGGGCGAAGGCGAAGGTGAGGGCGAGGGCGAAGGCGAAGGTGAGGGCGAAGGCGAAGGCGAGGGCGAAGGCGAAGGTGAGGGCGAAGGCGAAGGTGAGGGCGAAGGCGAAGGTGAGGGCGAAGGCGAAGGTGAGGGCGAAGGCGAAGGTGAGGGCGAAGGCGAGAGCGGGCCGATGTGCGCCGACCCCGCCGACGGTGAGGCGGCCTGCGCCTGGGTCGACGACTGCGTCCAGGAGGAGTGCGGCGGCGAGACGACCGCCGACTACGAGGCCCTCCGCGAGCAGTGCCCGGCGCTCGCCCAGGTCCTCTGCACCATGCAGAGCTGCGACGAGGTCCACGACTTCTTCAACACGGGCGACAACTTCTGCGCCGACGGCCCGCAGCCGCCCGACGAGAACATGCCGTGCGACGAACTCGAGATCGTCGACGTATTCCTCGGTGACGCGGCCCCCTTCGACAACACCGGCTTCACCAACGGGCTGACCGCGAGCTGTGGCTCCGCCGCGTCCAACGCGATCGCCTACCGCCTGCTGCTGGCCGGGGGCGAGGACGTGCAGGTGAGCGTGTTCGACAACCTGAGGCCCGATGGCGCGCCCCTCGACACCGTGATGTCGGTGCGGGTGGGCATCTGCGATGACATCGCCACCGAGCTGACGTGCAATGACGACGCCCTCGCGAACCGGGCCTCGCAGGTCCGGTTCCTCGCCGAGGGCGGCGAGTACTACGTCATCGTGCACGGCTACTCTGGCCAGCAGGGCACCGCGCGGGTGGTGTTCGACGACGTCGGCCTCGAGTGAACCGCTCGGGGCCCCACGAACGAGACGGAGACATCATGCGAACGCATCATCTACTGGCCGGGCTGGCGCTCGTGGGCTTCACCGTCGTCGGCTGCGTGCCGTCGGGCGGCGGAGGCGGCGGCGGGTGCGAGGCGGGCGAGCAGCGGAGCTGTCTGTGCGAAGGGGTGCCCGAGGGCACACGCTACTGCGACGAGGACACCGAAGAGTTCGGGCCCTGTGTCTGCCCCGATCCCATGTCGGACGACGCCAGCATCGGCGGCGCGGGCGACTCAGGCATCGGGGGCGAAGGCGAAGGTGAGGGCGAAGGCGAAGGCGAAGGTGAGGGCGAAGGAGAGGGTGAGGGCGAAGGCGAGGGTGAGGGCGAAGGCGAGGGTGAGGGCGAAGGAGAGGGTGAGGGCGAAGGAGAGGGTGAGGGCGAAGGAGAGGGTGAGGGCGAAGGCGAGGGCGAAGGAGAGGGCGAGGGCGAGGGCGAGTTCAGTGAGGTGTGCCCCGAAGGCCCCGACTGCCTCTCGGCCTGCGCGTTCGTGACCGAGTGCGTGACCGGGGACGACATCTGCCCCGGCCTGGGCCCGGTCGACGGGCCCGAGGTGGAGGCCCTGTGCGTGGAGCAATGCTTCGACTTCGGCCTCCAAGACGTCCTCTGCGCGCTCGATAGCTGCGCGCCCATCCCGGCGCTGGTCGAGAACCTCGACCCCGATCTGGCCCGGCTCTGCGTCGGTGATCCCCCCGACCCGGACGTCGAGCGGCCCTTCGCGTGCGACGGCCCGGTCGACGAGCGCTGCCCGGATCAGGTCTGCGAATGGTCGATGACCTGCTTCGAGGAGTACTGCGGCCAGTCGCTCGACCCCGACGCCGCCGAGAGCTTCGCGCAGCAGTGCCTCGGCGTCTGCCAGCTCATCGACGGGCTGGCGTGCATGTCGGATGACTGCGCCCAGTTCACCGAGAACATCGGCGCGCTCTTCCCGGTCGACGACCTCTGTGGTTCTTTCTGACACCCCCACCCGAGACCGGAGCCCACCGATGACCGAGCCCGTGCAGTACAGCCTCGAAGACGGCGTCGCCCGCATCCAGCTCGACGACGGCAAGGCCAACGCCCTGTCGTACCCGTTGATGGACGCCTTCATGGCCGCGCTCGACCGCGCCGAGCGCGAGGCCCGGGCGATCCTGCTCGTCGGCCGCGCCGGCCGCTTCTCGGCCGGCTTCGACCTCAAAGTCATGATGACCGGCCCCGACGCGGCGGTGGCCATGCTGCGCCGCGGCGCGCAGCTCTTCACCCGGCTCTACGGCTTCCCCCGCCCGGTGGTCGCCGCCTGCACCGGCCACGCGATCGCCGGCGGCTCTCTGCTGCTGCTCACCGCCGACCACCGGATCGGCGCCGACGGGGACTTCAAGATCGGGCTCAACGAGGTCTCGATCCAGATGACCCTGCCCCGGCTGGGCATGGAGCTGGCCCGCGACCGGCTGGACCCTCGCCGCCTCACCGAGGCGACGCTGTTCGCCCGGATCTACAGCCCCCGCGAGGCCGTGGACGTGGGCTACCTCGACGCGGTCGCCGCCCCCGACGCGCTGATCGAGACCGCCGCCGCCCGGGCCGCCGCGCTCGCGAAGCTGCCGAGCGACGCCTTCGCCGGCACCAAGCTCCGCCTGCGGGAGTACACCCTCGCCCGCATCGGCGAGACGCTCGAGCGGGATCTCAACGAGCTGTCGGGCGCGTAGCCCCGCCGGCGTCAGTAGGCGAGCAGCTCCGCGAGGGCGCCGGCCACCCGGTCCTTCGGCGAGTGCAGCGCCTCCAGGGGCCGGGCGAAGGGCACCGGCGTATCGAGCGCGCCCAGGCGCATGACCGGCGCGTCGAGCCACTCGAAGGCCTCCCGCTGCACCGTCGCCGCGATCTCGCCGCCGAAGCCGCCGGTCAGCGGCGCCTCGTGCAGCACCAGCGCCTTGCCCGTCTTGCGGACCGAGGCCACGGCGGTCGATGAGTCCCATGGCTGCAACGTGCGCAGATCGATCACCTCGATCGACGCCCCGCTCTGCGCGGCCGCGTCCAGGGCCCACTGCACGCCCACGCCGTAGGTGATGACGCTGGCGTCGGTCCCTGCCCGCGCGACCCGGGCCGGCCCGATGGGCGTCGCCCGGCGGCGCACCGGCCCCCGGAGCTGGCGGTACAGCGCCTTGTGCTCCAGAAACAGCACCGGATTGGGGCTGGCGAACGCCGCCCGCAGCAGCCCGTAGGCGTCCTCCGGCGTCGCCGGCGCCACCACCTCGAGCCCCGGCACCTGGGTGAACCAGCCCTCGACGCTCTGCGAGTGGTACGGCCCGGCCCCCACGCCGCCGCCGTGCGGCACCCGGATGACGACCGGGGCCGCCGCCCCCCACCGGTAGTGGGTCTTCGCCAGGTTGTTGACGATCTGGTTGAAGCCGCACGAGATGAAGTCGCCGAACTGCATCTCGACCATCGGCCGCCGGCCGGCGAGGGCCAGCCCCAGCGCGCAGCCGACGGCCCCCGACTCGATGATCGGCGTATTGCGCACCCGCGCCCGCCCGAAGCGCTGCACGAAGCCCTCGGTGATCTTGAAGACGCCGCCGTACTCGGCGATGTCCTGGCCCAGCGCCACGATCCGCGGATCGGCGGCCATCGCGTCGCCCAGGGCGGCCCGGATGGCATCCAGATAGCGCATCTCCTCGGGCACACCGGCCGGCTCGGCCTCAGCCGGCGGCTCGGCGATGGCATACACCGCCGCCGCCTCGGCCTCGGGGCTCGACGCCGGCGGCGGCGCGGCCAGCGCGGCGTCGGCCACCGCCCGGATCTCGTCCACCAGCGCCGCGCGCAGCGCGTCGGCCGCCCCCGCTTCGAGCACACCGTCGGCCCGCAACCGCGCCTCGAATCGGGCGATGGGATCCTTCTCCCGCCACGCATCGAACATGGCATCCGGCACGTAGGCCGTGCCCGACGCCTCCTCGTGCCCCCGCATGCGGAAGGTCATGCACTCGATCAGGCTCGGCCCCTCGCCGCGCCGGGCCCGATGCACCGCCGCCCGCACCGTCGAGCGCACCGCGAGCACATCGTTGCCGTCGACGCGCACCCCCGGCATGCCATAGCCCACCGCGCGATCGGCCAGGCGCGCGCAGGCATACTGCTCGGCGGTCGGCGTCGACAGACCGTAGCCGTTGTTCTCGATGACGAACACCACCGGCAGCCGCCACACCGCCGCGAGGTTCAGGGCCTCGTGCACGTCGCCCTCGCTCGTCGCCCCGTCTCCGGTGAAGGCCACCGCGACCCGATCCCGCCCGGCGAGCTGCTCGGCCAGGGCCAGCCCGCAGGCCACGGGCAGCATCGCGCCCAGGTGGCTGATCATGCCTACGATGTGATGCGCCCGCGACCCGAAGTGAAAGCTGCGGTCGCGCCCTCCGGTGAAGCCGCCAGCGCGGCCGAAGAGCTGCCGGAACAGCCGCTCGAGCCCCACGCCCCGGGTGGTGAACACGCCCAGGTTGCGGTGCATCGGCAGCAGCCAGTCGTCCGCGTCGAGCGCGGCGGCCACGCCGACCGAGACGGCCTCCTGCCCGATGCCCGAGAACCACTTCGACAGCTTGCCCTGCCGCAGCAGGATCAACATGCGCTCTTCGATGATCCGGGGCACGAGCAGCGCCCGGTGCAGGCGGCGCAGCGCGTCGGGGGAGTCGTTCGGGGACGGGGCTTCGTGCATGCCCGCACCGTACAGGGCTCGCCGGGGTGGGGGAAGCGAGGTCACTCCTCGGCGCGCTCCGGGATGGGGCGCCGGGTGGCCTCGCCGGGCGCCGGGCGGCCGTGCAGGGCGCGGTACTCTCCGAAGACCCGGGTCAGGCAATGCCCGCAGATCTGGAGGTGCGCCGCCAGCCGCGGATCGCGGGCGAGGGATCCGTCGGCGACGGCAGCGGCGACAGCGGGCGTCTCGGGGCAGGGCAGCACGGGCACGAGCGATCTCCGACGGGGGCTTCGTCAGAGACTAGGGTTCGAGACACCCGATCTGTCGGGCACGAGGCGAAATTCGTGCGTTTCAGTCGCCCGGCCGGCCCAGGTAGGGGGCGAAATGATCTCGGGGCAGCGGCGCGCCGGCCCGCAGGTGGATCCCGTGCAGCGGCCGCTTCATCAGCCGCCCGAGGTGCATCACCGGGGGCTGGCTCGTGCCGCCCTTGAACATCAGCGCGCCGCTCTGCACCAGGCGCTCGAGCATCCGGCGATACATCGACTTGACGATGCCCCGCCCCCACAGGCGCGGGTGCAGCAGCAGGCCGAAGCCGGCGCAGCGGCCCCACAGCGGGTTGTCTTCGAGGTGCACCTGGGCCATGCCCACCGGCTCGCCGTCCGCCCGGATCACTTCGGTCAGGTCGTCGGGCTCGCCGTCCAGGGCGAGCATCAGCCCGGCCATCTCCCGCGAGAGCTGGCGGGCGCCGTCGCAGAACCAGCACCACTCGGGGTGCGCCGAGAAGACATCCCGGCTCAGCTTCACCAGGGCCTCGACCTCGGCCATGTCGGCGACCGGTCCGACGGACAGCCCGTGGGCCTCGTAGGGCGCCGGATCGCGGGCCGCGACGAGCGCGTCGAGGGCGATCCGAGGCTGCCCGAGCAGGATCACCGAGTCCACGCCCAGGGTCGGGCAGGCGGCGAGCAACGGATCGACCAGCGACCGATCGCTGGCCAGCGCGATGATGTCGGTGTGGGGATCGACGCCCAGATCGGCGACCTGGGCCACGAGCCAGCGGCCGGCGTCGTCGTCGCCCGGATCGCGGTTGAAGACGATCGTGCGCCGCGGCTGGCCGAACCAGCTGTCGACCTCCGGGTAGCACGAGACCGCCGCGCGCAGCCGCTCGCCGGCCCACAGCGCCCGCACCTCACCCGCGATGCGCCCCCGGCAGATGAAGTCGGCGACGGCCCGGCGATGCTTGCCGAGGGCCGCCTCTCCCCCCTGATACTCGGGGTGGATGGCGTAGGAGCGCCGCGCCAGCTCGACCCAGCCCCGCAGGAGCGCGTGATCGTCCGCCATGGGTGTCATCTCCGTCGTCGGGTCCCTCCGCGTACCGCGCCGGCGCCCGCCGGACAACCGCATTCCTGCCCGAATCGCACCCCGGGTTGCGCGGCGCCGCCGTAAGCGGTACTCGCAGCGTATGATCCGCGTCCTCCTGATCCATGGCCTCGGCGGTGAGCCCGACCACTACGACGCCCTGCGGCCGACGCTGCGCGCCCGGCTGCCCGACGCCGACGTGCGCTGCCCCCGGCTGCCCGATGACTTCCCCGGCGCGGTCGACCTCGCCGCCGACTGGCTCGCCGCCGGCCCCGGCGTCGCGGTGGGGCACTCCATGGGGGGTCATGTCGTCCTCGCCGCGGCGCGCCGGATCCGCGCCGGGCACCCGCTGATCCTGCTCGCGCCGGGTGGCGTGGGGCCAGCGCCCGAGCCCGAGTCGGCGTGGGCGATCTGGGGCCGGGCGACGCTCGAGCGCCGCACCGCCGACGACTTCGAAGGGGCGATGCGCATGCTCTACGCCGACCGCCACTACCCATGGGCCGACCGCCGCGCGGCCACCCACCGGGCGCGGGTCGGCACGCCGGATCTCGACCGCTGGATCGATCGGGTGCAGGGGCAGGTGGCCGGCGTCCTCGACGCCTGGATCGGGGATGCGGCCGATACGCCGGGCGCGCTGACGATCGTGCGAGGCGAGCGCGATCCGCTGGTGCCGGCGGCTCCGCTGCGGGATCTCGCCCGGCGCCACCCGCGGGCCCGCTTCGCGCAGTGGGAGGGCGTGGGACACATGGTGCCCGACGAGGCCCCCGAGCGGCTGGCCGATCTGATCGCGCGGACCGCCGCTCAGGCGGCCTCGGGCGCCGGCTGATCCTCGACCGGCGGCGGCTCGGGGCGGCTGCGGCGCTCGAAGTACAGCATCGACGCCACGAACGAGGCGGTGCACAGCACCGCGGTGACGTAGGAGAACGTCACGAAGAAGTCGAGCCACGAGAGGTTCGGCGCGCCGAAGTTCTTGTAGAGCAAGAGCCCCACGCTGCCCAGATAGCCGAACGCATCGGTCACGTAGATCATGAAGCCGGCGGTCGCCACCACCCCCACCGCGGCGATCATCCGGTCGAAGAGCACGCACCCGAACGGCACGTATGCCAGATAGAGACCCAGCCCGACCAGGATCATCCACACCGCCTCGGGCGTCGCCCCCAGGGCGTCGATGCCGGGCAGCACGCCCGCCTGCCAGGCCATGGTCGACAGGCCCACCAGCGCCGTGCCGCCCAGCATGACCAGGTGCACCGCCATCAGCGCCTTGCGGTTGTTCTTGATGAGCATCAGCAGGCCCAGGGCGACCATGACCCCGAAGGCCACGTACAGCTCGGAGGTCGCCAGGATGCTCGGCGACTCGGCATAGCCCAGCGCGGCCCAGATCTCGACCGCGAAGTTGTCCCGGAAGTCGCGATAGGCGGTCAGGAAGATGTAGAGGAAGGTCAGGAAGAACAGCCCCGGGAAGAACGACAGCACGAACGCCTTGCGGGCCGGGCCGTCCATCGGCTCCCGCTTCACCCGGACCCGCTCGTCCTCGGCCGAGGGCGGCGGCAGCCGGGCGAGCAGCCACACGCAGAAGACCATCAGCGGCGCGAAGATGAGCCCGGTCAGCACCGGCATCCAGTACTCGTCGATCCCGCCGTACTCGATGAGCGCCTTGCCCACCGCCTTCACCGCCCCGCTCGCGACGATGTAGCTCGCGCTCAGCCCGGCCCCGAGCGCCTCGCTGACCCGGCGCCCCTCGAGGAAGCCGAAGACCAGCCCCCAGACCATGCCCAGGGGCACGCCGTTGATGAACATCGCGATGGCGTTCCACGGGGCGGGCAGGATGGCGAACAGCAGCAGCGCCGCCTCGGCGACGCCGATCACGACCAGGATCGCCGCCGCCCGCTTGCCGGCGGCCATCTCCGAGATGACCTTGATGCCGGTGAACTTCGAGAGGCAGTAGCCGATGACCTGCGAGACGACGAAGAGGATCTTGAGGTCGATGCCCCCCACCAGCGGCAGCTCGGCCTGCCCCTCGAAGGTGCCCGCGCCGAACGGCTTGCGGAAGGCGTACATGCAGAAGTAGGTCGTGAACGCCGCCGCGATGGCATAGGTCGAGAACGCCACCGGCGAGGCCCGCTCGAGCCAGCGGGTCAGCGGATGGGACGACGGGGTCGACATGCGAGGATCCCTCCTGCGGGCCGGCTCCGGGCGGCCCCGCGAGGGACGCTGCCACCTCCCACCGGGCGGCGCAAGGCGGATCGCGATCGGGGCGCCTCTTGACATTCACGGGTGGCCCGATCCCGGCCTGAGCCGCCATCCCGGCACCCGCTGAGCAAGCCACCCCCGGCCCGAGCCGCCGACCCGCCACTTCACGGGTGGCCCGATCCCGGCCCGAGCCGCCATCCCGGCACCCGCTGAGCAAGCCACCCCCGGCCCGAGCCGGCAACCCGCCACTTCACCGGTGGCCCGATCCCGGCCCGAGCCGCCATCCCGGCACCCGCTGAGCAAGCCACCCCCGGCCCGAGCCGGCAACCCGCCACTTCACCGGTGGCCCGATCCCGGCCCGAGCCGCCAT
>JAUHYW010000132.1 GCA_030426085.1 bacterium | reverse complement strand
CGTGGAACTCGATGTACCCGCCGTCCGACCCGTCGTTGAAGATCATCTGCGCCGCCGACCGCGTCTGGAAGAACTTGTGGTCGTTCTTCCCATCGCCGTTGCCCGGCCCCGGCGGCGCGTCCTGCCCATTCCACAGCGTGCCCACGATCCACGGCTGGTGCAGGTCCCCCTGCTCGAACAGCACCAGCACCTCGTCGCCCAGCTCCGGCCGGATGAAGTTCCCCCGGCTGTACCCCCCTTGCTTCGCCGCTACCCGACACCAGTTGCTCTGGATGCTCTCGCCCAGCCACTTCAGCTCGACCTGGAGCCGCCCCTGCTGCTCCGGGTCGTTGAGGCTCGTGACGATCCCGATCGCTGCGCCCGGGGTGCGCTTCGTGCTCACGGACGCCCTTCGGTGATCAACTCGATGGGGAACCCGGTGTCGAGGAGCTGCGCCGGCAGGGTCTCTTCACCGTCGACCTCGATGATCGGCGGCCGGGTGAAGTCGGCCAGCGAGAAGCCATCGGGGCATGGCACCGTGCCTCGCCAGATGACATCGACCAGCATCACATCCGGCTCGATGGTGATCGTGTCCATCTTCAGGCGCACCGGGACCGGGGCCTCGGTGCCGGTGCTCCACCGCAGGCGGGGCACCTCGGCCGGCAGGCGGAACTTCAGCCGCTCCTCGGTGGGGTGCACGTTGTGCAACTCGACCCACTCGCCGCCGTGGGGATGGGGGATCACCTGCCCCTCGGGCGCGCCGTTGAGGAAGGCCGGATCCATCTCGCGCACCGGCAGCTTCTTGTCCTTCAAGCCCGGGATGGGCGCCTGCTGCACCAGATCCCACAGGCCGCGGGTCTTGGGGTCGATGCCCGCCTGATCGGCCCGGGGCGCCCACTGCTTGGGCACCCAGCCGAAGCCCCACGGCTGAGGGCCCTGCTCCCAGTTCGTCAGCTCGACGAGCAGGCGGTCGACGTCGAGCGGCGCGTCGGGGTTCTCGAGGTTGGGCAGCGGGCCGAAGTGATCCCGCTCGGGCAGATCGGCCCCGGGGAACGGCGCGGCCCAGAAGCCGATACCGGCCGGGTTGGCCGGGTGCATCGCCAGCCCGGCCTGGGCCTGGGTGTCGACCCCGCCGTAGGCATACTCCCAGCGCAGGGGGCGCACCGAGAACGGGCGGGCGCCCGTCAGCCGGGCCCGGGTCCGGCCCCGGGGCAGCCACGCCGAGCGATCACCGATGACCCGCACCCGCTTGGGCGGGTTGTCCCCCACCTGGAGCGACGCGATGCACTGCACCGCCTCGCCGCCCGGGGCGTAGCAATGCCCGTTGAGGATGACATCACACCCCGCCTTGGGCGGCATGAGATCGGTCTCGTAGCGCAGCGGCGTGCGCAGCGGGTCGGGATCGGCCCCGTCGTAGTAGACGTCGGCCATGTTCAGCGGGTGCTGCATCGTGACCGGGGCCACGAGCGGCGGCTGGATGGCATAGGTCCGCTTGACGACGAAGTGGAACGACTCGAGCCGGTCGGCCCCGTTCTGGGGCAGGTACTGCACCTGGTAGCCATCGTGGGCCACCCAATGCCGGGGGAAGACGCTCGGCGGCAACGGCAACTGCATCGTCGGGACCCTCTGTCAGACCTTGATCGAGCCGGCCATGCTGGCGATCGTCGCGCTGGGCACCGCGGGCAGCGGCGGCGGCGGCTGCTGGGGGTTGAAGTTGATCGAGCCGCAGTCGGCGAAGGTGATCAGCCCGCCCTGCACGTTGACCATCTCTCCGAACAGCGAGAACTGCCCGGTGCTCGACGCCGTCAGGCTGCCCGCCGACAGGGTGAAGTTGGCCCCGGTGTCGAAGCTGACCTGCTTGCAGTTGAACATCGCCGAGGTCGCGGTCCACGTCCGGCTCTCGGCCTGCTCGTTGGCCACCTTGGCCTCGACCGTCACCGACGCGGTGTTGTCGGTCGTCGCCCCGCCGACGGTGAACTCGTCCTCCGGCGTCTGGGCGCTCGCCTCGACCGAGGCCCCGTTGCCCTGCACCGAACACGAGTCGCTCGCGGTGAAGGTCAGCGTCGTGCAGCTCCCGGTCAGCGAGGTGTTCGCGTTCCAGGTCTTGCTGTTCTTGGCCACCTCGGTCGCGTTCTGCTTCACCGTGACCGACTCGTTGCCGCCCACGGTGCGGGTCGCGCTGTCGGTGACGTTGAACGCGACGTCCTTGGCCAGCAGGTTCACCGCGCCCACCGGCGCCCGGATGATGATGTCCCCGGTCTGGGCGGTGATGCTGATGCTGTCGTTCTTCGAGTCCCAGCGCACGATGTTCTGCAGCGAGGAGTCCTTGAGCTGGATGTACTCCTCACCCGGCTCGTCGCTGAAGACCAGGGTGTGCCCCGAGCGGGTCTCGATGATCTTGTGGTGGTTGTCGCCCGCGGGGTCGCCCGGCTCGGGCGGCGGATCCTGGCCGTTCCACGAGCCGCCGATGATCAGCGGCTGGTTGAACTCGCCCAGCTCGAACATCACCAGGACCTCGTCGCCGATCTCGGGCAGGAAGAACATGCCCCGCTCCTTGCCGGCGTAGGGCTGCACCATGCGGGCCCAGTTGCTCTCCACGTCCCCGTGCATCCAGGGGAAGGTCACCTTGATGCGCCCCATGTTCATCGGGTCGTGGTTGTTGGTGACCAGCCCCACGTAGACCCCGTCGAGCGGCTCGAGCGTCAGCGACATGGCACCCTCTCAGTTGATCTTCACGATGTTGCCCAGCGCCGACACCCCGGTCGTGCCGCTGACCGTCAGCATGCCGCCGTTGACGGTCAGCACCGCGCCCGACGAGAACACCGCGTCCTTGGTGCTGATCATCGCGCTGCCCCCGCTGAGGGTGACCGGGCCATCGCCGGCGAAGGCCGCCCGATCGGACGACTCGACCGTCAGCGACCCGTAGGTCGACGTCTCTGCCGCCGACTGCCGGGAGACCTCGTTGGCCGTGATCTGCTTCTCGGCCCCGGTCACCGACAGCGTGCCGCTGACCCCCGCCGACAGCCGGTTGAAGCTCGCGCTCGACGTGCCCGGCTTGATGCTCGCGCTCTTGGTCTGCATCGACCAGAGCTGCCCCGCCGACACCGTGTCGGCCCCGCCGATGGTCTCGGTGCGGTCGGTGCAGGTGTCGGTCATCGTCGTGTCGGCCTGCCAGGTGCTGTTGTTCGAGACCTCGACCTCGAGCGTCTTGCAGTTGACCGTGACCGACTTCTGGGGTGCCTCGAAGGTGATGTCGCCGGGATCGGCGGTGATGGTGATGGTGTCGGCGGCGACGTCGATGACCAGGTGCCGCTCGTTGGGCCCGTCGGTGATCGTGATCTTCTCGCCGCCGTCGGTGTCCTGGAAGATGATCTCGTGGCTGGCCCGGGTCCGCCAGATCTTGTAGTCGTTGGCCCCGTCCTCGTTGCCCGGCGGGGGCACGACGTCCTCGCCGTTCCAGATGCCGCCGAGCACGTAGCCGTGGCTCAGGTCGCCCCGGTCGAGCACCACCGCCACCTCGTCCCCCACCTCGGGCAGCCAGAACGACCCCCGCCCGCTGCCGGCGTAGACCTGGGCGATGCGGCACCAGTGGCTGGTCACCCCGCCGTCGGCCAGCCAGGGGAAGCTCACCTTCACCCGCCCCCAGCCGTCGGGGTCGTTGTTGTCGGTGACGAGGCCCACCACCGCGCCGGTGCGCCGGTTGCGGTGGTCGCCCGGCCCGCGGGGGCCGAGCGTCGAGGAGAGGTCGCGTTTGATCATGGCATCCTCGGTGGCGGGGCCTACTCGATGACCATCAGGCTCGATCGGGTCTGCACGCCCGCGTGATCGATCTCGAAGAACAGCTCGGTGGGCCCGGTGCCCCGGGGCACGGTCCACTTCGCGGTGAGCCGCCCGCCCTCGGCCGTCGCCTTGACGTGATCGACCGGGTGGCTGGAGTTGAGCGCGTGCACCGCCAGGGCGATGACCGTGCCGTCCTCGATGCCGTCGGTGTCGGCCTTCAGCTCGACCTCTTCACCGGGGCTGGCGTGGCTCGTGCTCCAGCGGCCCTTGACGATGGCCACCGCCCCCTCGACCGGAGGGATGGGGGGCAGCGGGCTCGACGGGCCGTCGCCCACCGCGCCGCCCGCCGGGGCCTGCACCGCCTGCTTGCGTCGGCGGCGTTCGAGCCGGTCGACGCGGTGTTTGAGATCGTTCAGCGCTTCGTGCCACGTCGGGGTCTCGGGGTCGCGGGCGGTCTCCAGCGCGTGCAGCCGCTGCCGCAGCTCGAGCAGGCCCGCCTCCCACGAGGCCAGCCGCCGCTCGAAGAGCTCGCTCTTGCGCCGGACGAGCTCCAGCTCGGCGAGCACATCCAGCGGTCGCTCGACCGCCGCCTCGACCACGCGTCCCGGGGTGTCGTCTCGCTCCATCGGTTCCCTGCCGCGATTGGGGGTGCCCTCAACCTAGCAGCCCCTCGCGGCCAATGGAATCACCATCCCCGTCGGCGAGATACCGTTCAGCGGCGCCCGCGCAGCGGATGATCCCCCCGCTCGTCGCGCATCACCACCCGGAACCCGCGGAAGCTCGGCAGCCAGCTCAGCGGCGGCGGATCGCGCCGGCGGCCGCGGATCTTCTCCAGCACCACCGTGCGCCGGGCCAGCTCGTAGTGCACCGCGAACTCGATGTCCCGCAGGGCGATGCGCCGGGGGTACGCCTTGTCGAGCCCCTCGCGGATCCACGCCGGCAGATCGTCGGCCAGCAGATCGTCGGGCGACAGCAGCGCCAGGTCGGACCCGCTCGTCACCCCCAGCTCTTCGACCCGGGCGGCGACCCAATCCTCCAGCGGGGGCACGTCGTCCGCCTCGCGCCCCTCGCTCTGCTCGAGCTTCGCGTGCAGCGCCCGCGCCTCGAGGCGATCCCGGGTCTCGGCCAGCGTCTCGGGCCACAGCCGCCCGTCGAGGAAGACCCGGGCCAGCGCCTGCCGGGCCAGCGCGCCGTCGGGCACCGCCTCCCGGGTCGCCAGCACCTTGCGGGCGTGCACCCGCTCGATCTCGGAGACCAGCTTCGCCGAGGTCCCCCGCCCCTTCACCTTCGTGCGAGCCACCCGCGCCCGGCCGACGCCCGCCGCCACCAGCCACGGGATGGGGACCGGCATCGCGCAGGTGACGATGAGCTGCGTATCGCGGACGCCGAGGCCGATGGCCCGGGTCTCGAAGACGACCACCGCCTCGACCTGCTCCCGCGTATCGCCCGGGGTGCGGGGCGCCTCCAGCTCGCGGGCCACCGCCGACTCCCGGCCCAGGGTCAGCTCGGTGCCGCCGTTGCTCCACGCCACCGCCTTCTTGCGCCGCCGGGCGACGTGCGCGCAGCGGGGATCGGCGCTCAGCGCGGTCAGGGCCAGCCGGCGGCGGTCGATGGGATCGTCGGTCGGGCGGGCGTCGCCGAGCCCGAAGCCCCGGCGCAGGCGGCGGCGGATGCGGCGGGCCTCGTGCACGGTGAACGGCACCAGCCCGTGCCGATCGGGATCACCGACGCGCACCGCCCGGATGAAGGCCACCGCGTCGCAGCCGCCCGCCCGCAGATCGTCCCCGGGGTCGTGCGCCCGAAACCCCCGCCGGAACAGCGGCCGGCTCACCGCCAGCGCCGCGATCAGATCGATCGCGTCGTCCAGCGCGCCAGTCTGCTCGGCCTCGACCAGCAGCCGCCCGTGGGGCGCGTCGAGCGGCAGGCCGAAGAGCGACCGGCCCCGCCCGGTGAGCGCGCGGTCGGCGTCGACGGCCCCCAGCGCCCGCAGCTCGTCGGTCGCCGCCTCGACCGCGTGCCCGTGCGGCGGGTCGAGGAACGGCAGCCCGTCGACCCGGGCCCCGCACGCCGCGGCGGACAAGACCAGGGGCACCAGCGACTCGCGGTGGATCTCGGGCGGGGTCGACGGGCGCAGCCGGGCCTCGGGGCTCCACAGGCGATAGCAGATCCCGGCCGCCGTCCGCCCCGCGCGCCCCGCCCGCTGCGCGGCGCTGTCGGCGGCGATGGGCAGCAGCGTCAGGAACCCCCGCCCGCCGTGATACCGGGTGCGGCGCACGAGGCCCGAGTCGATCACCACCCCGATGCCGGGCAGCGTCAGCGAGGTCTCGGCGACGTTGGTCGCCAGGATGACCTTGCGCCGCCGGGCCCCGGCGAACGCCCGGCTCTGCTCGTCGAGGGTCAGCCCGCCGTGCAGAGGCACGATCTCCAGGCCGCCGACGGCGCGCAGGGCCGACGCCGCGGCGGCGATCTCGGCCTTGCCCGGCAGGAAGACGAGCATGTCGCCCGGATCGCCCGCGGCGGCGCGCACCGCCTCGACGATGCGCCGCTCGAGGCCGTCCTCGCTCGGCAGCAGCGTGCCCGCCCGCCCCGATCCGGGCAGGTAGCGCTCGTCGACCGGGAACATGCGCCCCTCGCCGGCGAGGTGGATCCCGGCCAGGTGCGCGGCGATGCGGTCGCCGTCGAGGGTCGCCGACATCACGACCAGCCCCCGATCGGCGGCGCGGCGCTCGGCGAGCAGGGCCAGCAGCAGGTCGACGTCCAGGCTGCGCTCGTGGAACTCGTCGATGACGACGGTGGCGAACGCCGACAGATCGGGGTCATCGGCCAGCATGCGCAGGACGACGCCGGGGGTGGCGAAGATGATGTCGGTGGAGCCCCTGGCGCGGTCGTCGTCCCGCACCCGGTAGCCGACGCCCGCGCCGAGGCGCTCGCCTTCGAGCTCGGCGACGCGCACGGCGAGGCTGCGGCAGGCGACGCGGCGGGGCTCGACGACGAGCACCCGCCCGGCGGCGCGGCACCAGCGCGGGAGCTGGGTCGACTTCCCGGAGCCGGTGGGGGCCGAGACGACCACCGGAGCGCGGGCGCGGTGGTGGGTGAAGTCGGGGCGCAGGGCGTCGATGGGCAGCGCGGTCATGGGCGGAGGGTGGCCGACGGGGCGGGCGCGGCGCAAGGCGGGCGGGGCGCGCACCCCGAGCGGGCGCTTTCTGCCGCCCGCGGTTAACAGCGCGCCCGGCCCGGGTGACAGACTGCCCGAGGCGCCGCCGACCGGCGCCCGGAGGAGAGCGCCCCCGGTGTGGACCCCCGAGGTCATCGCGGACATCTACCGGCAGCATCGCTACGCCGTCTACCGCCGCTGCCGGGCGCTGCTCGGCGAGGACGACGACGCGCAGGAGATGGTGCACGAGGTCTTCCTGCAGCTCCTCGAGCAGCCCCGGCGGTTCCAGCGGCGGTCGAAGATCTCGACCTACCTCTACGCCATCGCGACCCACCGCTGCCTCAACCGGCTGCGCGACCGCTCGGCCCGCGGCGCGCGGTGGCGGACCCGGGTGGCCGAGCACATCGAGCGGCGGGCGGTCGACGCCCGGCCGGACGACGTGGTCGCCGCCCGCCAGATCGTCGACCTGGTGCTGGAGGGCGCCGACGCGACCTCGGGCGAGATCGCGCTGTACCACTTCGTCGACGGGCTCTCGCAGGGCGACATCGCCGGGCTGGTCGGGCTGTCGCGCATCACGGTGAACAAGCGCATCGGGCGCCTGCGGCGGCACGCCCGCGCGTTGGCGGCAGGAGGCACAGGATGAGCGACGGCGGACACCTCGACGAGCTGAACCTCGCCCGGCTGCTGGCGGGCGACGGCGGCTGGTGGGCCCGGCGGCGGGCGCGGCACCTCGACCGCTGCCCGTCGTGCCGCGCCCGGCTGGCCGAGGCCCGCGCCGCGCGCGCGACCTACGAGGCCGATCCGGCGCGCGCGGCCGAGACCCGGGCCTTGATCCGGGCCGCGTCGTCGATCCGAGCGCCAAAGCCGGCCCGCTGGCCGTGGCTGCTCGTGCCCACGCTCGCCGCCGCCGGCGCGCTGCTCGCGCTGTCGCCGATCGCCCACCCGCCCGACGCCGGCGAGGCGCCCGGCGGGCTGCGGGCGAAGGGGGCCGACGTCTTCGCGATGTACCTCGCCCGGGGCGACGAGAGCGGGCCGCTGCCCGATCGCTGCGCGCCCGGCGACCGCCTGCGGGCCCGGCTCGAAGGCCCCGGGCGCTGGGTCTACGTGATCGGCGTCGATCCGACCGGCGCGGTCACGCCGCTGCTGCCCGACGACGGCGATGACTCGCTGGCCCTCGGCGACGACCCGCTGTGGAGCCCGGGGAGCTGGATCCTCGACGCCGCCCCGGGCACCGAGCGGTTCATCGCCGCGTTCTCCGACGGGCCGCTGTCGCTGGCGGACGTCGTCGACGCGGTCGAGGCCCAGGCCGCCGATCCGCTGACCCCGGTGCCGGGCCTCTCGCTGGTCGAGCACCGCTGCACCAAGCCCGCGCGGTGGGGAGACCGATGAGGCGTATATATATCGTCACGCTGATCGGGGCGCTGGCCCTCGCCGGGATCACGCCCACCGCGGCCCGGGCCGAGGGGCGGCTCGCGGTGATCGTCGGCAGCGACGACGGCGTCGGCGGCGACGCGCGGCTGCGCCATACGCGATCCGACATCGACCGGGTCGCCGAGACGCTGATCGAGCTGGGCGGGTTCGCGGCGGACGACGTCATCCGGGTGCCCGACGCCGACGCCCCCCGGGTGCTCGAGGCGCTCGACGCCGCGCAGCGCCGCCGGCCCGACCTCTTCGTCTTCTACTACTCGGGCCACGCCGACATCGGCGCCCTGCGCCTGGGCGAGACCCGGCTGCCGGTCGAGCTGCTGCTGCGGCGCATCGCGTCGACGCCGGCCCGGCTGCGCATCGCGGTGCTCGACGCCTGCCAGTCGGGCGCCGCCGCCCGGCCGCGCACCAAGGGGGTGTCCCCCGGCCCGCCGTTCGAGGTGCGGGTCGAGCCCGACATGGCCGCCGGGCAGGTGGTCATCGCGTCGAGCGCCGCCGACGAGGTCTCGTTCGAGTCCGATACCCACGGGGGGTCGGTCTTCACCCTGCACTGGACCACCGGCCTGCGCGGCGCGGCCGACGACGACGGCGACGGGCGGGTCACGCTGACCGAGGCCTGGCGCTACGCCCACGACCGCACCGTCGGCGAGACCCTGCTCGCCCGGGACGGCCCCCAGCGGCCGACCTTCCGCCTCGACATCGCCGGGCGCCGCGACCCGGTGCTGACGACGCTCGACGCCGCCAGCACGGTGACCCTGCGCGCCGAGCGCGAGGCGCACTACCTCGTCTTCGACGGCGCCGAGCAGCGGCTGGTGGCCGACGTGGGGCTCGTGCGCGGCGAGCAGCGGCGGCTGGCGCTGACCCCCGGGACCTACACCGTCAAGCGGCGCACCGCCGACGCGCTGTACGTCGCCCGGGTGCGCCTCGGGGCCGGCGAGCAGCGGCGGCTGTACGACCACCGGATGCCGGCGGTGCCGCTGGTCGAGCTGGCCCCCAAGAGCGCGTGGGGCACCCGCTGGATCAGCGCCACGGTCGGGCAGTACATGACCCCGCTGGCCGACAGCGGGCACCTCCGGGGCGCGCTGGGCCTCGAGTGGGAGGGCCACCGCTGGCTGGTCGAGACCACGCTGGGCGTCTCGAGCGGCCCCCAGACCCCGGTCACCGTGCCGAGCCGCCTGACCGTGGCCACCTTGAGCGGGGCCGCCTCGCTGAGCTGGCGCCCGGGGCAGGTGACGGTGCGGGCCGGCGCGGTCGGGGGCCTGGCGCTGCTGGTGCAGGCCCCCGACGGGCTGGACACCCGCGTCGTGCCCGGGGCGCTGGCCGGCGGCCGGCTGCGGCTGGACATCCCGCTCTCCGGCGCGCTCGGGATCACCGCCCGGGGCGACGTGCTGGCGTTCGCGACCCGCGCCGCATCGTCATCCGACGACGGCCCGCCGCTGAAGTGGTGGGCGCAGGGGTCGAACGGGCTGGCGGTAATGCCGTGGCTGGCCTACGGCGTGGGGCTGCGCTTCGGCTGGTGACACTGAAGCCGACCTCCGGGTTTACACCGCGCGGCCCTCGGGTGACCCAACCCCGGAGCGCGTCATGAGGCGCGCCGTGACCCACCTGGGAGACAGAGAAGACATGCGCTGGATGCGAGAGATTCGGACGCGAGAGATGCGAGCGCGCGAGGTGGCGTGGGCCACCGCCCTGGTCGCCGGGGGCGCGCTGTCCGTCGGCTGCGAGGGCCAGCCCGCGGGGCTGGACGCCCCCACCCTGTCGGTGCGGGCCGTCGCCGACGACGCGGTCCACATCGGCGTCGACGTGGCGATCGACGTCGACGCCCGCGGCTGCGAGTCGGGGGTCTCGTCGCTGACCGTCCGCCAGGATGGTCAGCCGGTCGCCTCGGCCGAGCTGGACGCCGAGCGGGCGCCGACCCGGATGCTCATCCCGATGGACGCCCTGACGGTGCGCGACTGGCCGGGGCGGGTCACGCTCGACGCCACCCTGATCTGCGCCGACGGCGCGATGGCCGCCGACTCGATGACCGTCGACGTGCTCGCCGCCCGGGACCGCGCGGGCGACGACACCTCGGACTGGCCGGGCTACATCTTCTGGCCCCGCCCCGACGGCACTCACATCTTCTGCGACGGCGGCTTCCTGGTGCACCTGCGCCCGCCCGGCGACTGGCTGGCCGGATCGGACGAGATCGAGTGCGGCCTCGACAGCGAGCTGCACGTCCGCCCGGAACACATCGTCGTGCTCGACGGCGAGCGGGCGACGGTGCTCGCCCGCGACACCCTCGCGCTGGAGCAGGACCACCGCGCCCGGGCCATCGCCGTGGGGCAGCACCGGCTGGCGACGCTCGACCCGACGACGCTCGAGTTCGGCTCGCCGGTGAACCTGCGGGCGGTGGCGCTCGACGACGGCCAGCCGCTGCTCGACGCGACCCTCGACGGGCCGGGCATGGACGTGGTGGTCGCCGCGCCGCACATCGACTCCGGCAGCGCGGTGATCACGGCGCTGACGATGTCGGTCGAGCTCGATCCGCTGCGCGGGACGCTGATGCGCTGGCGGGTCGATCCCGAGAGCCCCGACGCGCCCACGCCGACCCCGGTGGGCACCATCGCGACGATCGCCGAGGGCGCCGCGCTCGCCGGGCCGACCGGCTGGATGCCGACCCCCGACCGGGCCCTGCTCGTGGAGCGCCGCGACGCGACCGCCGTGACCGTGGCCCTGCGGGATCTGGAGGCCGACGCCGAGATCTGGCGCGCCGATCTGCCCGCCGCCCCCCGCTCGGCGCCCATCGTCGGCGGCGGGCGGGTGCTCTACACCGGATCCGAGGCCCTGTTCGTCGAGCCCGACGGCGCGCTCGCCGGGCGCTGGACGAGCGCCGACGGCGCCGAGATCGTCGGCGTCGCCGCCCACCGGGCGGGCGGGGTCATCCTGCGCCTGCGAGGCGCGGGCAGCGCGGGGTGGGTGACCTTCCTCGACGCCGCGCTCGATCCGGTCTGGCGGGTCCCCCACCCCACGGCCTTCGGCGTCGCGTTCGGCGACGACGGCCAGCCGTGGTTCCTCGGCCGCGAGCTGCTGCGCCTGCACAGCGCCGACGCCTACCAGGCGCAGCTCCAGTGACCGCCCGCACCCCGTGGCTCATCGGGGCGCTGTGCGTCGCGCTGACCGGCTGTGATCTGCTGCTCGTCGAGCCCCCGCCCGCGCTGTCGGTCACGGTGGCCCCGCTCGCCCCGCTCGTCTCGTCGCAGGCCGGCGTGCCGCTCACGCTCGACGTCTTCGTCGACGGCTGCGCGGACTTCGACCTGCGGGTGCAGGCGGCCGGCGGCCCCCACGGGCAGCGGCTGGATCCCATCGCCACCGGCTTCCAGCGGTATCGGGTGGACCTCGCGCCGCGCTTCCTGGCCGACGTGCTGGGCACCTGCGAGCCGACCGACGGCGACCGCGCCTCTCTCGAGCTGGAGGCCCACTGCCTCGAAGACGGCCGGCGCGCCGTCAGCGCCGTCTTCGAGGTCGAGTGGTCGGTCGCCTGGGGTCGCACGCCGCCGCCGGCCGGCGTCGCCCGGCGGGTCTTCGCCGCCGGCGGCGATCGCTTCGTCGCCCTCGTCGACGACACCCTCGTGCGCTACGCCGTCGATCGGGATCCGGTCAGCGCCCCGGCCGCCGTCGATCCGGAGGCGCCAGCGCAGGCCGCGCACGCCGGCGACTGGCTGTGGCTCTCGGCCGGCTGCCCCGAGGCCGGCTGCGCCCCGCTCGAGTGGTCGGACGCGGGCGACACCCGCCGCGCCGCGGGCACCCCGATCCTGGCCTACGACACCGGCGACGGCCTGCGCAGTCGGGACGCCGCCCGCGCCGTGCCCGGGGCCCTGGTCGGCATGCTGGCCGACGCCGACGGCGGCCTCTTCGCGGTCAGCGGCGGCGCCGACGGGACCCACCTGAGCGTCTTCGCGCCCGACGGCGCCCGGCGCATCATCACCCACGACCGCCGCCCGTGGCCCACCGCCCCCGCGCAGCGCGACGACGGCGCCCGGGTCGTGCTGACGCTCGACGCCGACGACCCCGGCCGCGCCTGGCGCTTCGAGGGCGACGGCCCCGGCGCGCCGATCGAGCTGCCCATCGACGCCCCCGACGGGCGCCTCGCCCTGGCCCCGAACGGCCGCCGGTGGGCCCTGTTGGCGGACGGCCGGGCCTGGGTCGGCGGCGAGGCGTGGCCCTGGCGCGAGCTGGAGACCCACTTCACCGCCGTGCGCGGCCACGCGTGGCTCGGCGAGGCGTTGATCCTGTACGACGGGGTCGAGTTCGAGGTGCACGCGGACGGCGACCGCTGGTTCGCCGGCGCCAACCCCGACGAGGGCGCGGGCCTCGCCCACGCGGTCGACACCACCCCCGATGGCGTGGCGGCGTTCGTCTTCGCCCGCTCGGTGTGGTTCGCGGCGGCCGGCGGCGTCTCGCTGGGCGCGATCGATCCCATCGGCTGCGAGGGCACCGTGCGCGACGTCGCGCTGGGCGTCGACCGGGCGCTGGTCTCGGTCGGCGATCGGCTGCTGTGGTTCGATCTGAGCCGCTACCGCGAGGAGGGTCTGCTCTCGCCTTGAGCGGGGGCGATGGCCGCCGGACGAGGGGTTCACGTTCGATCCCGGCTCGGTCGGCGACCTTCGATGAGGCCTCCGCGGGACTCGGGGGCTCCCAGGGCTCGCGGCGGGAATGGGCAGCGCAACGGCCGGCCGGCGGTCCGGGGGGGTCCGGGGCTCGTGGGTTTCGATGGGGGTGGGCATGGGCGTCACGGTGGAGTGGGTGGTGTGGTGGCCGGCCGGCGGTCCCGGGGGGTCCCGGGCTCATCGGCTGCGCCGACTTTCGCCCGGCATCCCCC
>JAUHYW010000166.1 GCA_030426085.1 bacterium | reverse complement strand
CACACAGTCGGGATCATCACAGTCGGCCGCGCCGTCGCCGTCGTCATCGGCGCCGTTGTCGCAGACCTCGTCGGGCACGCAGGCCGGGAAGGCGACGCAGTCGGGATCATCACAGTCGGCCGCGCCGTCGCCGTCGTCATCGGCGCCGTTGTCGCAGACCTCGTCCGGCGGGGGCAGGCAGTCCGGGAAGGCCACGCAGTCGGCGTCCTCGCAGTCGACCGCGCCGTCCGCGTCGTCGTCGACGCCGTTGTCGCAGATCTCGTCGGGCACGGGCACGCAGGCGGGGAAGGCCACGCAGTCGGGATCATCACAGTCGGCCGCGCCGTCCCCATCGTCGTCGGCGCCGTTGTCGCAGATCTCGTCGGGCACGGGCACGCAGTCGGGGAAGGCGACGCAGTCGGGATCATCGCAGTCGATGGCCCCGTCCGCGTCGTCGTCGGCGCCGTTGTCGCAGACCTCGTCCGCGCACCGCGGACCATCGTCCACCGCGCCCGAGCAGTCGTTGTCGACCCCGTCCCCGCACACCTCGGGCACCGGATCACCGGGCACCGCGTCGCACGCCACGCCGTCGGCCCCGCACACCGTGACGCCCGTCGCCTCGCAGGCGCCCACGCCCACGGTGCACGCCGCGCCCAGGCCCTCGACGTTGTCCGGCACCCCATCGCAGTCGTTGTCGATCCCGTCGCACACCTCGACCGCCGGCGGGCCCTCGACCGCGTCGCACGCCAGCCCGTCGGCGGTGCAGGCGACCTGCCCGTCGGCCGCGCAGGCCCCCAGGCCCACGGTGCACGGCTCGCCGGCGCCCGGCACGTCGTCGACCACCCCGTTGCAGTCGCCGTCGGTGCCGTCGCACAGCTCGCCGAGCGGCTGCCCGGGCACCGCGTCGCACGCCGGCCCGTCCAGGGTGCACACGATCACCCCCGGCCGCTCGCAGACCCCGGCGCCCGCCGAGCAGGGCTCGCCCAGCCCCGCGACGTCGTCCGCCTCGCCGTTGCAGTCGTTGTCCCGCCCGTCGCAGACCTCGTCGGCCGGCTCGCCGGCCACCGCGTCGCACGCCGGCCCCTCGTCGGTGCAGACCACCCGACCCTCGACCTCGCAGGCGCCCACGCCCGCCGAGCACGCCTCGCCGACGCCCTCGACGTCGTCCTCGGCGCCGTTGCAGTCGTTGTCCAGGCCGTCGCAGATCTCCTCGCCCGGCTCGGCGGTGCGCTCACAGACGATCGCGCCCGCGACGCACGCCTCGACCCCCGCGTTGCACACCCCCGGCTCGCCCGTCTCGCAGGCCGCGCCGTCGGTGCCCTCGTCGACCTCGCCGTCGCAGTCCTCGTCGGTGCCGTCGCAGGTCTCGTCGACCGGCTCGCAGCCCTGATCCGGCTCGACGCCTTCGTCCGGCTCCACGCCCTCGTCGGGCTCCACGCCCTCGTCCGGCTCGACGCCCTCGTCGGGCTCGACGCCCTCGTCCGGCTCGAGCCCGTCGTCGGGGTCGGGCGGCCCCTGGTCGGCCACGTCCTGATCGGACTCGGCCCCCATGTCCTCGTAGTCGACGTCTCCCGGTGGTGCGTCGCCGTCGGCGCAGCCGGACAGCCCCAGCAGCAGCGCCACCAAGAGCACGGACAGCGACGAACGCCGCGCGGTGCTTCCCCTCATATTCGCAACTCCCCTCACGCTCGCGGCGGCTCTCCCGGCCGCCGCCGGCCCCCCCTCACAGCGAGGGCGGACGAATTCGACACCATTGCACGCCGGGCCCCCGCCCGTCGAGGGGCACACCCCCGACGATTCGAGTGGCTCGGCGCTCTTGCCGTGCGCCCGGCGGGCCCGCAGAATGAACCGCCACCCGAGGAGGACACCCGTGACCATCGAGATGACCTGCACCCGCCGCGCCGCGCTCGGCGGCCTCTGCGGCGCCGGCCTGCTCGGGCTGACGCCGGCCCTCGCCGAGACGCCGGCCAAGGCCCCCGCCACCCCGTGGGCCGTGCGCACCCGGCGCGGCGGACGCAGCGGGCAGCCCGACCGCTACCGCCTCGAGATCCCCGCCGGCACCCTGAACACGCCCACCGTCGGCATCCGGCTCGACATGGCCACCTTCGCCGCGGGCAAGGGCAAGGTCGAATCCGGCGGCGTGCGGGTCACCGCCCGGGCCCCCGGCGCGGCCAAGGCCCGCGAGATCCGCCGCGAGACCACCGCCTGGGACCAGGCCACCGGCGCCCTATACATCGGGCTCGCCGAAGCCATCCCCCCGACCCACGCGATCGCCATCACCCTCGACGTGCGCAACCCCGAGGCGGGCACCGTCTACATCAAGAGCGAGACCCGGGCCTCGAACGACGGCGGGGCGTGGCTCGGCCTCGCGGTGTGGACCCTCGAGATCGCGCCCTGAGCAGCCCCGGCCCCTGAACGGACCCGGGCCGTCAGCCGGGCGGCGGGACCGGCGCAGCGGGCGTCGGCGCAGCGGGCGTCGGCGCAGCGGGCGTCGGCGCAGCGGGCGCAGCGGGCGGCTGCACGACGTGGATCAGCTCGGCCGGCCCCGACTCGAAGCGCCGCGCCGGCAGGGCCGACCGGACACAGCCCTCCTCGGCGCTGCCCGCCAGCGGCCCGTGCAGGCCCACCGACACCGCGCCCGACGCCGCCCGGACCAGCCGCACCGCCGCCGGCCGCCCGCCGGT
>JAUHYW010000046.1 GCA_030426085.1 bacterium | reverse complement strand
ATTTTTCCGGTCGCACCCGTACTTCGGGCATGAGGGCGCTCGAGCGCGCGGGTCGGACCCAGATCAAGGTGCCCGCGGGTCGGACCTGGATCAAGGTGCCGGATCAAGGTGCCAGGCACCCTGTTCCGGTTCGGGCAGTTGATCAAGGTGCCAGGCACCCTGTTCGGCAGATCAAGGTGCCTGGCACCCTGTTCGGTTCCGGTTCGGGCAGTTGATCAAGGTGCCAGGCACCCTGTTCGGCAGATCAAGGTGCCTGGCACCCTGTTCGGGTCGCACCCGGACTTCAGGCATGAGGGCGATCGATTTTTCGGGTCGCACCCGGACTTCGGGCATGAGGGCGCTCGATTTTTCCGGTCGCACCCGTACTTCGGGCATGAGGGCGCTCGAGCGCGCGGGTCGGACCCGCTCTCCCGGTCGGAATCGGATCGAGCGCGCGGGTCGGACCCGGACTTTGGGCATGAGGGCGATCGAGCGCGCGGGTCGGACCTGGATCAAGGTGCCCGCGGGTCGGACCTGGATCAAGGTGCCGGATCAAGGTGCCAGGCACCCTGTTCGGGCACCCTGTTCGGTTCGGGCAGTTGATCAAGGTGTCAGGCACCCTTTTCGGCAGAGCGGCGCGGAGGTGCACGAGATGAAGCCGCCTCACGACGTGGTCGTGATGCTCGAACTCCACCGGCGGGGCTGGGGGGTGCGGCGCATCGCCGCCGAACTCGGCGTTGCCCGCAACACGGTCCGGCGCTACGTCCAGCAGGGCGGCCCGGCGCCCTACGCCGGCGGCGGACGGGCCAAGACCCTCGACGGCCTCGGCGACTGGCTTGCCGCCCGGCTCGTACAGCACAAGGGCAACGCCGAGGTCGTCCGCCAGGACCTCGCCAACGAGCTGGGCATCCACGTCTCGCTGCGCACCGTCGAGCGCGCGGTGAAGCCCGTCCGCCAGCGCCTCGAAGCCGAGGCCCGAGCCACCGTGCGATTCGAAACGCCGCCCGGACGCCAGCTCCAGGTCGACTTCACCACCGCCCGGGTCACCATCGCCGGCGAGCGAGTCGTCGCGAAGCTGTGCGTGCTGACCCTCGGCCACTCCCGGATCAAGGTGCCAGGCACCCTGTTCGGCCAGATCAAGGTGCCAGGCACCCTGTTCGGTTCGGTTCTGCACCCTGTTCCGGAGCCTGCGCACGGCGCGCGCAAATCGCGAGGGAGCGGAACAGCCGTCAACGCCCCGCGGCGGCCAGTTCGAACGCCAGGTTGCGGTAGAAGCGCACATGGTCGAAGCCGGTGTGCGGATCCGGCCGGTCGTGCTCCGGCTGGCCGACCTCGTCGAAGTGATCGGCCGGGATGCAGCCCCGGAAGCGGCCCCACTTCGCCGAGGCGACGGTCGACATGCCGTCGTTGGGCGTGAACCGGACCCCGGCCAGCAGCGCCGCGCCGGGCACGAGCTGGGCGTTCATGCGGTCGGCGTTCTCCCCGCCGCCGAGGATCGCGAACTCGCAGGCCCCCTCGTCGAACGGGTTGGCGACGCCCAGCACGCTGCTGACCCCGGCCCAGCTCTGGTAGTCGATCCCCGGGACGTCGAGCACCTCGGCGTTGAACCGCTCGGCCTCGTCGCTGCTCAGCGCGGTCAAGGCGGCCCGGACGTCGGCGTCGGCGGCGACCTCGTTGTAGGTCCGGCCCCACAGCGCGGCGAGGAAGTCGAGGGCGTCGTCGGCGATGCCCGGGATGAGCCCCAGGCCGGCGTCGGCCACCCGCGATCCGCGGTGGGGGGTCGAGATGGTGGTCACCGAGGCGACGGCGTCGGGGGCGAGCGCGGCGGTGTAGTAGCGCGCGTCGAGGCCGCCCATCGAGTGGGCGACGAGGTTGACCTTCGCCGCGCCGGTGTCCCGCAGCAGGCGGTCGATCTGGGGGGCGAGGGCCCGGGCCCGCTCGGCGACCGGGGCGAAGGGCGGAACCTCGGCGGTGTAGACCGTGTGACCGTCGCCCCGCAGGGCGTCCTCGACCCGGTAGAACGACCAGCCGCCCTCCCGGCCGGCGTTGAAGCCGTGCATCAGGACGATGGGGTAGCGGGTCGGCGCGCCGGCCGGGTCGGGCCCCAGCGCCCGCCCGATGCAGTCGGGGTCGGGCGCGGGGCAGAACCAGTCGCAGGCGCCGTCGTCGTACCACGCGCGCACGGCGCAGACGTCGCCTTCCCAGTAGACCATGTCGTCGACCACCGCCCGGGCGGCGGCCTCCTTGTCGGCGGGGTAGCCGTCCTCGGGGTCTTCGTTGCAGGCGATGAGCGGCCACGCGCAGAGCGCGGCCAGGGCGTAGCGGGTGAGCATCGGGGCCTCCTCCTGTACAGGTCTCCGGGTGTTCGGTTCGGCGCGGGCTATCAGCCGCGCTTCATCCATGCCTCGAGCCGGTCGTAGCGCCGGGGCAGCGTCTCGCGGTAGGCCGGCAGGGCGCGCACGATGTAGTTGCAGAACATCAGGCTGCGGGCCATGTGCAGGGTCTCGATGGCGGGCCAGGTGCCGTCGACGCCGCCGTCTCCGGGCCAGGGGCGGGCGGCGGTGTAGCCGTCGAAGAAGGCGTCCCGCAGGGTGGGGAAGTCATGCCGCTCGGTGAGATAGAAGAGCGTGATGGCGACGTCCTGGATGGCATGGCCCCAGATGAGATCGGCGAAGTCGAGCGGGCGCAGGCGGTCGCGGACCCGGTGCACGTTCCACGGGTGCAGGTCGCCGTGCAGGATCATCTGGCCCGGCCAGCGGGCTATGTCTTCGAGCGCTGCCTTGCAGCGATCCCAGGCCGCCATCAGCGTCGGGACCCGGGCCGGCGGCACCCACTCGGCGTTCTCGGGTTCGAACAGGACCTCGGGGTCGTTGGGGAAGTAGCAGACGCGATCCCACCGGGCGGGGGCGAAGTCGGGCGGCGGGGTGAAGCCCTCGGCGGCGTCGTGCAGGCGGGCCATCAGCGCGCCGAGCCGGCGGTGGTCGGCGGGGGTCGAGGTCTTGCCCGGGGTGACCCCGGGGATCCAGGTCAGCAGCGCGCAGTGGCACGGGCCGGGCACGCCGGGCGCGCTGACCGGGATGAGCAGCCGCCCGTCCCGGGCGGGCAGCGGGCGGGGCGCGCCCAGATCGGGGTGGTGATCTCCGAGCCACGTCAGCCAGGTGAACTCGGCGGCGGCCTGGGCCAGATCCATCGCGCCGGGGCGGGCCACCCGCAAGGCGTAGCGGGTCCCGTCGGTGGCGTCGATCCGATAGGTGACGCTGGTCGCGTCGGCGAACTGGCGCAGCCGGGCCACCTCGACCGGCCACCGCCCGATCGCCGCCTCGGCCACCGCCCGCAGCCGCCGGACCTGCCCCTTGGGCGTCAGGGTCTCGTAAGGTCGCATCGTCACCTCCCGCCGGGGGTGTGGCACGGGCGCGGGCCGCGGTCAACCGGGTGGTGTGCGGCGCGCGCCCCGGCTGCGGCATCTGATGGTCCATGTCTCCCGGTGCGCTCGTCATCCTCGCCTTGGGCCTCGCCATGGACGCCACCGCGGTCGCGGCGGCCCGGGGGATCGCGGTGCCCCGGGTCGAGCCCCGGCACGCGGTCCGGGTGGGGCTCTTCTTCGGCGGCTTCCACGCGCTGCTGCCCCTGCTCGGCTGGCTGCTGGGTCGGGAGGCGGGGCCGGTGGTGCAGGCGTGGGAGCACTGGATCGCCTCCGCTCTGCTCGTCGCCCTCGGGGGCAAGATGATCGCCGAGTCCCGGGGCGGGGCGGGGGACGATGCGCCGGGCGCGGGTGATCCGTTCGGGTGGGGGGTCATGACCGCGCTGGCCTTCGCCACCAGCATCGACGCCTTCGCGGTGGGGGTGACGCTGCCGATGCTGGGGGCTCCGCTGGCCGTGTCGCTGGTGACCATCGGCCTGCTCACGGGGGTGTGCAGCGTCGCCGGGCTCTACGCCGGGCGACGCTTCGGCGCGGCGCTGGGGCCGCGGCTGCAAGGGGTGGGGGGGCTGGTCCTGATCGCGATCGGGGCTCGGATCCTCGTCGATCACCTGACCTGAGCCGGCCTCACCGGCGGCGGCGCAGCCCGATGAGCCCCACCAGCGCCAGCCAGCCGAGGGTCGTGGGGGCCGACCCGCCGGTGGCGTCGCAGGCGCAGCCCGCTTCGTCGAGGTCGAGCGGGTTCATCGACTCGATCTCGCCGGTGCTGTCGGCGACGATCTCGCTGGCTCCCGCCTCGAACGTGCGCTCGATGATCCGGGCCCCGGGCACGCCGAGCCCGCGCACTGTCTCGCCGGCCTGGCGGGTGATCACGTTGGGGTTCTGCCCGTCGTCGAGCCGGAACCGGATGCCGCTCGGCGTCTCGATCACGGCCTCGTCGAAGACCGGGCCGTCGTTGCCGCAGTGCACCCGCTGGATGGCCACCCGCCGGTTGGGCACCTCGCCCAGGTCGGCGTTGAACTGGAACTCGGGGTCGAGGTCCATCTCGGACGCCGACAGCGTCGAGTACAGCCGGGTCAGGAACGGGTTGGCGGCGAAGAGCGCCGCGAGGTCTTCCCGGGGCGGGTTGACCTCGTCCTCGATGCGGGCGGCGAGCGCCGGGCCGTCGACCATGATCTCGGCGCCTTCGTAGCATCCGGGGCAGTTGAGGTAGTCGGTCAGCGGCAGGTCGTCGGGCAGGATGAGGCCGGTCGGCAGCACCCGCTGGAGGTCGGCGTCGAGCGGCTGGAAGAACACGTCGAAGATGCCCAGCGCGTTGATGATGTCCTGGGCGGTCTCGGCCTCCCGGACCCGCTGGACGATGCCGTCCTCGATCGGCTGCGGCGGCTGGCCCGCCGCCCCGGCGTAGTCGGTGGCGAACGCCTTGCCGTTGGCCTCGTCGGCGGCCTGGCTGACCACGTCGGGGTAGTTCTGACCCCCGCCCTGCCAGTCGATGGCCGCCTCGTTGATGAGGACGTGGCGGTAGTTCATCGGGATGGCCCGGCTGCCGCCGAGCACGTGCACGATGATGCCCATGTCGGGCTCGGCGGCGACCGAGGTGGGCACGATGGGGATGGCCGGGTTGCTGGCGGTGAAGCTCAGCCGCAGCGGCGAGATGTCGCCCGCGTCCCGCCCGGGCAGCAGCTTGACCGCCACGAAGGCGGCCCCCCGGTCGACGTAGGGCGCGAGCTTCTCGTCGGTGGCTTCGGGGATCTGGTAGCCGTTCGCGTCGAGCCAGTCGCGCAGGTCACTGACGCCCTCGACCCGCAGCTTGGCGACGTCGAACGGGCCGACCGCCTCGCGGGAGAGCACCTGCACCCCCTCTTCACCTCCGCCGCCGGCGTTGGGGGCCGGGGCGCTGTCGAAGTCGGCCCGGTCGTTGAGCCAGTCGTCGCACCCGGCGCCGAACTCGGTCTGGAGGATGAACCGGGGGGCGAAGCTGCGGTCGAGGAGCTGGAACAGCTCTTCGGATGACTGATCGACCTCGACGTCGTCGGGGGCGGGCAGCAGCCAGCCGAACTCGGTGGGCGGGCCCTGGTAGGCGATCTGGACGTGCATGCGCAGGGTCTGGCCGTCGAAGCCGAACAGGATGCGCTCGGCGGACTGGTTGACCGGCTGGCTGGTGTCGCAGAACAGGCCGCCGCAGGCGAGCGCGGTGGCCGGGGCGGCGAGGGCGATCAGCGGGGTGAGGGCGAGCGCGGCGATACGTGGCATGGACGATCCTCCCGATGCGGCCCGGGTGATGCCGGGCGGTCGGCACAGGATAGCGCCGGGGCGGGGTCGATTTCATGCATCGGGGATGGGTCGGTGATGATTCGGGCCTGCGCCGGGCGGGGCGGTTCGGACGCGACGCCGAGGATCAGCGCCAGGGTCGATGCGATGCAGATCGGGGGTGGAGTGAGGGCGAGCGCCATGGGTCCTCCTCGGGGCGGGTCCCATGGATGGTTTGCATCGGGTGTGCCATCTCCGCGGGCGCACGCCGGCGCGCTCGATGGCACAGAGCTGCGCCGACGTGGTGCGCCGAACCGGCGGGGGTGTATCGCTGCGGAGCAGGGGACGGGCAGCGCGGCGGGGCAGGGGGCAGGGGACCGGCCGGGCGCCGGCCCCCCGCGGGGGCGGGATGCGGGCGGGGTTACTCGCAGCCCTCGCGCGGATCGGCGTCGAGGATGGTGATCTCGACCCGGCGGTTCTGCGCCCGCCCTTCCTCGGTGTCGTTGGACGCGATGGGCTTGGTCTGACCGTAGCCCTTGTAGGCCAGCCGGTCCTTGTCGACGCCCTTCTCGGCGAGATACTCCCGCACGACCCACACCCGCTGGGTGGACAGCTTCTCGTTGCCGTCGGCGGTGCCCTGGTTGTCGGTGTGCCCCTCGATGCGCACTTTGCGGATCTGGGGGTTGTCGATCAGCGTCTGGGCGATGTTGTCGAGCAGGTTGAACGAGCGCTGCTGGATGACGTAGCGACCGGTCTCGAAGTAGATGTTGTCCCCCAGCTCGATGGCCTTGCAGGTGACCTGCACCGCCGGCTTCTCGTCGGGGCAGCCGTCGGTGTCTTCGAAGCCGTTGACCGTCTCGGCCTTCAGCGGGCACTTGTCGTCGGCGTCGAGGACGCCGTCCTTGTCGGCGTCTTCTTCGGGGCAGCCGTTGGCGTCTTCGATGCCGTCCTTGTCTTCGGGCTCGTCGGGGCAGACGTCCTTGTCATCGGGGATGCCATCCCCGTCCCGATCGGCGGCCACGTCGGGGCAGCCGTCGTCGTCGGCGTCACCGTCCTTGTCTTCGGCGTCGTTCGGGCACCGGTCGACCCCGTCGAGGATGCCGTCGCCGTCGTTGTCCGGGTCGGGGCAGCCGTTGCCGTCCTCGAAGCCGTCCTTGTCTTCGGGCTGCGCGGGGCAGGCGTCCATGGTGTCGACGAGCCCGTCGCCGTCGCTGTCGACCGGGGCCGCGGGCGGCGGCGGGGCCCCGCACACCTGGCAGGTGTCGGCGGCGGGGGAGTAGGTGTAGCCGGCCATCACCCGCAGCGCCGGGGCGCCGTAGCCGTCGATGAAGCCATAGCCCGCCCCGAGGGTAGCCGCGTGGCCGTCGACGGTGTGCCCCCGCACCCCGAGCAGCCCCTCGAGCGGGGCCGAGGCGGCGGTGTCTTCGACCGATCCGGCGGGCGCGACGCCGTGCACCTCGGCGATGAGGGCGTAGGGGCTCTCGCCGAAGTCGATCTGCGTGCCGAGGGCGTAGATGACCTCGTTGCCGATCTCGACGTTGGCCAGCGTCTCGGTCTCGGTGCGATAGCGGAAGCCGACGTTGGCCACGATGCGGGCCATGCCCAGCCCGATGTCGGCGGCGAGGATCGGGGCGACGCTGTAGCCCTTGCTGCCCAGGCCCCGGGTGCCGTCCCCGGTGGGCAGGCCGATGTCGAGCGAGGCGGCCAGCCGGAAGCCGTCCCCCGCGTCGCCGCCGATGATGCGATAGCGCGGCGAGAAGCGCAGGTCGCCCGCCGCGCCGCCGTTGGTGCCGTCGAGGATGTCGATGTCCCGGCCTTCGACGAAGCCGAACGGCAGGGCCAGCCCCAGCTCGAGGTCGTCGGTGATGCCGTAGGCGGCGAGCAGGTGCACGGTGGTCATCTGCTCGATGATGTACCCGTTGATGTCGCCGTCGGCGTCGCGCCGCACGAGGGCGTCGCTGCTGTAGGTCAGCCAGACGCCGGCCGAGAGCCGCTCGGCCTCGGTGATGTCGGCGCCGGCGGCGGTGAAGAGGTGCCCCACGCCGGTCGGCGCGTCGAAGGTCTCGACGTCTTCTGCGAGGGCCGGGCCGGCGGCCAGGGAAGAGAGCGCCAGCAGCGCGCCTCCCAGGTGATGTGACTTCATCATGTTCTCCGAAACTCCGTGTTTCGAGGGGCGCGTCGCGGCGTCCGCGGCGCGCGGTGGCGGCGGCCTCCGGCGGGGGCACGTCCGGCGTCGATGGGTGGGATCGGCGGCGGGCGAGCCCCCGGCGGAGACGATCCGCCGGGGCATGGACTACCGCCGGCGCCGACGCAGTCCGAGGATGAGCAGGCCGAGCGCGGCGATCAGCGGGCTGGTCCGATCGGACTCGCTCGCGTCGCAGGCGCAGCCGCCGCCGTTGATCGTGTCCTCGCCCGAGCCGGGGTCGAGCACGATGAACTTCTCGATGGTCATCGGGCCGGCGAGCAGGCCGTCGTGGGCCCAGGTCCGCACGTACCACAGGCCCTCGCCGAGCGGCTCGGGGCCGAACGCCGCCCGGTTCCCGCCGTCCGCCGGGCTCGAGGCGGCGAACAACACCGCCAGGAAGTCCGGATCGGCGCTGACCTCGATGAAGTAGGTCAGGGCGTCGTCCTCGGGGTCGGTCGATCCGCCGACCTCGAACACGGTGTCGCCCGGCTCGATGGTGGTGTCCGGCTCGGGGCTGTACACCTCGGGCTTGCTCGGCGGCTCGTTGGTCCGGTCGATGCCCACCGGCACCGGGTCGGACCACCCGCTCTCCAGGCCGGTCTCGTCGGTCGCCCGACACCGGATCCAGTAGGGCTGGTTCTCGTCGACGACCGCCTCGACGTCGATCCGGGTGGTGCCGTCGGCGCCTTCCATGGCTTCGCCGTCACCGGCCACGTCCTCGAAGCCCTGGTCCCGGGCGATCTGGCAGTCATAGGTCAGCTCGGGGTCGGGATCGGGGTCGACGCTGTTCTGCACGGTCACCCGCACCGGGGTGTCGTCGACCGCGTCGCCCGGCTCGGGGCGCAGGATGGTCGGCGGGTCGGGCGCCTCGGCCATCGCGTCGATCCGGAACGCCTCGGGCGGGGCCCACGGGCCGGCCCCGACGCCGTTGTCGCCCTGGGCGGTCCAGTGGTAGCGGGCGTTCTCGGCGAGCAGGTCGGCCGGCACCTCGAACCCGGTGGTGGCGTCGCCCTCGTCGACCAGATCCGAGGTGAAGATGGGATCGTCCCCGTCCTCCTCGAAGATGGCATAGCGATAGCTCAGATCGCGGCCCAGGCCGTCGGTGCCGTTCTCGAGCACCAGGGTCGGGGTCGCGGTGTCGACGATGACGTCGTCCGCCGGCTCGACGAGCACCAGATCCGACGGGCCGTCGTAGTGGTTGGGGTCGGTCCCATCGGCCCACTCGTCCCGGTTGCTCACCCCGTCGCCGTCGTCGTCCCCGTCGGGGTCGTCGATGCCGTTGTCCGCCTCCCAGGTGTCGGGCAGGCCGTTGCCGTCGCCGTCCCGGAACCGCGGGGTGCAGGTGAACGGCACGTCGATCCCGGCCCCGTCGTCGTCGGTGAGGCGCACCGCGAAGTGCACCTCGCCGGCGATGGCCTGGGCGTAGGTCGGGGTCCACTCGACGGTGCACCCGGCCAGCCCCGAGCCGTCGGGCGCGGGCATGGCCCAGCCGCAGGCGAGCGCGTCGCCGCCGGGGTCGGTGCCTTCGACGAGGATCTGCACCGGGGTGCCCTCCTCGGTGTCGGGGCAGACGACCTCGGCCGACGGGGCCACGTTCTCCACCCGCACCACGAAGGTCGTGCTGTCCCGGGCGCCGTGGGCGTCGGTGACCGTCAGCCGGCACTGGAATGTGCGGCCGGCGGCGGGGGCGTCGATGTCCGCGGCGATCGCCAGCGTCGGGCCGTCGGCTTCGACGTCGAGCGCGGCGGGGCACGACCAGGCGTAGGTCAGCTCGCCCTCGTCGGGGTCGGTCGACGCCGAGGTGACGACCCCATCGCCGCCTTCGCCGATGGTCAGCACCGGCGGATCGACGGCGGCGAGGGGCGGCTCGTCGACCGCGTAGCGCACCGGGTCGCTCCACAGGCCGGGCTCGCCGTCCTGGTCGACCGCCCGACAGCGGATCCAGTAGGTGGTGTCGCCGGGCACGGCCCCGAAGACCACGGTGACCTGGCCGCCGACGGCCGGGCCCTCGGCGGTGTCTTCCACGTCTTCGAAGTCGGCGTCGGTCGCCGCCTCGCACTCGTAGGTCAGCACGTCGCCCGGGTCGGGGTCGACGACCGGGGTCAGCGACACCGGCGGGATGCCGTCGGGCGACATGCCGCCGTCGGCCGGGGCGATGATGCGCGGCGCGGGGGCCGGCTCTTCGATGGCGTCGACCACGAACCGGGCCCGGTCGGGGGCCATACCCATCACGAGGCCGTTGGTCGCCGCCGAGGTCCACCAGTAGGTCTGGTTCTCTTCGAGCAGGCCGCCCGGGGTGCGATAGCCGGTCTGGGCCGGGCCCTCGCCGACGGGGTCCGACATGTGGATGGGATCGATGGCATCGGCGCTGTCATAGAGCCAGTAGACGTAGTCCAGATCCCGCCCGAGGGTCTCGGTGGTGTTCTGCACCACGAGGTCGGGGGTGGCGGTGTCGATGATGACCCCGCCCACCGGCCGGATGAGCCGGGGCACGCCCGGGCCCTCGTAGACCCGGGGCAGCGAGCCGCCGTCGAACTCGTCGCAGTTGGTCATGCCGTCGTTGTCGTAGTCGACGTCGCAGTCGTCGACGGTGGGATCGGTGCCGTAGCGCTCCTCCCAGCTATCGGGCAGGCCGTCGCCGTCCCGGTCGCGCACGGTGGGGAAGCAGGTGAGGTCGAGCCGGCTCAGCCCGCCGTCGCCGTCGTCGGCCATGATGGCGAAGTCGACCTCGCCGGTCAGGGCCTGCTCGTAGGTCGGGGTCCACACCAGGGTGCAGTCGCCGGCGGCGATCTGGGACTCGTCGGGCACCGGCGCGGCCAGGCTGCAGAAGACCCGGTCGGCGGGGTCGCTGACCCCGATCTGGAGCACGACCAGCTCGCCCTCTTCGGTCTCGGGGCAGGCGATGGGGTCGAAGCTGGGGGCGACGTTCTCGACGTCGAACCCGGGCAGCTCGGCGGTCACGACGCCGCCGTCCTGGTCGTCGACCCGCACCACCGGGTCGTAGCGGCCGTCCCCGAGCACGCACTGCACGATGTTGTTGCGGGTGTTGCGCACCTCGTAGTCGCCGTCGCCGTCGCAGTCGACGCTGTACAGCAGCACCGGCGCGTCGGCGGCGACGTCGTCGGCGATGATGCGCACGTCGACGGTGTTGCCCTCCACCGGGTCGCCTTCGACCCGGGCGGTGGTGATCGCGGGCGCGACGTTGACCACGGTGACATCGAAGAGGAGGGTCTCGACGCCGCCCAGCGCGTCCACCGCGGTCAGCGAGCAGGCGTGGGTCACCGCCGGGGTCAGGCCGTCGGTCAGGCGGGCGTCGACGGTGAGCGTCCCGCCGTCGCCGCTGACGCTCACCGCGAGGTCCTCGCAGAAGGCGTACAGGTCGAAGTCGAGCGCGCCGGTGTTGACCGTGCCGCTCGTATCGAGCTGCAGCACGCCGCCTTCGTCGAGCACGAAGGCGTCCTCGCCCCCGATGCTGATGTCGGTCCGGGGCTCGACGACGGCGATGCGGACGTCGGTCGTACGGCACAACGAGCAGTCGCCGCCTTCGCACTCGGCGTCGGGGACGCCGACCCACCGGCCGTCGTCGCAGACCCGGAGCTGGATCACCCGGGTCGAGCCGAGCACCCACGTCGGCGGCACCACGAAGTCGACGGTCTCCCGCTCGGTCTCGAAGACCCCGTCGCCGTCCAGATCCCAGCCGATGAAGGTCAGCCCGTCGCGGGGGAACCCTTCGGCCGGGTCGTCGTCGGTGTCGGGGTCGAAGCTGGCCGACGAGTCGAGCCGCACGGTGCCGTTGATCGCGCCGGTGTAGATCGTGTCGCCGCCGTCGGGGTGTCCGATGGCCACCGGCGGGTGGTTGACGAACGAGATCTCGATGACGACCGACTCCCGATCGTCATCGACCCGCCCCTGATCGTCTTCGACCTGGAGAGTGACCGGGATCCTCTCCACTTCGCCGAACGCGATGTCGACGTCGTAGGACCAGGTGGGGCGCAGATCGCGGTCGTCGGTCTCGACCTCCCACACGATCTCGTCGCCGGTGACCGCGCCGTCGCCGTCGGCGTCTTCGGGGGCGTGCTCGCCCGCGTCGTCGAAGTCGCCGTCGCCGTTGAGATCGAGCCCCTCGGGGTAGTCGATGAAGTTCCAGCGATAGGTCACGATGGGCGCGGCCGGATCGAGCACGTACGAGCCGCCGTGGTAGAAGGTGACCTCGTCGCCGGGGCCCACCGACAGGGGCGTCGCCTGAGCCACCGCGGTCGGCGGGGCTTCGAAGAGGGTCGGGATGAGCACCAGCAGGCCCAGCGAGTGGGTGATGTCCCGCTGGTTGGTCCAGCGCACCGCCGAGTGCCAGCGGCCGTTGGCCTCCTGGTTGGCGATGAGGTAGTCGGCGATGCGGGCGTACCAGTCGACGCCGCCCTCGCCGATCAGCTCGAACTGTGGCTCGAACGAGCGCATGCCCTTCGAGACCTGGAACATCGCGTAGAAGTTGCCGAGGATCTCGCCGCCGAAGCCGTCCTGGGGGGGCGCGTCGAACGCCCGGGCGATGAAGTCGACCGTGGCCAACACGCTGGGGTCGGCCCGGTCGCCGCCGGTGGCGAAGCCGAGCGCGTTGAGCATCGCCCCCGAGCGCGCGGGGTTGCCCCGGTACGAGCCGTCGCCCCGGGTCCGATAGCCATAGCCGCCGCTGGGGTCGCCGCCCGTGGCGAGCCCGTAGTCCATGTAGCGCACGCCGAGGTACAGCCGGTCGGTGATCCACTGCGGCACGTCGGCGCCCGCGCTCTCCCGGGCGGCGAAGAGGCCGACGGCGGCCCAGCCCACCTGGGACGAGTCGATGCCGGGCGAGTTGATGTCGTAGTCCCAGCCGCCGGCGATGCCGCCCTCGAAGGCGATGTCGGTCTGGCTGTACATGTAGAACTCGGCGGCGTCCTGCACCACGTCGCCCAGCCGGCGGCCGGCGACGTTCTGGGGGGCGCCGATGTCATCGGGGATCATGTAGTCGTGGTCGGGCCAGCTCGAGATGGCCTCGAGGCAGCCCCCGCCGACGTAGTTGGCCCCGCCGTGCACCCCGCCCTCATCGATCTCGAGCACGATGCCGTTGCCGTTGACGTCGGGATCCTCGCCGGCCTGCTCCCCGGGCGCGGCCAGGGTGACGTAGTGCGCCAAGACGTAGTGCAGCATCCACAGGACGTCTTCGTGGTAGGGGTCGACCGCCGGATCGACGCCCTGCTTGTGCCCCCGGTTCATCATCGCCTGGGCCAGCAGCGCGGTGTCGGCCCAGTTGCCGGCGGCGGCGCCGAAGCGCGCGGTGCGGGTGACGGCGTCACGCACCAGGGTGATGTGGCCGTACCACAGGGCGTTGGAGATCGACCGGTTGACCCGGATGCCCCGGGGTGGATCGACGTGCACCCGGATCGGGAAGTCGGCGGTCGCCGTGGGGCCGTCGGCGCCGCCGCAGCGGCCCTCGACCCGGGCGATGAACAGCCGGGTCTCTTCGAGGCCCTGATAGGTGTACTGAGTGCCGAGGTTCCACCGGTTCGGCGCGGCGGCCCAGTCGAGGTCGTACTGCCCGTTGCCGTCGAAGTCCCAGCGATACTCGATCGCCCCATCGCAGTTGCGGGCCGTGGCCTGAAGGTAATGCCACTCGCCGGCGACGCCGTCGTGCGGCACCTCGGGCGCGGTGCCGACCCACGGCACCGATACGACCTCGAAGTCGGCCTGGGCGAAGGCCGCCGAGGTCGACAGGGACAGCAGCGCGCACGCCGCCATCCACAGGCGAGCTACAAGTGTAGCTTTGATACATTTCATCGTGATTGTCCCCCCACTCCGAAGAACGTGACGTTCTCCGTCAACGACTCTATCGATCTTGCCGTTCCATAGGCAAATCTACCGGGCCGATCTGACCCTGAAACAAGATGTATGCCAGCCCGATGACGACCGCCGACCCCCCCTCAGCCCGTGAGAGGCGGTGAAGCGGGGGAGGACAGGGCGTGTCGCCGGTGTGTGACGGTTGAACCGTTGAACCGTTGACGCCGGCTATCGGTGACCGTTTGCGGGGTGGCGATCGGCCGGTGGGGGAGGGAGGCGCCCGCCGGTCCACTCGTACGCGGGGGGAGGCCACGTACGAGGAACCGGCGGGCCGCGGATCGACGCTGGAGGAGGGGAGGAGGAGACGCGTCGACCTGCTGATGGGGGGTACGGCCGCCCGCCGGGCAGTGTTTCGGTTTTTTTCGGAGCGCGCCGGTCGGGCGCCGGGGATCACTTGCCTCGTCGCCGCGCACGGGCGATCGTCGACGACGCGGACGATGAGGACGGAGGACCCGATGAGCCCGACGAGAGCCCTGCCCTGCGCGCTGCTGTACCTGCCCTTGCTCGCGGCGCTGCTCGCCGCGCCCGCCCGGGCCGGCGATCCGTGCCCGATCGACTTCACCTTCCACGATCTCGGCGCCCCGAGCTGGCTCGATCGGGCCGCGCTGCTCGACGGGCTCGCGTCCAAGGACAGCTGGGTGGGGGTGAGCTTCTCGACCCGGAGCGAGGGGGGAGTGCGGATCGACGCGGTCTCGGCCGGCAGCCCGGCGGCGAAGGCCGGGCTGGCGACGGGTCAGATCGTGACGGCGGTGGGGGAGGCGCCGGTGAAGACCCACCAGGCGCTCGCGGCCATCTTCCGGGCCACGAAGCCCGGGTCTCAGCTCACCTTGCGCCGGGCCGACGGCACCGAGGCCCGGTTGACGCTCGGCCGGCAGGATCCGGTGCTGGGGGCCCTGATCGACCACGCCGCGGAGCAGGCGTGCAGCTTCGTGCGCCGGGGGGATGTGGATCCGGCGAAGGTCGAGGCGCTGCGGGCGAAGGTGTTCCACGACAACCGGCGCTTCCGCTGCGACGACGCGCACACCCGGCTGACAAGCGTCCTCGAGCCGGGGGACATCGTGCTGGTGCGGGGCAGCAAGCGCCTCCTGCTGGCCAACCCCGGCTGGGCCACGGTCTGCGTGCGGGCGTCCGATGTGGACGGGGCGAAGCTGGCGCCGGGCGTCCCCGGGCTCTTCGAGGCGCTGAGCAAGGCCTACGTGGCCGACCGCCACGCCAACCCCTGATCGGCGTCGCCTCCTCCAGGGCGCGGGTGCTTTCGGTCACTTTCGGACGAATGCAGATCGATTCAGGTCGGATTCAGCTCGATGAAGGCGGATTCGGATCGATTGAGGTGCGCCGAAGGTGGCTCCCGGCCGATGCTCGCCCTCCCGTGGACGAAGGAGGTGCGGGATGTCGATGGCGACCGCGGCGCTGACCTTGTTCCTGATCATGGATCCCCTGGGCAACGTGCCGATCTTCTTGTCGGTGCTCGATGAGGTGCCGGCCGAGCGTCGGCGACGGGTGCTGATGCGCGAGCTGGCGGTGGCGCTCGCGGTGATGGTGGGCTTCCTCTTCGCCGGGCCGGGGCTGATGACGCTGCTCGGGCTGAGCCCGACGGCGCTGTCGATCGCCGGGGGCGTGGTGCTGTTCCTCATCGCGCTGCGCATGATCTTCCCGACGGCGGGCGGGGTGATGGGCGACATGCCCGGGGGCGAGCCGCTGGTGGTGCCGCTGGCGATCCCGCTCATCGCCGGGCCGTCGGTGCTGGCGACGCTGCTGTTGATGCACCCCGAGGGCGGGGTCGGGGCCGGCGGGGCTCTCGGATCGCTGCTTCTGGCGTGGAGCGGCGCGGCGCTGATCCTGCTGGCGGCGCCCGCGCTCTACCGGCGCCTGGGGCGGCGGGGGCTGGTGGCCATCGAGCGGCTGATGGGCATGGTGCTGGTCGCGATCTCGGTGCAGATGCTCATCGACGGGCTACGGGCGGCGCTGGGCTGAGCGGACTCGGCGCTGCGGTGTGGGCTGGCGCTGCGGTGTGGGCTGGTACTGCGGTGTGGGCTGGTACTGCGGTGTGGGCTGGCGCTGCGGTGTGGGCTGGCGCTGCGGTGTGGGCTGGCGCTGCGGTGTGGGCTGGTACTGCGATGTGGGCTGGCGCTGCGGTGTGGGCGCCGGCGGCGCTCAGCGCTCGAGCTCGACATTGAGCTGCTGGAAGCGGCTCTCACCGGTGAAGCTGACCTTGGTCTCGTAGGGCTCGAACCCCCGCGCTTCGAGCCGCACCGCGTGCTCGACGGTCGGGTCGAGGTCGTTGACGGTCAGGCTGGTGCGCCCGACCCGCTTGCCGTCGATGTAGACCGTCGCCGGCGGGTTCGAGTCGATGAGCATCGAGGCCGGGGTCGGCTCGAGGGTCAGCGCGGCGGTCTGCTCTTCGCCGGGGCGCAGGGTGACCGACTGCCGCAGCGGGCGGAAGCCCCGTCGGTCGACCGCGATCTCGACCGGCGCGCCGCTGGGCACCTCGACCCCCGGGCCCCACTTCGCTTGGGGCACGGCTTCGCCGCCGACGGTGACCCGGGCCTCGCCGCCCGCCGGCTCGATCTTCAGCTTGAGCAGGCCCGGCGAGTCGCTGCGGGCCTCGAGCGCGATCGAGATCTGGCGGTCTTCGCCGGCCCCGACCTCGATGGTGCGGGTGACCGTCTCGTGGCCCGCTCGCTCGATGCGCAGCTCGTGGGGGCCGGTCGGCAGCTCGCCGAGGTCGATCGGGCTGGTGTCGCCGGGGTGGGCCGCGCCGTCGAGGGTCACCTTCAGCCCGTCGGCCGGGCTGACCTCGAGCCGCACCCGGCCGCTTTCGGGGCCGCCGTCCCGGGCGAAGGCGAAGTAGACCCCGATGCCGCCGGCGCCGGCGAGCAGCAGGGTCACGAGGATGCTCACGATCTCCCGCCGCCCGATGCCCCGCTTGGGCGGCATGGTGGTCGTGGTGGCGATCTCGGCCGGGTCGCGGCGGGCGATGCCGATGCCGGTGGGGTCGTCGTGCCCGAAGGCCGAGCGCGCGGTCGGCGCGGTGCGGTCGGGCACGACCGGCGGGCTGGGGGTGGTGCGCTGGGGCAGGTCGAGCGACTGCGGGGGCAGGTTCATCGACGAGACCGGCGAGGGCGCGGTGAGCGACTCGTCCAGCTCGGGCTCGGGCTGGGGATCGGGCTGGGGGTCCCGGCGCACGATCGAGACGACCCGGGGCTTGGGCTCCTCCTTTTCGAAGTGCATGCCCTCGGGCAGCATGTCCTCCGAGAGCGGATCCCACAGCGCGGTGGCGTCCTCTTCGTTCTGGGCGACTTCGAGCAGGTCGCCCTCGGCGGTGAGGGTCAGCCGGGCGAACTGCTCGTCCTTGCCCTCTTCGTTGGCGATGTCCCCCGCGAATCGGGTCCGCATCCACGACTTGAGCGCCTTGCTCGACAGGCCGGCCCCCGACATGTGCAGGAACCGGCCGAGGTCGTCGGCGAACTGGGTGGCGGTCTGGTAGCGCTCGGAGGGCTCCCGGGCCAGCGCCCGCAGGATGATCTGGTCGAGCTGGGGCGGCACGTCGGGGTTGTGGCGGCTGGGCGGGTCGGCCTTGGCCGCGCGCACCTTCTCCAGCGTGAGGAAGTCGTTGTCTCCGCAGAACAGCCGCTCGCCGGTCAGCATCTCGTGCAGCACGGTGCCGAGCGCGAAGATGTCGGAGCGCTGGTCGAGCGGCTTGCCCGTGATCTGCTCGGGCGACATGTAGCCGTACTTGCCCTTGAGCACGCCGGCCTGAGTCTGGTGGCTGGAGTGGATCGCGGCCTTGGCGATGCCGAAGTCGATGAGCTTGACCGCGCCCTCGTAGCTGATGAGCACGTTCTGGGGCGAGATGTCGCGGTGGATGATGCCCAGCGGGCGGCCGTCGTTGCCCGTCTTGCGGTGGGCGTAGCCCAGCCCCTCGGCGACCCGCGAGCCGATGTAGGCCGCGAGCTGCATCGGCAGCCGGTCACCGGTCTTCTTGGTGTACTGGTGCATCGACAGCAGGTCTTTGCCGGCCACGTACTCCATCGCGATGTAGTGGTCGCTCTCGAAGCGCCCGAGCTCGTAGACCTGGGCGACGTTGGCGTGCGAGAGCTGCACCGCCACCTTCGCCTCGTTGATGAACATCTCCACGAAGCGGGGATCTTCGGCGAGGTGGGGCAGGATGCGCTTGATCGCCACCGATCGGGCGAAGCCCTCGACCCCGAACGACTTGGCTTTGAAGACCTCGGCCATCCCGCCGACGCTGATGCGCTCGAGCAGGATGTATTTGCCGAACGGGGTGGGTCGGTGCACCTCAGTCCTTCGCGGTCGGGCGGAATCAGTGGCGAGCATAACCCCGTCGGGCATCCCCCGCCACCATTGACTCGTCCGCGGACCGGCTACGGGGTTGGGGTCTGGCGACGTCCGACGCGCCCTGCGTGGGGCGGTGCGGGCTCGGGCTCGACCGGGGGGCCGACGCCGGGTTAGCGTGCGGCCATGGCCGTCGAGATCGCCCCCGTCACCGATGCGCAGTCCGCCGAGTATCACAAGAGCCTCGCGCTGGCCGAGAAGGATCCGACCCGGGCGCTGCCGATCTGGCGGGCGGCGCGCAGCCTCGACCCCGACAGCCCGACGCTGGTGGCTCACGAGGCGCTGGCGTTGCACGGCACGGGGCAGGTCGACGCGGCGCTGGCCCTGCTCGTCGAGGCGGTCGGGCGCTGGCCCCGGGCAGCCCATCTGCTGAACCTGTTGGGGGTCTGTCTCACCGAGAAGGGTCATTATCGGTTGGCCGAGCGGATCTTCGACGGGCTGCTGGGCCTCGATCCGGACTATCCCAACGCCCGGGGCAGCCGCCGTGAGGTGCGCCGTCACCGCAAGCGCGACGTGGCCCCGCCCCCGGCGGTGCGGGCGGCGGTCGGCGCGGCGCTGGCCGAGGCCGCCCGTCGGGCGCCGCCGACCCTGGCGATGTGCATGATCGCCAAGGACGAGGAGGACTTCGTCGCCGGCGCGATCGAGTCGGTGGTGGGGCTGGCCGACGAGATCATCGTGGTCGACACCGGCTCCTCCGACCGCACGGTCGAGCTGGCCCGGGAGGCCGGGGCCCGGGTGGCGTTCTTCCCGTGGACCGGTGACTTCTCGGCGGCCCGCAACGCCTCGCTGGACCACGCGACCGCCGACTGGATCCTGGTGCTCGACGCCGACGAGCGGGTGACGCCGCGCTCGCGATCCACGATCCGGGCGGTGATGGAGGAGTTCCGCGACGCGGCCGATCCCCGGGTGGTCTGCGTCCGCATCCGCAACCTCACCCGCGACGGGGTCTTCATCGGCGATGGCTTCAGCGGGCGGCTGTTCCACAACCGGCCCGACATGCGCTTCGAGGGGCGGGTGCACGAGGAGGTCGCCCGGGGCCGGACCGACGTGGCGACCGACTATCGCCTGGATGTGGAGTTCGATCACTTCGGCGCCGATCCCGAGGTGATGCGGGCGAAGGCCAAGGACGCCCGCAACATCGAGCTGCTCGAGGCCCGGCTGGCCGAGGATCCCGAGCACCTGATGACGTGGTTCTATCTGGCCTCGCAGCATTGGGTCGCCGGGCGCCGGGTGCCCGCCCTGGATGCCTTCGAGCGAGTGGTCGATCTCTTCGAGCGCGATCCGAGCCGCTACGGGCTCGGCGTGCGGCAGGTGCCGGTGCCCTACAGCTACGTCGGGCTCGTGCGGGGGCACCTCGACGCCGGGCGGGTGGATGACGCGCTGCGCTTCGGCGCCCGGGGGCGGGTCCGGTTCGACGACAACCCCGATCTGGCCTTCCACCTGGGGTTGGCCCACGCCGCGGCGGGTGAGGCCGAGGCGGCCGACGCGCTGCTGGAGCGGGCGGCGCAGTCGACGGTGAAGGGCTACGGGCTCATCGGCATGCACGATCGGGCCATCGGCGAGTGGAAGGCCCTCAAGGCCCGGGGTGATCTGGCGTTCGAGCGGGAGGACGGCGAGACGGCCTACGCCGCCTACGAGGCCCTGGGCGACGGGCTGCCCGAGGCCCACCCCGATCGCATCGCGGTGGCCGCCCGGCTGGTCGAGCTGGCGTCCCGCCGGGGTGATCCGGCGGCGCTGCTGCGCCACGCCCGGGGGTACCTGGCCCTGCGCCCGGGCGAGGGGGACGTGGCGGTGCAGGTGGCCAATCAGCTCGCGGCCGGCGGGGGCTTGCAGGCGGCCTACGATCTGCTCACCGGGGCGGTCGAGGCCCACCCGGCGCTGGCCGAGCGGCTGGACGTCGTCTGCACGATCGGGGGCATCGCCGAGCAGGCGGGCGAGGACGGCGAGGCGCTGCGGTGGTACGAGCGGGCGGTGTCGCTGGGCTGCGAGGATCCCCGCTTCTGGCTCAACCTCGCCCGGCTGCTGGCCCGCAACGGCGACCCCGACGGCGCCCGGGAGGCGATGGCGCTGGCCCGGCGGCTGCTGGGCGAGGGCGGGTGAGGGCGCCTACCAGGGGCGGCCCTCGGCCCGGTTGACCCCGATGAACGGCAGGTTGCGCAGCTTGCCGCCCATGTCGAGCCCGTAGCCCACCACGAACGCGTCTTCGATGGTGAAGCCGAGGTAATGGATCGGCACGTCGACCTTCGAGCGGGCCGGCTTGTGCAGCAGCGAGGCGACCTCGATGCTCGCCGGCTTGCGGGTGGCGAACATGTCGAGCAGGTACTGCATCGTCAGGCCGGTGTCGACGATGTCCTCGACGAGGATGACGTGCTTGCCCTCGATGGGCCGCGACAGGTCGCGGGTGAGCCGCACCACGCCGCTGCTCTCCTCGGCGTCGCCGTAGCTCGAGACCCCGAGGAAGTCGATGTCCACCGGCAGATCGACCGCTCGGGCCAGATCGGCGAGGAAGACGAAGCTGCCCTTGAGCACCCCGACCAGCACCAGCTCGCCCCGGTCGCGGTAGGCGTCGGTGATCTCGGCGCCCAGCTCGGCCACCCGGGCGGCGATCTGGTCGGCGTCGATCATCACGTCCAGGCTCTTCTCGTCGTAGAACGGCATCGTCACACCCAACTGTTGTTCATCAATTCGCCGAAGCCCCCGCCCCCGGGCACGATGTACTGCGTCTCGTCCAGGCCCGACTCCTCGTCCCAGCGGGCGCCGGGCATGGCGTCGAGCACGTCGGCGGGCGACATGCCCCGGTCGAGGCGCAGCGCGTAGATCGTCACCGGCGCCCGGGTCTTCTGCAGGCGGCGCACGAACTCGGGGGTCACGATCAGGTTGAGCGTGATGATGTGCGACGGCGCGCCCAGGCCCGCTTCGAGGTACTTGTCGATCGCCGTCGCCAGGCTGTTGCCGGTGGCCCCCATCGGATCGGGCAGCAGCAAGACCCGCCCGTCGATCGAGCCGCCGATCTTGCTGCCGGCGATCGAGGCCCCGGTCACCTGATGGTCGGCGTCGGTGGTGCGGGCCATGATCAGGTGGTCCTGCCGCACGACCGCGGGGTCGAGGATGCCGTTGAGCGTGTCGTAGCACACCTGGCTGGGCAGGATGCCGGCCCGGGCGATGTCGACGACGACCGTCGGCGTCTCGCGGTCGACGATCTCGCCCCGGAACACGCCCTTGGGCGTGCTCTGCTTCATGCGGGTATCGAGCTCGACCCGGGTCCGGGGGAACTCGGCGTTGATCACGACCCGGATGAGGCTGGTGTACAGCTCGCGGATGAGCTGGTTGAACACCGGCTGGCGCACGCCCGGGCTGCACAGCCGGGCGAGCTGGGTGGTCAGGTACGGCTCGTCGAGGATGTGCACCCTGGGGCCGTAGGCATGCTCGATCTCGCTGCGGTGATACGCCATCGCGCGCTCCGATGCTGTCGGGCGACGGGGCGGCGCCCTCTCGGGCCCGGAGATTAGAGATGGCAGGAGCGGATCACAACCCCCGCCCGGGGCGTGGCCCGACCGGATCGCCGGTGAGCGCGAGGTGGTGTTCGACGAAGGCGCTGACGGTCATCGGCTCGGCCCGGATCTCGTCGACCGCGAAGCGCAGGAAGTCCTCGATGCGGTCGCGGGCGGCCTCGGCCGCCGCCGGGTCGGGGCACAGCGCCGAGCAGCCGGGGGTCAGCGCCTCGCCCCGCAGGTGGAGATGCAGCACCGGCTCGCCCCGCTCGACGGCGGCCTCGGCCAGCCGGCGCATCGCGGGCAGGGGTGTCACCGCCGGATCGAGGCAGGCCCGGCGAGGCACTGGGGCTTCGAAGGTGTCCGCCAGCCGGTCGAGCAGCCCGCCGGCCCGGGTCGGCAACCGGGACAGCGCCCGGGCCACCGAGACCGGCATCGGCTGGTCGTAGCCGCAGGTGACCGGGATCTCGAGCACCGGGCTCGCCCCCCGCCGGGCGGGCCGCTGGCGGTCGGGGAAGTAGGGCACCGTCGGCGCGTCCCGCCAGTCGATGCCGCCGTCGGCGCGCCCGTCGTTGAGCGGCAGCACGCTCAGATCGGCGAGGTAGCCCAGGCGCTCGAGGGCTTGCAGCGCGGGGCCGTCGAGCCCGCCGCCGGCCGCCCGGTGGCAGCGGGGCGCCCGGCCGTAGCGCGACTCGACGATGGCGGTCAGCCGGGCGAGCTTGGCCTGCACCGCCGAGGCCGGCACCGCGCTCGGCGGGTGGGCGATCAGCCGGTCCTCGTTGGCCTCGAACGGCGGCGTATTCCACGGCTCGAGGCAGACCCCGACCTCGGCCGCGCCCCGATCCCATTGCTCGCCGAACCACGCGCCCTCGTCCCGGGCGGCGACGGGCCACGTCATCAGCCAGGTGGGGCGGACCGCGAACCGCTCGCACAGCCGCCCGAGCGCCGGCAGCCCGGCGGCCGCCCGCAGCGACGTGCGGGCCGGCACCTCGCCCCGTGGGCGGTCGGGGCCGACGGTGATGGTGAACAGCAGCGCGATCACGGGCAGACCTCCGGGGCGACCGCGACAGGCTACCGCCCCGTCGGCGGGGTTGTCGACGCTCGCCCGATCCGGCAGACTCTCACCCTTGAGTCACCCCCGCTCGGAGGCCCGCCCGATGCGCAGCGACACCCCCGATCCCGAACGCCTGATCGCCCGGCTGCAAGCCCTGGCCGGCGACCTGTGGTGGAGCTGGCAGCCCGGCGGCGCGCCGCTGTGGTCGGCGATCGACCGCGATGGCTGGGTCGAGGTGGCCCACAACCCGGTGGCCCTGCTGGCGAAGCTCGACGGGGCGACCGTCGCGGCGCGCTTCGCCGAAGAGCCCGCGCTCGAGAAGCGGCTCGCGGCGCTGGAGGCCGACCGGGAGCGCTACCTGGGCGACACCGACACCTGGCACGACCGCGCCGGGCAGCCCATCCGGGGGCTGGTGGCCTACTTCTCGGCCGAGTACGGCATCCACGAGTCATTCCCCAATTATTCCGGTGGGTTGGGCATCCTCAGCGGCGACCACGTCAAGAGCGCCAGCGACATCGGGCTGCCGTTCGTGGCGGTGGGGCTCCTGTATCGCAACGGCTATGTGCGCCAGCACATCGACGGCGAGGGCCGACAGGTGCCGCGCTACGTCGACTACGACTTCGACGCGCTCGTCTGCCGCCCGGTCACCGGGCCCGGCGGGCGCCCGACCCGGGTCGAGGTGCCTATCCTGGGCGAGACGTGCCGGGTGCAGGTGTGGCGGGTGCGGGTGGGGCGGGTCGACCTGTACCTGCTCGACACCGACCTCGAAGAGAACCCCGAGCACCTGCGAGGCATCACCGCCCAGCTCTACGGCGGCGGCCACGAGACCCGCATCAAGCAGGAGCTGGTCCTCGGCGTCGGCGGCGTGCGCGCCATCCGGGCGATGGGGCTGTCGCCGACGGTCTGGCACCTCAACGAAGGCCACTCGTCCTTCCTCAACCTCGAGCGCATCCGCGAGCAGCTCGCCGACGGCGCGGAGGGCGTGCCCCAGGCCATCGACCGCATCCGGGAGAACAGCGTCTTCACCACCCACACCCCGGTCGAGGCGGGGCACGATCGCTTCGCGCCCGAGATGGCATGGCGGCATCTGGCGTGGTTCGCCGAGGGCGCCGGGCTCGACCGTGAGGGCCTCCTGGCCCTGGGCCGATGGCCCCGCGAGCCGGGCGGGCAGTCCCCGTTCAACATGACCCTGCTCGCGATGCACACCTGCACCCACCTCAACGGGGTCGCGGCGCTGCACGGCGAGGTCTCCCGGCAGATGTTCGGCCGCTTCTGGCAGGGGCTGCCCGAGGACGAGGTGCCCATCACCCACGTCACCAACGGGGTGCACGCCCCGAGCTGGCAGGGCGACGCGCTGACCGAAGTGCTCGACGCGCACCTGCCGGCCGGCTGGCGCGATCGGCCGGCAACCCACCCGGTGTGGGCCGCGGTGGACGGGGTGCCCGACGACGACATCTGGGCCGCCCACAGCGCCGGCAAGGCGACCTTGTTCGACCTCGCCCGCCGCCGGGAGAGCGCCCGCCGGGCCCGCCTGGGGCTCGACGCCTGGGCCGACCGGCTCGAGCCCGACGTGCTGACCATCGGCTTCGCCCGCCGCTTCGCGCCCTACAAGCGGGCCGATCTGATCTTCAGCGACATGCCCCGCCTGCTCGGCATCCTCGACCGCGCGCCGGGGCCGGTGCAGATCCTGTACGCTGGCAAGGCCCACCCCGCCGACCGGCTGGGGCAGCAGCTCGTGCAGAACGTCTATCAGGCCAGCCACCACCCGGCGCTGATGGGGCGGGTGCTGCTCATCGAGGACTACGACATCGAGGTCGGCCGGGCGCTGGTGCAGGGGGTCGACGTCTGGCTCAACAACCCCCGGCGGCCCAAGGAGGCCAGCGGCACCAGCGGCATGAAGGTCTCGATGAACGGCGGGCTGAACCTGTCCATCCTCGACGGCTGGTGGCCCGAGGGCTACAGCGGGGACAACGGCTGGACCATCGGCGAGGCCCGCAGCTACCCCTCGGTCGAGGCCCAGGACGCCGCCGACGCCGACAGCCTCTTCCTGCGCCTCGAGCGGGACGTGATCCCGCTGTATTACGAGCGCGACGCGGGCGGCCTGCCCCGACGCTGGCTGCGCATGATGAAGGCCGCCATCCGCACGGTGACCCCCCGCTTCCACAGCGACCGGCAGGTGCAGGACTACGTGCACCACCTGTACGCCCCCGGCTGAGCCCCGAGATCCTGCCGCCCGGCGACCGGGGTGCGGTATGGTGTCGCCCTGCGGCCGGGAGGGAGGCCCGTGAGGCGCGTCGCGATCATCTTCGGCGGGGGGCTGCTGCTCGCGATCGGCGCGTTCCTGCTCGGCCCCCGGGTCGAAGTGGGGCCGCCCGAAGACTTCGAGCCGCCGCCGGGCATCACCGATCTCGACCGGTGGCTCGCCGATCGCGAGGCGCGCTTCGGCGACATCACCCCCGGCGCCGAGGCCCGCATCGTCTGGGCCGACCCCGCCGCGCCGGCGCAGACCGAGCGGGCCCTCCTCTACTTCCACGGCTTCTCGGCCACCCGCCAGGAGACCGCGCCCCTCGCCGAGACGCTGGCGGGCGCGCTCTCGGCGAACCTGTACGAAGTGCGTTTGCGGGGCCACGGCCGCCCCGGGGAGGCCCTCGCCGAAGCCAGCGTCGAGCAGTGGTTCGCCGACGCGCTCCAGGCCCTCGCCGTCGGGCGGGCCCTCGGCCGGCGGGTCATCGTGCTCGGCACCTCCACCGGGGGCACGCTCGCCGTCTGGCTCGCCGCCCGCCCCGAAGCCCGCGACGCCGTCGAGGCGTTGGCCCTCGTCTCGCCCAACTTCGGGGTCGCCGACCCCCGGGGGGCGCTGCTCACCGGGCCCTGGGGCCGCCAGATCGCCGAGCTGACCGTCGGCGAGTACCGCGAGTGGACCCCCGAGAGCGAGGCCCGCCGCCGCTACTGGACCTGGCGCTACCCCACCCGGGCGCTGCTGCCGATGGGCGCGCTGGTCGACGTCGTCTCGGCCTTGCCGGCCGACGCGGTCATCGCCCCGGCGCTCGTCTTCTACTCGCTGCACGACCCCACGCTCGACGTCGCGCACATCGCGACCTGGGTCGAGGCCTCCGAGCGTCGGCGGGCGGTCGTCTTCGACAGCGACCTGCCCGGCGCCAACCACGTCCTGGCCGGAGACATCCTCGCCCCGCAGCGCACCGGGCCGATGGCCGAGCAGATCGCGGCGTTCGTGCGGGGAGGGGAGGGCCGATGAGCCTGCTGAAGAAGATCGGCATCGGGCTGGGCGCGCTGCTGGTGATCGGGGCCGTCGCCTTCGCGCTCGGGCCCCAGGTGACCATCGACGAAGCCCGCCTGCGCCCGGTGGAGGCCCCGCCTGCCGATCCGGCCGCGCTCGAGCGGTGGATCGCGGCCGCCGAGGCCCGGTTCGACGACCTGACCCCCGGCACCGCCAAGCACATCGTCTGGGCCGACCCCGACGCGCCGGCCCGGACCCCGCTGGCGCTGGTCTACGTGCATGGCTTCGGCGCCACCCGCCAGGAGACCGCGCCGGTGGCCGACGAGGTGGCCCGGGCGCTGGGGGCCAACCTGTACTACACCCGTCTGCGGGGCCACGGCCGGCCGGGGGCCGCGCTGGGCGAGGCCACCGCCGAGCAGTGGATGGAGGACGCGATCGAGGCCATGGCCGTCGGCGAGCGCCTCGGCGAGCGGGTGGTGCTCGTCGGCTGCTCGACCGGGGCGACCCTCGCCGTCTGGCTGGCCCATCGGCTGAGCGCCGACCCGCCGGGCCCCCTGAAGGCGCCGCCGCTCGCGCTGGTGTTGCTCGCCCCCAACCTGGGGGTCCCCGACCCCCGGGCGGGCCTCGTCACGCTGCCCTGGGGCGAGCAGATCCTGAACGCGATCGTCGGCGAGACCTATAGCTGGGAGCCGGCCAACCCCGATCAAGCCCGCTACTGGACCTGGCGGCACCCCAGCCGGGTGCTGATCCAGGTGCAGGCGCTCGTCGAGCATGTCGGCGCGCTGCCGCCCGACGCGCCGGCGATCCCCACGCTGGCCATCTGGACGGTGCACGACACCGTCGTCGACCCCGCGGCCATCGAGGCGTGGGTCGTCGCCGATCGCGAGCGCCGCGAGGGGCTGCCGCTGACCGACGACATCCACCGGGGCAACCACGTGCTCGCCGGGGCGATCATGGCCCCCGCCCGCACCGCCCGGGTCACTCACTCAATCATCGCATTCCTCGAAAAACTGACCCAATCCGCCCCCGCGGGGGGCTGAGGCGCCCCGTTCTGGGGCGTGAAACATTGATATACAATTGAGACGGCGTGTCTCACGGTGAGGCAATCCGGGCGCTGCCCGCCTCGCGCGGCCTCGCCCGGCGCATGGCACGATCCGTGTATCGGAGGGTGACCGACGAACCCGCCGGAGCCCCCGATGTACGACGAGCCGACCCTCATCGACCTGCCGCCCGCCACCGCCTGCGCCCACACCGAGGCCGAGTACGCCATGGGCGAAGTGCTCGGGACGGGCGGCATGAGCGAGGTCCGCCTGGCCCACCAGCCGCTGCTGAACCGCTGGGTCGCGGTCAAGTCGGCCACCAGCGCCGCCGGCGAGGAGGCGCTGCTCACCGAGGCCCGGGTCGTCGCTCGGTTGAACCATCCAGGCATCGTGCCGGTCATCGACCTCGGCCAGGACGAGCAGGGGCGCACCGCGCTCTTCATGCGGCGGATAGAGGGCCGCGCCTGGCGCAGCTACGTCGGCCCCGACGGCCGCCTCGCCGCGCCCGACTCGTGGGAGGGCGACCCGCTGTCGTGGCACCTCGACGTGATGTGCCGGGTGGCCCGGGTGCTCGAGCACGCCCACGAGATGGGGATCGTGCACCGCGACGTGAAGCCGGGCAACGTGATGATCGGCGACCACGGCCAGGTGTGGCTGCTCGACTGGGGGCTGGCCGTCGCGATCGACGACCGCCAGCCCGACCTGCCCCGGGCCCTGGACATCGACCGCTTCTCGGGCACCACCGGCCACGCCGCCCCCGAGATGCTCGACACCCGCCACCGCCTCATCGGCGTGCGCACCGATGTGTACCAGCTCGGCACTTGCCTGCACCTGCTGCTCACCGGCCGCCCTCCGCACGCCGACCGCAAGGTCGCCGACCGCCTGCGCTCGATCCTGCGCAGCGAGCCGCCGACCTACCCCGACACCGTGCCCCCGGGCCTGGCCGCCATCTGTCACCGCGCCATGGCCCGCCGCCCCGCCGATCGCTTCCCCTCGGTGGCCATGCTGCGCCGGGCGGTGGAGTCGGTGGGCGTCGAGCTGCGCTCCACCGAGCGGGCGCAGGAGGGCTTGCGGCTGCTGATCGTCCTGCGCCGGGCCATCGCCGAGGGCCGCCCCCGGGAGCAGATCACCGAGGCGTTCGCCGAGGCGCGCTACGTCCTGCGCGCGGCGCTGCGGATCTGGCCCGAGAACCCGATGGCGCTCGAGGGTCTCCAGACCCTGTGCGAGACCGTCATCCACAACGACCTCGTCAACGGCCGCCCGGCGCGGGCCCGGCGCCTGCTCGACGACCTGCCCCACCGCCGCCCCGACCTCGAGGCCCGCCTCGAACGCCCCGACGCCGCGGTGCGGCTTCTACCGCCCCGAGGGTGGCTCGGCGCCGGGTGATCCACCCCGCCGACCCGCCCCCGCACACCGCCGGATGACGCGGGCGGCTGGCAAAGCACCGCGGGGCGTGGCACGGTCCGCCCGATGGTCACCCGGCGCCCGCGCAACCACTGGATCGACTACACGGCCACCGCCGTCGCCGTCGCCGTCACCATCGCCCTGCTCGTCGGCTGGGTCCTCGTCGTCGCCCTCTACACCGAGGCGGTGTGGCTGCTGGTGCTGGGCATCCTCGGGCTCGTGGGGGTGGGCGTGGTCCTCGGGGTGCTGGCGGTGCGGCTCGGGCTGACCGCCCGCGAGGTGCGTCGGCAGGGGGTCTTCCTCGACGCGATGACCCACGAGCTCAAGAGCCCGCTGGCCTCGCTCAAGGCCTGCGCCGAGACGCTCGACCGCCCCGACCTGAAGCCCGACCAGCACCACGAGCTCATCGAGATGATGGGTCAGGACATCGATCGATTGACCGCCTTGATCGATGATGTGCTCGCCGCCGGCCGGCTGGCCGACGAGCGCTTCGGCACCGAGGCCGCCGAGATCCGCCTCGCTGATCCTGTCGAGCGGGCCATCGCCCGGGTCCGGCGGCGCCACGGGGTGCCCTCGGACGCCATCACCGCCGCGGTGGAGCCCGACTGCCGGATCATCGGCGACCCGCCGGCCATCGGCACCGTGCTCAGCAACCTCGTCGACAACGCGGTCAAGTACTCCGACCCCCCGGTGCGGGTGCGCATCGTCGGCACGGCGCTGGGCGACGAGGTGCTGTTGACCATCAGCGACGACGGCATCGGCATCGACCCCCGCGACCGGCGGCGCATCCTGCGGCGCTTCAGCCGGGGCGACACCGACGCGGTGCGCGCCCGCCACGGCACCGGCCTCGGGCTCACCGTCGCCGCCGCGCTCATCCGCCGCAGCCGGGGCCGCCTGATCATCGACAGCCCCGGCGTGGGCCACGGCACCACCGTCAGCATCCGCTGGCCCCGCGCCGAAGGCTCCGACCGCGAGTCATCGCTGTGACGCCCCCCGACAACCGAGGCCCGCGCCCATGAGCCACCGCATCCTGCTCGTCGAGGACGAAGAGCACCTCGCCCGGGTCATCCGCATGAACCTCCAGCTCGACGGCCACGTGGTGCGCCACGTCGCCACCGGGGCCGCGGCCCGGGGCGCCCTCGGCGACGGCTTCGACCTCGTTCTGCTCGACGTGATGCTGCCCGACGCCGACGGCATGGAGCTGTGCCGGGGCATGCGCGGCGCCGGCGACTTCACCCCGGTCCTGATGCTGACCGCGCTCGACCAGACCCCCGATCGGGTCGCGGGCCTGGACGCCGGGGCCGACGACTACCTGCCCAAGCCGTTCGAACTGGCCGAGATGCGGGCCCGGGTCGCCGCGTTGCTGCGCCGGGCGCGCTGGCTCGAGAGCAGCCCCCCCTCCCCGCCGAAGGCGGACGACGCGGCCCGCTTCGGCGAGGCCGAGATCCACTTCGACCGCCACGAGGCCAGCATGGCCGGCGAGCCGGTCTCGCTCACCGCGCTCGAGCTCGACCTGCTGCGCTACTTCGTCGAGCGGCCGGGCCGGGCGCTCGCGCGCGAGCAGCTCCTCGAAGACGTCTGGGGGGTCGCCGGCAGCAACACCACCCGCACCGTCGACAACTTCGTCATGCGCCTGCGGCGGCACTTCGAGCCCGAGCCGGGGCAGCCGCGGCACTTCGTCTCGGTGCGCGGCGTCGGCTACAAGTTCGTCGCCGACGGCTGAGGTCAGATCAGCCACCCGTAGATCACCGCCAGCGCGGCGCCCGGCGTGACGACCAGCCACGCGACGAGCCCCCGCGCGCTCAGCTCGCCCTGACGCAGCAGATCGGCGACGCACAGGGTGAAGAACGGCGTGCACAGGAAGACGCCGGTCACGACGCCGGCGACATACCCCCGGTTGGCGATGGCCTCCCAGATGAAGAGGAGGCCCGACGCCACCAGCAGGATGACAGCGAAGAACTGGGTGATGTATCGCCGCCAGCGACCGCCGGCCCAGGCGGCGACGCCGATGAGCGCCAGGTGGAAGACGGTCTGCTTGCCGGTGGCGACCACGAAGGCGGGCCATCGCGCCGGGCCGTCGAAGCCGAAGTAGGCGTGGTGCAGCCCGGGTGGATCGAAGAACAGGATCTCCTCGAGCAGATGCAGCGAGCTGACGATGAGTGATCCCCACAGCCACCACATGAGCGAACGGTGACTGAACCACGCGCGTCTGCCAGCCGGCTCGGGATCGGCCGCCGCCATCGCGGCGGGTGGAGCGCGGCGTGTTCCGGGGTGGACATCTGACATGGAGCACATCCTCTCGATCATCGGCAGGGCGCGCCGGATGCCATGGGCATTCAGGTCAGCCGGACCGGCTCCTCGAATGACATCAGCGCCTTGCCCCGCGGGGGGGTCATCATCTGCGTATGGCATGGCAGGTCCCGCTCGCCGAGGCCGAGCGGGGCGAAGAACGGGTGGTCGAAGACCCGCACCGTGCCGCCCGGCTGCTGGTGCTCGAACATGTCGCCGGCCCAGCCGGTGCGCAGCATCCAGCGGATGCCATCGACCGCGGTGAACACCTGGATGCGCAGCGAGCGCGGCTCGAAGCGGGGCGCCGGGTGCACGTTGTACATCTCGCAGATCGGCCCGTCCGCGTCGCCCAGCCGGCCGCCGAGCTGCGCCCGGTCGAGCTCGAAGCGCAGATCGCGCCCCCGATGCACCGGCATCTTGTCCTTGTGCCGGGCCCAGCGCAGGAACTGCGGGCTGTCGCTGGCCACCTTGAAGACGCTCATGGCGAAGTCGGGCGTGACGTCGGCCGAGAGGTCGGGGTGCACCACCACGCTGCACGACATCTCGGCGAACCGGGGCAGGTAGCCCAGGTTGCCGGGCACGAAGCTCAGGAGGCCGATGGCCATCAACCCGACCCCCGGACGGACCGGCACCGGCTGCAGCCCGGGCGGGACGGCGGCTGCGGCGATCTCGAGCGGGATCTCGCACAGGAAGTCGAGGTTCAGATCGACGCGCCACCGGTGCACGGCGCGCCCCCACGGGGTATGGGTCGATGTCATCCCCGACCCACCCGCGCGGGCCGCGTGGCCGGCCGGCGGACATCGCCGGCCGGGTCGCGGGCGTCGTGGGCGGTGCCATGGCTCTGTCGCTTCATGGGTCCTCCTGCTGACCGTCGCCCGCCGAGTGTCACGGACCGCGCCGGGCACGACCATCGCGGGATCGCCAGCCGCGGTCGGCGTTTTTTCGAGCCCCGCTGGCCATCTTCTGACGCCTCGGATGGAGATCCCTCTATTCCCGGCGCGCCCCGCCGGACCTAGTCTCGTGGCCAGCCCCGCAGCGATTCACCGACGCCGAGTCAGGAATCGGGGCAGCCCACGTGACACCCTGGAGGGGAAATGACACCGGCCCGCATCGCGCGACACATGATGGACAGCCTCGCCCGCAACGACCTGAGCGTCTTCGAGTCCCACTGCCACCCCGGCGCGCAGTTCTTCCGCGCCGGCAGCGACGAGCCGCTCGATCGTGAGCAGATGCGGCGGTCCGTCGCGGCGTATCACGACGCGTTCACCGACTATGCCGTGACGGTGCACGAGATCATCGCCGACGGCGACAAGGTGGCGGTGTACTTCACCAGCAGCGCCACGAATGTCTCATCCTGGCGGGGCATGCCGGCGACCGGCGGCCGGGTCCGGTACGACGAGCTGATGCTCCTCGACTTCGAGGGCGATCACATCGTCCGCGCCCGCTTGCTGCACGACAGCGTCGCCTTCAGCCAGCAGCTCGGCATGACGCTCGTGCCATCGGCCGCCGCCTCCCCGGCGGTCTGAGCCTGGTCGGAGCGTCATCGTGAACCACGCCGATCCTCATCCCGCGTCGACGCGGTCCGCCGCGAGCGACGGCCCGACGCCCGTCCTGCTCTTCCCGGGGCAGAGCGCCTACGCCCGGGACATGCTCGAGGTCGCCGCCGACGTGCCCGGCGCCGGGCACGTGCAGCACGCGTCGGATGCCATCGGGTTCGATCTCTCCGCGGCGGTGGCCGACACCGCCCAGCCCGACAACCGGCTGATCCAGGTGGGTGTCTTCGTCGCCAATCACATCCGGCTGAGCGCCCTGCGCGCCGCCGGGGTGTCCGCCGGCCTCGGAGCCGGCATGAGCCTCGGCGAGTACAACCACCTCGTCGACATCGGCGCGCTCGACTTCGCCGCCGCTGTCCGGCTGGTCGACGCCCGCGGCCGGCTGTACGACGCGGGGCCCGGCGGGGTGATGGCCGCGGTGTTCCCCATCGACGCCGCCGCGGTCGAGCGGACCATCGCGCGCCTCGGCGCCCCGGTCGCCATCAGCAACTTCAACAGCCCGACCCAGCAGGTCATCGCCGGCCCGGCGGGCGCGGTCGAGCAGATCTGCCGGGCGTTGGACGAAGAGCACTTCGTCGACGCCCGCATCATCGAGCGGCGGCTGCCGATGCACAGCCCGCTCTTCGCGCCGGTGGCGCCACGGCTGCGGCGCGTCCTCGAAGACACGCCGCTTCGCCGACCCGAGAGGCCGTATGTCTCCAACGTGCTCGGCGGGCCGGCCGGCGACGCCACCGGCGATGACATCCGCCAGCTCCTCACCGACCACGTGCATCGGCCGGTGCGCTGGAAGGCATGCGTGGACTGGCTGGCCGCGGAGGCGCCCGATCCCATCTTCGTCGAGGTCGGGCCGCGGCGCATCCTGAGCAACCTGATGCGCCGCCCGTGGCGCAGCGAGCCCTGTCATACCACGTCGACCGTCGCCGAGCTCGAAGCGACGGTCCGGGCCCTGGAGTCAGCGTGACGGATCTCATCAGCGACGCGCTCCGCGCCCGACTTCGCGCGCTGCGCCGGGGCCCGCTGGCCGCCGGCGCCGCCCTCGAACCCATCGCGTCCACCAGCGGGACGCTCCACGGGCTGCTGCCCCACCGGCCGCCGTTCCTGCTCGTCGACGCGCTCGTCGCCGTCGACCGCGAGCGGCGGATCCTCGTCGGCGAGCGGCGCGTCGATCCCGACGACCCGATCCTGGGCGGGCACTTCCCCGGCGACCCGATCTATCCCGGTGTCTTGCAGGTGGAGGCGGTCGCCCAGCTCGGGGTGTGCCTGTGGGCGCTGCTCGACGGCCGCCCCGAGCCCGCCGGTGTGCGCGCCACCCGCATCCACCACGCCCTGTTCATGGCCGAGGTGCCACCCGGCGCCCGGCTGACCCTGATGGCACGCGTCATCGACGAAGACAGCCTGACGGCGACCATCGCCGGCCAGGTCTTCCACGGTGACACCCTGTGCGCCCTCTGCGTTCTGGAGGCCTACCTTGTCGACCCGTAGACGCATCGCCATCACCGGCATGGCGATCAACACCCCCCTGGGTGACACCCTCGAGGGCCACCTCGCCGCGCTGCTCGCCGGGCGTTCGGCGATCACCCGGTGGCGCAGCTTCCCGGTGGACGATGTCTTGTGCAAGGTCGGCGCCGACCTGGAAGGCTATGACATCGACGGCCGGTTCGAAGCGCTCGCCCCCCGGCTGCCGGCCGCCGTCGCCGAGCGTGCCCGGGGCCTCGTCCGCCGCGTGCCGTGGTCGACCCGGCTGAGCATCCTGCTGGCCCTCGACGCCGCCCTCGACGCCGGGCTGTACGACAGCCCGTGCCCGCCCGAGCGCGTGGCGACCCTGGTGGCCGGGCACAACGTCAACAATCACTACAACTTCCGGCAGCGGCGGGACTTCGACGATGAGCCGGACTTCATCGACGGGCTGTACGCCTTGTACGCCCTCGACACCGACCACGCCGGCTGCGTCTCCGAGGTGCTGGGCGGCAAGGGCGCGATCTGCACCCTCGGCGGGGCGTGCGCCAGCGGCAACGTGGCCTTGCGGCAGGCGGTCGACGAGATCCGCCACCACGGGGCCGAGGTGGCGGTCGTGGTGGGCGCGGTGCTCGATCACGCGCCCATCGACTTCCACGCCATGGCCATCATGGGCGCGGTGGCGCACAAGCGCTTCAACGACCGCCCGCCGCTGGCCAGTCGGCCCTTCGATACGCAGCGGGAGGGCTTCGTGCCGGCCCACGGCGGGGCGGTCATGATCCTCGAACGCTGGGATCGGGCGGTCGCCCGGGGCGCCCGGATCCACGGCGAGCTGCTGGGGGTCGAGCTGGGCGCCGACGCGTGCCACCTGCCCCAGCCGTCGGCCGAGGGCCAGCAGCGGGTGATGGAGGCGGTGATGGCCGCCTGCGACATCGACCCCAGCCAGGTGGACTACGTCAACGCCCACGCCACCTCGACCCCGCTGGGCGACGTCACCGAGACCCGGGCCATCACCGCCGTGTTCGGCGCCGACGGGCCGAAGGTCAACGCCACGAAGTCGATGCTGGGCCACACCTGCTGGTCGGCGGCGGTGGTCGAGACGGTCGGGGCGGTGTTGCAGATGAACGCCGGGCGGCTGCACCCCTCGATCAACATCGACACCCTCGATCCGGAGATCGAGCTGGACGTGTGCCGGCACGGGCCGCTCGAGCACCCGGTCGAGGTGCTGATGAAGAACGCCTTCGGCTTCGGGGGCATCAACAGCGTCAGCCTCATCCGGCGGGCCGGGCGGGGGAGCGGGTCGTGATCGTATTCGTGACCGGCGGCTCCCGGGGCCTGGGCCGGGCCATCGTGCGCGCGGCCACCGCGGCGGGCCACGACGTGGGCTTCACCTATGTCGCCGACGCGGCCGCCGCCGAGGAGACCCTGGGCCTCGCCGGCCCCGGCCGCTGCCGCGCATGGCAGATGGACACCCGCGATCCGCAGCAGGTCGACGCGGTGGCCGATGCCATGCTCGATGCCTTCGGATCGGTCGACGTGGTCGTGCCCAACGCCGGGATCACCCGCAATGGCATGGCCGCCACCATGCCCGACGCCGCCTGGCGGGATGTCATCGACACCAACCTCAGCGGGGCGTTCTACGTGGCCCGGGCGTTCCTGCCGACCCTCGTGGGCCAGCGCCGCGGGCGGCTGATCTTCGTCTCGTCCATCGCTCGGGATGGCATCGCCGGCCAGGCCAACTACAGCGCGGCCAAGGCCGGGCTGGTCGGGCTGGCCAAGGCGTTGGGCAAAGAGTACGGCGCCCGCGGGGTGACCTCGAACGTCGTGGTGCCCGGCTTCTTCGAGACCGACATGACCCGGGGCTCGATGTCGCGGACGCTCAAGGACTTCGCCGCGGCGGCGGGCCCCATCGATCGGGTCGGCCAGCCGGCCGAGCTGGCGGCGGCGGTGATGTTCCTCGCCTCGCCCGAGGCGGCCTTCGTCAACTGCGCGGTGCTGCCGGTGACCGCCGGGTTGGACTGGGCGCCATGAGCGGCGTCGGCATCGAGAAGATCGCGACGTGGCCCTCGACGCTCACCCTGTCGATGGCCGACCTGTGCGCCGCCCGGCCCGCGCTCGACCCGGCCCACGTCCGGGGCGCGCTGCTGGCCGACGCCCGCACCGTGCTGCCCCCGTGGGAGGACACCGTGACCCTGGCGGTGAACGCCGCCGAGCGCGCGCTGACCCCCGATGACCGGGCCCGCGTCGGCCTGCTCGTCGCCGCCACCGAGACCAGCCTCGACCGGGAGAAGCCGATCTCGACGTGGGTCCATCGTCACCTCGGCCTGCCCTCGCGCTGCCGGAACTTCGAGGTCAAGCACGCCTGCTACAGCGCGACCGCCGCGCTGCGCATGGCCGAGGGCTGGCTGCGGGGGCAGCCCGACGAGGCCGCGGCGCTGGTGGTGTCGGCCGATCACAGCCTGCTCGGCCTCGGTCAGCCCTACGAGCCGGTCAACGGCGCCGGCGCGGTGGCCTTGTTGGTGAGCCGGCGTCCGGACGTGCTGATCCTCGAGCCGGGGGCCGGGGTCTTCGCCGCCGAGGAGCACGGCGTCGTGCGCCCCACCGCGCGGGTCGAGACCGGCAACGCCGCCGCCAGCCTCTACGCCTACGTGGACGCGCTCGACGGGGCGCTGGCCGACTACGAAGACACGGTCGGCCCGTTCGAGCCAGGGGCCTTCGCCGGGTGCATCTATCACACCCCGTTCGCCGGCATGGGTCGCCGGGCCCATCGGGTGGCGTTGCAGCGGTCCGGCGCGCCCGACCGCAGCGCCCTCGACGCGGCCTTCGAGCGGCAGGTGCTGCCCGGGCTGCGCCACCTGCGACGCATCGGCGGCACCTACGGCGCCAGCACCTTCATCGCTTTGCAGACCCACGCCGAGCGCCTCGAACCGCAGGACCGGGTGAGCCTCTTCGCCTATGGCTCCGGGTGCTGCGCCGAGCTCTACACCGGGCGCATCGGCGCGGGCGCCCGCCGCCGGGCCGAGGCGGCCGACCTCGGCGGGCTGCTCGACGCCCGCGAGGCGCTCGACGTCGACACCTACCGGGCCCTCGAGCGGGCCCGCGACGCGGCGTGGGGTCAGGCGGACTTCGCCCCCGACCACGGCCCGGTGACGGGCCACTTCGAACGGTGCTGGGCCGGCTCGGGGCGGCTCTACCTGGAGGGCGTGTCGGGCTACGAACGCCGCTATCGGAGGGCGTGATGTCGACGGATGCCTTCGAGATCACCGTGCCCCCCCGCCTGGGGCCACCCGCGGTACGGGCCCTCGCCGATCAGCTCGACGCGGCCGCCCGGAGCCCGGCCCGGGTCGTGACGCTGGTGGGCGGCCGACGGATCTTCTGCCGCGGCCTCGACCTGGCGAGCGCCCTGGCCGAGCGGCCGGGATCCGCCTCGACCATCGAGGCCAGCGCCGCCGGATTCGCCGATCTGCTGGCCCGGCTGCGTCACCTGCCCCGGCCGACCGTGGCCGTGGTCCGGGGCGCGGCCCTCGGCGGCGGGCTGGGCCTCGCCGCGGCCTGTGACGTGGTGCTGGCCGCCGCGGACGCCCGCTTCGGGCTGCCCGAGGCGCTGGTGGGGCTGGCGCCGGCGATCATCGCGCCGGTCCTGCGGGAGCGGATGAGCCCTCAGCGCCTCCGCCGGCTGGCGCTGACCGGGCTGTCGGTCGACGCCGCCGACGCGCTGGATCTGGGTCTGGTCGACGCCGCCGGCCCGGTCGACGCGCTGGACGGGCTCGCCCGGCAGTGGGTGCGCCTGCTCGGGCGGGCGGCGCCGACGGCGGTGGCCCGGCTCAAGGGCCCCGGCGACGCGACGCCCGGTACGCTGCATCGCGACGCCCGGCGGGGGGCCGAGACCACCGCCCGCCTGCTCGCCGACCACGACACCCGGGCCCTCATCGCCGCTCGGCTGGCCGGCGAGGCCCCGTGGGGCGCGTCATGACGGCGCCGATCACCCTGAGCGTGCAGCACGGCGTAGCCCGGGTGGCGATGCGGGACGTCGCCGGTCGCAACATGCTCGGCGAGGCCTTCGTCGACGCCTTGATCGACGCGCTCGGGCGGGCGGCGTCCGATCCCGAGGCTCGGGTCGTCGTGCTGGAGGGCTTGCCCGACGTGTTCTGCGCCGGCGCGCCCCCCGAGCTGCTCGAGGCCCTGCGGGCCGGGCGCACCGCGCCCGCCGATCTGACCCTGCCCCGGATCCTGCTCGACCTGCCGCTGCCGATCATCAGCGCCATGGCCGGCCACGCCGTCGGCGGCGGGCTGTGCCTGGGGCTGTGCGCCGACATGGTGCTGATGGCCCGCGAGAGCCGCTACGGGGCCAACTTCATGGACCTCGGCTTCACCCCCGGGATGGGCGCCACGGCGCTGCTCGAACACGCCCTGTCCCCGGCGGTGGCCCACGAGCTGCTCTACACCGGCGAGCTGCGCCGGGGCGACGCCTTCGCCGGCGCGAGCGGCGTCAATCACGTCGTCCCCCGGGCCGAGGTGGTGCCCCGCGCCGTCGACGTCGCGCTGCGCATCGCGAGCAAACCCCGGGCGTGCGTCGAGCTGCTCAAGCGCAGCCTGTCCCTGCCTCGCCGCCGCCGCTACGAGGCGGCCCTGACCCTGGAGACCCTCATGCACACCATCACCTTCCGGCGCGCGCCGGGCGCGGGGGCGGACCATGCGTATTGACCTGACCGGCCGCCGGGCCCTGATCACCGGCGCGACCCGCGGCATCGGGCGGGCCACGGCGCTGGCGCTCGGCGCCCGCGGCGCCCGCTGCGTGCTGACCTATGGCTGGGGCGGCGACGAAGACGACCTGCCCGCCGCCTTCGCCGCGGTGGGCGCGCCGCCTCCGCTGCTGGTGCGGGCCGATGTGTCCCGCGCCGACGACACCGCGGCGCTGATGGCGCAGATCGCCGACCTCGGCGGGGTCGACCTCTTCGTGTCCAACGTCGCGTTCGGTCGACCGGCGGCCTCGCTCGACGATCTGACGCTCAAGGACCTCCAGCGCGCCGTCGCCTACAGCGCGTGGCCGCTCGTCGACTACACCCGCCACATCGCCGCGGCGACCGGCGCCTGGCCCCGGCATGTCGTGGGCGTCTCGTCCTACGGCGGGGTGCGCTTCACCCCCGGCTACGACACCATCGGGGCGGCCAAGGCCTGCCTCGAGGTGCTCGCCCGCTATCTGGCCCATCACCTCGAGCCCCATGGCACCCGGGTCAACATCGTGCGCGGGCGGTGGATCGCGACCCGGGCGTTCGAAGCCACCTTCGGCGCCGAGTGCGTGCCGTTCCTGGCCGCGCGGGGTCAGATCCAGCCGGCGGACGAGATCGCCGATGCCATCGTGGCCCTGGCGAGCGGCCTGATGGATGGCATGACCGGTCAGATCGTCGAGGTCGATGGCGGGGCGACCTTCCGCGACAACCTCATGCACGACTACGTCGAGGCCCGCGGGGCCGGGGGGCACCGATGACCCACGATGCCATCACCGGGGTCCTGGTCGAGCACCTGGCCGATGTCTTCGCGGTGGGGGCCGACGCGATCGCGCTCGACCGGCCCATGACCGATCTGGGCGTCGGCAGCCTCGAGACCGTCGAAGCCATCGCCGCCGCGACCCGCGCCCTGCGCATCCGGGTGCCCATGGCCGAGCTGGACGCGGCGATGACGCTCACCGACCTCGCCGAGCTGCTCCTGCTGCATCACGAGGTGGCCCGGGCCCCGCGGATCGCGTTCGAGGAGGACGCCGACGCGCAGGCCGCCTGGGCTGCGGTCGCCGATCGGCTGGAGGCATCCGAGGCGTCGGCCGCCGGCTACGAGCACCTGACCTACGACATGTTTCTGGGCAGCGCCTCCGGGGCTCACCGGGAGATCGATCACTTCAACCGGTGGATCGACGACATCATGGCCGACGGGCGCTACGCCTTCGAGAGCACCCACCTCGGGGCTCAGCGCCCGGTGGTGCGGGTCGAGCGGCCCACCGGCGAAGCCTTCGAACTGATCAACCTGTCCTGCTACAACTACCTCGGCTACAGCCATCACCCGGATGTCATCGCCGCGGCCAGGCAGGCCCTCGACACCTATGGCCTGGGCGCGACGAGCTCACCCATCGCCAGCGGGACCCTCGGGGTGCATCGGCAGCTCGAAGACGCGCTGGTCGACTTCTTCGGGGTGCCCGACCTCGGCGCGTCGCTGTTCTCGAGCGGCTACGCGGTCAACGTGGGGACCATCTCGGCCTTCATGACCCCCGGCAGCTATATCGTCTGCGACCGCGCCGCGCACATGTCGATCCTCGAAGGGGCCCAGCTCTCCCGGGCCCACCTGCGCTACTTCGACCACGGCGACCTCGCTGGTCTCGAGGCCGTTCTGCGGTCGATCGCCGGCCCCGAACAGCGGATCCTGGTCTGCATCGAGGGGGTCTACAGCGCCGACGGCGACTATGGCCGGGTGGCCGAGACCGTGGCCCTCGCCCGGCAGTACGGGGCGCGGGTGCTGGTCGACGAAGCCCATTCGATGTTGCTCGACGGCCCGCATGGCCGGGGGGTCGCCGCCGCCCAGGGCGTGCTCGATCAGGTCGACCTGCTGGTCATCACCTTCAGCAAGGCCTTCGCCGGGGTCGGCGGGGCGCTGATCGCCCGGCGCCCGATCATCCGCTATGTGAACTGGTACGCCCGGTGCCGCATGTTCTCCTGCGCCATGGATCCGGCCGTGACCGGCGGCATCCTGAAGGCGCTGAAGCTGGCCCGTTCGGCCGATGGGGACGCCCGGCGGACCCGGCTGCATGCCAACGCGGCCCATGTGCGGGGCCGCCTCCGGGGCCGGGTCGATCTGGGCGAGTCGACGAGCTGGATCATCCCCGTGATCTATGGCTCCGAGCGCCTGTCCATCGCGGTGAGCGACGCGCTCCAGCGCAAGGGGCTCGACGCCGGCATCCTGACGTTCCCCGCCGCGCCCCGGGGCGAGGCCCGCATCCGCATGTTCATCACGTCCGAGCACACCCGCGCCCAGCTCGATCGGGCGGTCGAGATCATCCTCGAGACCGCCGACGCGCTGGGCTTCGCCAGAAAGCCGCCCGCCGGGCAGACCCCCTCGCGCTGATCGCACGCCGCGAGCAGCGTGAGTCACACCAGAAGGAGAGAGACACCATGAGCCATCAGACCCGGGAAGAGATCGAGCGGATCGTCCTGACCCACCTGCGCCGCACCGTGATGCAGCTCGAGGGGCAGCCGATCGACACGTCCCTGTCGATGAAGGACCTGGGCGCCAACAGCCTGGACATCGTCGAGGTCGTCTCGGGCTCGATGCGGACCCTGCGCATCCGCATCCCGCGCGCGGAGCTCGAGCACCTGACCGACGTCGCCGGCCTCGTCGACCTGCTGCACGCCAAGGCCCTGGAGAAGAGCTGATGCGCGCCCGCCCCCCGATCCGGACCGCCCTGGTGACCGGCGGCACCCGGGGCATCGGCCTGGCCACCGCCCTGGCCCTCGCCCGCCGCGGCGTGCGCTGCGTGCTGACCTGGCGCTGGGGCACGGCCGACGAGCGCGAGGTGCAGGCGCTCTTCGCCGCCGCCGACGCCCCGCCGCCGATCATCGCCCCGGCCGACGTCGCCTCGCTCGATGACACCGTCGCTCTGTTCGACGGGCTGAAGGATCGGCTCGATGGCCTCGACGCCCTGGTGCTCAACGCCGGCGGCGCGCCCCTCGCCGGTGACTGGCGCGACCTCGACCGCCGCGCGCTGCACCAGAGCCTCAGCTACAGCGCGTGGCCGGCCGTCGACTACCTGCGCCAGACCGAGCGCGCATTCGGCCATCTGCCGCGGTATGTGGTGGCCATGAGCTCGACCGGCCCCGATCACTACACCGTGGGCTATGACTACATGGCCGCGGCCAAGTCGGCGCTCGAGGTGCTGTGTCGCTATCTGGCCTGCCACCTGCGACGGGACGACGTGCGGGTCAACGTGGTCCGCTCCCGGGCGGTGCGCACCGAGACCTTCGACCGGGCGTTCGGGGCCGACTTCGCCGGCTGGGCCGAGCGGGTGGCGCCGCACACGGCGCGGCATTGGGTCACGCCGGAGGACGTCGCCGGGGTCGTCGTCGCCCTGTGCAGCGGCCTGCTCGACGGCGTCAATGGTCAGGTGCTCACCGTCGATCGCGGGGGCACGTTCAGCGATGACTCCATGGGCCTGTTCGCCGCCCGGGCGTCGCAGCCCGCGCAGCCCGCCTCATGAGCGCCTGGGATGATCCGGCGACCCGGGCCGCGGCCCGCTACAGCCTCGCCGACTTCGCGACCAGCTTCACCGACGACCCGCTCGAGATCGACCCCGAGTTCACTCGATGGCGGGCGCTGACCGCCGGCGCCGCCGGGCACTACCAGCAGGCCATGGACGGCCCGCCCGAGCCGCGGGGCAGGCTCATCGACGGGGCCGGCCGGCGCTCGGTGATCAACCTCAGCGCCTACAACTACCTGGGGCTGGCCCGGCACCCCGCGGTGGTCGAGGCGGCGGCCCGCGCCCTCGAACGCTACGGCGTCGGGGCGTGCGGCTCGCCGATGATCTCCGGCCGGACCGGTCTGCACGACGCGCTCGAGCGGCGCCTGTCGCGGCTGCTCGGTCGGGAGCGCACGATGCTCTTCAACAGCGGCTACGCCGGCGTGCTGGGGCTGACCGCGGGGCTGCTGCGCAAGGGCGACGTGGCCGTCGTCGACGCCCGCATCCACCTGAGCGTCATCGACGGGGTGCGGCTGGCCGGAGCCCGGCTCAGGTTCTTCGCCCACAACGACCCCGACGCCCTCGACCGGGCGCTGACCGAGACGGCCGGCGCCCGGCGGGTGGTGATGGTCGAGGGCGTCTACTCCCTCGACGGCGACATGGCCGATCTGCCGCGGCTGGCGCCGGTCTGCGCGGCCCACGGCGTGGGCCTCATCGTCGACGAGGCCCACTCGGTGCTCGCCTGCGGCGCGGCCGGGGGCGGGGTGACCGAGCACCATGGCATGAGCGATGAGGTCGCGCTGTACTATGGCACCTTCTCGAAGGCATTCGGTGGCATGGGCGGCTTCGTCAGCGGCCCGGCCGCGACCATCGACTACCTGTGCCACTACGCCGACAGCTATGGCTTCAGCTGCGCCCTGCCGACGTGCATGGTCGCCGCTCACCTGGCCGCGCTGGACGTGGTGCAGGCCGATCCGGGTCTCGCGCGGCGGCTGGCGGACAACGCGGCGTACTTCCGCGCCGGGCTGAACCGGCGGGGCATCGACACCGGAGATTCGAACACCCACGTGGTCCCCATCGTGGTGGGCGCCGATCGCAGCCGCCTCTACCGCCTCGCCGACGCTCTGCGGGCGCGGGGGCTCTTCATCGTGCCGTTCGACTACCCCTCGGTGCCGGTGGACGGGCTGCGCTTCCGGGCGTGCGTGACCGCGGCCCACACCCGGGCCGATCTGGACGAGGCGCTCGCGATCATCGAGCAGGCGTTCGCGGCGGTCGATAGCGCGGCCGCTTCCCTCAGCCCAGCAGGCCCACCCGATGGGCGTAGCGGATGATCCCGCCCACCGACTCCACCCCCAGCTTCTGCTTGATCTTGCTGACGTAGGTGCTCGCCGTGCTGGGGCTGACGTCCATCGTGATGGCCGCCTCGGACACGGTGCGGCCGCCGATGAGCAGCATGAACGCCTGATGCTCGCGGGCGCTGAGCCGGGTGTGGGGCGGGGCGGCGCCGTCGGTGGCCGGATCGAGGACGAACTCCAGCAGCGTGTCGGTGAGGTAGCGCTTGCCCGCGGCGACCCGGACGATGGCCGTCAGCACCTCGGACGAGGGGCGCGACTTGTTGAGGTAGGCCGCCGCTCCGGCCCGGACCATCGTCAGCGCGAGCTGATCCTCGGGGTACATCGTGAGGATGACGATGGGCAGCCCGGGGTGGGCCGCCTTGACCTTCCCCAGCATCTCGAGGCCCATGACATCGGGCAGCGACAGGTCGAGGACCAGGACGTCGGCCCGGGCGTGGGCCAGCCCGGTGAGCGTCTCGGCGCCGGTGCTGGCCTGACCCACGACCCGCAGGTCGGGGTGGGCGTCGAGCAGCGCCGCGAGGCCGGCGCGCAGGATCTCGTGGTCGTCGGCCAGGAAGACGTCGATCATGCGCCCTCCAGCGGCAGCTCGACCCGCAGGACGGTGCCTCCGGTCGGCGGGCTCGACCACCCGGCCCGACCACCCAGCGCCTGGATACGCTCCCGGATGCCGATGCACCCGGCGCCGGACGAGGTCGCGGCGCCGTTGGCCTCGAAGCCGACGCCATCGTCCTGCACGGTCAGGGTGCATCGCCCGCCGAGCACCTCCAGCGCCACCTGGACCCGCTCGGCGGCGGCGTGATGCAGCACGTTGCTCAGCGCCTCCTGGGTGACCCGATACAGCGCCGTCTCGAGGGGCGGCGGCAGCCGGGCGTCGGGCGGCGCCGCGCCGAACTCGATCGCCAGCCCCGAGCGGGCGGCGGTGTCTTCGCTGAGCCACGACACCGCCGCGGCCAGGCCCAGCTCGTCGAGGATCCGCGGCCTCAGCCGACGCAGGATGCCGCGCACGCTCTCGTGGGCCAGCCCCAGCCGGCGGTGGATGTCGGCCAGCGCCCCGTCGACCCGGGCGCTGGCGCCCGCCAGCCGCATGCGCACCAGATCGATGGCGTAGCGGGCGCCGGTCAGCTCCTGGCCCAGGGCGTCGTGCAGCTCGCGGGCCATCCACCCCCGCTCCTCTTCCCGGAGGAACTCCAGCCGCTGGCTCAGCATCTGCAAGTCCCGGGTCTGCTCGGCGACGGTCCCCTCCAACTCGCGTCGGTGGTTGTCGAGGCGTCGTCGCTGGGACTCGATCAGCCGCTTCTGGATGAACGTCTCCCGCAGCAGGATCCAGGTGGCGTGGCCGACGAGGGCGCAGAAGACGCAGCAGAAGAGCATGTAGCTGAACGCCGGGGGCAGGTACGGGTGGGTGAGGGGCACGCCGGCCGAGAGGGCGAAGACGGTGAGGCTGCCCAGGCCGAGGGCGAGCGATCCGACCAGCCGATGCCAGAACGGGCGGGCGAGACAGACCGAGACGAGGGGCCAGATGAAGAGGAAGTACGGCCAGGGTGACTCGAAGCTGCCCGCCTGCCCGCCGAGGGCGCCGACCATCCACGCCTCGCCGACCGAGAGGAGCACCCCGTACCGCGCCGGGTGGGCCCGCAGCGCCCGGCGGCCGACGGTCAGCCAGAAGAGGTGCATGACCACGAGCAGGCCCCGGATCAGCCCCATGACCCGCTGGGCGTCGGGCTGGCCGGCGTAGATGAGGGGGTCGGTGGGCCACCACAGCACGACCACGGCCAGGAAGAACGTCAGCAGCCACGGCGAGGCCCGGCCCATGAGGTCGTCACAGTGGGCTTCGAAGGCCCGCTGGGCGTCGGCCGGCACCGGTCGCCCATGGGTGAATCGGCGGATGAGCCCCGCCATCGCCGATCGGTCGATCATGTCCCTCTCCTCCGGTGCCGATGCGGCGCTCCGGTCGGCCCCTATCGGCTCGCGCCGGGGCGGGCGCGCGGCGGAGGCCATCGAGAGCTGCCGGCGGCGGCGGCCGGGCGCTGGCACCGGCTCGCGCGCGGGTCGGGCCGCCGGGCAGAGTTGTATCAGCCCCCGTTGCATTCGAAGTCCGTCATGCGGGCCTCGGACGACTTTCGGGCGCGCGGCGGCGGCGCGCCGGGTCCGCGCGCGCTTTTGATGCCCGTATATCTACCGGTTGAGATACAGTCGAGCCGTCCCACTGCCCCGAGGAGACCCCATGCGCACCCTGCTCACCCTGTCGCTGCTCACGCTCGTCGGCTGCGCCGGCGCCCCCGAACCCCGCCCGGCGGCCCTGCCGGGCTTCGTCGTCGACGCGCTGCAGAGCCCGCACGCCGAGCGGGCCAAGCTCTACGTCGCCCCCGACGGGGCCATCGAGAAGGTCGTGGCCTACGTGACCCGCGACGCCATCCCGGCCTGGGTGCACACCATGGCCGACGAGAAACTCGGCGCGGGTGAGGATCGGGAGTACGAGATCGAGCAGTACGCCGACGGCACGCAGGCCTACGAGGTCACCCGCACCATCGACGGCCGCAAGGCCGAGCTGAGCGCGACGGTCGACAAGGCCCTGCGCTACACCGAACTCGAGCTGGCGCCCGAGGCGGTGCCGCCGAAGGTCAAGGCCACCGCCGACGGCCTGGGCGACATGCAGGTGAAGCGCATCGAGCACAAGAAGGGCCCGGCCGTAGACCAGTACGAGATCGTGGGGTCGAAGGGCGAGACCGAGATGCGGCTGGTGCTCGACGCCGAGGGCGCGATCAAGTCCCGCGCCCGGCGACTGCCGGCGGTGGTGCAGCTCGGCACCCGCTGAGCCGGCCCGTCAGTCGGTCGCCGGGGTGAAGCGCAGGACGATCGCCAGATCGAGGCCCCGGTCGCTGCGCACGACCACCGACAGGCCGCCGTCGGCGTCGCCGGCGTACTCCAGATCGACCGTCGAGCCTGCCAGATCGCCACACTCCCCGGTGAACTGCGCCACGCCCGCGACCTCGTCCACCTCGCCCACGACGCCGCCCACCGACAGCGAGACCACGTCGTCGAAGGCCAGCAGCCCGTCGGTCAGGTAGAACTCGAGCATCGCGTCGAGCACCAGCCGGTCGGCCTCGACCCACACCTGGCCCATGCCCGACACCTGGCTCGCGTCGGGGTCGACCACCGCGAAGCCCAGGTCGAAGTCGGTCAGCACCAGCGTCAGCTCGGACAGCTCGAGGCGTTCACCCGCCGGCCACCGCCCGCCGCTCATCGGCGGCGGCTCGCCCTGCACGAAGGCCCCGCTGATGCGAGGGGGCTCGAAGTCCACCGCCTCGACCGGCGCGCACTGCCCCGGGGTATACGGCGCCGGCTCGTGCACCTCCGACCGGTTGCAGTAGCGCCCGGCGAGCGGCGGGGTGACGTAGGCGAAGTTGAAGCACATCTCGTCCGATGTCGCCGTGCCCGAGCGCAGCGTGCCGTCGCCGAGGTTGCGGTAGGTGCAGGTCGTCGTCACCAGATCGCCTGCCCGCAATTCGATGGGGGTCGAGTAGAGGTACTGGCTGTCGAAGCTCCAGCCCTGGAGGTCGATGAACGGCTCGATCGCGCCGTCGGCCCGCTCGATGGTCTGCTCGAACGCCACCCCCGCCTCGTGCATGTGGGGGAAGCTGGCGAAGACGGTGGTGTCCTGGGGCAGCACGCAGTAGCCCGTCACCTGACCCACGCTGCGCGCCGGGACCGAGAAGCCCAGGGGACCGAACGCCAGCATGTCGTAGATCGGGGCGTCGGGGGTCACCGGCCCGTGGTGGATCCGGACCCCGCTCGAGTCGGCCACGTCGGCGTGCCCCGCGGCGTTGTTGTAGTGGATCTGAAGCGTCAGGCGCTCCCCCGGCTCGACCCGGATGCCGCCCTCGGGGAAGTGCAGCGGCCCCTGACCCGGGGCCCAGGCGTAGATGAGGTCCAGCGCGTTGTCGTTCTGGCACGGCCCGCTCTCGCCCGCCTCGCGCCCCTCGCCGCCCGGGATGAGCACCGTGTGATGCAGCACCCGGGTGTCGTCGACGATGGTCTCCACCCGCCGGATGAGGCGCGGCTCGTCCACCGGCGCGGCGAACGTGAAGCACTCGTAGCGATCCCGCTCGCCGGGGGCCACCGCGAAGGCGTCCGCCCGCAGCTCGAAGAAGTCGGTGTCCACCGGCGGCACGTCGGGCGCGTCGAGCAGCGGCCGATCGACGTCGAACCCGCCGGGCACCGGCTCGTCGTCCGGCGCGCCGGCGTTGGCTCCGCAGGTCGCCCACTCGAGCAACGCGGCCCGATCGGCGCCCGGCGGCTGGGGCTGGGCCGGCGGCGGCATCGTGCCCGCCCGCAGCGCGCGCACCAGCTGGTCCACCCGGCGCTCGCCGATCGCCCCGTCGACCAGGGCGTCGTAGTCCAGCAGCCCGTACGGCGCGCCGAACTGGGGCGGCTCGCCGTGGCACTCGCCGCACCACACCTCGATCCGGGGCCGGATGAAGGTGTCCCATGGATCGAGCGTTGGCACGCACGGCGGGTCGGGCACGCCCCCGTCGGCTTCGGGACCCTGCATCGCGACGGCGTCCGCCGAGTCGGGCGGGGCGTCGTCGTCGTCGCAGGCGACGGCCAGCAGGGCCAGGGGACAGATCAGCACGAGCGGACGAAACGACATGCGGGCTCCCTCGATGACAGGCGGCGTCGCGAGAGGATAACCGAACCCGCCGACCCGATCCCATCAGCGCTTCGGCGGCCCGTGATCGCCCGGCGGCAGGACCTCGGGCGGCGCCCCCGGGCCCCGATCGCGCAGCAGGGTGAAGGCCCCGTCGTAGCGCAGGAACGTGCGCTGCTCGACCCAGTCGCCCAGGGCGAACAGGCGCGCCTGGGGGCCGACGTGATGCACCGCCCGATGATAGTGCCCGATGATCACGACCTCGGCCCCCGCCGCCGCCCGCTGCGGCAGCCAGTCGTCGAGCAGCCCCGCCGGCAGCGGCTCGCCGTAGTGGTGGGACTTGCCGGCGGCGTACAGCCGCGACATGCGCCAGGCGAAGTCGGGGTGGAACCGGCGGGCAATCCACCGGGCCACCGGGCTGCGGACCGTGCGGCACATCAGGCGGTGATGCCAGCCGCGGGGGTCGACGAGATCACCGTGATCGAGCCATACCGGGGTGCCATCCAACTCGATGGCATGGGGCCCGTCGCGCACGTCGATGCCCAGGGCGGGCAGCACCGGCCCCGGATCGGGATCGTGGTTGCCGGTCATCCACACCACCCGGGTGCCGTGCTCGACCAGCTCGACCAGCCGGTGCAGCAGGGGGAAGGCCGCCGCGAACATCGACGCCCGATAACCCAGCCAGAAGTCGAAGGCGTCCCCCACGAGGTACAGCGCCTCGGCCTCGCCCCGGCGCTCGGTCAGCCACTCGAAGAGCCGGGCGGTGCCCGGGCGGGTCGGATCGGCGACGTGCAGATCGCTGATGAAGTAGGTCGGGCGGGTCATCGCCCCCGGGTCTCGCGCTGGATCTGCCGCCGCAGCTTGAAGCCGTCGCGGTTGCGGGGCTCGAGCGCCAGCCCCTTGTCGGCCGACTCCCGCGCGCCGAGCAGCGCCGTGCGCCGGCAGGTGTGCATCTCTTCGACGTCGCCCCCGGTGCGCTGCCGCACCCGGACCAGCGCCTGACAGCGATCGGCCAGCCGCAGCTGATCCTCACCCAGCTCGAAGAACAGCGCCGCGTCGGTCGGATCACGGTGGGTGGCCGTCGTCAGCCGCTCGACCGCGTCCCGGTGCACCTGCATCGACGCCTCGTACAGCGGGACCGCCTCGTCGAAGCGCCCCAGGCGCTCGAAGAGCTGCGCCTGCTGATAGCGCCGGGCCGGCTTGCCGGGCATCGCCGCGTTGGCGATGGCGTACTTCTCGGCCGCGCCCTCGATGTCGCCCCGCCGCCGCAGATCGCCGCCCCACAGGCGGTACATGTCGTACAGCGACTCGAAGTGCATCACCGACCCGCTCATCGTCAGCACGATGAGCACCTGCATCACCGCCGAATACACCGGGAAGCGGGGCGCGATGATCGGCGCCGGCCACAGCGCCAGCAGGGTGAAGCCGCCGATGAGCCCGCCCAGCATCTCGCTGCCTTCGACCGGGATGGTCGACGCCCCGTAGCCGCACACCGCCGCGGTCACCAGCGCGATGACCATGCGCGGGCCGCCGGCCTCGGGGCGGGCGGTGAGCCACCGCCGGGGGCCCATACGCCCCGCGCGCAGCCGCTGGCGCCGGGCGTGCACCCACGCGCGCCCCTGGCGCCAGATGCCATCGGGGGTCAACAGGATGACATCCAGGCCGATCATGTAATAGCTGAACAGCTCGATGTCGAACTCGAGGATCTCCACCCCGACGTGGAACCAGGGGATGACGAGCAGCCCCGGCAGCCACAGCCGGCGGAAGAGGAAGGCCAGCGGCGCGAGCAGCTCGCCGACCATCACCGCCGTCGCCGCCCAGGCGTAGCCCTCGCCCCGGGCGAGGCCCATGCTCTCTTCGAAGCCGGCGATGCCCGCTCGCACGCTCGGCGTCGTGGTCAGCGCGTCCATCGTCGCGCCCGACAGCCAGGTGGGATCGGCCTTGGTCACCCCGGTCCAGAAGTACATCAGCGCGAGCTGCACGTAGATGAGCCGCAGGCCCCAATGCCTCACCCGGTGCCATCGTTCCCACGCCGCCGGATCGGCCTCGACCGCGTCCCGATCCGGCGGAGTGGCGGCCCACACCGACTCGGGGATGAAGCACGACAGCGTCAGCAGCAGCCCCACGAGGTAGTGATGCTGATAGCTGTCGGCCTGACTCCAGAGGTAGATCCCGAAGTAGCAGACCGTCGCCCCGATGATGCTCGCCCGGATGGCCACCCCGAAGGCCGCCCGCAGGCAGAAGTAGCCCCCGACCAGCCAGCCGGCGGCGATGATCGCCGGGGTCGGCACCCCCAGCAGCGTATCGAGCAGCCCGATCTGGGCCACGTTGAACCCACCCGCCCCGTAGCGGCTGGCGTGCTCCAGGGTCAGCCCCCACAGGTCGAAGGCGAGCAGCCCGAACAGCAGGAACCGCAGGGCGACCACCCGCCCGCGCTCGGTCTCGAAGTCGTGCCAGTAGGCCTGCCAGCGCGCGGCGACGCTCATATCGCCTCCCGATCGCGGCACTGGTTGCGATCCCGGTCGAGCAGCGTCGCCCGGCACAGCTCGGCGTAACACGCCGCCGCCGAGCGCTCACCGCATTCGCTCGCGAAGCACGCCGCGGGATCCATGTCGTCGCAGTAGTGGCTGGTGCCATAGGCATCGGGGATGCCATCGCCGTCGCGGTCGCGCACCCCGTCGCAGATGGTCTTCGTCGACGAGTCGGGCGGGGTGCAGATCATCGAGATGCGGATGTCGGCGTCGGGCCCGCCGTCGGCGCAGAACTTGTCGAGCACCTTGTCGACCACCGCCGGCCGGGCCCGCTTGAGCAGGTTGATCCAGACGACGTGCAGCTCGCGGGTGAGGCCGATCTTCTGCGCCGGGGCCTGCCCGGCGTCGAACAGGTCGACCTGACAGCGGGCGATGCGCACCGGGCTGAACATGCGCCACGCGAAGCGCTCGTCGTAGCGGGCGAGCGGCGAGTCCGACCGGCCGACATAGTACGACAGCGGCAGCGCGATGTTGGCCAGCACCACCGCCGCGATCAGCCCGTCGCGCCACGTCCAGCGGCGGGGCGGGCCCTCCGCCGGGCGCTCGGGGGTTTCGGGTTCACTCATGCGGCGAGCGTGCCCCCACTCGGGGCCGATTGCAACTCGCCCTCGGCCCCGGGCTCAGCGGCGGGCTTCGAGGAAGGTGCCCGTGCGCCGCTGCCCCAGCACGGCCTGCGGCGCGCCGTCCTCGACGACCGGCGTGCCGCCGATCCACACCCCGCGCACCGCCTCGCCCCGGTTGACCATGCGCTCGTAGTCGATGCCCTCGCCGAACGGCGCGAGGTGCATCTCTTCGACCCCGTCGTCCAGCCGCGCCGGGTCGAGCAGCACCACGTCCGCCCGCCGCCCTTCGGCCAGATGCCCCGCGTCGAGCCCGAACCAGTCGGCCAGCTCACCGGTGAGCCGGTGCACCGCCCGCTCGACGGTCATGTACGGCCGCCCGGCCTGCTCGGCGTCGCGCACCCGCTTCAGCATGCGCACCGGGAAGTTGTAGAAGGCCATGTTGCGCAGATGGGCCCCCGAGTCGGCGAAGCTCATCAGCGTCAGCGGGTGGCTCTGGATCTGCTCGAGCACCGCCGGGCGGTGGTTGGCGAGGCAGGTGTGCCACCGCAGGTCGGTGTCGTACTCGATCATGAGATCGAGGAAGGTGTCGATGGGATCGGCCCCCCGCGCGCGGGCGATCTCGGTGAACGACTTGCCGATCAGCGTGCGATCGGGGCAGTCGAGGATCTCGGCGTCGTCCAGGTCGCGATGCCACACCTTCGGCGCCAGCTTCTTGTGCAGCTCGCGGTGGAAGTCCCGGCGGTACTCGGGGTCGGCCAGCAGCCGCTTGCGGGCGTCGGGATCCCTGGCCAGATGGCGGATGGCCTCCCCGGTGGGGAACTCTTCGAAGAGGATCGAATCCATGCCATCGTAGAAGAGATCGAATGGCACCGGCGGCGACTGCCAGCGGAAGTCACCCCGCAGCACGGTGTTCGTCAGCCACGCCAGGGCCGAGGTCAGCCGGTAGACATAGCTGTCGGCCTTCAGATCCATCATCGTGATGAGCGTCGTGCGCAGCGGCTTGCGCAGCCAGCCCCCGCTCGCCAGGGCCATGCCGATGATATTGACCCGGGTGACGAGGTTGGGCGCGGTCTGGTGGATGGCCCCCCGCCGCCGCAGGATGGCCTCCAGCCGCTTGCGCTCCCGACGTTTCGAGTAATACGACGGCAGGCTCTTCGACCACTGCCGGTCGCCGTCGAGCTTGTCCCAGGGGTTGGTCATGCCCGACAGCCCCAGGAAGCCGCAGTCCAGCGCCTCTTCGAGCAGCGCCTCCATCAGCGCCTGCTCGTCGGCCGTCGGTCGGGCCTTCCCGTCCACCGCGCGGTCGAGTCCCATCGCCCGGCAGCGGATGTCGCTGTGCCCCAGGTAGCTCGCGACGTTCGGCCCCAGCGGGTGGCCGTCGACCCAATCCCGCCAGCCCTGCGGGCGATCCCAGGTCTTCAGCCGCTTCAGCGCCGGCAGCACGATGTGCCGGGGCACCGCCTCGACCCGGGTGAACATGTCGCTGCAATCCTCGGGATCGCTGGCGACGAAGCTGACCGAGCAGCTCCCGATCACCGCCGTCGTCACCCCGTGGCGCACCGACTCCACCAGCCCCGGCTGGATGGCCATCTCGCCGTCGTAATGGGTGTGGGTGTCGAGGAAGCCGGGCGTCAGCCACAGCCCCGACGCGTCGACCCGCCGGGCGTCGGCGCCGTCGAGCTGCCCGGTGGGGGCGACGGCGGCGATGCGCCCGCCCTCGATGAGCACGTCGTGGTGGGGGCGCGCCGCCGAGGGCGTGCCGTCGAAGACCCGGGCGTCGGTGATCAGCGTGCGTTCCATGGGCCGAGCATGACCCAGGGCGGGGGGTGGATCAAAGGCCGTCGAGGAAGAGGTGGCGGATGATCGACCCGAACGGCTCGTCGGCGGTCGCGGCGATCTCCGCGCGGATGTACTCGGCGCGCTCGGCGGGGTCGAACGCCTCCAGCGCTTCGAGCAGGTCGGGCTCGCGCGCCATGTATTGCCGCAACACCCGCCGTCGGCGGGCGCACAGCGAGCGGTGTCCGGGGCGATCGAGGTTGAGGTTGAACACCCGCACGGTCTCGGCAGCCCGATATCGGGCATGCTCGGCGAGCTTCGGGCGCGGCTCGATCGCGCCGTTGCGTCGGATTCGCAAGAAGGCGTCCGGGTCGTCCTGCGTGGGGTCGATGAGCACCGCGGGGTCGAATCGACCCGCATGATTGCCCTTGTGATGGCCGCACGAGTCCGACTGATCACAAGACCAGAACAGGTTGTCCCAGTCGAACGTGTGTTGTGGATGGCTGTGGCGGGGCCAGAGGTGTTCGATGTGTTGCCCCCGCTGGTCGAGGTGCCCTTCGCAGAAGGCGCACCGCCGGCCCTGCATCGCCTCGAGGGCGCGGCGGATGGACGCTCGGCAGGGCTTCGCGTCGCGCCATCGGTCCTTGCCGCCCGTGAGGCGCGCGAGGCACGGCGGCGGGGGGATCCGTTCGCGATCGAGCCGTCTCATGCTTCTCGACGGCTCTTGAACGCCTGAAAGCGGGTGAGGCGGTCGCAGTCGAGCATCAGCGGGTGCCGGGGGCCGAAGTGATCATCGAGCCGCGCGCGCAGCGCCTCGGCCTCGACGCTCTGCCATTCTCCGTCTTCGATGAGCGCGTGATAGCGGCGCAGCGCGTGCCACTCGGGCACGTCGGGCACCGGATCGACGCCCATCACCGCAGCGAGCACGTCGGGGCTGGGGGCTCCGCGCGTCTGCTCGCCCGGCGTGCGGATGATCGCACGCGCATCGCGGAGTTCGATGACCCGGATGCACTCGGCCCGGACGGTCGAGAGCACCTGCGGGCTGTGGGTGGTGACGATGAACTGCACCTCGCCGAAGGCCTCGCGCAGCGCGCTGAGGATGGTCTGCTGCCAGCCGGGGTGCAGGTGCAGGTCGACCTCGTCGATGAGCACCACGCCCGGGGTGCGGCGGGGCGCGTCGGCCCCGAGATGGGGGTTGAGGCGCACGCAGCGATGGGCCAGATCGGCGACGAGCGCGACGAGGTTGCGGATGCCGTCGCTCAGAGCGCCGACCGGCAGGCGCACGCCCCGGGCATCGGTCGCGGTCACCTCGGCGGCGATGAAATCCCAGCCGAGGCGCCCCCAGCCCGATGGGCGCAGGACGGCGTCGGTCGCTCGGCGGACGGCGTCGAGCAGCAGCCCGGGCCGGTGAGGCGACGGCGCTTCGCTCTCACGCTCGGCGGCGGCTTCGAGTACGACGGCCTCGAACCAGCGGATGAAGCGGCCGTAGGTCGACGCCGAGGTGAGGCCGCCGAGGTACGCGTCGATGGGGCGGTCGAGGCGCCCGGTGGATGCCGCCTCATCCCGTGACGGTCGCCAGAGACGGCCGGTGCCGTAGTGGGCCAGCACCGGTAGATCGGGCGGCGCTGGGCGGCGACCATCGGCGTAGCTGCGCAGGGCGGTGAGCGTGGCGCTGGCGTGCGCTTCGAGGGCGCTGGTCTGCTGGGACCACATCCGCCCGTCGGCCGACTCCACGGCGGTCGACCAGGCGAGGGGTCGCCCGTCGAGGCGAGCCCGCACGGCGGCGCGGACCGGGAACTGCTCCACCATCTGGCCCTCGGGCCCCCGCACCCGGCGCGCGTCGTCAGCTCCGAATCGAGGGCCACTCGGGGCGCCGTGCATGGCGTCGATGTACATCTGGAGCAAGCGGGCGGCGCCGTCGAGCAGCGCTGTCTTGCCCCCTCCGTTGGGGGCGACGAGCACGGTCAGGCGTGGGTGCAGCTCGAGCTCGGCCTCGGCGAACAAGCGAAAGTCGTAGAGCGCGAGATGCTCCAAGCACGCGCGCGGCGGATCGGGGTGGTCGGGCGAGGCGAGCGTAGACATCGACGCGGATGATACCGTCCCCCGCGACCGCGCGCACCCATGTCGACCGCGCTCGGCGTCGTCCGTGGCCCAGGCGGCGCCCGGCGATGGTACGCTCCGGGCGAAGTCACTCACCATGGAGTCGATCCCCATGAGCATCTTTCGCGACGACGTCCTCGCCGGGCAGGTGGCGCTGGTCACCGGCGGCGGCAGCGGCATCTGCAAAGGCATCACCGAGAAGCTGATGGCCCACGGCTGTCGGGCGGCCATCGTCAGCCGCACGCAGTCCAAGCTCGACGCCGCCGCGGCCGAGCTCGAGGCGAAGACCGGCGGGGCCTGCCTGGCCGTCGCGGCCGACGTGCGCGACGCCGGGGCCGTCGAGTCGGCGGTCGACGCTACCCTCGAGCGCTTCGGGCGGCTCGACATCGTCGTCAACGGCGCGGCGGGCAACTTCCTGACCCCGGCGGCGGGGCTGTCGCCCAAGGGCTATCGCACCGTGCTCGACATCGACGCGGTGGGCACCTACACCGTCTGCCGGGCGGCGTTCGACAAGGCGCTGCGGGCCAACGGGGGCAGTATCCTCAACATCAGCGCGACCCTGCACTACACCGGGGTGCCGCTGCAGACCCACGCCGGGGCGGCCAAGGCGGCGGTCGACGCGATGACCCGCCACCTCGCCGTCGAGTGGGGGCCGCTCGGGGTCCGGGTCAACGCCATCGCGCCGGGGCCCATCGACGACACCGAGGGCATGACCCGGCTGATGCCCGCCGGCATGCGCGAGGCGATGGAGCGGTCGATTCCGCTCCAGCGCTTCGGGCGCGCGGACGAGATCGGCGACGCGGCGGTCTTCTTGTCGAGCCCGGCGGCGGCCTACATCTCGGGGGCGATCCTGGTCGTCGACGGCGGGGCGTGGATGGCCGGCGGCATGAAGCTGATGCAGCCGTGATCGCCCGCCGGCTCTCGGGGTTGGAGCGGGTCTGGCTCGCCGCCGATCGCATCTCGTCGCCGTTCGCGATCCACCAGATCGTCGAGTGGCCCGGCCCGCTCGACGTCGATCGCTGGCGGGACGCGATCCAGCGGGCGGCCGGGCCGGGCATGCGCCTGCGGCTGCGGGGCATCCTGGGCGGCGCCCGGTGGGTGGTGAGCGACGCGCCGGTGCCGGTGGATGTCATCGAGACGCCGTGGGACGGGGCCGGCCCGACGCCCTGGCTCGAGCGGCCGCTGCCGCCGAAGACCGGGCCGGTGCGGGTGCGGCTGGTGCCCGGCGATCCGGCGCGGGTCGTCTTCAGCGCGCACCACGCGGTCACCGACGGCCGCGGGCTGTGGCGGTTCGTGACCGACGCCGCCCGGGCGCTGGCCGGCGAGACGATCGAGCCGCCGCCGGCCGGGCCGCTGACCGACGCCGAGCTGGCCCGGGGGCTGGGGGTCGAGCCGCTCGAGCCGATCCCCAGCGACGCCGTGCCGCCGTGCCCCGCGCCGCCCGGCCACCCGCCGACGTGGCGCCGCCGCCGGCTGCCGGCGGGCCCCGAGGTGCTGCCCCGCCTCGCCGCGGCCTTCGCGGCCGCCGCGCGCCCTCCGCCCGAGGCCCAGGGCGTGCTGCGCTTCGGGGTCCCGGTCGATCTGCGGCGCTACGCCCCCGAGGCCCGGGACAGCACGGCCAACCTCTCGGGCATCGCCCACCTCGAAGTGCCGCCCGACGTCACCCCGGCCGCGGTGCGGGCGCTGCTCGATCGGGCCGTGGCCGACAAGATGGCCGCCCGCCACCCGCTCGCCGCCGAGGCCATCCGCAAGCTGCCGGTGTGGCTCATCGCCGCGGTGGGGCACGGGGCCAACACCCGCGAGGCCCGGGCCCAGCGCTTCGGCACCACGCTCGCGCTGAGCTACCTCGGCCGGCACACCCTCGCCATCGACGGGCACCCGGCGCGGGTGGCCTTCACCCTCGCCGGATCGATCGGGCTGCCGCTGTTCGTCGGCATCACGACCGACGCCGCCGGGGTCGAGATCGTCGCCTCGGGCGCGCTCGCGCCGGATGCCATCGACGGCCTGCTCGATCGCGTGACCGAACATTACACGGGGTCGATGGCGCCCTACTCGATGCCATGAGCCAGCGGGGGGCTATGCCATCCGCTTGTGATGCTCGGCGCGGTACTTGTCGAACGCCCGGGCCGACTTGAGCCCCAGCGCGTGGGCCGCGGCGGCCTTGTCGCCGCCGTGGTTGAGCAGCGCGACATCGCACGCGGCGACCACGAAGCGGGCCAGGGTGGGGGAGGCCTCCAGCGGGGGATCGGGGGTCGGGGTCGGCGCGGGCTCGGCGGCCGGCGTCTCGGCCGCGTCGAGGGCCAGATCGCCGGCCGTCAGCCGGTCGCGATCGGCGTCCCGGGCGGTGAGGAAGGCGTCCCGCAGCACCAGCTTCAGCTCGCGCACGTTGCCCGGCCAGGGGTGCCCCATCAGCGCGCCCCGGGCGTCGTCGCCCACCCCCGTCGGCCCGTCGCCCACCCCCCCGGCCAGCTCGGCCAGGTAGCGCTCGGCGATCTCGATGACGTCGGCCCCCCGCGCGCGCAGCGGCGGCACGTCCAGCCGCAGCCCGGCGACCCGGTAGTAGAGATCGGGCGGCAGCGCGCCCGTCGCCAGCGGATCGCGGCGGGCGCTGGTGACCAGCCGCACCGGCACGTCCTCCGGCTTGCGGTCGCTGCCCAGCGGCTGCACCCCGATGAAGCCGTCCTCGGCCCGGCCCAGCGCCCGCAGCAGCTTGGCCCGCACCGCGACGGGGGCCGCGGCGATCTCGTCGAGGAAGAGCGTGCCGTGCTCCGCCTCGCGCACCAGCCCCGCCCGGGGGCCGGGCATGTCGGGCACGGCCCCGGCGATGTGGCCGAACAGCTCGCTGTCGGCCCGGGCGGGGTCGATCAGCTCGCCGATGACCTCGACGAAGCGCCCCGCCCGGCCGCCGGCCTCGTGCAGCGCCCGGGCGCACAGCGCCTTGCCGGTGCCGGTCTCGCCCACCAGCAGCACCGGGAACGGCAGCCGCGCCCGGTGACGGATGCGGGCGCGCAGGGCCTGCATCGCCGGGCTCGAACCCACCAGCCGGTCGAGCGCGTCCCCCGCCGGGGGCGGCATCAGCGAGCGGGCGACCAGCCGATCACGGGCCACCAGCGGACCCCAGCGGCCGTCCTCCGGGGCCCACCACGAGAGCCCGTCGTCGGTGGCCACCAGCGCGCTGCCGGCCGCGATCAGCTCGGGCCAGTCGTCCCGCCACAGCAGCGCCGCCCGCCGCGCGCCCTGGGCCCGCAGCGTGCCGTCGACCAGCGCGTCGCCCAGCCACCGGGCCAGCCGCTCGGGGCGCGCGGGGCGGGGCAGGCGGGACAGCTCGGCCAGCGCCGCGGGGGTGTACACCTCCACCGCCTGGTGCCCCAGCCGCACGATGGCCGCCGTCTTGCGCCCGGGCCCCCAGTCGGCGAGCACGACGTGGGCCGCCATCTTGCCCGCCGGCAGCCGGCCGAGCTGGCGGGCGGCGTCGTCGAGGCCGCGGGCGCAGATGATGAGGATCGGGGCGCTCATGCACACCTCGTGGGGTCGGGTCCGGCGGTCAGGGCAGCCCGATCAGCTTATGGGTCTGGAGCGAGAGCCGCCACCGGGGATGCCGGCGACAGTACTCGGCCGCTGCCGCGGTGTGCTGCGCGGCGCCCGGCGCGTCGAGCGGCTGGAGGAAGAAGTGATCGAAGGCCCACCCCGCGAAGCGCGCGGGCTGCACCTCGGGCTCGGGCTGGGGGTAGACCAGCTTCAGCTCGTCGCCCCGGGTCTGGACGACCGTCGAGCGGGGCTTGGGGCTGACGCAGATCCAGTCGACGCCGGCCGGGACCGGGCGGGTGCCGTTGGTCTCGATGGCGACCTCGAAGCCCCGGGCGTGCAGCGCATCACACACCGCGTCGTCGAGCTGCAAGGTCGGCTCGCCCCCGGTGAAGACGACGTAGCGCCGCCCGCTGCCGTCGCCCGCCGCCGCCCAGACGCCCAGGATGTGATCGGCGAGCGCGCCCCCGTCGGCGAAGCGCCCCCCGCCGGGGCCGTCGAGGCCCACGAAGTCGGTGTCGCAGAAGGTGCACGCCGCCTTCGCCCGATCCTGCTCGCGCCCGCTCCACAGGTTGCAGCCGGCGAAGCGGCAGAACACCGCCGCCCGCCCGGTCTGGGCCCCCTCGCCTTGCAGGGTGTAGTAGGTCTCTTTGACCTTGTAGGCCATCGCTGTCAGCCCGCGTAGCGGATGGGATCGTCGAGGCCGGCCTCGGCGAAGCCCTTGAGCCGCAGCCGGCATGAGTCGCAGCGCCCGCAGGCGGCGTCGTCCGGGGCCGGGTCGTAGCACGAGTGGGTCAGGTGATACGGCGCGCCGAGCCGCTGGCCGAGGCGGATGATGTCGGCCTTGCTCAACTCGACGAGCGGCATCCGGATCTCGAGATCCGCGCCCTCGATCCCCACCTTGGTCGCCAACCGGGCCGCGCGGGTGAACGCGTCGATGAACTCGGGCCGGCAGTCGGGGTAGCCGCTGTAGTCCACCGCGTTGACCCCGATGTAGACCGCCCGCGCCCCGACCACCTCGGCGACCGCGGTCGCGTGGCTGAGGAAGATGAGGTTGCGCCCCGGCACGTAGGTCACCGGGATGTCGTCGGCCATCGCCGCCTCGTCCCGATCGCGGGGCACGTCGATGTCGGCGGTCAGGGCCGAGCCGCCGAGCTCGCGCAGCAGGCCGACCGCGCTGACGATGTGCCGCGCCGCGCCGAAGTGCTTCGCCACCCGGGCCGCGGCCTCGATCTCGATCGCGTGCCGCTGCCCGTAATCGAAGCTGAGCGCCACGATGCGCAGGCCAGCGTCGGCCGCCACGGCCATGCAGGTGGTCGAGTCCAGGCCGCCGCTGGCGAGGACGACTGCGGTGTCGGGCATGGGGCTCCCTCGGGTCGAGCGTGCGCGGGGCGCAGCATGCGCGGGTTGACCTCGTCGGTCAAGGCGTGGTGATCTCCCGCGCCGCGAACCGGCCACTGCGCGCCCGAAGCCCGTGAGGAGACCCGTGCTCACCTGCATCCGCCGCCTCGAGTGGGACGCCATGCATCGCATCCCCGACCACGAGCACAAGTGCTCGGCGTGGCATGGACATCGCTACGCCGCCGAGATCCACTGCACCGCGCCCGAGCTCGATCATTGCGGGCGGGTGGTCGACTTCGGGGTCATCAAGCGCGAGGTCGGCGGCTGGATCGACGAGCATTGGGATCACACCGCGATCGTCATGAAGGGCGACCCCGATCCGGCCACCGCGGCCATCGCCGCGAGCAACGCGGCTCACGGCCGGCCGGTGTACTGGATCGAGCGCCCGCCCACCGCCGAGGCCGTCGTCGCCGAGCTGGCCGTCATCGCCCGCCGGCTGCTCGAGCCGCACGGGGTCGAGGTCGTGCGCATCCGTTTGTGGGAGACGCCGAATGGCTCGGCGGAGTGGGTGGCCACCCGCTGAGCGCCGGGCCGGCGCCGAGGGTCCGGCCGCTGTAATGCCCATGTAATGCCCGATCCCTTGACGCGCGCCCATCACTCGCGTTTCATGAGCACGCCAACCCTGCCCGGGTGGTGAAACTGGTCAGACACGGGCGACTTAAAATCGTCTGCGCCTCGGGCGGCGCATGCAGGTTCGAATCCTGCCCCGGGCACGGTGGGTCGCGGTGACTGCGGCCCCGCTGTGTCGGCCCCATCGGGAGGAGCGCCCGAAGGGCCGTACGCAGCACCCGTCGCACGCACCGGCGTGTGCCTTCGAATCAGCCGCCGCTGGCGGCGAACGCCCGCTGCCACGCGGGGCGCTGCATGATGCGGCCGACCCACCCCTGCAACACCGGGGGCAGCTCGATCTGTCCCATCATGCTCAGCCACATCAGGGTCGATCCCAGCATGACATCGGCCGTGGTGAACTGCTCGCCGAGCACCCACGGGCCCTCGCCGAAGGCATCGGCCACGACCTCCACCGAGGCGTCGAGCTTGGCCTTGGCCTCGGCCAGCTTCTCGGCGTCGCCGCCCGCCTTGTGATGGAAGACCTCCATGGCCCGGGGCTCGAGCGTGCCGACCGGGTAGACCATCCACCGGTAGTAGGACGCCCGACCGGGGCCCGGCGGCGGCACGAGGTGCGGTCCGTGCACGTCGGCGAGGTAGAGGCAGATCGCCAGCGACTCGGTGATGGTCGCCTCGCCCTCGGTGAAGGCCGGGAGCTGGCCCAGCGGGTTGATCGCGAGGTACTCGGGCGACTTCTGCTCGCCCTTGGCGAAGTCGATGGACACCCGCTCGGCGTCGAGGCCGATCTCTTCGAGCAGCCAGTTGGGGCGCGTCGAGCGCGAGCGGGGGTTGTGGTACAGCTTCATCGGTTCTCCTGTCGGCCGCGGGATGCGGCAACGCACGGTATCACGGGCGCCGGCCCGAGGGCGTCACTCCAGGCTCTCGCAGCGCCCGGCCCCGAAGACCGCCGGGTGACCCGAGAGCCACGCCTCGAGGTGGCACCGCTTCTGGTCGGGCCCCATGCCCGCCCAGAACGGGATCTGGTGCCGGGCCAGCGCGTCGAGCCCCCAGACGGCGAAGACGATCAGGCATCCGGCCAGACCCGTCGCCCGCAGCGCCCCCCGCAGGGGTAGCGATCTCATGAGTCGGCCACCGCCCGGCACAGGCGGGCGAGCAGGAAGTCGTCCAGCGCCGCGCTCAACCCGTCGAGCCCGACCGGGCGCTCGACCTCGGCGGTCGGATCCCACAGCGTATCGCCGCTGATCTCGCGCACGGTGGCATCCGGGGCCTCGCCCTCGGCCCGGACCCACAGATCGACCGCCCGATCGGCGTCGTCCTCCGGCATCAGCCGATGCCGGCCGACCTCCAGCCCCAGCAGCGTGCCCGCCGACGGCCCGGCGACCGACACCTGCCACACGCCGTCCCGCTCGCCGCGCTCGACGGTGAACCCCCGGGCCTCGCCCCACGCCGCGTAGGCCGCCGCCAGCCGCTCGGCCGCCGCCCGCCCCGCCGGGTGCAGGGTGGGGGAGTCGATCGCCAGCGTGATGTCATCCCGGGTCTCGAGCGCGGCGAGGCACAGATCCCACTCCAGCGTACGCAGGATGGCATCCATGGCTTCGCCTGCCTGCTGGCGTCGGGCCACCGCCGCCGCGTCGGGCGCCTCGCCCAGCGGGTCCAGGTCGACGATCGCCGCCCGGGCCGCCTCGACCCGCCGGGGCAGGGCCAGGGCGGCCTCGTCCTCGGCGCCGGCCGCCCGCAGGTCGTGCAGCAGCCGGCTCTGATCCCATTGCTGCAAGCGGGCCCGGATGGCGCGGATGCGATCGCGCCACAGCCCGTCGTGGCTCGCCGCCAGCCCGGCCAGCGCGGGGCACGGGCCGCCGGCCGGCCCGGTCGAGTCGACCACCGCCACCCGCCCGTCGTGCACGTACAGCTCGAAGTCCGCCGGCCGGCTCGTCTGCCGCAGCACCAGCCGCCGGGAGAGCGGCACCAGCACCCGCTGCTCGACCGCCCGCTTCATCGGCCGGGCCCCGTACTCCGGGTCGAAGCCGTGCCGCATCAACAGATCGAGGACTTCGTCCCGCGGCCTCACCGTGATGCCTCGCCGGGCGAAGCCCTCCCGCTTCAGCGCCGCGTCCAGCATGCGCCGGGCGATGCCCCGCACCGCGGGCGCGTCCAGCGGGGCGAAGGGCACCAGGAAGTCGACCCGGTTGACGAACTCCGGCCGGAAGAACGCCTGCGCCGCCTCGCGGTAGTGCTGCGCCATGGCATGCGGCCGCTCGATGCCACCCAGCCCGATGCGCCGCCGATCGCTCGCGCCCAGGTTGCTGGTCATGATCACGATGGCGTGCCCGAAGCGCACCGTGCGCCCGGTGCCGTCGGTCAACCGCCCCTCGCCGAGCACTTGCAGCAGGATGTCGAACACCTCGCCGTCGGCCTTCTCGACCTCGTCGAGCAGCAGCACGCAGAACGGCTGCTCGCGCACCTTGCGGGTCAGGTCGCCCTCCTGCCGCCCGACGCCCACCAGCCGGGCGGCGCTGCCCGGGTAGCCGTACTCGCTCATGTCGAAGCGGATGACCCGCTCCCGGTCGCCGAACAGGTACTCGGCCAGGGTCAGCGCCGACTCGGTCTTGCCCACCCCGGTCGGGCCCATGAACAGGAACGAGCCCAGCGGCCGCTGCGGATCGTCGAGGCTGGCCTTGATGACCAGGATGAGGTTCGTCAGCAGCTCGGTGGCGTCGGGCTGGCCGATGATGCGCTCTTCGAACCACCGCTGGATCGCGTCCGCGTCGAGCAGCACGTCGGGGTCGATGAGCCGCTCGGAGAAGCCCGAGCGCCGGGCGAACGCCCGCACCGCCTCGGCCGGACCCAGCGCCGGGCGATCCTCGACCCGCTGCGCCGCCCGGCCCTCGCTCGCCGGCAGCCGGGCCATGTGCCCCATCAGCTCCAGCCCCGAGCCGGGCAGCGCGTCGGCGTCGCCGAAGCGGGCCAGCACGTCCAGCGCCCGGCTCAGGCCGGCGTCGGTGAAGCGCACCTTGTGCTCTTTCGACAGCCGCACCGCCGCCCGCTCGAGGATGGCCCGGGCCGCGTCGGGCTCGAACGGGGGCACCGGCACCCGGCGCAGGGCCTCGACGAAGCCCGGCCCCGACTGCTCGGCGAGCAGCAGCCCGTCGGGGGTGGCCTCGGCGATGACCGTGATCTCGCCGCTGCGCATCGGGCCGAGCAGGAAGCTGGCCACGTTCATGCCGTCCGACCCGCCGGCGGTCATCAGCTCGTAGGGCGACTCGACGAAGAGCAGCCCCCGGCAGGCGCGGACCTCCTCGACGATGGCCTGACACCGGGCCTGCCACTCGCCGAGGTACTTCATGCCGGCGATGATGCGCCCCCCAGTGACGTGCCAGATGGGGACCCCGTGCAGGCGGTCGGGGGCCCGGCCCTCGGCGACGCGGTGGGCCAGCTCGTGCACCAGCGCGGTCTTGCCCACCCCCGACGGCCCCAGCAGCAGCAGGCTGCGGGCGTGCGGCGCGTCGAGGATGCCCAGCAGCCGCTCGATCAGATCATCGCGCAGCTCGGCCCGGGGGATGCGCCCCGCGCGGGCCTCTTCGACCAGCTCGACCCCCACCTGGGCCAGCGGCGTGCGCCGGGGGGTGTGGCCGAAGCCGAACGGATCATCCTCCTCGGCCGTGGCCCGGGCCTGCTTCGCCGCCCGCTTCAGCGCCGCCTTGCTCTTGGGCCGCTGCCAGGTGACCAGCACCTCGTCCAGCCGCTCGCCGCGCGCGCTCTGGTAGGGCAGCAGCGCCTCGACCGGGTCGAGGTGGAAGTGCCCCCGGATGATCTCCTCGCTCCACGGCCGGATGTTGTCGGCCCCGCTGATGCGGAAGACCCGATCGAGCCGGGGGATGCGGACCTCGAAGACGTCGTCGCCGGCCTTCGGCAGCGGGCGGACCAGCAGCGTGAAGCGCATCGGCACCCGGATGAGGCGGTCGTGCTGCACCGCCCGCAGCTCCAGCTCGAGCGATCGGCGGCCGATGTCGTCGAAGACCGCGTCGGTCGCCGAGATCCGGCCCTCGCCCAGCTCGTGGCTCAGCACCTCGGCGAGCTGCTCTTTGAGGGGCCCGATCGTCGGGCCGAAGGCGGCGTAGCGGGGGTGGCTGAGCACCGAGACCGTCAGCCAGTCGTTGGGGTGCTGCCGCACGAAGAGGTGGAAGCGCTGCTGCATGACTCAGCCCTCCTCGCCGGGCGCCTGCCCGGCCCGGCGGCGACGGTGGGCCACCAGCATCCGGCGGGCGAAGACCGGGGTCAGGCCGTCGCGCAGGGTCAGCTCGACGCCGGTCTCGGGATCGATCGCCACCCCCGAGACGAAGCGGCGGCGCAGCGGCACCTGCGGCCGGGGCCCGGGTGCATCGGGGGCCAGCTCGCCCCGTCGGCGGGCGGCCCGCCAGGCGGCGAAGGCCGCGTCGTCTGTCGACAGCCGCTGCACCGCGCCGCCCCCATCGTCACCCTCGCCCTCGACCAGATCGACCCGGGCCAGGGCGCACACCAGATCGGCCCCGCTGTAGCGCATCGACAGGTGGAACCCGGTCTCGGCCGCCACCAGCCGGCGCACGCCGAAGCCGGTCAGGCCCAGCGCCAGCCCGTCCGCCGCGCCCCACGGCTCGCTGTCGTCGTCGTCCCGCGGCGGGTGATCGGCCGCCGTCCAGTGGCCCTCGACCCGGGCGAACCAGCGCACGTCGGCCCGCCGGGCCAGGACCCCCGCGAGCTGCCGCGCGACGGCTGTCGCCCAGCCCCGGCTGACCGGCTCGTCGGTGCCCGGCAGCACCCGGACCAGCGCCGCCTGGGGGTCGGCGTCCCCCAGCGCGTCCACCCGGAACGCCACGTCGGCCAGCTCGCGCTCCAGGCGCAGCGTCGCCGTCACCGCCGGGCCGAAGGTCGCCCGCGGATCACGCTCCAGGGGCATCTCGGTGCCCACCGCCCGGGCCCGGCTCGGATCCCACGACTCCCAGATGGGCTCGGCCTGCGCGCCCACCAGCTCGACCTCCTCCAGGAAGTCGTAGCGCGACAGGTAGCGCTCCTCGATGGCCTCGAGCCCCAGCCGGATGTCGGCCAGCGACGGCGGTCCGCCGAAGCGGCTGCCGGCCTTGGGATCGAGCAGCCCGTTGAGCAGGTTCAGCCGGGCCCACGCCCGATCGGGCAGCCCTTCGCCCGCGGCGCGGGCCGCGTTGAAGCGATCGAGCAGCGCCCCCCGCTCGGCCTCGTGCCGGGCCCGGGTCTCGGGGCCGATCAGCCCCGCCAGATCGGCCCGCAGCTCGGCCACCCGGGCCCGCAGCGCCGGCCAGCCGTCGATGGCCCGGGGCGGGGCCCCGACCGCCGGCACCGGCGCCAGGCCCCACAGGGTCATGCCGATGGCCTCGCCCTCGCGGTAGAGCTGCACCAGCGTCGTGCGATCGACCGGCTGACTCACCATGCGCCGGGCCAGGGGCACGGTGAGCTGCTGCTCCAGCGCCCGGCGCATCGAGCGGGCCCCGAACCGGGGGTCGAAGCCCCGATCGACCAGCAGCTCGACCAGCTCCGGCTCGACCTCGACCATCACCCCGCTGCGCCGCAGCCCGCGCCGGCCGAGGATGCCCGCCAGGGTGCGCTTCACCAGCGGCGGCAGATCCTCGCGGGCCAGCGAGCGGAACGGCACGATGCGATCGATGCGGTTGAAGAACTCCGGGCGGAAGAAGCCCTCGGCCGCCTTGCGGTAGTGGGACGCCTCCCGGGCGCCGTCCACCGCCGCGAAGCCCAGCGACCGCTGCGCGTCGCGCACCCCCAGGTTGCTGGTCATCACGAGGATGGTGTTGCAGAAGTCCGTCGTGCGCCCGGCCGCGTTGCTCAGCCGCCCCTCGCCGAAGACTTGCAGGAAGGCGTCGAACACCCGGGGGTGGGCCTTCTCGATCTCGTCGAAGAGCACCACCGAGAACGGCTGCTGGGCCACCTTGCGGGTCAGCTCGCCCTCCGGCTGATCACGATCGCCGAAGAGCCGGGCGGTGGACCACGGGTCGCGGAACTCGCTCATGTCGAAGCGGATGAGGCGGTCGGCGTGGCCGAACAGATACTCGGCCAGGGCCTTGGCGGTCTCGGTCTTGCCCACCCCGGTCGGCCCCACGAACAGCAGCGTCGCCAGCGGCCGCTCGGGGTCGTCGAGGCCCTGCTGCAAGACGCTGACGATGGCCGCCGCCGCCGCGCTCGCCGCCGGCTGACCGATGATGCGCCGGGTGAAGTGCGCCAGGATCTCGCCGTGGGGCCGCGACTGCTGCTCCCACAGCACGAAGCGGGGCAGGCCGGTGCGCCGGGCGAAGAAGCCGATGAGCGTCTCCCGGTCGACGACGCGCCGCCCGCGGTCGTCCCGCTCGACCTCGGCGTAATCGCCCACCAGCCGCTGAAGCAGCGAGACCGCCTTGCCCGGATGACACTGGCGGCGCTCGAAGCGGCGGGTGAGGGCCAGCGTCGTCTCGAGCACCTCGGGGGCGATGCTCACCGGCTCCCGGGCCTCGATGGCCCGCAGCGTATCGACCAGCACCATCAGCGTCTGATCTTCGTCCAGCTCGGGCACCTGAACCACGTGGAACCGGGAGAAGAAGCCCACCGCCTCCTCCCGGGTGGCCTCCAGGCGCTCGGCGGTGCACTCGCCGATGATCCGGATGTCGCCCCGGGCGATGTGCGGCTCGAGGAAGGCGGCGACGTTGGTGTCGGCCTGCCGGGTGCGTCCGGTGTAGACCAGCCCCGGGAGATCGTCGACGAACAGCACGTCCTGCCGGGCCTCGAGCTCGGCGACCATCGTCTTGCAGCGCTGCTCCCAGGCGCCGACGACGCTCATGCCGGCGATGATGCGGTTGCCGTCGACCGCCCACACGTCGCTGCGGGCGTGCAGCGCCTCGCCCCGCTCGGCCAGCCGGCGCACGACCTCGTAGACGATCGCCGTCTTGCCCACCCCCGGCGGCCCCACCAGCAATATCGCCGCCCCCGGCCGCTCGAGCTGGGCCATCACCTGCTCGACCAGCGCGTCGCGCCCGAAGGTGCGCCCCAGGCGGCCGTCGATGGCCTTGTGGGTCAGATCGACCCCCACCTGGCGCAGCGTGCGCGGCGGCACGAGGCGCCGCTTGGGGCGCGCGCGGACCTCGCCCGGCTTGCGGCGGGCCTTGGGGCCCCGGGCCTTCTTCTGCTTCTTCTTCTTGCGCGGCGGGGGGCGGCTGGGCAGCACCGTCGGCAGCTCAGTGTCGACCTCGAGCACCTCCAGGTACTCGTAGCCCCGGCACTCGAACGGGGCCAGCGCCTCGGGCTCGACCCCGTCCTCCCCCTGCCGCTTCGCCCAGCGGGCCACGAAGCGGGCCAGGGCGCTCTCCAGATCGGAGGTGTGCTGAACGGCGAACGCCTCGACGCCCATGCGCGGCACCCGGCAGACGGAGAACCCGTCGCCCTTCCAGCGGGTCACCACCACCGACAGCCGCCCGGTCCACATCACCGGCTTGCGGGCCGTGCCGCCGACGCGGGCGCTGGTCTTCACCCGGCGCAGCTCGATGTCGGGGCACAGCCGCAGCCGCGGCAGCCGGGCGGGATCGGTGCCCGGCACGATCTCCATGAGGTGCAGGGCCACGTCGTCGAGCAGCTCGGCGAGGCTCACCCCCCGGAACACCCGCTGGGTCAGCCCGGGCAGCAGCACGTCGTGCACCCCGCGCTTGTCGACCGACACCATCACCGGGACGTGCAGCATGCGGGGCTCCTCCTGCGAGCGGGTCGATGATCAGGGCTGCCCGGGTTCATCCATCACCTCCCGGATCACCTTGCCGGCCGTCGACTTGGCGAAGGCCACCGCCCCCGACAAGAAGATCATCACCCGGAGCTGCGCCCGGTCGAGCACCTCGGTCTCCTCGAACGTGCGGGTCGCCGTGCCCCTGCCGAGCTGGACCTCGCCGCCGAGGTTGATGGCGTCCCCGCCCGAGACGTAGCCGATGCTCAGCGAGGCGCCGTACAGGTCGACGTCGGGCAGCCGGGCCCGATCGCTCGCCGTGTAGCCGGGCACCGTCGAGTGGTTGGTGAAGACCCCCGCCCGCAGCGGGAACGCCTCGGTGATGCGGTACTCGACCCCCAGCGCGCCGTTGACCGTCAGCTCGCGCTCGACCCGGTTGACCGCGTCGACCGTCTCGCCCTCGGCCGCGTCCGCGCCCAGCCGGTTGTAGGCGACGGGCAGGTAGAGGTCGCCCGAGAGCGCCACGGTCAGATCCTCGCCGATCCACGCCGCGCCCAGGCCGACGTGCAGCGGGTAGCCGCTGCGGGCCTCGTCGGCGTAGCGCTCCTCGTACAGCCCGGGGCCGTCGCCCTCGTCGAAGAGCTCGGGGGCGGTGTCGATCACCCGGATCGAGTAGGTGCCCTCGCCGTGCAGCCACACCGCGGGGGTGGTCACCGTCAGCCCCAGCGACCACGCCGGATCGGGGCGCCACATGGCCCCTATCCGGGCGAGCAGCATGCCGTCGGTGGCGTTGAACGACTCGGTGAACTGCCACAGGCCGTCGAAGGCCCGGTCGTCGTCGGTGTCGAAGCGGGCGGCGAGGATGCTCGTCGAGCGGGCCTGCCGGCGGGCGTAGAACACCGACAGCCCCAGGCCCAGCGCCTCGCCCAGCCGCACGCCGTAGCTCGGCCCCATGAAGGTCGTGCGGTCGTCGACGGCGCGGTCGAGGTCGAAGCCGAGCGCCTGATCGTCGCGGTCGATGCGATCGGCGAAGCGCTCCCGGGTGTCGGAGACCAGGTAGGTCGAGAATCCGATGACGTGGCGCCCGCCGGCCAGCGACTTCATCAGCGCCGAGCTCGACGGCAGGGTGAGCAGCCCGCTCGACTCGGAGTCCTGGCGCCCGACGACCGCGTCGAGCCCTTCGAAGTAGCCGCCCCGCTTCACCGTGCGCCGGTCGGTGCCGAAGTAGCTGACCGATCCGGAGAAGGTCGTGCGCCCCAGGAACGCCAGGCCGCCCGGGTTGTAATAGCCGGCGACCGGCTCGGCGACGAAGCCGATGACCGCCCCGCCCATGCCCAGCGCCCGCTGACCGAAGCGGAAGTCCGCGTAGTGCAGGTCGTCGGCCGCGGCGGCCGCGGGCCACAGCAGGGCGGCCCCCGCGAGGCCGGTCGCGATGACGGCCGCGCTGCGGCGGAGGGCGCGCTGCGTCGCGCGTCTCATGCCTGCCCCTTGCGCTCGAAGAGGCGCCACGCGCCCGCGCCGAAGACCGCGTCGTACAGCGAGGCCCGCAGGCAGCGGCCGTAGAGCCGGTGCAGCCGGGGCTCGACCGCCATCACCAGCGCCAGGGGCTCATCGGTCAGCGTGCGCCGTCGATCGTCGAGCACCCGCCGCCGGTCGTCGGTGAACCGGGGCAGCACCACCGCCGGGTTCACCGTGTGCGCCTGCCCGGGCTGCACCTGGATGCGCACCTCGGGCGAGCCGTCGGGCGTGCGCCACTGATGCACGCCGTCCTCCCGGCCGAGCAGGGCGGCGACATCCGGCCCCCGGAAGACGAGGCAGCGCACCGCCTCCGGCCTGCCGTCGAGCACCCGCTGCACGAACGCGCCCCGCGCCTTGCGCCGGGCGGTCTCCCGGGCCGCCGGATCGGGCGGGGCGTCGTCGCCCGCCGGGTGGAAGTCGTGCGCCTTGTGCCACGTCCAGTGCAGCGGATCATCGGTCGACTTCTCCCGCCGCCGCCGCTTGCGCCCGCTCTCCTCGGCGTCCTGGATCGCCTTGCGCCGATCCGCCTTGAGCCCGGCCTCGGTCCGATGGGCCACCCGCCCGGTGATGCGCCAGCCCCGCGCGTCGGCCAGCTCGACGTAGATCTCGACCACCCGCCGCAGCCACGCCGTGGCGTCGCCCCCGCCCCGCAGGTACATCACCGCCGCGTCGGGGTCGTCGAAGCTGCGCCCCATCAGCGTCAGCTCGGCCTCGTCGAGCGCGTCGACCCCGTCGCCGTACTCGGCGCGCAGCATCGGCAGCGACTCGGCGCTGCGGGCCCGGAGCGCCTCGTAGGCCAGATCCTCGACCCCGGCGAGCTGATCGCGGATGCCGGTGAACGCCTCGATGAGATCCCGATCGCGCTGGCTGCGCCGCATGCGCCGCTCGGCGCGGGCCCGATCGGCCCAGAAGAGCCGATCCTGCGACAGGCGGTCGAGCAGGCGCACCGCGTGCACCATCTCGCGATAGGGCGCCGCGCCCAGCCACTGCTGCACCTGCCACCGCACCCCGGCCACCTCGACGATGAACGCCCGCACGTCGCTGCGGGCCGCCGCCCGCCCCCGCACGCCGCGGTGCTCGATGGCCTCGAAGCCCAGGTCGTCGGTCTCGCCCGCCGCCGGCGGCGCGACCCGCACCCCGTAGCCCGGCCCGAGCTGCCGCCCGCCCAGGTGCCGGGCCAGGGGCGCCGCCAGCCGGCGCTCGATCAACCGCTTGAGCGGCCGGGCCCCGTAGCGCGGATCGACCCCCCGGGCCGCGAGCCAGCCGTGCACCCCGTCGGCCAGCTCGACGTGCAGATCGCGCTGGGTGATGCCCTCCCGGACGAGGAACTTCGCCGTCTCGCGCCCGGTGATGGCGTCGATGGCGTCCGCCTCGAGGGGCATGAACGGCACGATGTGATCGATGCGGTTGAAGAACTCCGGGCGGAAGAAGCGCTCGGCCTCGGCCAGGAAGTGCTCTCGGAAGTCGCGGGCGCTCGGCGCGCCGAAGCCGGCCCCCCGCCTGAACGTGTCGACCCCCAGGTTGCTCGTCAGCAGCACCACCGCGTTGCGGAAGTCGGCCGTGCGCCCCGCCTGATCGGTCAGCCGGGCCTCGCCGAGCACCTGCAACAGCACGTCGAACACCGCCGGGTGGGCCTTCTCGATCTCGTCGAGCAGCAGCACGCAGAACGGCTGCCGCCGGATGTGGGCGATGAGCTGCCCCTCCTCGCCCCGATCGCCGATGAAGCGGTGCACGCTGTCGGGGCGGTTGAACTCGCTCATGTCGAAGCGCACCAGCCGATCGCGGCGGCCGAAGAGGAACTCCGCGAGCGCCTTGCTCATCTCGGTCTTGCCCACCCCGGTCGGGCCCACGAACAGGAAGGAGCCCATCGGGCGGTCGACGTCCGACAGGCCGGCCTTCATCAGCGCCACCAGATCGGTCATGCGGTCGACGGCCTCGACCTGACCGATGATGCGGGCCCGGAAGTGCCCCCGCACCGCCTCCGGATCGAGCGGCAGATCATCGCGCACCAGAAACGATGGCAGCCCGGTCTCGGCGCAGAAGTGCTCGACCACCGCCGCCCGGTCGAGCGGCGTCGGCGCCGGGGCCTGCCCCTCGGGGGCCGCGTCCAGGGCCCGCTCGTAGGCCAGCACCGCGTCGTCGACCAGGCGCCGCAGCAGGTGCACCGCCTGCCCCAGCCGGCTGCCCTCACCCCGGAAGCGGGTCGTCAGATCCTCGATCGCCTGCCGGCCCTCGGCGGGGATGGGGATGCCCGTCTCGTCGACGAGCTCGTCGGCCACCGCGTCGAGGATGCCCCGCAGGCCGGCCCGATCGGGCTCCTCGATGCGATACGGGGCGAAGAGGCGGGCGAAGCCGGCGTCGCGCAGCTCGACCCGGGTCCACTCGGCGACGCTGGCCTCGGCGACGACCCGCAGCCGGCGCCCGCTCAGATACGGCCGCAAGAGCTGCGCCACGTTCTGCTCCGACTGGGCCGACTTGCCCGCGTCGAGCAGCGCGTGCAGCCCGCCGATGTACCAGACGACCTCGGCCTCGATGCACTCCTGCACCACGTTGAGGCACTGCCGCTGCCAGTCGCCGAAGAAGCCTTCGCCGGCGATGAGCCGGCTGGCGTCGACGAAGTACACCCGGCGCCGCTGCTTCTTCGGCAGGTCGCGGCGGCGCAGGCGGTGCACCAGCTCGTTGAGCACCGTCGTCTTTCCCACCCCCCGCTCGCCGATGACCGCCACCGCCGCCCCCGGCGCGGCGAGCAGGGCCGCCAGCTCCTCGACCGCCTTCGCCCGACCGTGGGCCCGCTCCAGCTCGCCGTCGGCCGCCTGGCGGTGCAGCTTCACCCCGATGTCGTCCAGGGTCGGCGTCGGCGGGCGCTTCGGGCCCCGGCGGCGGCGGCGGGTGTCGCCGTCCTCGCCTTCTTCGTCGTCCTCGTCCTCGTCCTCGTCGTCCGGATCGCGCTCTTTGTCGGGCGTCTGCTTCTCGGGGCGGGGCTCGGGCAGCAGATCGAGCGCGCTGCGGGCCCCGGTGAAGTCGAGCGGGGTGGGGGGATCGGCCTCGATCGACAGCGTCTCCAGCCACTCGCGGGCCTCGCAGCGCCGCTCGAGGCGGGTCGGCTCGGCGACCTTCTCGACGTGGGCCCCCAGCAGCGCGCGGGCGGCCTCCTCGGGGTCGCGCTTGCGGTCGATCCAAGCCCGCAGATCCCACCGGGGCACATGCAGCCGCAGCCAGCGCTTGTCGGTGGCGAGCAGCACGCTCACCGCCCCCGGGCGGGGCGTAGGGCCGTCGGGCCCGTCGACCACCAGCGCGTCGGGCACCTCGACCATGCGGTGCTCGAGGCTGTCGGCGGCGGCGTAGGGCCCCAGCAGGCGGGGGTGCATGCGCTCGAAGCGGTCGCCGAGCACCAGCGACAGCTCCTCCCGGGCCCGGTCGAGGTCGTCGGTGTACAGCCGCAGGCCGGACTCGCCGAGCACCTCGATCGAGAAGTAGCCGTGGTGGTGCTCGCGCACGAACAGCCGCACGTCGAACCGCATGGCGCGACCTCCCGTCCTCGAAGGGGTGGCGGGGCAGCCTACCCCGAGGCCGCGCCGATTCGAACGGGGGCGTGAACGGGGGCGTGCCGGCGAGGTGGAGCGATGGTGCTCCACCGGGCGCCTCGGGCGTCGCGATCCGGGGGTCGAGTGCTCCACGGCGGCCCCTCACGGGCCGCGCGGGGCGGGGCGCGGCGGGCGCCGCGGGGGCTGGCACACCGCTTGTAAAGCAGCCCGCGCGTCGAACCCCGGCCGGAGTGTCCCATGTATCGCACGCTCGCCCTCGCCACCCTGCTCGCCCCGCTCGCCGCCTGCGACGGGCTCGATACCCCGCCCCGCCAGCCGTGGTCCCCCGACTTCGACCCGCTGGCGGTCACCGTCGCCCCCGACGACCTGCCCCTGCCCCCCGCCGAATGCGGCCGGGTCACCCGCTGGCGCTACACCTACGACGCCCGCGGCCTGCGCACCCGCGCCGCCCGCCACACCGACGAGCGCATGCCCGACCGCATCGAAGAGCGCACCTACGACGACGCCGGGCGCATCGTGCGGGCCCAGGCCGACTGGGAGGGGGGCTATGTCGACGTGACCCTCGAGCGCGACCCCGACGGCCGGATCGTGCGGCGGGTGGTCGACGCCAGCGAGCCGTCGATGCGCTCCACCGCCGAGATCGTCGAGCGGGGCGAGACCCGGGAGGTCATCCGCTACAGCGGCGCGGTGCTGCTGCTCGAGCCCTTCGATCCCATCACCGAGCGCAAGTGGGATCCGTTCGTGCGCGAGGCGGTGCACGACCCGCTGATCGACGGCGACGCGATGATCATGGCCCTCGTGCGGCGCATCGAGGCCGGCGAGGACATCGACCCGCTCTTCGATCCCTTCGATGTCATCGAGACCCGCACCTTCGACGCGTACGGCGAGCCCCTGCGCACCGAGTGGGATCTGGACGGCGACGGCGCCCCCGAGCAGATCCGCGAGTGGAATCGAGCCGATCCCCGGGTGAACTTCGGCGCGATCGTGCTCGACGACTACGACGCCGACGGGGTCATCGACCACCGCACCGAGAACATCACCGATGACTACGGCAGCCTGATCCGCGAGGTGAAGTCGACCGGGGGGCAGGTCTACTCCGATCGCACGCTGACCTACGACGCCGACGACGTCTCGCAGATCCTGGTCGGCGAGACCCTGCGCCTCATCAGCGCCGAGGGGGTCGAGTCGGAGCGGGTCACGACCTACGCCGTCGAGGATCGGGCCCACATCACCCGCATCGACGAGGACGGGGACGGCGCGGTCGATCACATCACGACCATCTGGCGCCGGGACGACGGCCAGCGGGTGCTCAAGCAGGAGGACGGCAAGGCCGACGGCGAGGTCGACTGGCAGCGGCGGCACGTCTACGACGTCGACGGCCGCGAGGTGTACAGCCAGCGCGACCGCGACGTGGACGGCGAGGTCGACCTGCGCTGGGACTACGGCTGGAGCGCGGGCGGGCGGCTGCTGCACGCGGTCAGCACCGAGCCCGGCTCGGCCCGCTGCGGGGGCCTGCGCCGGTGACGCCCGGGCGGGGCGCTCAGCTCACCGCGCGCACGATGGGCGCCCGCGGCGGCTCGCCCACGTCCCGCAGCAGCATCGACGGCGGGCGGATACCATCCCGGCGGTAGGCGTCGAGCACCCGCACGGTCAGGTCGCTCTCCAGCGCTTTCTCGTAGAGCACGTCGAGCACGTACACCTTCGCCCGCAGCCGCACCGCGTAGTAGTTCTCCTGGAGCACCTGGCTGGCGAGCACCGACCACGGCTTCTCGATGAAGGCGTAGCGGCACGAGGTCACCGCCTCTTCGACGATGCGCCGGGCGGTGGCGATGTCCTGGTCGACCCCGATGTAGAAGTCCACCTGCACCAGCATGTCGAGCGCCCCGGCGTTGCCCGACGAGACGATGTCGGTGAGGAACTTGTTGTTGGGGATGGTCACGAGGTTGTCGTCGAGCGTCACCAGCCGCACCGAGCGCAGGCCGATGCGCTGGATCTCGCCGTAGAACCCGCCGAACGACACCCGGTCGCCCACCTGGAACGGGCGGTCGAACAGGATCATGAGCCCGGCGACGATCGAGGCGGCCAGATCCTTGAGCGCGATGCCCACCGCCACCGCCAGCGTGCCGCCGATGGCCAGCAGCATCTGCTCGCTGAGGCGGAAGACCAGCATCACCGCCCCGGCGATGCCGGCGAACGAGATCACGAAGCGCAGGACGGTGTTGGCCTGCTGCAGGACCAGGCGCCGCTCGGCGAAGCGGTGCCCCATCCGGTCGGTGAACCGGGTGAGGGTGGTGCTGAGCATCCAGGTGACGAAGAGCACCAGCAGGGCGGGCACGATGCCGCCGACCCGGATGAACTCGACGATGTTGAGCGATTCGTTCACGGGGTCCTCCGGCTCATGGGGGGGCGGCCCCTCACTGAGCGAGCAGGTGCTTGCGGCGCAGGAAGCGTACGACCGCGCGGTGCCAGTGGATCGGGACCACGTAGCGCCCGCCCCGCTTCTCGAGGCAGCCCAGCGCCCGGAGCTGCTCGAGGGTGGCCAGGCTGCGCTCGGCCGGGAGCTGGAGCACCGTCGGGGCGTCGGCCGGGTCGAGGCCGGCGTGCAGCACCACGGCGTGCAGCGCGAAGCGGGCCGGGTCGCGCAGGTCCTCCAGCTCGTCGGGCTTGGGCACTTCGAAGAGGCGCACCCGCAGCGGGCCGCCCTCGGCCTCGGGCTCGACCAGCGAGAGCTGCCAGAAGTGCAGGACCAGCAGCGGCAGGCCCTCGGCGTAGTCCCAAAGGAGGCGCACGTAGCGCTCCCGGGTGCGGGCCAGCTCCTCTTCGCGCTCGAAGACCCGGTCGGGGCGCTCCATCAGATCTTCGAACGTCACCGCCCGCCCCACCGCCGCCAGCCGGCGCTCGACGAGCGCGCCGACTTCGAGTTCGGTCCACCGATCGAGGTGGGCGACGTGGCGGAAGATGTCCTGCTGCTTGCCGGCGAACATCAGCCAGGCCCACAGGTAGCGGGAGAAGGTGCACACCCACGCGGTGCGGTGGGTCCGGCGCACGATGTCGAGCAGCGCTTCGAAGCCCCCGGTGCGCCCCGGCGCCCGTTGGGCGCAGTGCTGGGTGTCGTCGAGCAGGATGAGCCGGGGGTCGCCCTTCTCGAGCGCGCCCACCAGCCCGTCGACGCTCGCCGCGCAGTGCTGGAGCCCCAGGCCGTCGGCCAGCCAGCGGCAGAAGGCCTCGGCCGTGGGCACCGGGCGGTCGAGGCGCAGCACGACGATCTGGTCGGGCAGGCGCTCGGCGAGGGTCTCGATCCAGCAGGTCTTGCCCGCGCCCCGCTCGCCGACGACCGCCCACGAGATGCCCGGCGCGCCGCCCCGCCAGCGGGCCAGATCGGCCAGCGCCTCGTCCATCCGGGGGAAGCGCTCGACCCGGATGGCGTCGTCCAGCGGGCGGCGGTCGAGCACCTCGACGACGGTCGGCGAGAGCGGGCGGGTGGCCTCGAGCGGGGCGGCGGCCTGCTTCTCGAGGCGGCGCAGGAAGAGGAACGACAGCGCCCGGCGCACCTGCTCGAGCCGCAGGGCCCACCGGGCGCTGATCTGGGCGATGCGGCGGGCGGCGAGCCACCCGGCGACGGGCAGGGCCACGAAGGCGCCGAGGACGTGGGTCCGGAAGCGGCGGGCGATCCGGGCGACGGCGCCGTCGGGCTGCATCTCGAGGTAGGCGTCGAAGATGTCGACCTGCCACCGGCGCAGCGCGAACCAGATGACCGGGAAGGCGGCGACCCACGCGAACTGGCGGACGAGGGTGTAGAGGTAGCCCCGGCCGAGCACGGTCTCGGCGACGATCAGGAAGATCGCGATGACCGCGGCGGTGCGGCCGGCGATGCGCACGGTGCGCAGCAGGCGGGCGCTGAAGACCTCGTCCACCGGGGTCCCCGGGCGCGAGGCGAGCTGCACCAGCAGGTAGTGGCTGACGGCGATGACCAGCCAGTACAGCGCCAGGACGTGCACCACCCGGTCGAGCAGCGCGGTCTCGGGGGCGGGGACCAGCTCGACCAGCGTGCCGAAGAACAGCCCGGCGAACGCATAGAACAGCAGCGGCATCGCCAGCGCCCGCAGGGGACGCCACAGCCGGCGCACGCGGTCGCCGGTGTCGCTGGCCAGGGCCCAGTCGCGGATCCGGGCGTCGAGCCAGTCGATGAGCCGTCGGCGGCGGGCGACGATCGGCAGCGCGATGAGAGCCAGGGCCAGCAGCTCGAGCAGCCGCCACCGGGTCGACGAGCGGCCCAGGACCTCGACGAACCACTCGCCGACGGCGCCGGCGACCCCCCGCCGGTCGTAGGCGTACCACCGGGCCATCAGGCGCATGTGCTCCAGCTCGCGGGCGAGCTGCTCCAGGCCCGTCCGACCCAGCCCGAGCACCGCCTCGTGCAACTCGGGGCTGAGGTGGCTCAGCAGCGCCAGCCGCAGGTCGTTGAGCGTGTGCACCTCGTCGGCGATGGCCGGCACCGCCGCCTCGCGATCGGCGGTGATCTCGACGACGTGGCTCGCCCGCTCGGTGGTCGCCGCCGCCAGGGTGCGGATGACCGCGTCCCGCTCGAAGGGCATCGCCCGGTAGGCCGCGGCGTCGAGGTCGACCGACGACGGCACCTCGGGCGCGTCGACCGCCGCGCCGACCGCGTCCAGCGCCCGGCTCAGATCGGCCCGGGCCAGCACCAGCTCGTCGACCAGCACCCCGTGCAGCCCGTCGGCCACCGCGGGGGTCAGCGCGGGATCGGTCAGCGCGGTGCGGGCCCGCAGCGCGACGTCGGCCCGCCGCGCGCTCGGTGCGTTCCGCCCTGGACACCCCCGGCGCGCTCTCATACAAGCCGCGACTACCGAGGTGCCGGGCCGTTCGCGGCCGGCCGCATCGACGTCGACCGGTTCACGGCGCTGCTCGCGAAGTCGGAGACGCTCGACGACCAGTC
>JAUHYW010000165.1 GCA_030426085.1 bacterium | reverse complement strand
GGGCGACGCCTGCACCGACGCCGACGGAGACGGCATCACCGGCGACGTCGACAACTGCCCCGACGTGGCCAACGTCGAGCAGTTCGACCTCGACGACGACGGCCTGGGCGACGCCTGCGACCCGGACATCGACGACGACGGCACCCTCAACGCTTCCGATCGCTGCCCGCAGTTTGCCGACGACCAGACCGACACCGACGGCGACGGCCGGGGCGACGCCTGCGATCCCGATGACGACGACGACGGCGTCAACGACCCGTTCGACCTCTGCCCGCTGGCCCACGACCCCGAGCAGGCCGACCTCGACGAGGATGGCACCGGCGACGTGTGTGATCCCGACGACGACGGGGATGATACCCCGGATGCCACCGATGTCTGCCCGCGGCTCGCCGACGATCAGACCGACACCGACGGCGACGGCCTGGGCGACGCCTGCGACGAGGACGACGACGGAGATGGCATCGCCGATGAGATCGACGGCTGCCCGATGACGGTCGACCCCGAGCAGCCGGATCTCGACGGGGATGGCATCAACGACGCCTGCGACCCGCTCGACGACCGCCCCTTCGAGGCCCGCAGCCGGGAGGAGCGCTGCGCGATCCTGATCGAGCAGCGGGCCCCGACCGCCGAGCGCTTGCAGCACTGCCCCCGCTCGAAGGACGACGGCTGCACCGCGGCTCCGGGCGGGCTGCCGTCGAGCCCCGCGTGGTGGCTCCTGCTGCTGCTCGGCCTGCGGCGGCGCCCACGGACAGGGTCCCTTTGATCCGTCGGCGGGAGTCGGCCACACTGCGGAGACCGCCCTTCGCGTGAGGCCCGGGATACCCGTGAAGCTCTTCGCCCGCCTGCTGCGTCGCCACCCGCCGCCCGAGACCCGGGCGCTGAGGGCGCTGCTCGATCAGCGGGCCGACGAGGCGGCGGTGGCCGAGGCGCTGCGGCGGGCGACGCTCTACACCGGGCGGGCGGGGCGCGGCGATCTGAGCGGGCACCCGGTGCCGGGGCTGCCCGAGGGGCTCATCCGGGGCCTCGACCCCGCCGGGCGCACCTGGCGCCTCTTCACCGCGCCGGCCCTCGTCCGCAGCGCGTGGCGGGCCCGGCCGCTGCCGGTGACCGCCCTCGACGCCCTGCGCTGCGCGGCCGGCGCCGGCTTCACGGTCGAGCTGGACGGCGAGCCCGACGGCCCGCCCCGCCTGAGCATCGAGCCCGGCCGGGCGGGCAAGCTGGCCGCGGGCCTGGTGCCCGACGGGCGCGGCGGCTGGCGGGTGCCCAGCCGGCTGGCCTGCGCGGTCGACGCGCCGACCCGCCCCTGTCCCGACGGCCTGTGCGCCGCCCTGGGCCTCATCGCCCGTCGCGAGCCGGGGGTCGCCAGCGCCCACCTCGTCGAGCTGTCGCTCAGCCCGCTCGATCGGGCCATCGCGGTGGCCCTGACCATCGGCGCCGACCTCGAGCCGGGCGCCCGCCGGGGCATCGTGCAGCGGGTCGAGGGTCACCTGGCGACGCTGTTTCGGGGCCTGCCCCCGCCGACCGTCTTCATCGTCACCGCCGATCAGCGCAGCGCCGTCTTCGACCGGGGCCTGCCGCTCTTCGTGCGGGATGGCCTGGGCGGCACCGGCATCGAGGTGCCCGACGGCCACCGGGTGGGGCTGGTGCTGCCCTCGGCCCGGCCGACGGTGATCGCGCTCGACACCGGCAGCCTGCTGGTCGACTTCGGGCCCGATCTGGAGGGCTTCGACGATGTGCTGCGCGACGCCCGCGCGCGTTTGGGGCGGGCCCCGGGGCCGGTGGTGTGGGTGATCCAGCGGACGGCGCTGGCCCGGCTGGATCCCGATCGGGAGGCGATCCTCTGCGCGATGTTCGAGGCCATCCGCGCGCTGGGCAACCCGCTCGTCGAGCAGCGGGCGGTGGTCAGCGCCGAGACCTCGGCCGGCCGGGCGCTGGCCGAGCGCATCGGCGCGGTGGGGGTCCCGGTGCACGCGCTGGGCTCGACCCGGGAGGTCGCGGTCGAGATCACCGGGCCCGAGGTGGGGCTGCTGGGGTTGCCGGGGCGGTTCCTGGCCGGGCCGGAGCCGGCGGAGTAGGGCGGGGTCGGCGCTGCGCGGTGCGGGTGGCGCGGGTGGTGTCCGCTCGGGTGAGTGGGGGCGATGTGATGGCGCGGGCAGGCGAGCGATCGACGCGGGGGCCGGTGAGGTGGGCTCGGGGAGGGGTCTGGCCGCGTCGGGGTCGAGGGTGGGGACCTCGTCGAGGGGGCTGACCGCGTCGGGGTCGAGGGTGGTCGGCTCGGGGAGGTGAGTGACCGGGTCGGGGTCGAACGGGATGGGCGCGTCGAGGAGGCGGATGTCGTCGCGGTCGAGTGTGATGCGCGCGCCGAGGGGCTGGCGACCGAGGCGGGGCAGCGTGATGGCCACGGCGAGGGGTGCTGACCGAGTCGGGGTCGAGCGTGAAGACCTCGTCGAGGGGGTGGCGACCGAGTCGGGGGTCAGCGTGAAGACCTCGGTGAGGTGTACTGACCGAGTCGGGGGTCAGCGTGAAGACCTCGATGAGGTGTGGCGACCGAGTCGGGGTCGAGCGTGAAGGCCTCGGGGAGGTGGAGCGACCGAGTCGGGGGTCAGCGTGAAGACCTCGTCGAGGGGGTGGCGACCGAGTCGGGGGTCAGCGTGAAGACCTCGGTGAGGT
>JAUHYW010000045.1 GCA_030426085.1 bacterium | reverse complement strand
CGGCGACCGTCAGGGCCGCGGAGGGCCCTCGGGCGGGCCCGCGATCGGCTCGGCGCGGGGGGTCGAGGCCCGGCAGAGGACTTCGGCGGCGACAGCCATGGCCCCGGGGGGCCCTCGGGCGGGCCCGCGATCGGCTCAGCGCGGAGGGCCGAGGCCCGGCGGGGGACTTCGGCGGCGACAGCCATGGCCGCGGGGGGCCCTCGAGCGGGCCCGCGATCGGCTCGGCGCGGGGGGTCGAGGCCCGGCGGGGGACTTCGGCGGCGACAGCCACGGCGTTCGGGGCCCTCGGGCAGCGCTGCCCGAACCAGACCGAACCGTGCGGTCAGTATGGGGCGGCGCCGGATCCGCCGGTTCCCGGTGCCGTCTGACTGGAAAAATATGCCCCATAAATAACATTTGACGTCCGCGCGCCGAGTCGCTACCTCTATACCTACGGATAGCACCTCAGTCCCAAGGGCGCGCAACCCGAACTTCGACCCGAGAGGAGACCTTCAGATGGTCATTCGTGGCTATACCAGCCGAGTCAACATCCGCATACAGCCCCCCGGCCGGGCCAAACAGTCACTCACCGGCACCCGGTCCATCGCGCTCGCCGACGGCGACGCGCCCCTGGTCGCCATCTGCGACTACGGGCTCGCGGGCGTCGCCACCTACGTCGACCGGCGGGCCCGGCGACGCATCCAGCGCGAGGCCCGGTCGGACGGGCAGGCCCGCACCCTCGATCGGGCGGTCGACACCTTCATCGGCGACATCGTGCAGGCCCTCAAGCGCACCCCCGGCCGCTACCCCCACTACCCCGAGCGCCACGAGTGGGCCGCCCACCTGCTGGCGACCTTCTTCCCCGACGGCGCCCTGGCGATTACCAACCTGCCCTATGAAGAGGAGCTGGTGATCGTCGAGTACATCCACCACCACCTGTCGACCGAGCACCGCCTGTGGTGCCGCGCCCTGCGCATCGAGGGGCTGGTCGACGATCTGGGCGAGGTGCTGCCGGCCTACCGCGAGGCGCTGACCCCCGACGAGCTGATCTCGGTCGACGACGTCAACGCCGCCTTCGAGCAGATCCAGCACGGGCTGTGCGCGGCGGTGGCCCATGTGATGGCCCGCTTCTGGCGGGTCGAGGACGCCGAGGAGCGCGAGCGGCGGCTGCGCCCGATCTTCGACCAGGACACCCGCATCGGCGAGCTGTTCGCGGCCCGGCGGCGCTCGGGCGCCGACGTGCCGATCGACATCGCCCCGGGCAGCGAGGGCGAGGGTGAGGAGGTCGCCGGGCCGGGCGACGGCGCGCAGGCCGAGGGCGAGCCCGGTTCGGGCGACGGGGCGGGCGCGGTCGACGGGGCGGGCGCGTCGGTTGGTGAGCCGGGGTCGGGCGCGGCCGGGCCGGCCGACGCGCCGGTCGGCGAGCCGGGGTCGAGCGACGGCGAGCGGTCCGACGGGCCGATCGGGGACTCGGAGCGGGTCCTTCGCCCCGTCGTCCCGCCGGGCGCCGACGGCTGACGCCCGGTCAGGGCCGGGCCGGCGCCTCGCGCGGCGGGGGCCGGCTCTCGCTCTCGGCCCGGCCCCGCATCAGCCACACCAGCCCCACCGCCAGCGCGCTCAGGCCGACCAACGCCGGCCAGGGCAGCACCTCGTCTTCGGCCACCGCCCCGGTCATCGCCAGCGTGAACAGCAGCCCGTTGTGCACCGCGTGCATGACCATCGGGATCCACAGCGACCCGCTGCGCAGCACCGCCCAGGTCAGCAGCAGCCCCAGCACGCCGGTCGGCAGGATGCGGGGCGCGGCGAGGTGGATCACGCCGAACATCGCCCCCACCGCCACGATCACCCCCAGGCGCCCCAGCCGGCGCTCCATCAGCCCGGTCAGCGCGCCCCGGAACAGGATCTCTTCGCAGACGCCGGGCAGCAGCGCGAACAGCAGCAGCAGCGTGGGCAGGTCGTACTCGGCGAAGCGGCCGGCGAACTGCTCCATGAACGCCTCGGGCACCGGGATGAGCGGCGCTTGCAGCAGCGCGACGAGCTGGCCGATGCCGGTCGCGGCGGCCCCGGCGAGCGCCGCCAGCCCCAGATCGGCCCACCGGGGGCGGCGCAGGCGCAGGGTGGCGGCGATGGGCCGCCCGAGCCACGCCAGCGCGGCCACCGCCGGCAGGGCCAGGGTCACGATCTGGGTCACCAGCATGCCGATGGTCAGGTCGAGGGTCTGGGCGGTCTGCCCGAAGAACCACAGGCACAGCAGCGCCAGCAGGAAGAGCGCCACGCCCTCGATGGCGAAGTCGCCCCGGGCGTGGCGCGCCCGGCGGTCGGGCGGCCCGAGCAGGAACCGCTCGCCGGTCAGCGCCCGCCCCGCGATGCGCACCGCGATCCCGGCGTGCACCACCGCCGCCCCCAGCGCGAGCAGCACCAGCCCGGTCTCGGCGACGCCCGAGAGCACCGCCCGCACCGCCAGCGCGATGCCCGAGATCGGGATCAACGCCAGCAGCGCGGTCAGCTCGATGTCGGGCAGCGCGGCCAGCCCGGCGGGCAGCACCCCGGCCATCATCACGGGCGCCGAGAGGAACTGCCCGGCCTTGTAGTCGGGCACCCGGGCGGCCATGAGCATCAGCCCCGCGGTGAGGGTGACGACCAGCGGCAGCATCAGGAGCCCGGCCAGCGCGATGCGCGGCGCCGAGAGCGTCAGCCCGTCGAGCCCCAGGTCGAAGAGCGCCGACGAGATGCCCAGGCTGAGCAGCGCCAGCATTGTGCTCGTGCCGGCGGTGACCAGCACCGAGAGCCCCTTGGCGTAGAGCACCGCCCGCCGGTCGACCGGCGCCGAGAGCAGGGTCTCGAGCGTGCCCCGCTCCCGCTCGCCGGTGACGATGTCCAGCGCGGTGTGCAGCCCCCCGGTCATCACGAGCAGCAGCAGCACCATCGGCGCCAGCCGCCCGATCAGGTCGCCCGAGCGGGCCTCGGCGGTCGCCGCGTCGCGCACCTCGGCGGCCAGGATGCGGTCGGGCGGGGGCAGCCCCAGCCGGGCGAAGCGGTCAGCGCGCAGCGCCTCGTCGTGGCGCCGGATCACCGCCCGCACCCGGTCCAGCGCGGCCCGGCCCTCGAGGCGGGCCCCCTGGTAGCGCACGGTGTAGGGGCCGCTGTCGTCGGCGGGCAGCTCGACCTCGGCCAGCGGCCGCCCGCGCTCTTCGGCGGGCGGCGCCTCGGCGTCGTGGGGGTCGCCGGGCGCGTCGAGGGTGCCCCCGAGGACGATCAGCGCGTCGTCCGGCTCGGTCCAGGCGGCGAACTCGGCGGGGGCGATCACCACGAAGGGCCCCTCCTGCCGGCTCTCGGTGGCCTGGGTCAGCCAGACCATGCCCGGCACGAGCAGCAGCGGGGTCAGCACCATCAGCAGCAGCGTGCGCGGGTCGCGGAGCTGGTAGCGCAGGTCCCAGCGGAAGATCCGCCGGATCTGCCGCCCCAGGGGATCCGCGGGGCGCGGGTCACTCACCCGCCTGCTCCACGAGCTTCACGAAGACCTGCTCCAGATCGGTCTCGCCGGTCTGCGCCCGCAGCGCCTCGAGCGTGTCTTCGGCGAGGATGCGCCCCCGGTGGATGATCGCGATGCGGTCGCACAGCCGCTCGGCCTCGCGCATGACGTGGGTCGAGAAGAGCACGGTGCGCCCCGCCGCCCGCCGCTCTTCGATGAACGCCAGCAGCGTCTGGGCCACCAGCACGTCGAGGCCGAGGGTCGGCTCGTCGAAGATGAGCACCGGCGGGTCGTGCACGATGGCCCGGGCGATGCTCACCTTCTGCTTCATGCCGGTCGACAGCCGGTCGCAGCGGACGTGGGCGAAGGGGCCGATCTCGAAGCGGGCCATCAGGGCGTCGACCCGGGCGTCGGCGTCGGACACCTGGTGCAGCTCGGCGAAGTAGCGCAGCGTCTCCCGGGCGGTCAGCCGGGGGTAGAGGCCGGTGCTCGCCGAGAGGTAGCCGATCTTGCGCCGCACCTGGTCCGGCTCGGCGGCCACGTCGTGCCCGGCGACGGTGGCCGCGCCTTTGTCGGGGGAGAGCAGGGTCGCCAGGATGCGCAGGGTCGTCGTCTTGCCGGCCCCGTTGGGCCCGAGCAGGCCCACGATCTCGCCCGGCGCGCAGCGGAAGCCGACGTCGTCGACGGCGACCACCTCGTCGGGCCGGTGGAAGGTCTTGCGCAGGCCGCGGACCTCGATCATGGGGTGTCTCCCGTGTCTGCCGTGTCTCCCGGGTCGCCCTTGCCCCGGGCGGGGCCGCCGAGCAGGTAGGTCTCGTCGCGCAGCTTGCGGGCGGCGAAGGCGAGCAGCCCGGCGGCGCAGGCGATGTGCACCGCGGTGGCCACCAGCGCCGGCATCGGCTGGAGCGTGCCCCGCACCGCGTCCCGCAGGATCACGATCGGGCTCGTCAGCGGGTTGAGCGCCCCGACGATGTCCAGCCCGGCCGGGTCCTGCTGGGCGATGACCGCCGCGACGACCCCCGCGATGAGCACGTAGCTCGCCCGCTGCTGGCCTTCTTTGAACGACCGGGTGGGCAGCACCGCGACCACCGTCGCCGCGACGATGGCCACCGTCGCGGCCAGCATCGCCGGCACCGCCAGCGCGATGGCGCCCCCGTCGAAGCCCAGGCTCGTCGAGTCGGCCCCGCCCAGGGTCACGACGAACTGCACCACGGTCAGCCCGGCGGCGAGGGCGTTGCCGGTCATGGCGCACAGCCCGATGAAGACCACCGCCGCGACCTTGCCCAGCGCCACCTGCGCCGGGCGGATGGCGGTGACCAGGGTCGTCTCGACGGTGCCCCGCTCCCGCTCGCCGGCGACGGTGTCGACCGCGGGGAAGACGACCGCCATCAGCAGCGAGGTGAAGATGACGATGGGCAGCATCTCGCCGAGCAGCTCGCTCCACTTCTCGTCGGCCTCGGAGACGTCTTCGGCGTCGATCGGGGTCGGGGTCACCGCCTGCGCGTCGAGCCCCCGGGCGTCGGCCAGCGCTCGCAGGCGGATCTCGCGGTGGGCGTCGACCCGCTCGACGAGCAGCCGCCGGGCCCGGGTCGAGCGGCGGCGGGTGGAGTCGTGGGCGATGTGCACCGTCCAGGCGTCGCCGTCCCGGGCGAGGTGGGCGGCGGCGTCGAGCGCGCCGTCCCGCAGCAGGCGGTCGAGCGCCGGGGCGTCGAGCGGGGCGTCGACCGCGGTCACCTCGACCGGCTCGGCCAGCAGCGCGGCGCGCAGGTCGTCGGGCAGGGGGTCGCCGGTCACCGCCACCCGGGGCGGCTCGTTCTCGGCGGTGCCCGCCTGCAACAGCGCGAGCTGGGTCGTGCCCCACAAGAGCAGCGGGATGACGATGAGCGGGAAGGCGAAGGCGTTGAACAGCACCAGGGGGTCGCGCAGCGTCTCGCGCAGCTCCTTGGCGAGCACGACCCGGGCGATCGACGGCGGTGATCCGGGGCGGGGCAGGGGGCTCCTCCTCGACGGGCGGCGGCCGGTTCGGCGGCTACAGCGGGATGTTGCCGTGCTTCTTCGCCGGGTTCGTCTGCACCTTGTTCTCGAGCATCGCCAGGCTGCGGATGAGCCGGGCCCGGGTCTCCCGGGGGCGGATGATGGCGTCGATGAAGCCCAGCTCGGCCGCCTTGAACGGGTTGGCGAAGGTGTCCCGGTAGTCGTCGACCAGCTCGGTCTTGCGGGCCGCCGGGTCGTCGGCGGCCTTCAGCGTCTTGCGGTGGATGATGTTCACCGCGCCGTCGGGCCCCATCACCGCGATTTCGGCGGTGGGCCAGGCGTAGTTGACGTCGGCCCGGATGTGCTTGCTGGCCATCACGTCGTAGGCCCCGCCGTACGCCTTGCGGGTGATGAGGGTGACCTTGGGCACGGTCGCCTCGGCGAAGGCGTAGAGCAGCTTGGCCCCGTGGGTGATGATGCCGCCCCACTCCTGGGCGGTGCCGGGCAGGAAGCCGGGCACGTCGACCAGGGTCACCAGCGGGATGTTGAAGGCGTCGCAGAAGCGCACGAAGCGGGCGGCCTTGACGCTGGCCCCGATGTCGAGGCAGCCGGCGAGCACCATCGGCTGGTTGGCGACGATGCCCACGCTGCGCCCGCCGAGCCGGGCGAATCCGATGACCATGTTGGCGGCGTAGGCCGCCTGGATTTCGAAGAAGACCCCGTCGTCGGCGAGCAGCTCGATGATCTGCTTGATGTCGTAGGGCTTGTTGGGGTTGTCGGGCACCAGGGTGTCGAGCGCGGGGGCCTCGCGGTCGGGCGGGTCGTCGGTCGCGACGAACGGCGGGTCTTCGGCGTTGTTCGACGGCAGGTAGGCCAGCAGCTCGCGCACGGTGTCGAGGCAGGCGTGCTCGTCGGGCGCGGTCAGGTGGCACACGCCGCTCTTCGTCGAGTGGGCCCGGGCCCCGCCGAGGTCCTCCTGGGTCACCTCTTCGTGGGTCACCGAGCGGATGACGTCGGGCCCGGTGATGAACATGTAGCTCGAGCCCTCCACCATCACCGTGAAGTCGGTGATGGCCGGGCTGTAGACCGCTCCGCCCGCGCAAGGGCCGAGGATGGCGCTGATCTGGGGCACGATCCCGCTGGCCAGGGTGTTGCGCAGGAAGATGTCGGCGTAGCCCGCCAGCGACTCGACGCCCTCCTGGATGCGGGCCCCGCCGCTGTCGTTGAGCCCGATGACCGGGGCCCCGACCCGCATCGCGGCGTCCATGATCTTGCAGATCTTCTCGGCGAAGGCCATCGACAGCGAGCCGCCGAAGACGGTGAAGTCCTGGGCGAAGACGAAGACCCGCCGGCCCTCGATGGTGCCGTGGCCGGTCACCACCCCGTCGCCGGGGATCTTCTGCTGCTCCATGCCGAAGTGGGTGCAGCGGTGGGTCTTGAGCTGGTCGTACTCTTCGAAGCTGCCCGGGTCGAGCAGCGCGTCGATGCGCTCGCGGGCGGTCAGCTTGCCCTTGGCGTGCTGCCGGGCGATGCGGGCCTCGCCCCCGCCGAGGCGGGCCCGGGCTTCGAGCTCGGCGAGGCGGTCGAGGGTGTCCTGACGGCTGCTCACGGCTTCGCCTCCAGCCCGCCGAAGCGGCGGTAGATGTCGCGGTAGGCGGCGGCGGGGCCGGCCCACGACCAGTCCTGGGCCATGCACCGGGCCTGCATCGCCGCCCGGGCGTCGTCGTCCAGCGACAGCGCCCGGTCGATGGCGCCGTTGAGCGCCTCGGCGCTCGCCTCGTCGAAGCACAGCCCGGTCTCGCCGTCGACGACGGTGTCGGCCAGCCCGCCGGTGCGGCGCACGACCGGGATGGATCCGTAGCGCATGCCGATGAGCTGGGTCAGCCCGCACGGCTCGTAGCGGCTGGGCACGGTGATGAAGTCGGCCCCGCCGTAGATCCGCCGGGCGAGGTCGAGGTCGAAGCGGTCGACGACGGTGAAGGCGCCGGGGTGCTGCGCGGCGACCTCGGAGAGCCCCTGCATGATGCTCGGCTCGCCCGACGCCAGGACGGCGAAGCGGGCCCCGGCGGCGATGGCCCGGGGGGCGGCCGAGACGAGCAGGTCGAGCCCCTTCTGGCCCGCGGCCCGCGAGATGACGCCGAAGATCGGGCCCGCGTCGAGCTTCAGCTCGGCCCGCAGCGCGGCGGCGCACGCCGCCCGCCCGCCGAGGTCGTCGGCGGTGAAGGCCGCCGGCAGCGCGGGGTCGCCGGCCGGGTTCCAGTCGTCGGTGTCGATGCCGTTGATGATGCCGTCCAGCCCCCGCCGGCGGTGGCGGAAGAGCCCGGCGAGGCCCATGCCGCCCGGCTCCTTCTGGATCTCGGCGGCGTAGGTCGGGCTGACGGTGGTCAGGCGGTCGGCGAGCACGAGCCCCGCTTTGAGCAGGCTCACCCGGCCGTAGTACTCGACGCCTTCGTAGGTGCGCAGGGCCCGGGGCACGCCCAGCCGATCGGCCCATTCGAATCCGCACAGGCCCTGGTAGGCGAGGTTGTGCACGGTGAGCACCACCGGCCGCCGCCCGCCGAGGTACATCGCCACCAGCCCCGCCTGCCAGTCGTGCAGGTGGAAGACGTCGGCCTCGTCGGCCATGCCGGCGGCGACCTTGCAGAAGGCCCCGAAGCGCAGCGGGTTGTCGGCGTACTCCCCGCCCGGCCCGCCGTAGTTGTGCGGCCGATCGAGCAGGCCCGGCAGGTCGACGAACGTGATGTGGCGGTCGTCGTCGTGCCACAGCCGGCCGCCGAGCGCGCGCCCGCCGAGGTGCACCTCGGCCAGCGTGCGGCCCCGGCGCAGCCGGCCGCGGTCGATGAAGCCGTAGAGCGGGGTGACGACCCGGGCCTCGATGCCCAGCGCCCGCTGCGCGGGGGGCAGCTCGCCGAGCACGTCGCCGAGCCCGCCGGTCTTGCTGTAGGGCGCCACCTCACCGGTGACGTGCAATACCTTCATGATCCCTTTCGGCGCCGGGGGCCGCCCGGCCGGATCAGCCCTCGGGCAGCCCGCGCAGGAACTCGGCCGCCTCTTCGGGGGCGGTGGGGTTGATGTAGAAGCCGGTGCCCCACTCGAAGCCGGCCACCCGGGTCAGCTTGGGCATGACCTGGATGTGCCAGCGATACCAGGGCACGTCCTGCATGTGGTACGGCGCGCTCTGGATGATGAAGTTGTAGGCCGGGTTGCCCAGCCCCCGGTCGAGCCGGTCGAGCGCGGTGCGCAGGGCGTCGACCAGGCTGATGAGCTGGGCCTTGCCGGTCGCTTCGAAGCGGGGCGAGTCGAAGCGGGGCACGATCCACAGCTCGAAGGGCAGCCGGCTGGCGTAGGGCGCCATCACCACGAAGTCGCGGTTCTCGTGCACGACGCGCCGGCCGTCCTCGAGCTCCTGGCGCACGATGTCTTCGAAGACGTTGCGATCACGGAACTCGAAGTACCGCCGGGCCCCGTCGAGCAGCTCGCGCACCTCGTGGGGCACGACCGGCAGGGCGATGAGCTGAGCGTGGCCGTGGTTGATGCTGGCCCCGGCCGCGGCCCCGTGGTTGCGGAACAGCAGGCTGAAGCGGAAGCGGGGGTCGCCCTGGAGGTCGTCCATGCGCAGGCGGTAGGTCTCGATCGCCGCCAGCAGCGCGCCGTCCGAGAGCTGGTGCAGCTTGAAGTCGTGCTCCGGCGACTCGATGATCACCTCGTGGGCCCCGACCCCGTTCATGTGGTCGTAGATGCCCTCGGGGCGCTTGTCGAGGCCGCCTTCGATGCGCAGGGCGGGGTACTTGTTGGGCACCACCCGCACCTGCCACCCGGGGCCGTCGCGGGGGGTGGTGCGGTCGCGCACCGCGTAGATCTCGCTGGGGGTCAGCTTCTCGTTGCCGGCGCAGAAGGGGCAGCGCTTGCCCTCGGGCGGGGCGACCGCGGTGACCTGGAAGTCTTTGGGGCGCAGCGCGCGCTCGGTGGCGATGATGGCCCAGCGGTGGGTGATCGGATCGCGGCGAAGCTCGGGCATGGCGCACTCCAGACGGGCGCCGGACCGGGGTCGGCGCGTGTCCGTCGCTCATACCTGATCGACGCCGTGCGGTAAAGGGGCGGGGGCGCGTCGGGGCGCGTCAGTCGCGGCTGTCGAGCTTGCGATCGAGGTCGCGATCTTCGGCGGCCGCCCGATCGCGGACGCCCTCCCGATCTTCGGGCTTCTCGGGGGCCCCGCCGCACGCGGCGAGGGTCAGGCCGAGGGCGAGGGCGAGGGCGAGGGGGACGAGCACGAGACGCATGAGGACCTCCACCGGTGAGTCGTGATCGACGACAGTATCGATCGCGGGGCGGGTGATGTCACCCGCTCGTGGCCAACGGCCGGCGGGGCCCCGTATTCGCGCCCCGGCCATCAGCGCGGGCCGTGGCACCCGTTGCAGGCGTCGGCCAGCCCCTCGAGGGCCCGGGCCAGCTCGGCCTCGTCCCCGCCGCCAGGCTTCGCCGCCTCGGCCAGGGCACGGGCCCGGTCGGCCAGGGCCGCCTGCCGATCGAAGAACGCCTTGGGGATGCCGGCGTTGGCCGAGTCGGGCGGGCCGGCCTGCGCCACCTGCGGCTCGTCGGCGATGGCCCGCGCCAGCCGGGCCACCTCGCCCCGCTGGCCGGCCCGCAGCGCCCCGTAGAGATCGGTCAGATCCTGGCCGTGGCGGATCATGCGGGGGCGCACGGCCTCGCGCACGGTCAGCTCGATCGAGTCGACCAGCGGCCCGACGGCGATCGCCGTGGCGTGGTCCTCGGGGGTGGTCAGCCCCAGCGCGGCGTGGGCGTTGCGCTCGACCTCAGCCGGGGTCATCGTCGGCGGGGGCGCCTCGGTGACCGGCTCGGCGGCCGGCTTCGATCCGCCGCACGCGATCAGCGCCGACCCCAGGAGCAGCGCGAGCGCCCCCGCGGCCCGCCGCCCCCCGACTCGCTCCATCCTTCGCATCATGTCATCAGCCTCCCATGCGTCACGTCGGTCTGCACAAAGGAGACGCGACCCCGCCGTCCGGTTGCGCCGGGCCTCGAACCGGCCGCCGGGCAGCCGCGCAAGCCCGCGCGCCGCTGGAGGAAAACGTCAGCAGCTCGACCCCCCGCCGGCCCGCTTGACGCGCCGCGTCGAGCCGCTTGACACGGGCCGCGGCCGACCTCTATACACGACCCGTATTCGACACATGTGGACCGCCGTACCATGAGCCACCGGCATTACACCCCCAGCACGCCGCCCTTCGCCTTCCCCGCCATCGTGGCCGACGCCGCCCTCGGGCGCCGCCCCGATCTCGACCTCGACCCCGGCGACTTCGCCCGCGCCCGCCGCGGCCCGGCCGCGCTCGCCCCCGCACGCCGGGGCCCGCCCTCGAACTGCCCCGGCGCGGTCGTCGTCAGCGGGCTGCTGCTCGACGCCATCGAGCGGCCGCCCACCCGCCTGACCCTGCTCGAGCTCGGCGCCGACGACGGTCGCTGTGGCAAGCTGCTCGCCCGCCGGGGCGTGGCGACCCTCATCGCCGTCGACCCGGCCCCGGTGCCCGATCGACCCCGGCTCTACGCCGACACCATCGTCGGCGACCTCACCGCCCTGCGCCCCGATCAGCGGGCCCGCCTCGACCGCCACCGCTTCGACGGCCTCGTCTCGGCCACCGGCCTCGGGGTGCGCGGCGTGGCGCCCTCGGAGTTCGTCGAGGCCCTCGACCGCGTCGGCCGCGGCGGCTGGATCTGCGTGGCGGTCGACGCCTCGGCCTTCGAGCCGGGCGATCCGTCGGGCTTCGGCGTCCTCATCCGGGCCCTGGCGGTGCGGGGGGTGCTCGAGGTGGAGCGGACGTCCGACTTCGTGCGCCGGGACGGCGACGAGATCCGGGAGCAGGTGGCCCTGCTCGCGCGCAAGGGGCGGGCGGTCTACGACGCTTGAGGGGCCGCGGCTCGAGTGGAGGGGCCCGGCTCAGCCGCCGAGCGTGCTCAGCCACTCATCGAACCCGGGGCACGCCGCCCGCAGACGCGGGAGGCCGATGGCCCGGGTCAGGTCGGTGCCATGCGCGACCTTGTCGTAGCGGGGCACATGCCTGCGGATGCGGCGGGATGGGGCCGTCTCGTAGCCCTGATCGATCGCCTCGGGTGAGTCGAAGGGCGCCGCCTCGGCGCGCAGCGCAGCCCGGGTCTGCTCACCGACGCCGAGCAGCGCGAACGCGTCGACATCGCTGAACACCAGCGCCTCGAACTCGTGACGCTGGAAGTAGGGCAGGAGCCGCCGGTCGGGGAGTTGGCGTCGCACCCCGACGACGAGCGCATCCACCAGCGCGGCCCCTTGCATCTCCGGATCGAAGCCCGGCGTGTCCCGCGGCACCCCATAGAGATCGAGCATCGTCGAGACCTGCACGTCCGGCCCCCGATGCTGCTTGAGCAGCGTACGCAGGTGCCGGGCCCACGGTTGCCAGCTCCGTCCGCCGCCCCGAGCGCCGCCGCCGCGGCGGATCTGCATCGGCCACAGATAGATGCCACGCCCGAGGAAGTGCGGCGCGAGCACCTGCTTGCAGAACCGCTCCTCGGTGGCGCCCTCGACGACGATGTACAGCCGCCTCAAGGGCGCCCGCCCAGGACGTTCATGTGCCACAGATCCGACAGCGTGTAGTCGGCGAGCCAGTCGCGCAGGGCGTCCGGATCGAGCCGCCGCAGCGCGGTGCCGTCCTCGCCGAAGTCGCAGACGACGACCTGCTCGACGGGGACCTCGTCGAGCAGCGCGGGGGACTGGGTCGCGACCAGGATCTGGGTCTCGACGCTGGCCACCCGCAGCGCGCCGGCGACCGTCGCCAGCGCGGCCGGGTGCAGGCCCAGCTCGGGCTCGTCGAACGCCATCAGGTCCGGGCGGTCATCGAAGGGCTGATACAGCGTCGTCAGCAGCGCGACGGCCCGCAAGGTGCCATCGGAGAGCTGATGGCAGCCGAAGACGTTGCCGTGAGCGTCCTCCCAATCCAGCCGGACCCCGCCCCCGGCGACGGTGGGCGTCAGGCGGTGGACCTGGGGGGCGACCTCGCGGACCTTGCGCAGGATCGTGCGCCACGCGACGCGTTCGGGTTCCGACCGGCCGCCGGACAGGCGCAGCAGGAAGGCCGCGAGGTTGCCGCCGTCCGCCCGCAGCCGCGCGTCGTCACCCCGGCGGGCGTGCGTCCGCAGCGGCGCATCCCGGGCGGTGTCGTGGAAGTGATAGATGCGGGTGGCCGGTGGTCCGACGATCGCCATGCTGGGATCGCTGTCGTCGAGCAGGAGGCTCTCTCGCTCACCGCGTGCGCCGCCCGCGGTGAGCGACGGGTGCTCGCGATCGAAGGTCAGCGCCTCGCGCTCGATCATGAGCCCGTCGTCGTCGGTGGGCACCAGACGCATCGTCAGGTCGCACACCGGATCGGCGTTCGCGACCGGCCCCACCTCGTAGGTCAGCGACAGCTCGACGCCCGTGCTCCTGGTCCGTCCGCGATACAGCAGGGTCGCGGCGCCACCCGCCCGGCCGACGAAGGGCCGGAGCGCGCCCCGGCGGAGCGCATCGAGCAGCCGCAGCACGTCGAGGACGTTGGATTTGCCCGCGCCGTTGGCCCCGATGAGGACGTTGAGCGGCGCCAGGGACAACTCGATGTCACCCAGCGACCGGTAGCCGGCCACCCGGAGCCGCGAGATGGACGGCGCGCGCTTCATCGACGGCACTGTACACCATCCGCTCGGGCGGTCCACCCGGCGGTCTCATCCCTTCGAACGGCACGTCGCCGGGGGCGCGGCCGCGGTCAGAGGTTGCGGTTGATGAAGTCCACGAAGCGCGACTTGGGCATCGCGCCCATCATACGGTCCTTCATCTCACCGTTCTGGAAGATGATGAAGGTCGGGATGCTGGCCACTTTGAGCTGCATCGCGATGTGCTGGTTCGCGTCGATGTCCAGCTTGCCGATGCGCATCTTGCCCTCCATCTCGCTGGCGAGCTGCTCCATGATCGGCGCGACCACGCGGCACGGGCCGCACCAGACGGCCCAGAAGTCGACGAGGATCGGGGTGTCGCCCTGGATCGCGTCCTGGAAGGTCTCCGTGTCGAGTTCGATGACTTTGCCGGCCATGGTGAGGCCTCCTCTCGCTTCTGTCGGGTGATGACGATGGGGCCCGGTGCGCCGGGCCGGTGAACGCCGCACACGGTAGAGGAACCCCACGGGCCTGTCGAGGGGCAGGATCATCGGGCGAAGGCCGCCGATGCCCGCAGTCGGCGCTTGTGGCCCGGCGCCCGGTGTGGCACGAATCCAAACGTCTGCGCGTCGGCGCGGACGGCCGGACCGGAGGTGCCCGTGGCCTGGGAAGAAGCGACGCTCGAACACAAGCACAAGTGGGACGAGGGGCTGTACACCCTGCGGCTCGACCGCACGCTGGACTTCGAGTCGGGGCAGTTCGTCAACCTGGGGGTCGTCATCGAGGGCAAGCGCGTCAAGCGGGCCTACTCGATCGGCTCGGCGCCCGGGGAGAAGCTCGAGTTCTTCATCGTCGAGGTCGACAACGGCGCGCTCACCCCCCGGGTGCTGGCCCAGCCGCTCGGCTCGAAGGTGCTGGTCAACCCCCGCCCGGCGGGCTTCTTCACCCTCAAGTGGGTGCCCGACGCCCGCGACCTGTGGCTGGTCTCGTCGGGCACCGGCCTCGCCCCCTACATCTCGATGCTGCGCACCCCCGAGCCCTGGCGGCGCTTCGAGCGCATCATCGTGCTCAACGGGGTGCGCTACGCGGCCCAGCTCGGCTACGGCGACGAGCTGCGGGGCTGGGCCGAGCAGCACCCGGGGCGGCTGGTCTATGTGCCGGTCGTCAGCCGCGAGCCCGAGGCGCAGGGGGTCGTGCACGGGCGGGTGACCACCGCGCTCGAAGACGGCACGCTGGAGAAGATCGTCGGTCGGCTGCCCGATCCCGACGAGGATCACGCGATGCTGTGCGGCAACCCGGCGATGCTCGACGACATGCAGGCCCTGCTCGAGCAGCGGGGGCTGATGGTCAACCGGCGCAAGAAGCCGGGGCACATCACCGTGGAGCGATACTGGTAGCCATGCGATGGTATGCGGGTGCCACCCGCGCGCCATCGCTTCACCGTCCCATCGGAGCGACACCCATGGATCAGGCCTTCCTCGACCGCCTCTCCACCGAACTCGACGGCCTGCGCGACGCCGGGCTGTACAAGGGCGAGCGCGTCATCCGCTCGCCGCAGCAGGCGGCGATCGCCGTCGGCCCCGAGGGCGCGACCGACACGGTCATCAACTTCTGCGCCAACAACTACCTCGGGCTCGCCAACCACCCGAAGCTGGTCGAGGCGGCGGCGGCGGCGGTCGAGCGCTATGGCTACGGCATGTCGTCGGTGCGCTTCATCTGCGGCACTCAGGACGTGCACAAAGAGCTCGAGGCCCGGCTGAGCGCCTTCCTCGGCACCGAGGACACCATCCTCTACGCGGCGGCGTTCGACGCCAACGGCGGGCTCTTCGAGCCGTTGCTCGGGCCCGAGGACGCCATCATCAGCGACAAGCTGAACCACGCCTCGATCATCGACGGCATCCGGCTGTGCAAGGCGAAGCGGTTCCTCTACGAGAACAGCGACATGGACGACCTCGAGCGGCAGTTGAAGGCGGCCGACGCCGCCGGCTGCCGCACGAAGCTGATCGCGACCGACGGCGTCTTCTCGATGGATGGCTACATCGCGAAGCTGGGCGCGATCTGCGATCTGGCCGAGAAGTACGGCGCTCTGACGATGATCGACGACTGCCACGCGGTGGGCTTCGTCGGCGAGAAGGGCCGGGGCACCCCCGAGCACTGCGAGGTCATGGGCCGGGTCGACATCATCACCGGCACGCTGGGCAAGGCGCTGGGCGGGGCGATGGGGGGCTACACCGCCGCTCGGGGCCCCATCGTCGAGTGGCTGCGCCAGCGGTCGCGGCCGTATCTGTTCTCCAACACCCTGGCCCCGGTCATCGCCGCGACGAGCATCGCCGCCCTCGATCTGCTCGAGAGCAGCGACGGCCTGCGGGCGAAGCTGCGGGCCAACACCGCCCGCTTCCGCGAGGAGATGGGCGCGCTCGGCTTCGACATCCTGCCCGGGACCCACCCCATCGTGCCGGTGATGCTCGGCGACGCGAAGGTGGCCAGCGGCATGGCCGACGCGCTGCTCGCCCGGGGCATCTACGTCATCGGCTTCAGCTTCCCGGTCGTGCCTCGGGGGCAGGCCCGCATCCGATGCCAGATGTCGGCGGCCCACGACGACGCCCACATCGACCAGGCCATCGCCGCCTTCGCCGAGGTCGGGCGCGAGATGGGCGTCATTCAGTGAAGGCCCTGGTCAAGAGCCGCCCCGAGCCGGGCATCTGGATGCAGGACGTGCCCGAGCCGGTCATCGGGCCCAACGATCTGCTCGTGCGGGTGCGCAAGACGGCCATCTGCGGCACCGACATCCACATCTTCAAGTGGGACGACTGGTCGAAGCGCACCATCCCGGTGCCGATGGTCATCGGGCACGAGTTCATGGGCGTCGTCGAAGAGGTCGGCAGCCACGTCCGCGGCTTCGAGGTCGGCGACCGGGTCACCGGCGAGGGGCACATCACCTGCGGCTGGTGCCGCAACTGCCGGGCCGGCCGGCGCCACCTGTGCCCCAACACCGTCGGCATCGGGGTCAACCGCCAGGGGGCCTTCGCCGAGTACCTGTCGCTGCCCGCGTTCAACGCCTTCAAGCTGCCCGACGACATCCCCGACGCGGTCGCCGCGTTCTTCGACCCGTTCGGCAACGCGGTGCACACCGCGCTGTCGTTCGACCTCGTCGGCGAGGACGTTCTGATCACCGGGGCCGGCCCCATCGGCTGCATGGCGGCCGCGATCTGCCGCCACGTCGGCGCCCGCAACGTGGTCGTCACCGACATCAACCCCGCCCGGCTGGCCCTGGCCGAGAGGCTCGGCGCCTCGCTGGCCATCGACGTCACCCGGACCGAGCCCCGGGCGGTCATGAGCCAGCTCGACATGCACGAGGGCTTCGATGTGGGGCTCGAGATGTCGGGCAGCGCGGCGGCCCTGCGCCAGCTCATCGGCTCGATGATGCACGGCGGGCGGGTGGCGCTGCTGGGCATCCCGCCCAACGACACCGCCATCGACTGGGATCAGGTCATCTTCAAGGGGCTGGTGCTCAAGGGCATCTATGGCCGGGAGATGTTCGAGACCTGGTACAAGATGAAGACGCTCGTGCAGAGCGGGCTCGATCTGTCGCCCATCCTGACCCACGAGCTGTCGATCGACGATTACGCGCACGGCTTCGAGGTGATGGCGTCGGGGCAATCGGGCAAGGTGGTGCTCGACTGGGGGTGAGCGATGGCCGATGGCGTGCGGTTCTACTTCGACTTCATCTCGCCCTATGCCTGGCTGGCGTGGGCCCGCATCGGCCCGCTCGCCGCGCGCCATGAGCGGCGGCTGATCCCGGTCCCGGTGCTCTTCGCCGCCCTGCTCGACGCCCACGGGCAGCTCGGGCCGGCCGAGATCCCCGCCAAGCGGCGCTATGTCTTCCGCGATGTGTGGCGCAAGGCCCGCCGGCTGGGCCTCGACGTCTCGCCGCCGCCGGCCCATCCCTTCAACCCGCTGGCCGCGCTGCGGGCGGTGATCCAGCTCGAGGGCGAGGCGCAGCGGGCGGCGATCGGCGCCTGCTTCGAGGCGGTGTGGGGCGGGGGGCCGGGCCTCGCCGAGCCGGAGGCGGTCGCCGGGGTGCTGTCCGCCGCCGGCTTCGACGGCCCGGGGCTGGTGGCCGGGGGGCGGGATCCGTCGGTCAAGGCCCGGCTGAAGCAATGCACGGCCGATGCCATCGCCGATGGCATCTTCGGGGTGCCTTCGATGGTCGTCGACGGCGAGCTGTTCTGGGGCACCGACAGCCTCGTCGACCTCGACGCCCACCTGGGCGGCGCGGCCGGGCCCCCGCCGGGGCTCGATCGGGCCTGGCTCGACTTGAAGCCGGCCGCCGTGCGGCCCGGCAGCCGCAGGAGCACGTCATGAAGCGCAAGCTGCTCATCGGCCTCGGCGTCCTGCTCGCCCTCGTGGTCGCCGCCGTGCTCGTGGGCCTCTCGGCGCGCTCGATCCCCGAGACGTCGCGCTTCGCCATCGACGTCGACGCCTGGCGGGCGCTGGCCGACAGCCCGCCCGGCGCCCGCCCGATCGAGCTGCGGGTCTTGCAGGTGGCCACCAACCGGGTGCCGCAGGTGGCCGCCATCGAGGGCGGCGCGTTCGGCGAGCACTTCGACATGCGGGGCTACGCCTTCGAGATCCGCTGGGCCGACGGCCGCACGGTGGTGGTCGATCCGATCAACGACGCCGAGAGCATGGGCGAGACCTTCCCCGAGGCGACCTGGGACGCCGCCGCCTGGGACGAGATGCAGCAGGCGATGCGGGTGGCCGACGCGATCATCGTCACCCACGAGCACTTCGACCACATGAACGGGCTGACGAACTCGCCCCACTTCGATGATGTGATCGACAAGGCGGTGCTCACCCGGGTGCAGGTCGAGGCCGACACCTACCTCACCGGGGTCGACGCCCGCATCCGGGGACGGGTGAAGCCGCTGGACTACACCGGGATCCACGCGCTGCGCCGGGGTCTGGTGCTGATCGAGGCCCCGAGCCATACGCTCGGCAGCCAGATGATCTATGTGCGGCTGGCGGATGACAGCGAGTTCTTGATGGTGGGCGACATCGCCTGGAATCTGGCCAACATCGCCCGCCCGGCGACCCGCCCCCGGGCGGTGGAGTGGGCGATGGGCGAGCTGGGCGACAACACCGCCCACTGGCTGCGCGCGCTGCACGACCTGGCGCGGCAACACCCCGAAGTGCATCAGATCGTGGCCCACGACAAAGAGACGGTCGAGCCGCTGATCGCGAAGGGCCTCGTCGGGCAGGGCTTCGCCGCGGCCCGCTGAGGGCCTCGTCGGGCCTTCCCCTGATACGAATATCTCCATTTCTTCTCGCGCTGCGCCCGATCCGGATCTGCTAGCATGGGCCGACCCGGAGGATGACATGCAGGACTTCCAAGCCGACAAGGCGCCGGTCGAGGGGGGATCCGAGGACGCCGCGCAGTCATCGGGCGTCCGGCTCCAGCTCATGTCGCGGGTGGCCCGCAAGGCGCAGAGCGCCGACGTGCGGGGGGCCATCCAGCGGGCCGGCGGGTCGAACAGCGATCCCGACCGGGCGCACGCCATCGCCGGGCAGGGGGTGGCCGGCGCGTCCGATCCGCTGCCTCACGGGGACGCGATCCAGGCTTCGTTCGGGCGCCACGACGTCAGCGGGGTTCAAGCGGCGGTCGGCGGCCCGGCCCGCGCGGCAGCCGATCAGCTCGGCGCGACGGCCTACGCCACCGGGGACAAGGTCGCCTTCGGCGAGCGCCCCGACCTGCACACCGCAGCCCACGAGGCGGCCCACGTCGTTCAGCAGCGGGCCGGGGTGCACCTCGCCGGCGGGGTGGGGCAGGCCGGCGACCCCTACGAGAAGCACGCGGACGCCGTCGCCGACAAGGTCGTCGCCGGGCAGAGCGCCGAGGCCCTGCTCGACGAGAAGGCCCCCGCCGGCTCGGGCGGCGCGGCGGTGCAGCGCAAGGCGGTGCAGTTCGACCTCAAGAGCGACCTCTACGACGCGGTCGAGGGCCTGGGCACCGACGAGGACGCCATCTTCGACGGGCTGCGCAACGCCACGCCCGCCGAGCGGCGCTCGGTGCTCAACGACGCCCGCCTGATGGCGGCGCTGCGGGACGATCTCTCGGGCAGCGAGATGGCCCGGGTGCTCTACCTGCTCGACGCGCCGCTGACGATGAAGCTGAACCTGGCGATGGACGGGATCGGCACCGACGAAGACTACATCATGCGCGCGCTGCGCAGCGCGAGCCCGGCCGAGATCCGGGCCCTGGCCCACAACCCGGGCATGATCGCCCGCCTGAAGGACGAGCTGTCGGGCGACGATCTGCGGGCGGTGATGGCCTTCCTGCCGCTGGCCGAGAAGCTGCGGGTGGCCGTCGAGGGCATGGGCACCGACGAGGACTACCTGTTCGGCTCGGTCTCGTCGGCGCCGATCGCCGAGGTCCGGTCGGTCATCGCCGACACGGCGCTGGTGGGGATCGTGCTCGATGATCTCACCGACGAGGAGCAGACCCGCTGGTGGGGCCTGCTGGCCCGGCGGCTGTGGGTCGGCGGGCACGACGGCCCGGGGGCCTTCGATCTGGTGGACGACACCGACGACGGGGTGCGCGACGCCCGGCTGGCGGCGGTGGGCCCGCTCGCGCTCCAGCGGGCGCTGCTCGACGGGGCCATCTCGGCGGGCACCGATCCGCCCAAGGTCATCCGCGCGTTCCGGGCCTACTGGGCGGTCGAGATCGGCGTGTCGGACGGGGCGACGATGTCCCAGTGGCCGCTGCCGGTCATCAAGCGCATGCACGAGCAGCTCAAGGCGCTGCCCGATCAGGACACCCGCTCGGGCTTCTGGAATCGGCTCACGCTGTCCGATCACTCGCTCATCGACCCGACGAGCGGGCAGGACGTGGGCCTGCGCAACCGGGCTGCGTGGGGCGGCGGCAACTTCATCGTGGGCACCCAGGCCGGCGCGGGGGACGGCGGGTCGACGTACGGCGTGTCGACGACCCTGACCGCCGCGACGAGCACCAGCAGCGCCGACATCCAGGTGGCCGAGGGTGACCGCATCGAGCAGGGGGCCACCATCCGCATCGGCCCGGCGGGCGGCCCCGACGGCGGGCTGACCATCGACGCCGTCAGCGGCACCACCTGGACCCTGAGCCGGGCCCCGACGGCGGTCTACGGCGCCGGCACCGAGGTCGCCCCCGACGACGGCAGCGCCACCCGGGAGGTGAGCTGGCTCGACGCGACGGTGCGCCACGAGATCGCCCACGGCATCGACGAGAACATGCCCGCCACCGTGCGTGGCTTCACCGTGGGCATCGGCGGGTGGTGGACCGGGGACTTCGACGGCTGGGTCTCGGCGATGCCCGACCCGTGGAGCACGTCCGCCGCGACCCCGCTGACCGACGAGGAGAAGACCCAGATCAAGGACGCCATCGTCGACGCGGTCAGCAATCAGAAGGGGTCGCTCTACGGCGCGAGCATGAACCTGCCCGCGACCCACCCGGTGATGCAGTATCAGGCGAACAACATCCCGGTCATTCAAGCCGCCGAGGCGTGCCTGAGCCGGGGGGATGGCTTCTTCGCCGCCTCGCAGGCCTTCTATCGCGGCGGCGGTAAAGCGTTCACCACCAGCTTCTGGTATCGCAACTTCATGTATTTCAACGAGTCGATCATCGGGCAGCGGGTGGCCGACTACTCGCTGTACGCGCCGACCGAGTTCTTCGCCGAGGCCTACACCGTGTTCTACGAAGAGGCCGGCAAGTCGGGCGTCACCGACGCCGACCACGGCCGGCTGCTGCGCAACGGCACCTGGCGGAGCTGGTTCCGCAGCAACATCCACGAGCGCAATCAAGCCCCGGCCGGCACCGGCGCCTCGGGCAGCGGGCCCGGCGCGTCGCCCGGGGGCAGCAGCCGCGGGAAGCGGGGCGGGGATCCCGGGCCATGAGCCGCCGAGCGATGACATCTCTGCGGGCCCCGACGCTGCTGCTCGCCGCGCTGGCCCTGGCCGGCTGCCCGTCCACCGGCCGCGGCGATCCGCCCGGGAAGCCGACCGCCGAGCCCCCGACCGCCGAGCCCCCGACCGCCGAGGCCCCGAAGGCGCCCCCGCCGCGCGCCGCCCCGACGCCTCCGCCGGCCGACACCCGGAGCACCCCGATGACCGACTTCGACAGGGCCCGCGCGGCCTACGTGGCCCACATCGCCGAGAAGACCGGCGCCGCCCCCGACGCGGTGGCCGTCGTGCCCAAGACCGAAGGCCTCGCCGCGCGGTGGAGGGTGCCCGCCGGGGCGGACACGATCGACCCCCGGATCGGGGACGCCTGGGCGTTCGAAGGCGGGCAGGCGGGCGACCCGCCCTACAAGATGCAGCGGGGCTGGGCCACCGCCGACGGTGATGTGCTCACCGCCAAGGGCCCGCTCGGGCGGCTGTTCGTCGAGGCCGGCGCGTGGAGCGACAGCCCGAAGATGTCGATCGATGAGGTCGTCTCTCGCCTCATCTGGAGCTTCGGCCCCCGCCACCGCCCGACCCGGGCGCCCTCGGTGAAGGTCGAGCGGGCCGAGGACGGCAGCGGGGCGGTGCACTTCCAGACCGACATGAGCGCGCCCGGCGGGCCGCCGCAGGCGGGGACGTTCGTGATCACGCTCGGACCCGATCGGACCGCGACGCTCGAAGCGCGCTGAGCGGGTGCCTGGGCGGGCAAGGCATGTAGCGTGTAGATCGCAGGTAAGGTCGGCTGCGCTTCACCGGCGAGCGCGGTCGCCTCTTGCGCAGGGCGGGTCCATCCACTCCTTCCGATGGCATCAGGCGGCCCCCGCGGGTACGATGCCCGTAGCCGAGACCGAGAAGACACGCCCTCGAAGGCCCGCGGAGGCCATCGCGAGAAGGTGCAATGCGCACGAAAACATGGAAGCAGACTCTGTCGGGTGTCGCGATAGCTCTTGCGTGGAGTTGTCAGCCCGCTCCACCGCTGCCACCGGGAGGTGCCGACGAGCCGTCCGACGGGGACCCACGGATATCGGATCAGGGGCCTGTGGACGGTGGCTCACCAGGCGACGCGGCCCCAGCGAGCCCCGGCACCGGTGCCTCCGGTTCGGGTAGACATGACGCCCCTGGTGACAGACCCGCCCGCGACCGCTCCCCGCCATTGGACCCACCCCCGCCCCTCGTTGCCGCATGTGTCACGGATGCGGACTGCGGCTCGGATCTCAACTGGCTCGAATGCGAGGTACCGACCGGCCGCTGCATCGTCGATCCGACCCGCTGGGCGTTGAGGGTCACGAACGTGGGCGGCGGCTGGCCGGGGGGGCAGGCAACGGAGGCGCTGAGGCTGATGCTTCTATCCGCCATCAGCCGAGGAGAGCTGCACCTGCTGTTGCATTCCGAGCCCGATGTGATCCACCTCGTTCAGGGACAGCGGACCAGAGAGAGGGAGAACGAGGCGGGGCAGGTCATCAAACAATATCGACAGATCCAGTCATTTCCGGTCTATGAACTCGACGGATACGAGGGATGGGTGTGTGATGATGTCTCGACGTGTCGGCTCTCCGCCGACTCTGCGCAGCGACCGCTGACGTTGCTGCTGCGCAGCGCCGGCTACCCGCCTCCGGACGAATGCGCCTACACGCCGTTCACCGCGGCGGTGTCCCTCGAGTTCGACCTGGCGTTCAACCCCGGCAACCTGTGGGTGAGGAGCGGTCCGGCCAATCGCATCGAGTGGATCGTGACCGAGGCGGCTGCGAACGCGCTCGAATTCGGGGGTCGCACTCTGGGCGACGTCCTGCGCGAAGAACGCCCGCTCCGGGACGCTCCACCGGATGAGGTCGTCGATCTGGACGATGATGGGATGCCCGACGCGTGGCGCATAGGATTCGGGTTCACGGTCGAGACGGTCGCTCTTGCCGGACCCCCGGTGAGTTGCCCCGACTGCCGGCCGTTGGCGTGTGAGTGAGGGCCGCACCGCCGGTCCGGCGCACGGAGCCAATACCGGTCGGAGGCCTGCTGAGCCCCGTCAGCCCTCGTTCTGCCAGATCGCGAACACCGCCCCGGTGGGATCACTCAGCACCGCGAACGTACCCATCCCCGGGATCGCGGTCGGCGCGACCCGCTGCTCGGCGCCCAGCTCGACCGCCTTCGCCGCCGACGCCGCACAGTCCTCGACCGCGACGTAGCCCATCCAGGCGTCGCGCTCGCCGGGCTGGATCTCGCCCGGATTCTGCATGATCGAGCCCACCGCGTTCTGCGGCCCCTCGCCCACGCCGACGACCCACACCGGGTCCTTCTGATCGGGCATCGCCTCGCTGTGCCACCCGAACACCGCCTCGTAGTCGGCCAGGGCCGCCTCGGCGTCGCGGGTGATCAACTGGCACCAGCAGAACTGGCCTACCGGCGGCATCGTCCGCTCGGGCACCGACGCGGGATCCTCGGGCTGCATCGCCGCGATCAGCCCGCTGCGGGGGTCGGCCATGACCGTGAAGGTGCCCTGCCCGGGGATCTTCAGCGGCCGCTCGAGGATGGTGAAGCCCCGCGACTCGGCCCGCGCGCAGACCGCGCGCACGTCCTCGACGGCGACCATCGCCTGCCAGTGGGGCGGGATCTGCGGCTCGCGCAGCGTGATCTGGGCCCCGATGCGCTCGCCGCCGCTGAGCCACACCCGAGCCGGGAAGCCCTCGATGCTGATCGCGCGCGGCGTCCAGCCGAAGAGCGCGCTGTAGAACGCCACGCTGGCGTCGGGGTCGGTCGTCATCAGGTCGTGGCGCACGAAGCGCCCATTGGGGTGGTCCATGTCGTCTCCTCCGGTCAGCGGGCACCGTGCCATGGGCGGGCGCCCCGCTCAATTGCCGGATCCGGGCTCCGTCCGGGATCCGGCGGCGAGGGCTCTGAAGAGCACGATGTGGCCGACGAGCGCGGTCCAGACGTGCACCCCGACGATCCAGTTGAACGGCGGGTGGAACGGCAGCAGCACGGGAGGATCGTTCGTGAACTGCCGCAGCGGCGTCGGCGCGCTGGTCACCGCGATCGCGACGACGGTGAGCAGCAGCGCCGATCCCAGCAGGTTGAAGGCCCACGCCGCGGCGCGGGGCAGCGGCCGGCGCAGCGCGAACAGACCCAGGGCCGCGGCGCTCGCGCCGGTGACGACGTCGAAGTTGTAGCCGCTCCACGTCATCTGCACCGGCAGGTCGCCCGCGCTGTACAGCCCGTGCAGGATCATCTCGAGCGGCAGGCGGAAGGCGTGCAGGCCCACGAGCAGGCCGAGGGGCAGCGCTGCGAGGCGGCGACCGACGGGCGAGGCGGCGACGGCGACGCCGATCAGGACCGTGGCGCCGAGGTAGAACAGGACCGGGGGCGGCAGCCGATCGCCTTCGAGCACGCCGGACGCGGCGAGGCCGGCGTGCCCGGCCAGCCAGACTGCGGCGGCGAGCCCGCCGATCACCGTCCACCGCCGGCGGCGGTCGCCGGGGGCGGCCCGGCGGACGCAGTAGAGGTCGGCGGCGACGAGGGCCGTGGTCAGGGCGACGAAGGCGGCCGTGAGGCCGGGGGGCGGGTGGAACACGGCGGCTCTCCCACGGGTGGCTGGAGCTTCGTCATCGCATGGGGCCGGGCGGCTGTCGAGGGCGCGGCCGGACGCCGTGCTATCGTGCCCCGTCACCACGACATGTCAGGAGACTCATGTACGACCGCGCATTCCTCGGCTGCGGCCTCATCGGCGGCGCCATGGCCCGCGCCGCGCTCGCCCGCGACGAGCGGATCATCGTCTGGAATCGCGATCCGGCGAAGACCGCCCCCCTCGCCGCGCTGGGCGCCGCTGTCGCCCACGGCGCCGCCGAGGCCGCCGGTCAGGCTCGGCTGGTGCACACCGCGCTGTCGGCCGACGCCGCCGTCGACGCGGTGCACGCCGCCATCGGGCACGCCGTCGCCGAGCACGCGGCGTTGATCGATCACTCGACCACGCTGCCCGAGGCCACCGCCGCCCGGGCCCGCCGCTGCCACGACGCGGGGGTGGCGTTCCTGCACGCGCCGGTCTTCATGTCGCCCACCGCCTGCCTCGAGATGAAGGGCAGCATGCTCGTCGCCGGCCCGGTGGCGCTGTTCGACCGCTGCAAGCCGCACCTCGATCCGATGACCGGCGCCGTGCGCTACGTCGGCGCCGAGCCCGACGCGGCGGCCACGCTCAAGCTGGTGGGCAACTGCTACATCGTCTCGGCGATCGGAGCGCTGGCCGACGGGTTCGCGGTGGGGCGGGCGCGGGGGCTGACCGCCGAGCAGTGCCACGCGGTGTTCGAGGTGCTCGACCCCCGGGTCGCGGTGAGCGGGCGGGGCGGGCGCATGGCCCGGGGCGAGCTGGACGAGACCTTCTGGTCGCTGCGCATGGCCCGCAAGGACGTCGGCTTGATGCAGGCGACCGCCGGCGACGGCGCCGCGGCGGTGCTGCCGAGCCTCGCCGCCCGGATGGACGCCCTGATCGGGGCCGGGCTGGGCGGCTTCGATCTGGCGGTGCTCGGCGCCGCCGACGCCGTTCGGGGCAAGGCCGACGCCGACGGGTGAAGCCCCCTGATCGGCCGCCCGACTTCGGGTATGGTGGCGCCCGCGATCGGCAGGAGGACTCCCATGGCCTACGACCTCAAGATCACCGGCGGCACCCTCGTCGACGGCACCGGCGCGACCCGCTACCGGGGCGACGTCGGCATCACCGACGGCCGCATCACCGCCCTCGGCGCGGTCGACGGCCCGGCGAAGCGCACCCTCGACGCCGAGGGGGCCATCGTCACCCCCGGCTTCGTCGACATCCACACCCACTACGACGGGCAGGTCTCGTGGGACCCCGATCTGGCGCCGTCGAGCATCCACGGCGTGACCACCGCCATCATGGGATCGTGCGGGGTCGGCTTCGCCCCGGTGCGGGCCGACGCCCACGACGCGCTCATCGCGCTGATGGAGGGGGTCGAAGACATCCCGGGCAGCGCGCTCGCCGAAGGCATCGAGTGGCGCTGGGAGTCGTTCCCCGAATACATGAATGCCATCGATGACTTCCCCCATGCCATCGACTTCGGCGCGATGGTGCCCCACGACGCGCTGCGGATGTATGTCATGGGCGAGCGGGCGGTGGCCGACGGGCCGTCGACCGCGGCCGACGTCGAGGCGATGCAGAAGGCGCTGCGGGCGGCGCTCGAGGCCGGTGCGGCGGGGTTCAGCACCGGGCGCACCGACAACCACCGCAACAACGACGGCAAGCCGACCCCCGCCTCCGAGGCCAGCGAGCGGGAGTTGATCGGGCTGGCGCAGGCCTTCGTCGGCCTGGACCACGGGGTGCTCCAGGCGGTCAGCGACTTCGACATGATGGTCGATCCGAAGCGCTTCGACCCGGAGTACGACCTGCTCGAGGCCATGGTGGCCCACGCCGGCGGGCGCCCGCTGTCGATCTCGACGATGCAGCGGGATCAGGCCCGCGACCAGTGGCGGCAGATCATCGCCCGCACCGAGGCGGCCAACGCCAAGGGGCACACGGTGCGCATGCAGGTCGCCCCTCGGGGCATCGGGGTGATCCTGGGGCTCGAGGCGACCTTCCACCCGTTCATCGGCTTCCCCTCGTACAAGCGCATCCACCACCTGCCGCTCGCCGAGCGGGTGGCGACGATGCGCACGCCCGAGTTCCGGGCTCGCATCCTGAGCGAGAAGAGCGACAAGGTCGCCGGAGATGGCAGCGCCATCCCGCCGCTGGCCGATCTGCTCTTGCAGATGATCGAGTTCGTGGCGGTGCGGTTCTTCCGGCTGGGCGAGGTGCCCGACTACGAGCCGAAGGTCGAGGACAGCCTGTTCCAAGAGGCCCAGCGCACCGGGCGCTCGTGCCTCGAGACAATGTACGACGCGCTGCTCGAGGAGGACGGCGAGCGGCTGCTGTACTTCCCGATCTACAACTACACCGACTTCAGCCTGGACAACGTGCGCACCATGCTGACCCACCCGCTGAGCCTGCCCGGGCTGAGCGACGGCGGGGCCCACGTCGGCACGATCTGCGACGCGACCTTCCCGACCTTCTTGCTGAGCCACTGGGGCCGCGATCGGCCCGAGGGGCGCATCCCGCTGGAGCGGCTGGTGCAGATGCAGACCCACGACACGGCGCGCTTCATCGGGCTGACCGACCGGGGCACGCTGGCGCTGGGGGCCCGGGCCGATCTCAACATCATCGACTTCGACCGCCTGTCGCTGAAGTCGCCCCGGCTCGTCGCCGATCTGCCCGCGGGCAGCAAGCGGCTGATGCAGCACGCCGAGGGCTACCGGGCGACGCTGGTGGCGGGGCAGGTGATCGCCGAGGGCGGCGCGCTGACCGGCGCCCGGCCGGGGCGGCTGGTGCGCTTCGGGCGGTAGGGCTCAGCCCACCGCGGCGTGCCACCGGCGCAGGTCGTCCGCCAGCCGGTCGGCCAGGGCGCGGGCCTCGTCCAGCGGCTCCTGCCCCAGCGCGACCCGGATCGCGCCCCGCCCGTCGGCCGCCCACCAGCCCAGCCGGGTCTCGTGGAAGCCGAAGCTGGCGCCGGTCGCGATCGTCGAGGTCAGGGTCGGCAGGCGCGCCTCCCATGCGGCGGTGTGGTCGGCCCCGACCTCGATGAAGAAGAGGGGCGGCCCCATGCCGGCGGTGGGTCCGGTGAAGGCATCCGCGTCGGTGCAGGGCGGGGGATACGCCGTGAAGGGCTGGCCGCTGGCATTCAGCCGGGCGGCCATGGCGTGCCCGTTGCGCAGTGCGCGGGCCCGGATCGCCACCGCCCGGGGCCGATCGGGCGCGTGGATGTGCCACGCGGAGTGGGTCGGCAGGCCGACGCCGAGCCGCGCGGTGGCCTCTCGCATGCGAGCGGCGAAGCGGTCGATCCCCGGATCATCCGCCGCGCCGAACACCCGGAGGTAGCCCCCGCTCACCAGATCGGAGTGGGCCGTGTCGAACTTCTGGAGGCTGCGGGCGAGCGTGATCCGATCGCGGGGGGCCGGGGGATCGGCCAGGGCGGCGGCGGCGTCGAAGACCGGGCCCAGGAGGCTGTGATCGAGCAGGATGTGTCGCGTCGCAGGGACCGGGCGGGCCCGCAGCGCGGCCAGCAGACGGGGGACGTCGGCCAGCGGCGTGCCCGGGTGGTTCGGGGCGACGTCGAGCAGGATGACGTCCGCCGGGTGGCGGCCCAGCGCGGCGTCGAGCGCGTCGACCTGCGCCGGGATCCGATGGATCGTCCAGCCCCGGGCGTCGGCGGCGGCCTCCAGGGCCGCGGCGCATTCGAAGTACAGCCGGGTGTCGGCCAGCACGGTGCGCGGCGCGGGGCCCAGCGCCTGGAGCCAAGCGGCGAAGCCACCCATGAAGCTGCCGAAGAAGAACGCGTGTCGGGTAGAGCCCGGGGGCGCGGGCTCCCGGTGGGCGAAGGCGTCGGCCATGCGGGCCGAGAAGGGGACCCGCTGCCGGTGATAGATGTGGTGCCCGAGCGTGGTACCCGCCGGGGACTGCCAGTCATCGAGTGTCATGACCGAGGCCATGAGCTTGACGAGGCGGCGGTATGCCATCCGGGCGGCCCGCAGCATGTCGGGGGAGGGGGTGCGCCAGTCGCCTTGGGCGGCGAGGCCATCGCGCGCGCGTCGGGCGGCGGCGCGCAGGTCGTCGAGCAGCGGGTCGGGGTCGCCGAAGTCGATGCGGCGCTGGACCCGGTCGAGATCACGCCAGATCCCGGCGGCGGTCTCCAGGCGATCGTAGCGGGAGATGGCCCGCACGGCGTCGGGCTCGTCGACCCGGGCCGCTGCGCGCACGTCGCGCGGGCCGCGCGGGGGCCAGGGCAGGCTCTGGTCGGCCAGGGCGTCGCTCGCGGCGGCGAGGGTCGGTCTCAGGATGTCGAGGGGCGGCGCCCGATCGCTCACAAATCGAGCAGCCGCCGCGGCTGGTGGGTGCCGGCCCAGGCGATGAGGGCTCGGATCTCGGCGCTGCTGGTCCAGATACCGAAGTCGCCGATACCCGCCGCCGCAGTGATACCGAGGGCGGTCAGCCGCTGCTCGACCGCGCTGCCCGGGCTGCTGTACTCATCGATCTCGCGGGTGGTGCCCATACAGGGGGATTCCACGATCGACGTCGAGTGCAACTGCGGGGCCCACGACGCCCACATATCGACCTCGAGCGAATCGGCCATCGCCTCGGTCGACGGCACTTCAGGCGGGCGAGAGAGCGGTGACGAGGACATCCATGCCGCATGGGCGCTGGCCTGGGCCGAAGGGTCGAAGCTGTCCCAGAAGCCCCACGACTGCCCCATCATGCCTCGTTGTACCCCGGAGAAGTGGGTGCTGACGTTGTTCATCAGCTCGTCCAGGTGGTTGAGCAGGCTGTTCTGGTAGCCCAGCGGACCTGCCGCGACCGGCGTGGCCGACGGCGCCACCGCGCCCTGGTAGGCATCGATGCCCTCACCGGCCCCGGCTTGAGTCGCATCTTCGAGGGCGTTGAAGAGGACGCCCGCCGAAGCCCGCTGGCCCTGCACCACGGTGCTGAGCCAGGAGAGCGTACCGGCCGACGCGGCGGTCAGGATCCCGAACATGATGGCGTCGGTCAGCGCCTGCTCCCTGTTCGCTCTTTCAATCGCCTTCGTATGACGGTCGCCGGCCAATTCGTAGGCCGAGCCGACGTTTCGTGCCGCCACCCGCCACGAGCGGAAGTGGCGCTCCACCTGCCGCTCGAACTCGGTGAGGTTGGCCAGCGCCGACTGCCGGGCGGCGAGTTGGGCCGGGGTCGGATCACCGCTGGGGGCGGTCTGAGTCTGCGGCTGAGGCTGCTCCTCGGTCACGACCGGGGCCTGCTCCTGGGCGGTGTCGGCGTTGGCCTCCTGCAAGCGCACGCCCTTGGCAGTGGCCCCCGACGCGCCCGGGCCGGCGTCGAGCAGACCCTCGGCCGACTCGCCCCGCACCACCGCGTCGGCCACCGCGTCGGCGTGATCCTCGTGGGCGTCGCGGGGGCCGCTGCCCTTCATGTGCACCCCACCGCCGCCCTGGATGACGTGGGCCGCCTCGTGGGCCGCGGTGTGGAGATCAGGGGCCCCGGCGAACGCGACCTGCCCCTCGATCGCGTAGCCCCGGGCGCCGAGCGCGTCGCTGGCCGCGGCCGCCCGGTCGTCGGTGTGGGCCTGGATACCGCCCACGTCGTGCCGGCCGAACGCCCGCTGGATCCGGTCGGCGTGGGGCAGCCGCCCCCCTGATCCGGCGATGCCCTGGCGGGCGACGGTCTCCTGGCTCGAACGGCGCAGCTCTTCGCTCTGTCCCCGCCGCCCCATGTCGCGCAGATCGCCGGCCTGCCCCGAGCGGGGGGTGGCCCCGCGCAGCTCATCGGCCTGCCCCTGCCGACCCATCTCGGCGAGGTAGGCGTTCGGCTGGCCGCGGGTGGCTGCGTCCTGCATCTGGTGGTCGTCGAGGGTCTGCGCGGTGCTCTTCTCGCCCGTGGTGTGGCCCATGATGTGCTCCGGGAGTGATGTCGTGCCGTCAAGTTAGACCGGTCACCGTAGCTGATCAACCGATGTATGAAGTCACTCGCGGGATACGTTGACGATGCCAATCGATAGGGCCAGGATATCGCATCTCACGGGATCGACGACATGGAAGGCATCATGAAGCGAACACACGCCCCCACCGCTCTGCTGGCCGCGACTGCCGCCGAGTTGGCGTCGCTGGCCGTGCCCCTCGTCCAGGTCGGGCGTCACTTGATCGACATCAACCGCGAACCCGGCCAGATATCAATGGCGACGGGTAGCGTCGCCGCTGATATCGGTTTGCTGGCTGGTGAGGCCGTCATGGCGACCGCTTTCGGTCTTGCCGTGGTCGCGGCTGCGGGCCGCATCGGCCCTGGCGGATGGCTCGGTCTGGCCTTCGCTCGTGGCTTGGCTCTGCTGGCGGTGTTGTCGATCGGGTGGAACGAGGGCTGGGCGTGGCTGGTGCCGAGCAGACCGTTGGCCGGCGCCGGCCTGGGGTTGGCCGCAGTCCAGGTGATCATCGCGGGGGTCTATGCGCGGCGGACACCCGAATTGCCGCTGCCCTCCGATGGGGCGTCCGGGGGCACGCATCCCACCTGAAGGGTGCCCGCCCGGCGCTCACCGCCGCCGCTTCTCGGCCTCCACCCGGGCCATCAGGCCGTCCATGCTCGCCCGCATCTCCTGCATCGACGCCATCAGGCGGTCGACGGCGGCCCGGACCTGCGCGCCGTGATCCGCGCGGATCGCGTCCACCGTCGCGCCCCGAGCCACCGGCAGCTCGACCATCGCGCTCACCAGCGTCAGCGGGCCGGCCTTCTCGGCGAGGTCGACGGCGGCGGCGAAGAGCAGATCGTCATCGGTGCACTCCACCGTCGCGCCGCCCTCGACCCGGGCCCGATCGGCGAAGACGAAGCGGGCCAAGCGGCGGCGGTCGACGCGCACGGTGAAGCCCCGTCGGTGGGGGCGCACGTCGAGGCCCCCGCGCAGCCCGATCACCCGGGCCACGCTGTCCGGCGCGGTGCGCCCGGTCGTGTCGCCGAAGCGGATCCGCCACGTCGTCGATCTCGGGCGGGCCTTGTGGACGCGCCACGCCGTGATCGGGGGCCCGAGGACCCAGGCGATCATCGCGGTGATCACGAGCGCGTCGGCGGCGCTGCCGACGGCGGCCATCAGCGGCTGGGCGAAGAGGGGATAGCCGGCGAGGCCGACGAAGACCGCGATGCACAGCGCCAGATAGGCCAGCCCCTCGATCTCGGCCTCGGATCCGGGGCGGTCGTCGCGGGTGAGCCCCGGACCGAAGCGCAGGTAGAGCCAGGCGAGGGCCAGGAAGCCGAGCGCCGCCCGCAGGAGACTCCACAGGCGCAGGGCGATCCGGGCGGGCGCCGTCCGCACCGCCAGGGGGACGGCCAGCGACTCGCTCCGGCTGTCGTTCTGGAATCCGCCTGTCGATCGGCGAGCGCGCACGAAGTCGACGTCGACCCGCAGCTCGGCGGCGCCCGGCTCGAGATCGGCCGGCAGCGTCAGGGCGAACTCGACGCTGTCGTCGCCGCTGGTCGTGCTCTTGGTGCGGATGCTCGACCGCCAATGCTGCCCCCGGCCGCGCACCGTCTCCTCGGCCTCCCCGAGCCTGATCCGGGCGGCGCGGATGCCGAGCGCGATGCCTCCGTAGGCCGCGATCTCGCCCCGCAGCGTGTCGCCGGGCCCGACGTGCGGGGTGTAGAGCCAGACCGCCACGTCGTCGCCGTCGGCCTGCGCGGTGGCCCTCGCGAGGCTGTCGTAGGCGAAGGCGAGCGCGCCGAAGCCGATGACGGCGACGATCCAGGTGAGGGCGATGAGCAGCGCGCGCATGACGCCATGGTGGCAGAGCGCGCCGCCGGGTGCCACGGCGGCGCGGCGGGCCGATTGAGGCGGCCGGGACCGGCGGGTTACCCTCCGGGCGATCGAGCGACCGGGGGTGGCGGTTGGGGCCGCCGGATGGAGGAGCGATGCACGGACGATACGGGTGGATCATCGGGGGGCTGGCGCTGGCCCTGGCGGCATGTGACGGGGACGACGGGGGCGGGGGCGATCCCGATGTGATGGTCGAGACCGACGGCAGCGGCGGCATGGGCGGCATGGGCGGCGTGGGCGGGGGCCTCGAGGTGGACATGGGCGATCCCGACATGGCCGAAGCGGTGGTCGACATGGGCGGGCCGGGACCCGACGCGGCCTGTCGCATGGCCTGTGATCGCTTCCTGGAGTGCGCCGCCGACGTGTGCACCGGCGACGACCTCGAAGACGACTGCCTGGAGGCCTGCGGAGGGAATCGCTCGTTCCCCTCGGTGCTCGACGGCATCGCGACCTGTCCCGACGTGGTGGCTTTCGTCGAGCAGCAGTCGCCGGCGGTGGCGATGGCCTGCGACAACGAGGAGCCGCCGGTCGAGCAGGAGCCCTTGTGCCTGGAGTACGGCGCCCGGGCGGGGGAGTGCCTGGCCGAAATCTGCCCCCCCGCCGGCGAGCTGGGGCCCGGGGCGGCCTCGGCGTTCATCGACTTCTGCAACAACCAGATCACCCAGGGCAACATCCAGCCGGGGCAGCTCGCGAACATCCGTATGGCGGGGTGCGACAACCCGCTCATCGGGCCCATCGTGGACTATGTCGTCGCCGACAACGGTCAGCCGGACTCGGGCGCTTTCGAAGAGCTGTGCACCGAGGGCGTGCAGTGGCCGGCCGATGTGTGCGAGGCGGCGTGTGACTTCCTCGAGATGTGCATCCCCGAGGGCACGCCCGAGAACATGGGCGGCGGGCTTCGGGACGAGGTCACCTGCCGGATCATCTGCGGGATCTCCATCCCCGAGGTGCAGCGGGCGACGTGGCCCTGTCTGGCGTCGGCGGAAGACTGCGACGCGTTCGGCATGTGCCTGCAGAACCCGCCGCCCATCGAGCCCGAGGTGGACTGCGCGCCGTTCGCCGCTCGGGCCGCCGCGTGCATGACCGAGGCCTGCCCTCCGCTGGCCGACAGCGGCCTCGACATGCCGCCGGTCGTCGACTTCCTGTGCCGACAGGCGGTCGCCGACGGCGAGGTGCCGGCCGAGGTGATCGAGGCGATCGGGCCCGAGACGCCGTGCGACGACGAGGGGCTGGCGGGCGCGGTGGACTTCTTCACCGTCGGTGACCCGGACGATCCCGACTCGGGCGCGCTCGGCCCCCTGTGCGCCGGGGATGCGCTCCCCCGACCGGCCGAGCTGTGCGACGGGGCCTGCGCGACGATCTCGCCGTGCATCCTGCCCGAGCTGGGGGCCGACGCGCAGATCCTGGCCGATGCCGCGGTGTGCAGCTACGTGTGCCGGGTGGGCGGAGACGACATCCCCGACATGGTGTGGCAATGCGCCACCGAGGCCGCCGATTGCATGGCGGTCTATGCCTGTTTTCCCGGCGACGAGCCACCGCCCGAGCCCGCGCAGTAGATTTCCCGGTCGGTTTTGTATCGAATCGGTCGATCCCCGGCGGGGGATGGGACACAATGCGCTCGCGTCGGCCCCGACGATGGACGGAGGACGCCCATGACCGACAGCCCCGGGCGCGTCGTCGCGATCGCCACCGTCAAGGGCGGCAGCGGCAAGACCACCCTGGCCATGTGCCTCGCGGCCCGCTGGCTCTACGCCGGGCGGGCGACGGCGGTGATCGACACCGATCCCCAGCGCTCGGCGCGGCGGTGGGCCTTCGCCGGCTCGCAGCTCGAGATCATGCGGGTGGACGTCTGTCCGCCGGAGGACGGCGACGCGCTGACCCGTCAGATCGCGGCGCTGCGGCGCGTCGGGTTCGAGCGCATCGTGATCGACACCCCCGGCTATCGCTCCCCGGCGCTGCTCGGCGCGCTGACCCACGCCGACCTGGTCGTGGTGCCGGTGCGGCCCTCGCCGGTCGACTTCGAGGTCGCCGCCGATACATTCGACCTGATGCGGGGGGTCACCGCCGAGCGCCCCGGGGTGCAGCCGCCGACGGTGCGCATGGTGCTGACCCAGGTCACCCCGCGCACGGTCATCGCCGGTCACATGCGCGATGAGTTGATCGCGGCGGGCTATCCGTTGCTGACCCACGAGCTGAGTCATCGGGTGGCGTTCGCCGAGGCGCCGTTCACCGGCTCGGTGCCCGGTCTGATCGATCCCCGCGGCGCCGCGGCCCGGGAGGTCGAGGCGCTCGGCGCGGAGTTGGACGCCGTCCTGGAGGAGATGTCATGAGCAAGAAGCTGCCGCCATTGCAGAGGCACACCGCGACCGAAGGGGAGGGGCCGCCCGAGCCGAAGGAGGCCGAGGCCCCGCCCGCCGAGGCGAAGGCCGAGGGCGCCGAGGCCGAGAGCCCGGCCGCCGCGCCGCCGAAGAAGCCCCGCGCCCGGCGCCGGTCGACGGCGTCGAAGGCCGCCGACGGGGAGGCGCCGAAGAAGACGCGCAGCACGCGGCGCAAGTCGGCGGCGGCGAAGCCCGAGGGCGAAGGCGAGCCGGCGAAGAAGACGCGCCGCACGCGGCGCAAGCCGGCGGCGGCGAAGCCCGATCCGAAGGCGGCCGAGGCCCCGGCAGAGGCGAAGGTCGAGGCAGCGAAGGCGGCCGAGCCCCCGGCAGAGGCCAAGGTCGAGGCGGCGCAGGCGGCCGAGCCCCCGGCGGAGGCGAAGGTCGAGGCGGCGAAGGCGGCCGAGCCCCCGGCGGAGGCGAAGGTCGAGGCGGCGAAGGCGGCCGACGAAGCGCCGCTGGAGCCCGCGGTCGACGCCGCCGAGCCCGACGCGCCGCCGGCGGTCGAGTCCGGCAAGCTGCCCGCCCGCCAGGACGTGGAGCGGCTCGTCGAAGCCAGGCGCATCGTGGATCGGTTCGGGCGCTTCGCGCTGGCCGGCGGGGCGGTGCCGGTGCCCGCGCTGGACATCGCCGCGGTGGCCGGCATCCAGGTGCGCATGTTGGTCCGGCTGGCCCGGCACTACGGGCTCGAGCTGTCGCGGGATCGGGCGAAGGCGGCGGTGATGGCGCTGATGGGCAGCGTCGCGCCCCACGCGGTGGGCGGGGCGGCGGCCCGGCTGGTGGGGCACGGGGTGCCGGTCGTGGGCACGGTGGCCGGCATGGCCGGGGGCGGCATCGCGGCCCACGCCATCACCCGGGTGATGGGCGGCCTGTTCATCGACCACTTCGAGCGCGCCGAGGACGCCGCCGACCTCGACACGATCGGGATTCAGCCCGCCGCCGAGCCGGCGCCCGCCGCAGCCGGCTGACGGGCTCTCAGTCCCCCATCTCCCACTGCATCCGGGCGTAGTAGAACCCGCCCAGGATGCCGATCTGCGAGACCCGCCGGCTGTAGACGAAGCGCTCGCTGCTGCGGTTGACGTCCTTCTGATGCTCGTCGGGGAAGGTGTTCAGCGCGTTCTCGGCGCCGAGCGCCAGGGTCACCCCCCCGGGCAGCCGGTAGCCCAGCTCGGCGTCGACCAGGGTCTTGGCCGAGAAGGTCTCGTCGTTGGCCGGATCGGTGCCCTTGGCCGTGACCGCCCCGTAGTACCGCCCCCGCAGCAGGACCGACAGCTCGCCCAGCCGGTAGCGCAGCCCCAGCGTGCCCCGCTCGGTGGGCAAGGCGTCCTCCAGCCGGTTGCGCTCCTCGCGGTTGAAGATGGTGTCCCGCACCCCGGCGAGATCCTCCGCGTCGAGCTGCTCGGCGAGCCCCTGGGGGATGTTGACGCTGTCGACGGTGGTCCGCACGAGGCTGAACGCCGCGCTGACGTCGAGGTCGCCGGGCCCCAGCCCGACGCCCCACGCCAGCACGACGTCGACCCCGGTGGTGGTGGTGTCCACCGCGTTGGTGAAGAACTGCGCCTGGCTGACGGCGAGGTCGCTGTATGGCGCGAGCAGCTCGGCCACCGCCGGATCGGCGCTCGAGAACCGGCTGGTGAGCACCACCCGGTCGTCGATGGTGATGCGGTAGCCGTCGGCGGTCAGGCTCAGGCCGTCGAGCGGTTGCAGGACGAGCCCGGCGCTGATGTTGAGCGAGGTCTCCTCTTCGAGCGGCGGCATGCCGAACGCCCGGGCCACCGGGCTGCTGTTGTTGGCGGTGAGCACCTGCCGCGGCTGGAGGGCGCCGTCGATCTCGACGAACTGGGTGCTGATGCTGTTGAACCACACCTGATGCAGCGAGGGCGCCCGGAAGCCGGTGCTGACCGCGCCCCGGATGGCGTAGCCCTCGACGAACTCGAAGCGCAGCGCGGCCTTGCCGTTGAGGGTGTTGCCGAAGTCGCCGTAGTGCTCGAAGCGCCCGGCGAGGTCGAGCGAGAGGCGGTCCCACAGCGCGGTCTCGAGGCCGAGGTAGGCCGCGACGCTGTACCGGTAGCGGTCGACCTCGTTGGCCGGCTGGAAGCCGGGGAAGACCTGGGCCCCGGGCGCCTTGGGCGAGCCGGCCTCGGTGGTCACCGGCCCCGCGATGTACGACGCCTCGTCGCCGGCCTCGATGGCAAAGTTCTCGACCCGGAACTCGCTGCCGAAGTTGAGGGCGAAGGTGCTCCACGGCCAGTCGAGGTCGAACGGGCGCACCACGTCGAGGTTGCCCACCGTCTGGCCGAAGATCTGGGTGCCGGCGTCGAAGCTGGTGGGGCTGGCGGTGCCCAGCGAGGCGTTGACCGAGTTCTCGATGTTGTAGGCGAAGCTGTTGCGGCCGTGGGTCACGCTCAGGTCGACGGTGAAGGCGTCCGACTCGCCGCGCAGGCCGAGGGTCAGCGCCTGATCGTCGATCTTGGGCGCGATCACCGGCAGGAAGCCGTCCGGGTAGAACGCGTAGACCACCCGATCCTCGGAGTTGGGCAGGCGGTAGAAGCCGGGGGCCTCGCCCTCGCGGTGGCTGAGGGTGCCGAAGAGGTACAGCTCGTAGTCTCGATCGAGGGGGTAGACCGCGTTGAGCGCCAGCAGACCCCCGGCGGCCTCGGCCTGCCCGGTCTTCATCGAGTAGTCGTCCCGGGTCTGGCCCCGGCGGGCCAGCTCGGCGTCGGTGTCGGCGGCCCCCTCGATGCCGGGGAAGATGTCGCCGCTGTAGGTGCCCGAGCGGTTGGCCGACCCCCGGATGACGATCTCACCGGTGAGGTTGACGTAGCCCTCGTCGCCCAGCTCGGCGCCGTAGTTGGCCCCCACCAGCAGGCTCTCGCCGTCGCCCGAGGCGGTGATGCCCGCCTTGGCCCGCGCTTGCAGGCCGTCCCGGTTCTGGGAGAGCACGACGTTGATGACCCCGGCGATGGCGTCCGACCCGTATTGGGCCGCGGCCCCGTCGCGCAGGATCTCGATGCGCTCGATGGCCGAGACCGGGATGGCGTTGAGATCCACGCCCACGGTGCCCCGGCCGAAGGTGCCGTTGACGTGCACCAGCGCGGTCGAGTGGCGCCGCTTGCCGTTGACGAGCACCAGCACCTGATCGGGGCCGAGGCCGCGCAGGCTGGCCGGGTTGAGGTGGTCGGTGCCGTCGGCGATGGTCTGGCGGGCGGCGTTGAACGAGGGCGCGACGAGGGCGATGGCCTGATCGAGCTCGGCGACGCCCATGTTCTGCAGCTCGGTGCCGGTGAGCACGTCGACCGGGACCGGGGTGTCGTCCGCCGAGCGGGGCACCCGGCTGCCGGTGACGACGAGGACCTCGACCCCGCCCGCGCCGTCCTCACCCTCGGCCCCGGGCGGCTCGGGCGGCTCGGGGATCTCGGCCGCCGCGGGCGCGTCGGGGGCCGCGGGCGGCGCCTCCTGGGCTGCGGCGGCTCCGCAGAGCAACAGCGTCGCCCACGCGGCGCAGGTCGGGTGTCGGTATGGCATTTCCCCTCCTCGGTGGATCCATGGGGCCGCCGCATCCCCCGGCGTCGCCCCGGTGCGTCGATCGGGGATCAGTAGACCCCCGAAAGCTGCGCGGCGCAACGCCCAGGGCCCGATCGCGCCGCAGCCCGCATGCCTGCGTCGGGTGCCATACCGATTACGGTCAAATCAGCGGGATGCCATCAGCGATAACCCCGCGCGGCGAGCAGCGCGGCGTAGGCCTTCATCGCCGCGCCCCACTCGCCGGGCAGGGCGAAGCTCTTCATCGGGTGCCCCTTGCCGGCGACGACCAGGATCGGCTGCTCGTCGTGGCGCATGGCGAACACCGCCGGCAGGTTGTGGAAGTTGCGGCCGAGGCCGGCGAGGTAGGCCATGGTGGCCGCGGGGGGCAGCGGCGCCATCATCTTCGGATCCATCTTGCGGGGCGTGCTGGGGCTGCCCTTGGCGAGCGGCTGTTTCTCGGCTGCCGGCGGGGTCGGCAGGCCACAGCCGGCGACCGTGGCCCGAAATACGGCCTGCACCGCCCTCAGGTCGGGGGTCTCCGAGCCGGCGGCGACCCTGAACTCGCGGGCCTGCCGAGCCACGATGGTCAGCTTCCACGGGCGGCTGCCCGAGGCGTACATCACCGGCATCGGGCAGGCCTCGCCGCCGTGCCCCGCGAAGTGGGCGAAGCCGCCCGAGGGCACGACGTCGCCCAGGGTCGAGATCTGGGCCGGGGTCAAGGTGGCGGCGGGGGTCGGGGCGGGCTCGGCGGCGGCGGGCGCGGCGAGCAGCGCGATCGAGAGGGCGCAGAGCGTGCGGATCATCAGGGGCTCCGGTTCGAGGTGTGCCGAATACGTTAGATTGTGCGTCGGCGGGGGGCCAGAGTGATCCCGGCGCCGATGGGGGAACACAGGCGGCCGGTGCGCGGCCGAGGATTCGGGGGGAGCGATGACGTTGCGCGGAGTGGGCTCGAGTTGGCTGCTGGCCTGTCTGATTGCGGGCGGGCTGGGGTGCGACGACGGTGAAGACGCTGGCGGGGCCGATGTGGGCGCCGAAGGCGAGGGCGAAGGCGAAGGCGAGGGCGAAGGCGAGGGCGAGGGCGAGGGCGAGGGCGAGGGTGAAGGCGAGGGCGAGGGTGAGGGCGAGGGTGAAGGCGAGGGCGAGGGTGAAGGCGAGGGCGAGGGCGAGGGTGAAGGCGAAGGCGAAGGCGAAGGCGGGGTCCTGCTCGACGCCTTCGGCGATCACCTGATGGACGCCGAGATCGTCGACTGCACCCTCGACGATGGCACCGCCACCCGCTGCCACCGGTTGACCTTCGCCGCCAACCCCACGCCGAACGGCCCCTACTGCCCGGCGACGATCGACGACATCGGCGGCCTCGGCATCTACGACGGCGACACCGACCCCGGCTTCCAGGTGATGCAGCGCGCGCTGTGGGAGGCGATGGAGGCCGACGGCTACGACATCGTCGACGAACAGGGCTACATCCGCACCGCCGATCCCGGCGCGGGCATGCCGATGGGCGACATGGGCAGCGGCTTCTGCCTCGAAGCCACCCCTGACGACGGCCTGATCGTGACCTACACCCTGCCGGTGATGCCGGTCATGGCCGACATGCCCCGCACCGTCGGCGTCGTGCAGCCCTTCGGCATCGCCCTGGACGGCGTGCCCCTGACCGGCCACCCGCCGTCGGTCGTCTCCGGACCGCCCATGATGGGCGGCGGCCCGCCGGGTGGGGGCCCGCCGCCGATGCGCTTCAAGCAGATGGGCGGCGGCGGCATCCCCGCGCTCGACCCCTGCGGGGGCCACATGGATCCCGCCGGCTACTACCACTGGCACTTCGTCGCCGAGTCGATGAACACGGTGCTCGGGGCCTTCGGCATCGACGAGGTGAGCTGCACCAACGTGCCCCAGCGGCTCACCGGGCTGGTCGGCTTCGCCCGGGACGGCTACCCGATCTATGCGCCCCACGGCGATGCAGGCGCGGCGCCCGAGGGCCTCGACGGGTGCAACGGCCGGTTCGGGGTCACGCCCGAGTTCCCCGATGGCATCTATCACTACTACGCGCTCGAGGCCGACGCCCCCAACATCCCGACCTGCGTGGTCGGGGCGGCGGTCGACCAGCCGCTCTCGGTGCGATGAGGCGGGCTCTGCTCATCGGGCTGGCGCTGCTGTGGGCTCCACCGGCCGCGGCCCACGACGTCGACGTGGCGACCTTCGCGCTGCGCCCGGCCGCCGCCGAGAAGGGCGCCCGGGGCTGGGTCCTCGACATCCACGCCCCCCGGGCGGCGCTCCAGCGGGCGCTCGATCGCTCGAAGGGAGCCCATCCGGTCGATCCGGTCGCGTGGCGGGAGGCGGCGGTGGCCTACCTGCGAGCCCATGTGCGCATCACATCCGACGGGGCGCCGGTGACCTTCGGCGGGGGCGGGATCAAGGTCGGCGGTCACCAGACCGACGCCCGCTTCTTGTATGCCATCGCCGACGGCGCGCCGCTGTCGATCACCATCGACGCCTTCGCCGAGGACGACCACCAGAGCAACGTGCTCAAGCTACGGGGCGCGACGCCGCGCACGGTCGTGCTGACCCTCGACAATCACTTCACGGTCGACGGGATCACCCTGCGGCGGTGAGCGAGACCCGGGCCGCACGTCACGCCGCGGCCCGAGTGAAGCGCCCGACGGCTCACGCCCGCCCCCGCCGGATCGCGCGGATGCCTCGACCGGTCTTCCGCCGCAGCAGCGCCCGCAGCGTCACCGGATCGGCGTAGCCCACCGCCTCGGCCACCCGCTCCAGGCTGTCGTCGGTGGTGCGCAGCAGGTGCAGCGCCTGCTCGACCCGCACGTCCTGCACATAGGCGATCGGCGTGCGCCCCAGCACCTTCCGCACCCGCCGCTGCAGCGTGCGCGCGCTCGCCCCGCAGGCCCGGGCGGCCTCGGGCATCGAGAAGTCGTGCAGGTGGCCCCGCACCCAGCGCTCGAAGCGGGTCACCACCTCGTCGTCGTGGGCCATGTGGTCGGCCATCGCGAACGCCGACTGCGAGGGGCGGTCGTCGATGAGCAGGTAGCGCGCCGCCAGCCGGGCCAGCCGGGGGCTCGCCTGACGCAGCAGCCACAGCCCCAGGTCGACGTGGGCCAGCGCCGCGCCGGCGGTCACGCAGTCGGCGTCGGCGACCACCATCTGGTCGGTGTCGAGCTCGACCGCCGGGAACCGCTTGCGGAACTCGGGGGCCAGCCACCAGGTCGTCGTCGCCCGCCGGCCGTCGAGCACCCCGCCCAGCGCCAGCACGAAGGTGCCGGTGCACGCCGCGCCCACCCGGCAGCCGGCGCCGTGCCACGCCTCGATCACGTCGGCCGCGGCCCGCACGTCGTCCCGGCACAGCGCCGCGGCGAGGCGGGCGGGGGTAACGCAGCCCAGCGCGGGCACGATCGCCACGTCCGGCGGGGCGTCGTCGGGGCCCACCCGGGCGTCGAGCGGCACCGCCAGCCCGTGCCCGGTGCGCACCGCGTCCCGCACGCCGACCCGACGCACCGTCAGCGCCGGCACCTCGCCCTCGGCGGCGTCCCCCTCGGCGAGCCCGGCCGCCAACGCGAAGCAATCCAGCAGCGTGGCCAGCCCGGTGTCGAACGCGCCGTCGAGCACCAATACATCGATCCGCATCGCTCTCCTCGCGGTCGCCTTGTCGGAATTCAATCGAATATAGTCGGATGCGCCACTCGATGGCCAGGGGCCCGATCCGTATTCTCCATCTCGTCGATGGGACGGACCCATCGCACTCACCTGGAGGAAGTCATGGTCAACGTCGGGTTGGTGGTTCGCATCGTCGCTGCGCAGGGTCGGGAAGAGGAGGTCGCCGCGTTCCTGGAGGGGGCCCGGCCGCTGGCCGTCGCCGAGGACTTCACCCCGGCGTGGTTCGCCTACCGGGCGAGCCGGGACACGTTCTACATCACCGATGTCTTCGCCGACGACACCGGGCGGCAGAAGCACCTGGCAGGCCCCATCGCGGCGGCGCTGCTGGCCAAGGCGCCCGAGCTGCTGGCCGAGGCGCCGGAGATCGTTCCGGTGGACGTGCTCGCCAGCAAGATGCCCGACGAGGCCCCGGCGGGCGCGGTCGAGGTGGGCCTGCTGGTGCGCATGGTCGCCGTGAAGGGGCGGGAGGCCGACCTCGCCGGGTTCTTGGAGGGGGCCCGGCCGCTGGCCGTCGCCGAGGCGTTCACCCCGGCGTGGTTCGCCTATCGGGCGGGCGGCACGTTCTACATCACCGACGTCTTCGCCGACGACGCGGGGCGGCAGAAGCACCTGACGGGCCCCATCGCGGCGGCGCTGCTGGCCAAGGCGCCCGAGCTGCTGGCCGAGGCGCCGGAGATCGTGCCGGTGGACGTGCTCGCCAGCAAGCTGCCGCTCGATCCGGCGGGCGCCTGAGAGGTTCCGCGCCGGGCCCGCTCGGCGATGGGGCTTGCCGCCCCCGCCGCGCGGGGCCACCATGGCCCGATGCACCGCCTGCCTCCCGCCGACACCGGCGCGCTCTACGACGCGCTGCCCCGCGCACACCCGGCCTACGCCGACGCCGCCCGCGCCGTCGCCGCCGAGCTGGATCTGCCCCCCAGCGCGCCCGCCCGCCTGCCGGGGGGCAGCCTGCCCGTCCTCGCGCTGGGGCCGCGGTGGGTGATCAAGCTGTACCCGCCGTTCTGCGCCGAAGAGGGCCCCCGCGAGGCGGATGTCTTGCGGGCCTTGATGGCATGCGATGACATCCCGGCGCCTTCGCTGCGGGCCACGGGCGACCGCGACGGCTGGCGGTGGGTGGTCATGGGCCGCCTGCCGGGGCGGCTGTGGGCCGACGTCGACCCCGCGCTGAGCGACGCCGAGCGCCTCGAGCTGGCCCGGCAGACCGGCCGCATCACCGCGGCGCTGCATCGGGCGAAGCCGGACTTCGACTGGCCCGATCGGGATTGGGCCGCCTTCGTCGCCCGCCAGCGGGCCGGGGCGGCGGCCCGGCAGGCGCGGCTGGGCCTCGATCCCGCCTGGCTGGCGCAGATCGAGCCCTTCCTCGCCGATACGCCGCTGCCCGACCGCCCCCGCGTCCTGCTGCACACCGAGATCATGCGCGAGCACCTGTTCGTCGACGGCGGCCGCGTCGTGGGGCTCTTCGACTTCGAGCCGGCCCGGGTGGGGGTCGCCGAGTACGACCTGGCCTCGGTCGGCCTCTTCGTCGCCGCCGGTGATCCGGCGTTGATGCACGCCTTCCTCGACGGCTACGGCGGGTCGGGCGCCCGGGATCTCGCCCTCCAGCGGCGATGCCTCGCCTGGGCCCTGCTGCACGAGTACAGCCACCTGCCGTGGTACCTCGAGCGCTTGCCGGCGCCCGGCGCGGCGACGCTGGACGATCTGGCCCGGCGGTGGTGGCCGCTCTGAGTCGGGGCACTTCACGTTGCTTCACAGCGGCGTAGAATGCGCGCAAGGGGCGGACCGCATCGTGGCATCACTCAATCGGTCGCCGCCCCGGCGGCCCCTCACCTGGAGGAAGCCATGCGGAAGCCCCGCAAGCCCCTGATGTTCGTCGCCGTCGTCGCCCTCGTCGCCCTGGGGACCACCGCGGTCTACGCCGGCCCGTGGTTCGGCGGCAAGAAAGCCGAGCGGGTCAAGACGTTCGTGCAGTGGAAGGTCGACGACGTGCTCGACGAACTCGACGCCACCGACGATCAGCGGGCGCAGATCGCTCCGCTCGCCGATCAGCTCGTCGACAGCGCCATGAACCGCTTCGCCGACCGCGAGGCCTTCCGCGAAGAGCTGCTCGCGCTGTGGCAGGCCCCGACCCCCGATACGAAGCAGGCCCGGGAGACGGTGTTCGCCCGGGTCGAGGCCGCCCGCGCGCTGGGGCACGAGGCGATCGACGCCGCGGCCCGGGCCCACGGCGTCCTGACCCCCAAGCAGCGGGTGGCCCTCGCCGACCAGCTCGAGGAGCGAGCCCGCGACCGCCAGCGGACCCCCGAGGAGCGCGCCGAGCGGGCGCAGCGCTTCACCGGCTACGTGCTCGACGAGATCGTGGACGTCGCCGACGCCGACGAGGCCCAGGCGGCCCGCCTGAAGGGCCTGGCCGACGGGCTGGTGAAGACCGGGCTGGCGCAGATGGGCGACCACGGGGCGATGCGGGCCGAGGCGCGCGCGCTGTGGACCGCCGCGAAGGCCGATCCGGTGAAGGCCAAGGCGTTGCTCGACGCCCGGGTCGACGTGTGGAAGGGCATGGCCGCCGAGGCCATCGACGCCGCCGCCGAGGCCCACGGCGTGCTCGACGCCGGGCAGCGGGACGCCGTGGCCGACGCCATCCGCAAGCGGGCCCGCCGCTGGCGCTGAGCCCGGCTCTCGAGCGCGCTCCGCTGCGGAGATCGCCCCCCGTCGACGCGCTTGTCGTCGGGCGCACACCCCCCGCAGAATGCCTGCGGGGCGGATGTGCCCCGGGGGGACCGCCCGATGAGCGAGTCGACGTCCAGCGCATCGAGCGCGAAGCTCTACTGGCTGATCGGCGGGCTCGCCGCGCTCGGCTACCTCGTCCTGCTTTGGCCCGACATCGACCTGGGGGCCGCGCAGTTCTGGATCGGGATCGTGCTCAAGCCGATCCCGGTCGCTTGCATGGCCCTGTGGCTGTGGGGGCAGACGCCGGCCGACGCCGGCCGGGGATCGCTGACGAAGTGGGTCCTCGCCGGTCTGGCCCTCTCGGCCCTGGCCGACGTGCTCATCGAGCCCGACGGCGACATGTGGTTCATCGCCGGGCTGGGCACCTTCCTGGTGGCGCACGTCGTCTACACCGTCGGCTTCATCCTCGACCAGCGCCAGCTCCACATCGTGCGCGCGCTGCCGTTCTTCGCCTGGACCGGCGGCGTCTTCGTCTACCTCTTCGACGACCTCGGCGGCATGGCGGCCCCGGTCGGGATCTACTGCGCGGTCATCGGCGCGATGATGTGGCGGGCGGCCGCCCGGGTGGGGCAGGACGGGGAGAGCGCCCGCGGCGAGTGGATCCTGCTGGCCGGCGCGGCGATCTTCGCCGCGAGCGACACCCTCATCGCGCTCAACCGCTTCGACGCGCCCATCGCCTATGTCGGCTATCCCATCATGATCCTGTACTGGCTGGGGCAGCTCGGCATCACCCTGGGCGCGGTGCCCGAGTCGACCTGACGCGGCCGCCGGGCGCACCCTTTGACATCGCCGCCCGATCCGCGCTGTGATCGGCGGGCCTCGGACCGGGAGCCCGCCGTGACACGCCTCACCCCGCTCGCATCGTTCGCCGCGTTGATCTTCGCCGGGTGCGCCGGCGAGTCGGTCGACTGCATCATCGACAGCGACTGCGCCGAGGGGCAGTACTGCGTCTCGACGGCCTGCGCCGATCCGGTCCCGCTCGCCGACAGCGAAGCGGCCTATCGGACCCAGATCGCGCCGCTGCTCGAGGTGGGCTGCAACTGCCACGGGCCGGGCACCGGGCGGCCGTGGTCCTACGAGCACCGGTTCGACGATCCGGCCGCGACCCGGGCCGACATGGCCGTGCTGCGGCAGTGGCTCTACGATCCGCTCCAGGCCGAGGGCACCGACGGGCGCCCGACCGCGTGGCTGTACGGGCTGGCCCAGTGCGGGTTCAACCACCCCGGGGTCTACGCGGGGCCCACCGAGCCCCAGTACCGCATGCTCATGTCGTGGGCCGCCCAGGCCGTGCCCGAGCTGCCGGTCATCCAGGCGGTGGATGTGGCGGTGCCGCCCAACGATCCGCCCGCCGAGGCGCCGCTGCCCGACCTCGAAGCGCAGGCGCTGCAAGCCATCCGCACGTCGCCCTACGCTCAGGGCATGCGCCAGGAGATCCTGCCCCGGGTGCTGGGTCAGTGTGGCTGCTGCCACGCGGGCGACGGCCGGCGGGGGTGGAAGCTGGTCAGCCTCTACCCGCCGGAGCCGCCGCCATCGGAGGACGCCGGTCCGCCGCCGACCGAGGAGGAGCTCATCGCCCGGGACATCGCGACGATCGAGGGCTACGCCAACCGGCTCAACCCCGACCAGTCGCGGCTGCTGCGCTATGGCCTCGGCGCGAACGGGGCGATCGAGGCCCACCCGAAGATCTTCAGCAGCGCCGACGACCCCCGCTATCGCCTGCTGCGCGAGTGGATGGCCCAGGGCCCGCCGCCGCCCGAGAACTGAGCCCCACCCGAGGAGAGCCCGCCGTGGCCGAACCCGCCGCGCGAGAGCGCCTGCCCGATCTGGAGACCTGGCGCGCCGCCGGGCGCGTCGAGCGGGTCTTCGGCCACGACGTCTTCACCGTCGACCGCCCGCCCGACACCGCGAGCGACGCCCCGGCCCTCGTCTACCTGCACGGCTACCCCACCTCGTGCCACGACCTCGCCCCGGCGCTGCCGGCCCTCGGCGCCAAGCGGCGGGTGGTGGCCCACGATCACCCGGGCTTCGGGCTCTCGGCCAAGCCGGTCGACTACAGCTACTCGCTGCTCGAGCAGGCCGAGGTCGCGCTGGGGCTGTGGAGGGCGCTCGGCGTCACCCGGGCCCACCTCGTGGCCCATGACTACGGCACCTCGGTGGCGACCGAGATCCTGGCCCGGCGCGAGCGGGGCGGGCTGGACATCGAGCTGGTCGGGGTGACCCTGTGCAACGGCAGCATGCACATCGAGCTGGCCGATCTGCGGGTGATCCAGGTGCTGCTGCGCAGCCCGCTCGGCCCGGCGGTCGCCCGGCTGGCCTCGCGGCGCGTCTTCGCCCGCAATATGCGGCGCATCGTGCATCGGCCCGAGGTCTTCGACGAGGCGGAGATCGACGCGATGTGGGCCCTGCTGACCGCCGACGACGGCAAGGCTCGCATGCCGCAGATCACGCAGTATCTGGTCGAGCGGCGGCGCTTCTGGCACCGGTGGATCGGGGCGCTGACCCGGCTGGACATCCCGTGCCATGTCCTGTGGGGCGACCGCGATCCGGTGGCGGTGCCGGCCATCGCCGAGGCGGTCGCCGGCGAGTGCCCCACCGCCGAGCTGCAATGGCTCGAAGGGCTGGGGCACTACCCGATGGTCGAGGACCCCGGGCGCTGGAGCGCGGCGCTGCTCGGCTTCGTCGACCGATCCGGCGGCTGAGCGCGGAGGGCAACGGTTTGCACCGCGTACCCGTTGACGGTCTTGCTAGGATGCCCACCATGCGCACGCCCACCCCCCCGAAGCGGGTCCTCGACCCGATCGCCGCCTCGGCCGCCCTCGGTCTGCTCCTCGCCATCGGCTGCGTCGAGGGCGGGGGCGACGGTGACGACCCGCCCGACGTGCAGAGCATCGACGGCGCCCTTCAGACGGTCGACGCCGCGCCCGACGCCGCCCCCGATGCGGGGCCCGAGCGGGACGCGAGCGGCATCCGCATCAACGACCAGTACGTGCCACCCCCGGACATGGCCCCGGGGCCCGACGCCGGCCCGGCCCCGGACACCGGCCCGGTGGGACCCCGGCTGCCCGACTTGCTGCTCTTGCAAGATGAGCTGGCCGGTGACATCTGGCTCGACGAGCGCTACTTCGCCGAGGACGACTGCGCCTTCGTCGAGGGCTGCATCGACACCCCCGGCACCCGGCTGCTGCTGCGCTTCGGGGTCGTGACCGCCAACGTGGGCGACGTCGATCTGCACATGGGGCGCCCCGAAGACAACCTGGGGCTGTTCGAGTACAGCGACTGCCACGAGCACTATCACTTCGAACGCTACGCCGACTACCAGCTCATGTCGGGGCCCGACGTCGTCTCGGTGGGGCGCAAGCAGGCATTCTGCCTGATGGACAGCGCCCGCTACCTCGAAGACGACGACTCGGTGCGCCAGCGGGGGCAGTTCCAGTGCGGCTTCCAGGGCATCAGCCGCGGCTGGCAGGACACCTACCACAGCCGCCTCGACTGCCAGTGGATCGACGTCACCGATCTCACGCCGGGGCAGTATGATCTGGCGGTGCAGATCAACCCCGATCGCATCATCGAAGAGAAGACCTTCGACAACAACGACGCGGTGGCCCGGGTGACGGTGCCGAGCTACGACATCGCCCAGGTGTGCCCCGAAGAGGGGACCCGGGGCGACTTCCGCCGGGCCTGTGGCTGGGAGGTGCGCGAGGTCGGCGCGTGCGAGCGGGGGCACATCGTCGAGATCGGCTGCGGGGGCTGCGGCTTCGGTGACATGTGTGAGGGCGATCCCATGATGCGGGTGTGCGACGGCAACATGACCCAGTGCCTGCCCAGCTCGGCGCTCGCTCAGCGGGACAACGGCTGCGAGGACGGCAACACCTGCCCCCACGTCGAGTTCGCCTGCCCCGAGAGCGGCGCCTTCACCGTGTGGACCGCGGGCAAGGCGCTCGACGAGCCCTACGCCTGCCCCTATGCCATCCGCTCGGGGCCGCCCCGGCTCGAAGAGCAGTGCCCCGACAACCAGCGGGGGCTGGAGCGCAACTGCGGCTGGCAGCGCGCGCGGGGGGCCGACGGCGAGCTGCTCGAGGGGCGGTGCAACCCCGGCTTCGAGTACCGGGTCGGCTGCAACCCCGAGGGCGAGGGGTGCGAGATCGGCGATGTCTGCGAGGGCGACCCCATCATGCGGGTGTGCCCCACCGCCGAGCCGTGCCTGTCGGCGTCGGCCATCGCCTACAACGACGACAGCTGCGAGACCTACTGCTCGGCGACCCGCTTCGAGTGCCCGGCGGGCGGCGCGTTCAGCGTGTGGGTCGGGCCCTATCGCTCCAACGCGGACGCGACCTGCGTGCCGGCGGTCGAGCGGGTGGTCGAGCAGGCGCCGCCTCCGGAGTGACCCGGGGGCCCTTCAGCGGGGCCGATCGGGCTGCGGCACGCGCTTCTCCAGCCGGGCCAGGGCGAAGATCGCGAGCACCATCGAGAGCGGGGCCAGCGCGTCGGCCAGCCGGGGCGAGGCGGCGAAGACCACCCGGTGCAGGGGCGGCAGATCGAGCGTGAGCAGCAGCGCCGCCGGCAGCCACGCGGCGGGGCGCAAGGCGTGGCGGGCGGTGAAGGCCAGGGCGGCGAGCCAGACGAAGCCGGCGACGGGCAGCCAGCCGGGATCGGTGCCGAAGGGCAGGGCGGCCTCTGCGCCGGGGACCGGGCCGTACGACAGCGCCAGCCAGCCGAACGCCGGCACGGCCGCCACGCCGCCCGCCAGCGCCTCGAACGCCGCCGCCCGGCGGTGATCCGGCCACAGGGCCCACGGCCCGAGCACGGCCCCGATCGCGCCGACGGTCAGCGGCACGGCCAGCAGTGGATCCAGGTATGGGGCGAGGCCAAACGGGGCCAGCGCCATGCGGCCCAGCCACAGCGACAAGGCGGCGACCCGCCAGCGGATGGCGCGGGCATACATCGGCGGCAGGGGGCGGGAGCCGGGCATCGGTCGAGCATCCGCCGCCGGGCCGGGGGACGCAACCGGGGCGCCGCCGCAGCGCACAAAATCGATGCGAGACCTGTAATCGGGAGTCATACACATCCCGATGGATTGTACTCTGCGACGCGGGCACCCGTGATGGACACGGGTGACACACGAGGAGACGCGACGACATGCGAATCGGGCACGGGCGGATCGGGCGGTGGGCCCTGGCTCTGGCAGGTGTACTGACCCTGGCGCTGCCGGCGACGGCGCAGGAGGCCGGGGCCGACCGGTGGCCCCACGCCATGCGCGACCGGCCGCTGACGCTGCCCCAGGGCATGTACAGCGTCGGGCTGTCGGCCGACATCGGCGCCCTGGGCGGTGACCCGACGGTGGGCCTCGGCGTCGGCGGCCTGTGGGGCGCGAGCTATGGCATCACCGATGACTTCTCGCTGGGAGTGAGCTATGGCTTCTCGGTCGAGCCGAGCAGCGACGGCAAGGGGCCGCTGGCCATCGCGGCGGGCTATACGACCTACGCCGAGGGGCCGCTCATCCTGACCCCGACCGCGGGCTACACCCAGGATCTGGTGACCGAAGCCGGGGCGGTGAACCTCGGGCTGGCCTACTGGTTCAACTTCGCCGGGGTGCTCACCCTGTACGACGCCGGGCAGCAGATCGCGGTCGCGGCCGAGGACGGGTCGGCGACGATCACGATCCCGCTCGCGCTCGGGTTCCAGGCGGGCGACCCGCTCTTCCTGGGGCTGAGCACGACGCTGATGGAGCTCCTGCTCGCCGACGAGGGGCAGTACGCCTTCTTCGGGGCCGACGGCGTGCCGCTGGGGTTGACAGCGATCTGGTCGCCCATCGACGCGCTCGACATCGGGGTCTCGCTCGACTTCGGCGACCTCGCCGACTTCGCCGGCGAGAACCTCGGGCTGGGCGTGAGCCTGATCTACTACGGCGGCGAGTGATCGTCGGCCGGGGGCCTACCGCGCTCCCAGCGCGGCGGCGCGCAGGGCGTGGTCGGCCAGGGTGAGCAGCAGCGCCGCCTCGACGAGCGGCACCGCCCGGGGCAGCACGCACGGGTCGTGACGTCCCTTGTTGCGGAAGGTCACCGGGTTGCCGTCCCGATCGACCGTCTCCTGCGGCTTGAAGATGGTCGAGACCGGCTTGAAGGCCGCCCGGATCACGACGCTGGCCCCGCTGCTGATACCGCCCAGCGTGCCCCCGTGGCGGTTGCCCCGGGTGCGCACCCGCTCGCCGTCGTGCCAGAACGGGTCGTTGTGCGCGCTGCCCCGCATGCGGGTGCCGGCGAAGCCGCTGCCGATCTCGAAGCCCTTGCACGCCGGCAGCGAGAGGCACGCCTTGGCCAGATCGCCGTCGAGCTTGTCGAACACCGGGTCGCCCCAGCCGGCCGGCACGCCCCGGGCCACCGCGCCCACCACCCCGCCGACGGTGTCGCCGTCGGCCCGGACTGCCGCGATGCGGGCCGCCATCTGCTCGGCCACGTCGGGTACCGGGCAGCGCGTCGGGTGGGCCTCGACCGCGGCCCGGGTGACCTGCTCGGGGTCGACCGTCGCCTCGAGATCCTCCACCCGCTCGACCCAGCCGACGACCTCCACCCCGTGGCGCTGCGCCAGGAGCTGCCGGGCGACGCCCGCCGCCGCCACCCGGGCCGCGGTCTCCCGGGCGCTCGCCCGGCCCCCGCCCCGGTGATCGCGCCGGCCGTAGCGGGCCTCGTAGGTGTAGTCGGCGTGCCCCGGGCGGAAGAGGTCGCGCACGTTGTCGTACGACTTGCTGTAGGCGTCCTCGTTGAAGAACAGCAGCCCGATGGGGGTGCCGGTCGTGGCCCCCTCGAAGAGCCCCGAGACCACCCGGACCCGATCCTTCTCCTTGCGGGGCGTCGTCAGCTTGCTCTGCCCCGGGCGGCGGCGATCGAGATCGGCTTGCAGCGCCTCCAGATCGAGCGCCAGCCCCGGCGGGCAGCCCTCGACGATGGCCCCCAGAGCCTCGCCGTGGCTCTCGCCGAACGTCGTCACCCGAAACAAGCGCCCGGTGCTCGACCCCATCAGCCGGCCTCGGCGGCGTAGACCCCGTCGGTGACCGTCGCCGGATCGGGCTCCCGCACCCCGCGCCCGGCCTTGGCCTCCTCGGCGGCGGCGTCGATCTGCGCGGCGACCTCGGCCTCGACCGCCTCCAGCCGGGCCCGATCGACACCCCGCTGCTCGACCAGCCACGTCTCGTAGCAGCCCACCGGATCGCGCTGGCCCCAGTGGCGGTAGACCGCGTCGTCGAACAGCTCGCGGGCCTCGCGCTCGTCGTGGGTCGCGTGCCCGCCCATGCGGAAGGTGCGGGCGACGATGATCACCGGCCCGTCCCCGGCCCGGCAGGCGTCGACCGCCCGCTTCGTCGCCGCGTAGCAATCGAGGACGTGGTTGCCGTCCATCTCGAGCAGCATCGCCCCGTAGGCCGCGCCATAGGCGGTGAAGTCGCCCCGGTAGGCGGCCTCCATGCGGGTGCCGAGGGCGACCTGATTGTCCTGCACCACGCAGACGAGCGGGGCGCCGAGCGCGGCGGCGGTGCGCAGGCCCTCGTGCACCGCGCCGGTGGCGGTCGAGCCGTCGCCGGTCCAGGTGAGGGCCACCCGGGGCTCCTTGCGCATGCGGAAGGCCAGGGCGCAGCCGGCCATCACCGGCACCAGATCGCCGACGTGGCTGATGGGCGGGATGACCCCCTTGTCGGGATCACCGATGTGCAGATCGCGGCCGCCGGTGATCGAGTCGGTGGTGCCGAGGTAGCCCGCGAAGCAGTCCACCAGCGAGACCCCTCGCTCGATGAGCGCCGCCGCGTTGCGGATCATCGGCCCGACGACGTCGTCGGGGCCCAGCGCGGCGCACGATCCGACGGTGACCGCCTCTTCGCCGCTGCCGAGCCAGGCCTTGGTGATGACCCCCTGCTTGACCCACCGCTTGAGCTGCACGTCGTGCAGGCGGGCGGCGACCAGGCCTCGATAGAGATCGACCAGGGCGTCGTCGTCGAGCGCGTCGATCAGGGCCGCCCGCTCGGGATCGCGGGTGATGGTGGCGGCGAACCCGGCCTGCACCTCGGGATCGGGGCGCCAGTCGACGTACTCGGGGAACTCATAGGCAGAGAAGCGCTTCACGTTCGACCTCACTGGGCGACGGGGCCGCCCGTCGTACCCCGATCGGCCCTCGCCGCACAACCGCGGTTGTCACCGCCCGCCCCCGTGGTTAGCGTCATCGGCGTGACACCCCTCCCGAGACGAGGACCCCTATGAGCGACGACAAAGATCTGTACGCGATCCTCGGCGTCTCGAAGGACGCCGAGGCGGGCGAGATCAAGAAGGCCTACCGCAAGCTGGCCCGCGAGTATCACCCCGACCGCAACCCCGACGACCCCGCCGCCGAGGCCCGGTTCAAGGAGATCTCGGCGGCCCACGCCGTGCTCTCCGACGAGCGCAAGCGCACGCTGTACGACGAGTTCGGCCCCGACGGGCTGCGGGAGGGCTTCGACCCCGACGCCGCCCGCAACTACCAGCGGTGGGCCGGCTCGTTCGGCGGCATGGGCGGCGGGCGCCCCGGCGGGTTCCAGTTCGGGGGCAGCGGCCTCGGCGGCTTCGGCGACCTCGACGACCTGCTCGGCAACCTCTTCGGCGGCGCGTTCGGCGGCGGGCGCGGCCCCCGGGTGCAGCGCCGGGGGCGGGACGTCGAGCGGCAGCTCACCCTCTCGCTGCGGCAGGCCATCGACGGCGGCGAGGTGCACCTGCCGGGCATCGGGGGCAACGTGAAGCTGCCCCCGGGGGTCGCCGACGGGCAGAAGATCCGGCTGCAAGGCAAGGGGCAGGAGGGCCCGGGCGGGGCCGGCGATCTGTACCTCGTGCTCAACATCGCCGTGCCGCCGGGCTACACCGTCGAGGGCGACGACCTCATCCTGGCGGTGCCGATCACCGTGTCGCAGGCGGTCAAGGGCGGCACGGTCGAGGTGCCGACGCCCGAGGGCACGACGCTGACGCTGAAGATCCCGGCCGGCTCGCAGGGCGGGCGGCGGATGCGGGCCCGGGGCAAGGGCATGACCCGCCGCGGCGGGGGGCGGGGGCACCTGTACCTCGACCTCCAGATCCGGGTGCCGACCGGCGACGACCCCGCGCTCATCGAGCTGGTCGAGGCGCTCGATGCCCACTACTGACGCCGACGGGCCGGCGCCCGGGCTGAGCCACCGGCGCCCGATCGCGGTGACCTGGGGCGACTGCGACGCCGCCGGGGTCGTCTTCTACCCCCGCTACTACGCGTGGTTCGACGCCTCGACCCACGCCATGCTCGACGCCGCCGGGCTGAGCCACCACCGCCTGAAGGCCGAGTTCGGGGCTCTGGGCACCCCGCTGGTGCGGGCCGAAGCCGACTTCCGGGCGTCGGCCACCTTCGGCGATACGCTCACCGCCGAGTGCCGGGTGGCGGCCATCGGGCGGCGCAGCTTCACCGTCGAGCACCGGCTGAGCCTGGGCGGCCGGGTGGTGGTCGAGGGCCGCGAGGTGCGGGTGTGGGCCGAGCCCGGGCCCGCCGACGGGCCGCCGATGATCGTGCGCCCGCTGCCCGACGCGATCCGGCGGGCGCTGACCGGCTGACCGGGCCGCTCAGTCCGCCGGAGCCACCGCCGGCGCCGGCTCCGACCCCTCGCCGAGCTGCAACGCCGGCCCCCCGGCGCCGTCGTCGACGCCCGTCGCGGCGGCCTTGATCTCGCCCTCGGTGCGCAGCTCCACCGTCGGATCGGGCTCGGCCGGCGCCTCGGCCGCCGACGCCCTCAGCGCGCGGATCTGCCCCTCGGCCAGCGCCGCGCGGGCCTCGGCCCGGATCAACCGGGCCTCGGTCTCGGCGAGTCGGGCCTCGAGCCGCTGCGACCGATCATCCGGCTGCACCGCCGTCGGCGCGACGCTGGCTTCGGGCGGGGCCTCCTGCCCGCACCCCGCCAGCCACAGCGCGGCGACGAACCCCACCCAGGCCAGCCGGCGTGTGTCATGGCGTCGCATCGTCGTCGTCCCCCTTGAATCATATTCCAATATTTACAGAACATATTGGTAGGGGTGGAATCAGTTCCAGGGGAGGATCGATGGGGAATCGATGGGGCGCGCTCTTCGCCGCGCTGGCGCTGCTGCTCACGACCGGGTGTGGGAGCGAGACGCCGGGGGACGCCGGGCCCGACGCCGAGGCGACGATCGACGGGGCGATGGGCGAGCCGGAGCCCGATCCCGATCTCGGCCCCCCGCCCGACATGTTCGTCGCGCCCGACCTGGGCGAGGCCGTGCCCGACGAAGGCCCGGCCCCCGACGGCGAGCGCCCGGCGATCGATCTGGGCCCGCCCGACGGCGACGGCGACGGGGTGCCCGACGACCTCGACAACTGCCCCGAGGACGCCAACCCGGATCAGGCCGACGGCGACGGCGACGGCGCGGGCGACGCCTGCGACCCCCCGATGGCGACCGACACCGACGGCGACGGGGTGCCCGACGAAGGCGACAACTGCCCCGAGGACGACAACCCGGATCAGGCCGACACCGACGGCGACGGCGCGGGCGACGCCTGCGACCCGCCCGACGTCGACGGCGACGGGGTGATCGACGCCGACGACCTGTGCCCCGCGATCGCCGATCCCGAGCAGGGCGACCGCGACGGCGACGGGCTGGGCGACGCCTGCGACCCCGATCCCGACGGCCTCGACCTCGACGGCGACGGGTGGGACGTCGACCTCGACAACTGCCCGGCCATCGCCAACCCGCTCCAGATCGACACCGACCTCGACGGGGTGGGCGACGCCTGCGACAACTGCCCCGAGGCGGTCAACCCCGACCAGGCCGACGGCGACGGCGACGGGGTGGGCGACGCCTGCGTGGACGCCCGCCCCGGCGACCGCGACGGGGACGGGACCGACGACGCCGACGACAACTGCCCCGACGTGGCCAACCCCGACCAGGCGGATGGCGACGGCGACGGCGTAGGCGACGTCTGCGAAGAGAACGCGGCCGACGACCGGGACGGCGACGGCCTGCCCGACGCGATCGACAACTGCCCCGACCTGCCCGCCCGGGACATCACCGACACCGACCTCGACGGGGTGGGCGACGCCTGCGACAACTGCCCCGAGGCGGTCAACCCCGAGCAGCTCGACCGCGACGGCGACGGGATCGGGGACGCCTGCGCCGATCCGGCGGCGGTCGACACCGACGGCGACGGCCTGCCCGACGCCGATGACAACTGCCCCCGGGTCTTCAACCCCGACCAGACCGACGCCGACCGGGACGACATCGGCGACGTATGCGATGAGTTCGTCATCGCCGACCGGGACGGCGACGGCATCGAAGACGCCTTCGACAACTGCCCCGATCTGGCGGTGTTCGACCTCAGCGACGGCGACCTCGACGGGGTGGGCGACGCCTGCGACAACTGCCCAGAGCGGGCCAACCCCGACCAGCGGGACACCGACGGCGACGGCATCGGCGACGCCTGCGGACCCGACGCGCCGCCGCCCGGCGACCGGGACGGCGACGGGGTGGGCGACGCCGTCGACAACTGCCCCGACGACCCCAACCCGCTCCAGGGCGACGCCGATCGGGACGGGGTGGGCGACGCCTGCGACGGGGGCCAGCCCGGCGACCGGGACGGCGACGGGCTCGCCGACGAGATCGACAACTGTCCCGACCTGCCGGTGTTCGACCTGAGCGACGGCGACCTCGACGGGGTGGGGGACGCCTGCGACAACTGCCCCGACGACCCCAACCCCGATCAGGCCGACCGGGACGGCGACGGGCTGGGCGACGCCTGCGCCGAGGCGCCGGCGGGCGATCGGGACGGCGACCGCGTGCCCGACGACCGGGACAACTGCCCCGACGACCCCAACCCGGCCCAGCTCGACGGCGACCTCGACGGGGTGGGCGACGCCTGCGACGACCGGCCCGACGACCGGGACGGCGACGGGCTGACCGACGACATCGACAACTGCCCCGACCTGCCCGTCTTCGACCTGAGCGACGGCGACCTCGACGGGGTGGGGGACGCCTGCGACAACTGCCCCGACACCCCCAACCCCGACCAGGCCGACGCGGACCGCGACGGCTTCGGCGACGCTTGCGACGCCTGCGCGCCGGGCGAGCCGGGCTGCGACGACGAGCCGGGGGACGACAACGACGGCGACGGCGTGGCCCCGGCCGACGACAACTGCCCCGAGATCGCCAACCCCGACCAGCGCGACCTCGACGCCGACGGCCTCGGCGACGTCTGCGACGACGACCGGGACGGCGACGGGCTGCTCGACGCGATCGACAACTGCCCCGACGTGGCCGCGTTCGACCTCAGCGACCGCGACCTCGACGGGGTCGGCGACGCCTGCGACAACTGCCTCGACGTCGAGAACCCCGACCAGGCCGACGCCGACCGCGACGGGGTGGGCGACGCCTGCGTCGACGGCCCGGCCCCCGACCGGGACGCGGACGGCGTGCCCGACGCCGACGACAACTGCCCCGACGTGGCCAACGAAGACCAGGCCGACGCCGACCGCGACGGGATCGGCGACGCCTGCCCGCCCGCGCCCGGCGACCGGGACGGCGACGGCATCGCCGACGCGGTCGACAACTGCCCCGACGTGCCCTCGCCCGACATCAGCGACTTCGACCTCGACGGCCTCGGCGACGCGTGCGACGTCTGCCCTGAGGTGCCCGACCCCGATCAGGCCGACAGCGACGGCGACGGCATCGGCGACGCCTGCGACACCGACGCCGACCTCGACGGCATCGACGACGAGGTCGACAACTGCCCCGAGATCCCCAACGCCAACCAGCGGGACGTCGACGGGGACGGCGCGGGCGACGCCTGCCAGGACCTCTACGCCGACACCGACGGGGACGGCATCGCCGACTTCCTCGACGGCTGCGAGCTGCCCGGCCCGGCCGACGCCGACTGCGACGCGCTGCGGGCGGCCGACACCGACGGCGACGGGGTGCCCGACGGCGAGGACATCTGCCGCCGGGCGCCCAACCCCGATCAGGACTTCGACGACCCGTGCGTCGACGACGCCGACGCCGACGGGGTGCCCGACGAGGCCGACGTCTGCCCCGATGTGCCCGACCCCGATCAGGCGCTCGCCGGCGGCCGGGGCGCGGCGTGCGCGGTGCCGCCCGACCCCACCGACACCGACGGCGACGGCGCGCCCGACGTCTTCGACCTGTGCCCGGCGATCCCCGACCCCGACCAGGCCGACCGGGACGCCGACGCGGTGGGCGACGCCTGCGACAACTGCCCCGACGCGGTGAACCCCGACCAGCGGGACACCGAGGGCAACGGACCGGGCGACGCCTGCGAGCCCGACTTCGACGGCGACGGGGTGCCGGTGGACGTCGACAACTGCCCGACGGTGGCCAACCCCGACCAGATCGACGCCGACGGCGACGGGCGGGGCGAGCTGTGCCAGGCGCACTTCGCCGACCGCGACGGCGACCGGGTGCCCGACCACCTCGACGACTGCCGCTGGCCCGACCCCGGCCCGGCCGACGACTGCCTCGAGATCGGCGCCCGGGACACCGACGGCGACTTCATCCCCGACGACGGCGACACCTGCCCCTACACCGCCAACCCGCTCCAGGGCGACGACGACCCCTGCCTCGACGACTTCGACGGCGACGGCGTGCCCGACGCCGACGACACCTGCCCCGGGGTGCCCGACCCCCAGCAGCTCGAGGTGGCCCCCGGGGTGGGCGCGGCGTGCAGCGTGCCGGTCGAAGGCCGCGACGCCGACACCGACGGCGACGGCCTGCCCGACGCGGTCGACAACTGCCCCGGGATCGCGTCCGACGACCTGAGCGACAGCGACGGCGACGGGGTGGGGGACCTCTGCGACAACTGCCCCGAGGTGGGCAACAGCCGCCAGCGGGACGCCGACGGCGACGGCGAGGGCGACCGCTGCGAGGCGATCGACACCGACGGCGACGGCCTCGACGACGCCGACGACAACTGCCCCGCGGTGCCCAACCCGGGCCAGGCCGACGTCGACCTCGACGGGGTGGGCGACGCCTGCCAGGCGTTCTTCGTCGACACCGACGGCGACGGCACCCCCGACCACGCCGACGACTGCCGATTCCCCGACGCCCCGGGCGACGACTGCGCCGCGATCGCCGCCGCCGACGACGACGGCGACGGCGTGCCCAACGACGACGACCGCTGCCCGCGGGTGCCCAACCCCGACCAGGACGCACCCAGCCCGTGCGACATCGACCTCGACGGCGACGGGGTGCCCGACGACGACGACAACTGCGCCGACGTGCCCAACCCCGATCAGGCCGAGGCCGAGCCCGGACTGGGGCTGGCGTGCAGCGTGCCCGTGGGAGACGACCGATGACGACCCGCTTCCTCCGGCCGGCCCTCGCGCTCGCCGCCCTCACCGCGCTGATCGGGCCCACCGCGGCCCACGCGCTGCCCGACCAGATCTTCCAGGAGGGGCTGGTCTACGACGGCGACGACCGCCCGCTCGAGGGCGAGCACCGGATCATCATCCGCCTGTACGCCGCCGCCGACGGGGGCCAGCCGCTCTTCGAAGAGATCCACCCCGCGGTGCCGTTCTTCGAGGGCTACTACGCCGTCGCCATCGGCAGCGAACAGCGGCTCGACGGCGCGCTGTTCGCGCGGGCCGGGATCTGGCTCGAGATCCAGATCGACGGCGGCGACCCGCTGCGCCCGCGCACGCCGCTGCGCAAGGTGCCGGCGGCCTTCGTCGCCGACACCGCCCGCGACGTGCGCGGTGACATCCACCCCGGCTCGGTGAGCATCGGCGATCGGCTGGTCATCGACGACGGCGGGCGGTGGGTCGGCGACCCCACCGGCTTGCAGGGCCCGGCCGGCCCCCGGGGCGAGGTCGGCCCCGCCGGCCCGGTCGGACCACAGGGCCCCCAGGGCGAGCGGGGGCCACGCGGTCCGCGAGGGATCGCCGGCGACGCGGGCCAGGATGGGCAGGACGGCCAGGACGGTCAGGACGGGCAGAGCGCCGACCCCGGCGAGGTCGCCGACCTCGTCGTCGGCCGCTTCCGGGCCGACCCGAACCTGCTGCCCTACGTGCGGGACGACGGCGACGACGCCAAGGCCGGCGCGCTCGTGATGAGCAACGGCGACCTCCAACTCCAGGCGGGGCAGATCGTCATCGGCGGCGACTCGCGCAACGCCATCAGCCTGCGCAACAGCAACATCGTCGGGGTCAACCGCCTGCGCATCAACGACCCCGGCGCCGGCGAGGGCGTCATCTGGGACAACAGCCAGGCGTCGATCGTCGTCTCGCCGCTCGAAGGCGGCAACCGCGACGGCTGGCTGCGCCTGATCAACGACGAGGGCATCAGCCTCGAGAGCGACGCCCGGATCACCGGCGCCCTGACCGTGGGCGGCACCCTGCACGCCCTCGCCGAGCTGATCGCGGTCAACGCCCAGGTCACCACCGCCGACATCACCAACGCCACCATCGACGACGCCCGGGTGGACACCGCCCGCATCGGCACCCTCGCCGGCAACACCCGGGTGACCGGCGACCTCGACCTGCGGGGCGACGTCGCCCTGAGCAACGGCACCCGGTTCACCGGCACCATGCGCACCGCCGCGGTGCAGGCCGGGGGCAACATCTCCACCGGGGGCAGCGTCACCGCCGCGGGCAACGTCGACGCCACCGGGCGACTGAAGGCCGGGGCGCTCGGCATCTGGGTCGACGACGTGCAGGTCTTCGACGGCGACGGGCGGCTGCTCGTGCCGCCGCAATACGCCTGCGGGCGCAACCAGGTCCTCGTCGGGGTCGACGCCGCCGGGCGCGCCGTCTGCCGCTCGGTCGCCTGCCCCGCGGGCACCGCCTTCCGCGGCTGGAACAACGCCGGCAACCCCATCTGCGAGCGGGACGACAACACCGGCCTCGTCGCGCTGCCCGCCAACCGCTGTGGGGCGGGGCAGGCGCTCATCGAGATCGCCGAGAACGGGGCCACCGTCTGCGGCCGACCCCGGGCCGGGGCCCAGCGCTGCCCCGACGGCCAGCTCGTCATCGGCCACCGCAACGACGGCAGCGTGATCTGCGCCCCCGACGACGCCGGCCTGCCCGGCGTGCCGGCCAACAACTGCGGCCCGGGGCAGGCCATCGTCGGCATCGCGCCCAACGGGGCCACCGTCTGCGGGCGCCCCCGGGCCGGCGACCAGGCGTGCCCCGCCAACCAGTACGTCGCCGGCTTGCAGGACGACGGCAGCGTCATCTGCCGCATCGACCGCAGCGGCCTCGGCGGCATCCCGGCCAACACCTGCGGCGGGGGGCAGGCCATCTACCGGATCCGGGCCGACGGACGGACCGAGTGCCGCCGGCTGCACAGCGGGGACCGGGTGTGCCCCGACGGGCAGAAGGTCATCGGCATCAACAGCGACGGCAGCCTCGACTGCGCCGCCGACGACCGGGGCCTCAGCGCGCTGCCGGGCAACACCTGCGGCGGGGGGCAGGCCATCTACCGCGTCCGCCCCGACGGGCGCACCGAGTGCCGCCAGCTCCACTCCGGCGACCGCACCTGCCCCGCCGGGCAGGTCGTCACCCGCATCACCTCGAGCGGCAACATCGTCTGCGTCGCCGACCGCCAGGGCCTCACCGCCGTGCCGTCCAACACCTGCGGCGGCAACCAGGGCATCTACCGGATCCACGCCGACGGGCGCACCGAGTGCCGCACCTTCCGCAGCGGCGACCGGGCCTGCCCCAACGGGCAGGTCGTGCGCCGCATCCGATCGGACGGCCGCATCGACTGCATCCCCGACAACGCCGGGCTGACCCGCCTGCCGGGCAACAGCTGCGGCTCGGGGCAGGCCATCGTGCGCATCAACGCCGACGGCAGCAGCGTCTGCGGGCGCCCCCGCTCGGGCAGCCAGAGCTGCCCCAACGGCCAGTACATGCGGGGCATCAACGCCAACGGATCGGTCATCTGCGCCGGGATCACCTCCAGCTCGGCGGGCCAGGTCTTCAAGACCTGCCGCGACGCCCGTGACCGGGGCTTCACCAGCAGCGGCGTCTACAAGATCCGGGAGCTGGGCGGCCCCACCGTGCGCGACGTGTACTGCGACCAGAGCACCGACGGCGGCGGCTGGACCCTGGTCGCCTCGACCCGCAATACGATGCTGCGGGACGAGGCGAGCGGCTACTACACCGACCTGCGCACGCTGGCCCCGGGCAGCGGGCACCGGGGCGTGTGGAACGGCATGCGCCACTTCACCGGGCGCTCGGACCTGCGCTTCGTCTGCCGCGACGCCGTGCGCAGCGCCGGATCGGCGATGACCGTCGACCTGTCGTTCTACGACGTGCCCTGGTACCGCGAGATCACGACCGGCAGCGACGCCAACTCGTGCTTCAGCGAGGGCAACGGCGCCGGCGACGACCAGCCCGAGCCCGCCCGGCGCAACAACCGCAACGGGGCCTACCGGGGGGTGAACGATCGCTGGAACGCGGGCTACCTCGAGGGCGAGGACTCGTGCGGCTCGACCACCGACTTCACCGTCGACTTCGACGACCGGGGCATGGACAGCAACCAGAGCGACGGCACCGACTGGGGCGAAGACGACGGCCGGCGCAAGTGCGGCCGATCGAGCCTGGGCAGCGGGCAGTGGTTCATCTTCTTCCGCGAGCGGGGCTACTGACCCCGGCGCTCAGCGCTTGCTGACGATCGTCGCCGACTGCATGCGCGGGTCGAACGCCACCGCCGCCTCGCCTCGCTCGAGCTGCCCCATCACCTGGCGCACCTTGCCCGCCAGATCGTAATCCCCGTGCCCGTAATCAGTGCCCTCCCGGCTGACGAACTCCTCGATCAGCCGGCGCAGCGTCTCCGGCGGCAGCCGGTCGTGCGGGATCTCGACCCCTTCGTCCTCGTCGCGCATGCGCTGTCCTTTCGCCGGCTACGGCCGCCGGGTCTCGCCCGCGGCGGGCGGCACGGTAACATGACGCGATGCGCACCGATCCCCCCGCGCGGGCCCCATCGCGCCCGACCCGGACCCTCGGCGTCGACCTCGCCTCCGACCCGGCCCGCACCGGCTACGCCGTCATCGCCTGGGGCCCGGCCGGGGCCGCCGTCGAGGCCGCCGGGGTCGGGGCCGACGACGCCGCCATCCTCGCCCGCCACGCCGCCTGCGACGCCACCGGCATCGACGCCCCCTTCGGCTGGCCGGTCGACTTCCTCGACTTCGTCGCGCGCCACGGCCACCCCCCGACCGCGCCCCCGGCCCCGCCGCCCGGGTGGGGCCCGCCGCTGCGCGACCGCCTGCGGTTCCGGGCGACCGACCGCGTCGTGCGGGGCATCACCGGCCGCTGGCCGCTCAGCGCCTCGTCCGATCTGATCGCCGTGCCCATGTTCCGCTGCCTGGGCCTGCTCGCCGCGATGGGGGTCGCCGACCGCAGCGGCGACGGGCGGGTCTTCGAAACCTACCCCGCCGTCGCGCTCGCCCGATGGGGCCTGACCGACGCCGGCTACAAAGGCAAGGCCCGCCGCGACCGCCTCGCCGCGCTCGTCGAGACCCTGCGCGCGCGCTGCCCGTGGCTCGCCGTGCCCCGTGAGATCGACGCCCTGATGCGCAGCAAGGACGACGCGTTCGACGCCGTCGCCGCCGCGATCATCGCCCGGATCGCCTGGCTCGACGCCCGCGACCCCACCGCCGGCTGGACCGACCGCCCCGACGCCGATCAGCGCGCCGCCGCCCGCAGCGAAGGCTGGATCATCCTGCCCGCCGCCGACGCGCTCGACCGGCTCGGCGACGCCCCCGCGGGGTGAAGACCGACCCCGCTCAGCGGGGGTAGCTCATCAGCACCACCCGCGGCGGCCAGGGCCCCGCCTCGCGGGTGCCGTAGCCCACCACCACCGCCACCTCGAGCGGCTCGACCTCGAGGATGGGCGCCGGGAACGCCACCCCGTCGATGTGCGTCGTGCGCAGGGCCACCCCCGCCGCCTGCCGCCCGAACTGCGCGCCGGTCGTCGTCATCAGCGCCGCGAGCGCCTCGGTCACCTCGGCCCCGGTCAGCTCGGCCCCCGACAGCGGGACGTGGGCCTGCTCGACCACCGGCTGGCGCACCGGCGCCGAGCGCCCCCGGGCCGCGCGGGCCCGGGCCAGGGCCGCCAGCGCCTCATCGGCGTCGTCCCGGGCCAGATCGAAGCGCCAGCCCTCCTCCAGCGTGCGGTAGGCCCCCACCAGGACCCCCACCGGCTTCGAATCATCCGCCGCCGGCAGCCGGGCCGCGCCGATGGCCAGCCGGGTCGCCCGCACGTCGAAGAGCACCCGCCGCCCGTCGGGCAGCCACAAGAGCTCGGCCAGCAGCCGCTCGACCGTCTTCGGCCCGCCCACGCGCCCCGCGGCGAAGGCCCCCTCGAGCACATGCCCCCCGACCTGCCACCCGGCCATGACCCCCATCGCCACCTTGTCGGCCGCCTCGACGTCGCCCGCGCCGCGCACCGCGTCGTCGAACGGCCCGTTGAGCGGCGCGATGCCCGCGCTCTGGGCCGCGTCGAAGGCCACCGCCTCCAACCCCAGCGCCTCGCGGCGGCTGTTGATCGCCGCGAGCAGCGCCGGCCCCCAGCCCCCCGGATCATCCGGCAGCCGGGTGCCGTCGACCACCGGCTCGAAGCGCGCCGGCCCCGCCCGCTGGGGCCACACCTGAACCGCGCCCAGCATGCGCCCCAGCAGGCGCCCCCGCTGGAACGCGCCGATCGAGATCGTCGCCGTCGGATCGCCCCGATGGGTCGGGCACTCGATGGCGAAGCGGGGCAGCTCCACCTCGGGATCGACCGCGCACTGCGCCACCCCGAACGGCCCGTGGGTGATCTGGACCATCAGCCGCTCGGCCTCGTCGAAGATGCGCCCGGTCAGGGCCACGCTGTCGCCCCGCGCCCGACGATCGCCGGGATCGATCGCCAGCGGCATCGGCGCGGCGGCCAGCATCACCGTCCACCGATCACCGGCCCGCCCCAGCCAGCCGCCCACCTGATGATCGATGGGGAACAGCGGCGCCCCGGCCAGCTTCGGCAGCAGATCACCGAACTTCGCCGCCGCCTGAGCCGGCGTCATGCGGGCCCCGCCGGTGAAGAACTGCCCCCGGGTCGCCACGTTGGTCGTCGCCAGCCCGCAGGCCAGGGCCGCGAAGCGCCGCAGCACCTCGTCCGGCTCGCGCCCGGTCGTCGCGACGTAATGCCCCAGCTCGCGGGCCACGCAGTTCATGCCCACCGTCTGCGACACCACCGCGTCGAAGCCGGCGATGGCATCCCCCAAGATGGGATCGAAGGGATCATCCGGATCCCGCAGCGTCGCCAGCCCCACCCGGGTCGGCAGGGGGCCGATCACCGGCACCGGATCGACCACCGGGGGCACCACCCGCATCGGCCGGGGCGGGGTCGGCGCCCGGGAGAGCGCCCGCAGCTCGGCGAGGCTGGGGAAGGCCCCGTAGCGATCGGCGTCGACCGGGGCCGGCGGCGGCGCGGGCGGCGGCGGATCGGGCGCGACGCGCGGCGACGACCCGACCGGCCCCGCCGAGGGCCCGCCCCCGCCGCACGCCACCAGCCACCCGGCCATCACCAGCCCCAGCGGGCGCCATCTCCGCATCGCACATCTCCCATCACCTGCCACGGCGCACGATACCCCCCGCGATCGGCCCGCGGCAACACACCGGCGGCCCGATCGGCTTCGAAATGGCGCCCGACACCGAAACCGACCTACGCTGAACGGAATGACACAGGGGGGAGGACCATGGACGGTCCGACGATCCGATCCGCGGGGGCCGCCGGGGCCGCCCTCGCCGCGCTGCTGACGCTCGCCGCGCCCGCCGCCGGGCAGGACATCCAGGCGTTCAAGCCCACCGTGGGCACCTGGAACTACCTCTCGGTGGACGGGGCCGACGTCGCCGCGCCGGGCGCGCTGGTGCCCTCGGTGTGGCTCAGCTACGCCCGCGAGCCGCTGGTGCTGCGGGGCGACGACGGCGAGGTGCTCGAGCGGGTCATCGACGACCTGACCACCGTCGAGATCCTCCTGGCCATCGGCCTGCACGACCGCTTCGAACTGGGCGTCGCGCTGCCCTTCGGCTACGCCACCGGATCGGGCACCGTGCCCATCGACACCGGCGCCGGCCTGGGCGACATCCGGCTCGACCCCAAGCTGCGGCTCTTCGAAGCCGGGGGATCGGTCCGCGTCGCCCTGGCGCTGCACGCCCCGCTCGTCTTCCCCACCGGCGACGAAGACAAGGGCGCCTCGGGCCGCTTCTTCACCGCCAGCCCGGGGGCCATCGTCGAGCTGACCGCCGGCCGGATCCGGGCCGCGATCGAAGGCGGCTACCGCTGGCGCCCGGCCGACGAGGACGCCTCGGCGCTCACCGTGGGCAACGGCATCCAATACGCCGCCGCCGCCGCGGTCGCCCTGGGCGCCGACCGCGACCTCGAAGCCATGGTCGAGATCTACGGCACCGTCTACGAAGACAACGGCCCGGGGCAGGGCGGCCCCCAGCCGCTCGAGCTGCTCGGCGGGGTGCGCGTCGCCGCCCCGCTGGGCCTGACCGCGACCCTCGGCGCGGGCACCGGCCTCATCCCCGACTTCGGCGCCCCCGAGTTCCGGGTGGTCTCGGGCCTCGCCTGGCAGCCGGCGAGCGACCCCCAGGGCCCGACCGTGGTGCAGGTCGCCGCCGGCCCCGGCCTCTCGGACGGCGACGCCGACCGCGACGGGGTCAAGGACAGCGCCGACGCCTGCCCCGCCGTCGCCGAGGACCTCGACGGCTTCGACGACGTCGACGGCTGCCCCGACCCGGACAACGACCGGGACGGCATCGCCGACGCCGACGACGCCTGCCCGAACTTCCCCGAAGACCTCGACGGCCGGGCCGACGACGACGGCTGCCCCGACACCGACGACGACGGCGACGGCATCGCCGACGGCCGCGACGAGTGCCCCGGGCTGCCCGAGACCCACAACGGCATCGCCGACACCGACGGCTGCCCCGACAGCGCCGACGTGACGCTGCGCCCCGATCGGATGGACGTCAGCGCGATCTACTTCGACACCGGATCAGCCCGTATCAAGGCCCAGAGCTACCCCGTGCTGGATCAGGTCGCCGAGATGATCGGGCGCGACGGGGGCATCAAGCGCCTGCGGGTGGTGGGCCACACCGACGCCCACGGCACGGCGCAGGTCAACCAGTGGCTCAGCCGGGCCCGGGCCAAGCGGGTGCGGCGCTACCTGGAGCACCAGGGCGTGCCCCGGGGGCTCATCGAGGTCGTCGGCAAGGGCGAGTCGGAGGTCTTCGGCACCGGCCTGGGCCAGCTCGACGGCGCCCGCAGCCGGCGGGTGGAGTTCTTGATCGTCGAGCGCGACGCCCCGGTCATCGGCGAGCTGGACGGCGCCCCGGCCCGCGCCCGCCCGGCTGTGACCGCGCCGGCCGCGCCGGCCGCGTCGGGCGACGGCTGGGCGCCGGCCGAGATGCCCGAGACGATCCCCCCCGACCCCACGCTGGCCGAGGACGGCGAGCCGCTCGACCCGCCGGCCCCCGCGCCGTCCCCTGCGCCCTCCACCGAGGCGCCGGTCATGGCCGAGAGCGCGCCGCCCGCCGGCTTCCTGCCGCCCGCCGATGAGACCCCCGCCGATGAGACCCCCGCCGACGAGACCCCCGCCGACGCGCCCGAGGCCGCCCCGCCCGAGTGACCCGGCGACGCCGGCCGATGCGCGGAGGGGGATTCCGGCTCAGGTGTACTTTTTTTGTATCCCACTGGATACGCGAGGCGTCCACCGGTCAGTATGGCGATACTGCGCGGCCATGCTGCTGCTCGCTCGGGGGAAGACCGTGACCGCGATTCTCGAAGATGTCCGGGTGCGCGTCGGCGCCAAGTACCAGATCGTGGGCCACCTCGGCCGTGGCGCCTCGGGCTCCGTCTACAAAGCGATCCAGCACCCCGTCGAGCGGGTCGTCGCGGTCAAGATGCTGGACGACGCGCAGATGCGCTCCGAGAAGCACCGCTCGCGGTTCCGTCGGGAGGCGTGCGCCCTCGGGCGGATCGATCACCCCGGCGTCGTCACCCTGTACGACTTCGGTGAGCACGACGGCCACTACCACCTGGTCACCGAGTACGTCGTCGGTCACAGCCTGCGAGCGGCGATCCGGGCGGAGGCGCCCATGGCGCCGGGGCGGGTGCTCCGCCTCGGGATCGAGCTGCTCGACGCCCTCGAAGCGGTCCACGAAGCGGGCTTCATCCACCGGGACGTCAAGCCCGCCAACGTGATGCTCTACGCCGACGCGCAGGGAGAGGAGCACGTCAAGCTGCTCGACTTCGGCGTCGCGGCCGCCGTCGATCGGCCACAGCATCTCCGGGAGATGGTCGGCACGCCCCGGTACATGGCGCGGGAGCAGATCACTGCCGGCGGGTGCAGCCCCCGATCGGACCTCTTCGCGGTGGGCGCGTTGCTCTACGAGATGCTCACCGGGCAGGTGGCATTTCCGGAGCGGAGCGTGCGCACCCTGATTGGCGACGAGGTCGACGCGCCCGTCGCCCCCTTCGATCCGTCCCTGGAGATCGACGGTGCATTGGAGGCGCTCGTCCTGTCAGCCCTTCGACGGTGCCCCGACCAGCGCCCGGCCCGCGCCCGGGCGATGCGGGATGCGCTCGCTCGGATCCTCGACGCGCTCGACCCCAGCCTGGCCTCCGCGCGCGCGGCGTTCGCCGGGACCGCCCGACCGCGGGCGGTCGAGGCGGTGGATCCGACCATCGACGGCGTGTCCCCGTGGGCTCGGACGATGACGCACCTGGGTGAGCCGCGACGCCCGACACCCTCGGGCCCCTGGCCGGCGCTCGACTTCGTATCGGGCGAAGTCGCCGCGTGGTCGCCTCATACGCGGGGATCGGGTGAGCTGCCCCGGATCGTCCGCTCGTCGACGCGGTCGAGGCACCTCGCCCGGACGGCGCCCCCCTCGACGGCGCCGACCCCGACGGCGTCCGCCGCCCCCCGCGGGCGCACGTCGAAGACCGGCGTGACGACGGCGCGCCTGACGACGCCGGCGTGTACCGAAGCGCCGTGTTGGCAGCGGCGTTGCTTCTGGGCCGTGCTCGGATTGAACGCGATCGGGCTGAGTCTGCTGGCCCTGCTCTGATGCGCGGGGACCCACCCTCGAGGCGGATCCCGTTGGGCACCCGGGTGCGCCTGCTCGCGGTCGGCCTGGCGGCGCTCTGGATCGGCGCGATCTACGTGGCGCTGCTGGCCCTGGACAGCGCACCGCCGACGCCGCTCAATACATGGGCTGCGCGAGGCTTGTACGCGCTGGCCTTCTTGATGCCCGTGGCGCTGCCTCTGGCCGCGACGTGGATCCGCCGGGCGACCGGCGAGGAGACGGAGCGCTTCATACGCGCCGAGCGGGCCGCGAGCCCGGGGGGGGACGCCCGCTCGGGCCACGTCGAGATGGAGTGGATCTCGATCATCCGGGGCTCGCCGCTCCCCATGGCCATCTTCGACCGGGAGCTGCGCTACATCGCGCACAGCGACCGCTGGATCACGGCGTATCGCCTGACCGAGCCGTCGCTCATCGGCCGCTATCACTACGACGTCTTCCCCGAAGTGCCCGGCCGCTGGAAGGTCCTCCATCGGCAGTGCCTCGCCGGTGAGACGAAGCACAGCGCCGGCGAGCGGTTCCCCCGGGCCGATGGACGCGTCGACTGGATTCGATGGACGGTCCAGCCGTGGTTCACCGCCGAAGGCGAGGTCGGCGGGGTGGTGATGCTGACCGAGGTGATCACCGCGCAGAAGGAGGCCGAGCTCGCCCTGTCGGCCCGGCTGGCCGACCTGGAGACGGCCTGGCGGCGGCTGGATGCGGCCGCGGACGTGGCTGGGCTCGGCTACTGGACATGGTACCCCGACACGGGGGAGTTCGACGCGTCGGCGCGCCTGCTCCAGATCCTGGACGTCCCGCCCGGCACGCCGATCTCGTTCGAGGCGTTCGTCGAGCACATCCTGCCCGAAGAGCGGCCGATCATGGTCGCGCGCGTCCGTCGGGCCGTGGAGCGGGGCGCCTCCTTCAGCCATCAAGCGCAGCTCGCGGTGGGGGGATCGGTCCGCCTCGTTCGCCTCGCAGGCCGCGTCGAGCGAGGCCCGGAGTCGAAGCTCGTCGGCGTGGTCACCGAGGTGGTGGGCGAAGAGCTGCCCGACGCGGTCGGCGCCGGCCCACGACGCCCCTGAGCATGGCCCGGCCCCGCGAGCGCCGCGAGGTCCTCCCGGCGTGACGGCACGAGGGTGCGAGACTTCGCGGGGGCCTCCCGGCGCGGGGGGACGGCTGCGCGAGATCTCGGGGAGGCCTCCGGGCGCGGCGGGACGGCTCCGCAAGATCTCGCGAGGGCTTCCGGGCGCGGCGGGAGGGCCCCGCAAGATCTCGCGAGGGCCTCCGGGCGCGGCGGGAGGGCCCCGCAAGATCTCGGGGGGGCCTCCGGGCGCGGCGGGACGGCTCCACGAGATCTCGCGAGGGCCTCCGGGCGCGGCGGGAGGGCTCCGCAAGATCTCGCGGGGGTCTGCCGTCACGCGGGATCGGGCTGTCGACGGATCGCAGACCCCGATCCCACGCGTGGGGAAGGGTGTGCGACGCGTTGCATATGCAGATCTGCGGCGCGGGGAAGGGGTATGCGACGCGTTGCATGCGCAGATCCGCGGCGCGGGGAAGGGGTATGCGACGCGTTGCATGCGCAGATCCCGGGGTGGGCGAGGGGTATGCGACGCGTTGCATACGCAGATCCCGGGCGTGGGGAAGGGGTATGCGACGCGTCGCATGCGCCGATCCGCGGCGCGGGGGAGGGGTGTGCGACGGCGGTGAGCGGCCCGGCGGCGGGCCGCGGGCCGGATCGGTGGGTCAGGTGGGGATGGGCCGCAGCCGCTCCGGCTCGATGCCGGTGCCGTCGACCGCGCCCGGCATGTCGGGCTCTTCGGTGACGGTGCGGCCCGCGCGGCGGCGGGCGCGGTAGGCGGCGTCGCGGACCCGGATGAAGCGGCCGATGCGATCCATGCGCCCGGCGTCGCGCAGGGCGACCTCGACCATCATCGCGTGCTGCGTGCTGGCCAGATCGAGCGCCTCGCGGGCCTCTTGCAGCGTGCGGGTGGCCTCGCGGTCTTCGTCGATCTCGCGGGCGACCTCACCGGCGCTGGCGTGCAGGCGGGCGATCGCGGCGTCGAGGCTGTCGGCGAGGCCGTCGACGTCGAGCCCGTCGAGCGCGGCCCGCACCACCGGCTCGTCGAGCGCGGCCCGCAGCGCCTGGGCGTGCTCGGTCATGCGATCGGGGCTCATGCGATTGAGATCGCTGGGTCGCAGCGGCGCGATGCGACCGAGCAGCTTCTCCCGGATGGTCATCTCGTCGGCGTCGACCTCGACGGCGGGCGGGGGGTTGAGCAGGTGCTGCTCGATCCGCCCCCGAACGTGACGCCATGTGTTACGGGCGAAGGTGGCCGCCTCCTGCACCTCGCTGCGGGCGACGGCGGTCTCGCCCAGCTCGCGGGCGTTCTCCCGGATGGCGTCCACCAGCCGGCCCCGCGTCTCGATGAGCCGAGAGCGGGTGTAGGCGATGGCCTCCTTGAGGGGGGCGATCTCGGTGATCGACGCCGGATCGTGCGCGGCGCGGACGTCGGCGTGGCTCTCGAGCAGGCGGCGGCCGTCTTCTTCTCCGAGGCTCATGTCGGGCTCCTGGTCAGGGTTGTGTTCTGGGGTGATACCCGTAACTGTGACCAAGGTGCCCCGGGCTTTCGCCGGTGTCAATCGCTTTTTTGGCGCTTTTCTGGCGGCGGAGCGCGTCGATGGCGCGGGCGAGCCCCGACGATGTCATGCTCTGGCGCCGGTCCGCCGGGCGCTGGCATCCTCGGGCCATGATCCGTTGGTCGCTCAGCGCGCTGTGTCTCGGTGCGCTGGTGGGGTGCGCGCCGCCGGCCCCGCCGCCGCCGTCCGAGCGCCCGCCCATCCCGGCGGGTGAGCGGCGCTGCTCGCCGATCGAGGTGCCGGGCGGCATGCACGCCCGGCGGCTGGTCCGGCTGCCGACGGACGAGCTGGCGCTGGTCGGGCGCTGGTGGCTGGCCAACCCGCCGAGCGAGGCGCCCGCGGCGGCGGGGGCCATCGTGCGGTTCGACGTCGACGACCCCCGGGCGCTGCGGGTCGAGGTCATCGAACGGCCGATCATGGACGCGGTGGGCGGCGATCTGCCCTATGGGATGGTGCTCATCATCGACGACGACGAGACGCTGCGGGTCGAGGCGTTCGACGGCGCGCGTCGGTCCCTGCTGTTCGAGCGCCGGGAGGCTTCCAACAACCGCTTCAGCGTCCAGGGGGCCGTCGCCGTGGGTGATGGCTTCCTGATCGCGGGGGTCGAGCACGGCGTAGGGGGCGACAGCCGCAGCCGCTATCCGAGCGCGATCTGGCTCAAGCCGACGCCCGAGGCCCGGCGGGAGTACAAGGACTTCGAATACGATATCTGGAAGTTCGAGTACTCGGACTACGGCGAGCTGGGGCGGGGCCGGGATGGCCCGGACGACCGCCGCGTGGTCGAGGGGCATGCCGCGGCCGGCCTGTGGACGCCGACGCTCGAGAGCTCGTTCGTCCTCGCCGGTGTCGTGACCGAGTCGGTCGACTCGGGGGGCGTGTCGAGCGTCGAGCGGCTCGGCTTCTTCGCCACCCGGCTCACCCGGCTGGCGGGGCGCGGGCGCGTGGTCTTCGAGTTCGATCGGGAGCGCTTCCAGCCCCAGGAGGCGTTCGCTCCGACCGGGGGGGTGCTCGCGCGCGATCTCATCCCCTGGCTGCTCATGACCACCCAGTCCGGCGCTTACAATTACAGCACCGGGAAGCCATTCCTCGTGCGGATCGACCCCGAGACCCGGCTGCCCTCGGCCGTTCACATCCCGGTTCCGCTGCCCGAGGGCGCCTCGCGGGGCGCGCTGCTCGACGCGGTCGAGCTGCCGGGCGGCGACTGGATCGTCGGCGGCGCGGTCTGCGCGTCGGATCACGGCTGGTGCCGGGGGTGGCTGGCGCGGGTCGATCGGCAGGGCGGGGTCGTCTGGTCCCGGCAGACCTCGCGCGACGTGATGACGGCGGTGGTCGACTTGATGCGGGTGGGGGATCGGGTCGTCGCGGCCCTCGCCGGCAGCCCGTCGGCCCGTCGGCCCTTGCGCTACGTGCATCACACGGCCGGGCTGTGGATCGTCGATACGGGCGGCGACTGCGCCACCCCCGATGACTGACGGGCGGCGCGCGTCGTCACCGGGGCGCGGTGCCGATCTCGATCTTGCCCGGCGGCTCGCTCGGGGCCTCGTCGTCTCCCGACAGCGCCCACCACCCGGCGGCGATCAGCGCCAGGGCGGCCAGCCCGGCGAGGGTCCAGCCGATGGCGCGGCGCCAGGAGGGCCCGGGGGGCGGGGTCTCGACGAGGGCCCACGGGGCCTCGACCGTGATCCGATCGGTCTGGGGGGCGCCGAACGGGGCGTAGCCATCCAGCCGCATGCCATACGGCACGTCCGACTCGACCCAGGTGGCGTCGGGGTCGTCGGGCGGCGTCGGCGGCTCGGGCGGCACGGGGCCGGCCCGGTCGGTGGTGTCGCGGGGGCGCGGCGTGCGCCCGGGGCTGAGGGTCTCGGCGGTGGAGCGGGCCGAGGTGAGCACGGCCTCGCTGATGTCGTCCGAGCGGTCGAAGAGCAGCGTCTCGCCCTGCACGTCGGGCTCGTCGAGCGGGCCCGAGATCTCGCCGTGGGCCGCGATGACCGCCCGCAGCGCCCGGGCCATGGCGTCGGCGCCGGGGTAGCGGTCTTCGGGCTTCTTGGCCATGGCCCGGTGCACGACCATGCCCAGCGCGGGCGGCACGCCGGGCGGCATCGGGGGCAGCGGGCCGCTGAGGTGCTGGGTGGCGACGGTGCGCAGGTCGCCCTCGTACGGCGCGCGCCCCGCGAGCAGCACGTAGAGCAGCACCCCGGCGGAGTAGATGTCGGCGGCGGGGCCGGCCTCTTCGCCGCGCAGGCGCTCGGGCGCGATGTAGGCGACGGTGCCGAAGACCTGGCCGGTGAGGGTCAGCGCCTCCCGATCGCTGTCCCGGATGCGGGCGAGGCCGAAGTCGAGCAGCCGCACCTCTTCTTCGCCCCGGTAGTCGGTGAGCATGACGTTGCCCGGCTTGATGTCGCGGTGCAGCACGCCGAGGTCGTGGGCTTCGGCGAGCGCGAGCGCGATCTGCCGGGTGAGCCGGGCGGCGCGCAGCGGCTCGAGCGGGCCGTCGTCGGCGACGACGTCTTTGAGGGTGCGCCCGGCCACGAAGCTCTGCACCATGAAGTGCAGCCCGTCGTCGGTGCAGCCGTAGTCCTTGAGGCGCACGATGTATCGGCTCTGGAGGCGGTCCTGGGCCTGCGCTTCGCGGCGGAATCGCAGCAGCATGTCGGGGCGGGCGTCGGTGACGACCTTCACCGCGACCCGGGTGCCGAGCTCGAGGTGCTGCGCCCGGTAGACGGCGCCGAAGCCGCCCGATCCGATGAGGGCGTCGAGGTGGTAGCGCTCGGCGATGCGCTGGCCGGCGAGGGTCGGCAGGCCGCGGTGGGCGCGCTCGGGCGGCGGGGCCGGCGGGGCGGGGCGGGTCGGCGCTTCGCGGCGGGCGGGTCCGGGGTGCATGGGCGGCCTCCTGGGTACGCGACGTCGAGGGACGATAGCCCCAGGGGCGACCGCCAGACCATGACGCGGGCGTTTCACGGGTGGGGAGGCCCTCATGCGGTCTACTGTGTGAGGTCGATCGCGCTGCCCGCCGCCTGCCCGTCGGCGTCGAGCCAGCCGTCGAGCACCAGCGCCTGCCGGATGTCGTCGGCGCCCACGAGCAGCTCGAGCCGGCCGACGTCGAGCGGCCCGGCGACGGGGCGGGCGGGGGCCCGTCCGCTGCCGCCGGGCAGGTTCGGGTCGACCGGGTGGGCCCCGCTGCTGTCGACCGCGCCGAAGGGCTGCACGACCCGGTCGAGGTCGAAGGCGACGGCGTCGACCCGGTCGGCGAAGACGTCCGCCGGGGCCTCGGCGCAGCCGGCGCGGTCGGCGCGGGCGTCGAGCGGGTTGATCGGGCAGCCGTCGGCGTCGAAGAGGAAGAGCCCGGTGCCCAGGCCGGCCATCATGCGCACGTAGAACGGTGATCCGAGCTGGTTGCCCGGGTTCTGGCCGATGTGGGTGGCGAGCACGTCGAAGTCGATGGCGGCGAAGTCGGCCGCCTCGTAGGCCGCCACGAAGGCGTCGTACTGCGCGAGGGTGTCGGCGTCGGCCAGCATGGCGTCGGTGATGTGGCACCCGACGCAGTACAGCGGGCCTTCGTTGTTCGCGTCGACCCGCCCCCGGATGCTGTGGGGCATCATCGGGTTGGCGCTGAGCGCGGGGAAGTCGTTGCGCCCGCCCCGGGCGGGGTTGTTGCCTTCGCCCCGGCGGTCGCCGAACGCGAAGATGTCCGAGGTGTCGCCGTTCTGGTCGACGTAGTGCCAGAAGACCTTCTCCGCCGGGGAGAGGCGGGCGATGCGCCCCCGGCCGTCGATCCCGAGGGTGCTCATGACCGGGCTCTGGTAGACGAAGTCGGCGGCCTGCTCGGCGAGCAGGATGCGCTCGCCGGTGAGGTTGCTGAAGAGGTACTGCGCCGGGTCGCCTTCGTAGCGGGTGGCGAGGTGGCAGCCGATGCAGTTGTTGGTCCACGCGGCGTGGCAGGTGGCGCAGGCCAGCTCGGCGGTGTGGTCGAAGCCGCGGTTGTTCAGGTCGGCCTGCACCGGGCCGGTGCCGGTGCTCGGGTCGCCGTCGGCGATGCCCATGGCGTACGAGGCCTCGGCGTCGTAGATGGCCTGCCGGGTGATGGGGTGCACGGCGCCGGTGGGGCGGGTGACGTCCCGGGTCTGCATGACGTAGTGCCGCCGGCCGTCGAGCCGCGAGCGCAGCCAGGTCTCGCCGGCGGCGTTGCGGGTGACGTGGCGCAGCGGGTTGCCGGCGGCGTCGGTCAGGCACTCGGCGGCGTCGCCGTCGTAGGTGGTGCAGGGCGCGGTCGCGGCGTAGGCCCGGGGGCTGCCGTGGCACGACTCGCACTGGATGGCCGTGGCCTGGTCCTGCCGGCTCACGATCTCGCCCGATCCGACGTCGCCGGCGGTGCCCCCGTGCAGGTCGCGGCTGCCGTGGCAGTCGATGCAGCCCAGCCCCCGCTCGTGGTGGATGTCGGGCGGGGTGTCGTCCCGGCCGTCGGCGTCGTAGTCCTCGAAGGCGATGTACTGGTCGGCGGTGCGCCCGTTGAAGGTCGCGTTGGCGATGTTCGGGTCCCGGTCGAACAGCCGGGGGTCGTCGGCGGTGTCGGTGAAGGCGTCGGGCGCGGCGGGGTACTGGAAGCCGTCGGTCAGGTCCCGGTTCTGGTCGAGGCGGATGCCCCAGAACTGCATCACGGTGCGGTTGCTGCCCTGGTGGCAGCCGGCGCAGGCGTGGTCTCCGATGCCGAGCCCGATCCGGTCGCCGGGCAGCTCGCGGTAGACGTTGCGGATGATGTGGTCGGCGATGTGGGCCCGCTCGCCGGGGGCGATGGCGTCGGGGTTCTGCGGCTCGTCCCGGGGGATGTTGGGGTCGAGCCCGATGTGGCGCCCGGAGGGGGCGTAGGCCATGTGGCACGCCGAGCAGCCCGAGGAGCGGAAGTCGCCGTAGCGGTTGTTGTCGCCGGCGCTGTAGAGGTGGCAGTTGCCGCAGGTGATGTTGACCTGCTCGTCGATGAGGACCTCGAGCGGGCTGCCGGGGCTGACCCGGTTGGGGCGCCGGGGGTCGATGTCGGCGTCGACGACGTGCTCGGCGAGGGTGGCGGCGACGTAGCTGCCGTTGTCGACGAGCCGGCCCCCGAACTGGGCGTGCTCCGGCTGCTCGACGAGGCGGCCGATCTGTCCGGTGCGGCGGTTGTCGGGGTTGTAGCCGGGGTCGGTGACCGGCTTGGGCGCGCTGTCGGCGAGGGTGTCTTCGTCGAGGCCCCGGTGATCGGGGATGCGGTTGTCGACGCCGACCGAGAACCGGGTCGACGAGAAGAGGCCGGTCGAGGTGGCGATGATCGAGCGGGGCACCCACTGGGCGTGCTCGTCGGCGTGGCACCCGATGGCGCCGCAGCCCCGCTCCGCGGCGACGACCCGCAGGTCGCCGGGGTTGACGAATTGCAGGTAGTCGAGGGTGCTCCACTCGCCGCTGTTGCGGTCGGTGTAGGTCTCGGGGATCAGGCGCTCGATGCCGACGAGGGTCCGCCGCAGGAAGAACGCCCGCTCGTCGTTCTGCTGGAAGAGGCGGTCGCCGATGGCCGGGGGGGCGCCGACGTGGCTGCCGCTCTTGCCGGCGCCCCGGGGGTCGCCGCCGTGGCAGGTGACACACGGGATGTGGGACGCGCCGGGGAAGGGGTGGGGGTTCTGGATGCCGGGCCCGGCGTAGGTCTCGCCGCCGCGGTCGCCGTTGTGGCAGGCCATGCAGCTCGACGGCTCGCCGATCGGGGGGCAGACGCCGGGGTCGGCGTAGTCACAGCAGACGTCGCGGTGCCATCGCTCGCAGGGCAGGCAGCGGCCTTCGACGCACGCCTCGCCGTCGGCGCAGCCGTCGCAGGTCGGGGCGGCGTCGGGCGCGGCGTCGGGCGGCGGGCCCCGGTCGGGCTCGATCGGGCCGGTGTCGGGGGTGGGCTCGGGCCCGTCGTCGGGGGGACCGACGCCCGAATCGGTCCCCCCGACGTCGGCGCCGGCGTCGGCGAATCGCTTCGGCTCGTCGCTGCAGCCCGTCGCGACGAGCAGGCACAGCCCGACGACGCCCAGGCACCCTCTCGTGATGCGCGCTCCCATGGTGGCCTCCTCCGGTGATGACATTCACGATGGGAGTCGGGGTGGGTCGCGCACAGTGAAAAGGTCGGCAGATCGGGCGCCGTGGGCCGCTGCGGCAGGGCGAGTGCAGATTCGTGCACTCGGCGGGCTGTCCGAGATGACCGTTTTCCCGTGACCCGCTCCGGGGCACGATGACATGCATCGACCGCAGCGCACGTCGCTGCACCGGGAGGCGCGCCGCTGTGGACATCACCGTGCTCATCGACGCGATCGTGCGCCAGACGATGGTGCTGATCGCCCACCTCGCCACCGTCTCGGGGACCCGGGCCCCGCTGACCTCGGTGGTCGATCAGGTCTTCCTCGATCTGTCGGCCGAGCTGCGCCGGCAGGGTTTGAGCCCCAAGGTCATCGCCGACATGTTCGGCATCGCCATCCGCACCTATCACAGCAAGGTCCGCCGGCTGTCGGAGCAGGCCAACGCCCATCGACGCATCTTGTGGCAGGAGGTCTACGCCCACATCCGCGACGAGGGGCCGGTGCTCCGGGCGCGCCTGCTGAGCCGGCCCCGCTTCGCCCGGGCCGACGACGCGATGATGCGCAGCATCCTCCAGGATCTGGTCGACACCGGGCTGGTGTTCGTCTCGGGTCGCGGTGATCGCCAGATCTACGGGGCGCTGCCCCCCGATCAGATCGCCGCCGCCCTGGATGATCACGAGGCGCTCGATACGCTGCTGCGGGTGGTGGTCTTCCACCTGTCGCCGGTGGGGATCGACGGGCTGGCGGGGCACATGGGCATCGATCCCGATCGGATCCGTCCGGCGCTCGAGCGGCTGGTCGAGCGGGGGGAGGTCGAGGTGGACGAGGGGCCGGAGGGGTCGCGCTATCACTGCCGGCGCTATCTGGTGCCCCTCGGCAGCGAAGGGGGCTGGGAGGCGGCGGTCTTCGATCACTTCCAGGCGGCGGTGAACGCGATCTGCGGGCGGCTGAGCGATCAGCCGCCCGAGCTGGCCGACGTCACCGGCGGCAGCACCTACGCCTTCGAGATCTGGCCGGACCACCCCCGCTCGGCGGATGTGCTGGATCTCTTCCGCCGGGTCCGGGCCGAGGCGTCGGCGCTGCGGGCCGAGGTGGACGCCTTCAACGATGGCTTCGAGTCATTGCCCGGCGGGGTGCGCCGGGTGGTCTTCTACTGCGGGCAGGCGGTCCGCGTCGACGAGGGAGAGTAGAGATGCGGTGCATGATCGGTGGGTTCGTTCTGGCGTGGGCGCTCGCGGGGTGCGCCGGGTCCGATCCGGCGTCCCAGGCGCCCCGTGGGCCCGATCGGGCGGTGGGGGAGTGGGTCACGGCCCAGATCGGCGGGGAGTCGCACTTCGCCACCTGCGACATCATCTCGGTCGACTCGGAGACGGTCGAGTGCGGCGGGGTGCACGCGTGCAAGACCCCGGTCGATCACGCCTTCGCCTGTTGCGCGTGCGACGGCGAGCGCTTCTGCACGCTGCCCGGGCTCGACGAGTGCCCCGACGGGCCGTGGGACACCCGGTGCCACGCGGTGCAGGTCGAGGGGGAGGACGATCCGTTCGACTGCCGCGATCTCGACCGCTGCGATCCGACCCGCATGAACCACCGCATCGCCTGCGGGGCCTGCGATCCGCGCTACGATCAGCCGCGGCCGGTGCCGTGCCCCGATCCGTGAGGGGCGGGTGGGGTGAGCCGCGGGCGGCCGGCTGGCGACCGGGGGCGGTGATCGGTCATCTTCTCCATCCATGACCCGCCGCGACCCCTACCGCGTGCTGGGGGTCGACCCCCGCGCATCCGACGCCGACGTGAAGGCCGCCTGGCGCGCGCGCCTCCAGGCCCACCACCCCGATCGCGCCGCGCAGAGCGATCCGGCGGCGGTCGAGGCGGCCGAGGCCCGGGCCAAGGTCATCAACGCGGCCTACGCCGAGATCAAGGCCCTGCGAGCAGAGGACGCGCCCCGGGCCCCCACCGCGCCCCGCCGGACCCGCATCCGTCGGCGCAAGGTGCAGCCCGATGTGCCGGTGAACGCCCGCGACGCCCTGCGCCGGGCTCAGGTGGCGGTGGAGTACGCCGATACGCTGTCCGCCCGGTGGAAGCGGCACGCGGCGTCCATCCGGGCGGCGCGCAAGTCGGCGATCGAGGCGGCCGAGTCGGCGGGGGAGGCGGCGGGGCGCAACGCCGACATCCGCCGGGCGGCGGTGGCCTGGCGGGATGGGCTGATCGCGACGATGCAGTCGACGGCCGACGGGCTGGCGGCCGAGGCCCTGAGCGCGGCCGACGCCGCCGAGGCCGCGGCCGATCGGGCGGCCGGCTCGGCGGGCGACGGGCGGGCGCAGGCGGTGCGCGCGGCCCGGCGGCACGCGGCGACCGCTCGCCGCAGCC
>JAUHYW010000131.1 GCA_030426085.1 bacterium | reverse complement strand
TATCGCGGCGGCGGCGCACATGTGTACCAACAGTTCGCCACGAATTGCCTGTTAGCACGTCGTCTGATCGAGCGTGGCGTCCGTTTTGTGACGCTCGTCCATGCCTCGTGGGACCATCACAGCAACATCGACGAAGAACTGGGGTACAACGCCGGCATGGCCGATCAGCCGATCGCCGGGTTGATCAAGGATCTTAAGCAGCGTGGCTTGCTGGATACCACACTCTTGATATTCGCGGGCGAGTTTGGACGAACGCCCCTTTGGGAAAATCGGGGTGGCAACCAAGGTGCGAAAGTTGGGCGCGATCATCATCCGTTTGGCTTTAGCGTGTTCATCGCCGGAGGGGGCGCCAAAGGTGGCGTCGTGCATGGTGAAACCGACGAGATTGGCTGGGCGCCGGTTAAGGATCCCGTCCACGTCAACGATTTTCACGCGACGATCATGCACCTGTTTGGATTCGACCACCTGCGTTTTGCGCACCGCTTCCGCGGGCTCAACGTCCGGCTGACCGACCAGGGTGGAAAAGTGGTGCGGGAACTCCTCGCCTGATGAAGGCGGTGAAACGCGCCCGGCAACCTCGCCGGGGCGTATTGAAGTTATGCCAGTTGCTAATGCCGCAGGCATGTCAGTTTGTTGCCTGCGGTGCCACGCCCTGGGACTTGTGGTCTGGTCGCTCCAGAGCCGCGCCGCGGCTGACGGGCTCTTGCTCCGGTTTCCCTGGGGCTGGCACCTCAGGCATTTGCAGTCCGACGCTGCGCGGCTCAGTGGCGCAACTTCAAGACTTCAAGGCTCGCGCGGCGGGTTATGGACGCATCGCAACTTCCCAAACCGGCGCGGCTGGCGAAAGCCGGCGACTCGATCGCAATCGTGGTAAGGTGACATCAGCCGTCGCGCCGACCACGCTGGGCATTCGTCTCAAATGTCGGCCACGATCTCGTCATAGAATTTGACATAGTTATCGGGATCGTCACCCGCACGAAATTGCATGGCGGCCGATGGTGCTGCCCCCGCCGACGCGCCGGCCCAGGGCGACGCGCCCGCCGAGGGGGCCGCCGCCCCGGCCGCTGACGCGCCGGCTGCCCCGGCCGAAGGCGCTGCGCCGCCCGCTCCGGCCGAAGGCGCTGCCCCGGCCGAAGGCGCTGCCCCGGCCGAAGGTGCCGCGCCGCCCGCGCCCGCCGGCAACCCGTAAGACCCACCCGCGCCGCGCCCGCGGCGCCCGCCCGGACCTTGACCGGCCGGGCCACCTCTGCGACAAGAGACGGCACCCCCGACTCAGGAGGCCCCATGGCCGATGCGTCGTCCTCCATGGCCGCGAAGCCCATCGGGCGCGTCGCGCCGCCGACCAGCGTCAAGATCCGCTCGTACTCCGACGTGATCTACCTCTACCCCAGCTTCCTGATGGCCATCGTCTGTGGCCTCTGGGTGACCCTCGGCGAGCCCACCCCGGCCGACCCCGGCGTCTCGGGGGTGGTCTTCACCTTCGTCTTCTTCTTCAACCTGTCGGTGATCGCGTTCGACTACACCCGGCTGACCAGCATCATCTTCGTGCTGATGCTGGTCATCGTCGGGCTGCTGGCGATGATCTTCCCCGCGGTGGGCGACTTCGTGCAGGGCCTGATGGACCAGCCGCTCTTCATGAACGCCACGTTCTACTGGGTCTGGGCCGCGTTCCTGGCCTTCCTGCTGGCGCTGGTGTGGGTCAAGACCCGGTTCGACTACTGGGAGATCAAGAACCAGGAGCTGCTGCACCATCACGGGCTGCTCGGTGACGTGGAGCGCTGGCCGGCGCCCAACATGCGCATCACCAAGGAGATCAACGACGTGATGGAGTACGTGCTGCTGCGGGCGGGGCGGCTGGTGATGATCCCGGCCCGGGAGAACAAGGCCCTGGTCATCAAGAACGTGCCCAACATCAACCGCATCGAGCGGGAGATGCAGGCGATCCTCAGCTCGCTGCGGGTGATCGACGGGGACTGAGCAGTGGGCGGGGCGAGCAGGAGAGTCGGGCCGGCTCAGCGCGAGGCGACCTGCATCGCGAGCCCGTAGACCCCGTAGGTGATCATGTAGGCCAGCGCGTACTCCGGGTGGGCCGCCGCCGCTCGCTCGGTGAGGGCGTCCCAGTGGTGGGCTTCATTGGCCAGCAGGCTCTCCCGGCCAGCGGCGTCCAGTCCGGCGACGTAGCCCTCGACGATGCCCTCCAGCGAGTCCAGGTAGGCCGCCTGGGCCTCGACCGCCACCCCGACATTGGCCGGCGCGCCCCGACCGCCGTAGACCGTCGCCCCCTCGAACGCCTCCAGCTCGACCAGCGCCGCGCGCCAGCCGTCCAGATCGGGCTGCGGCATGCCGTCGACGATGCCGCCCTCGAGCCACGCGTGGGCCCGGTGATGCACCAGATCGCCCACCACCAGGGCGTTGTGCTCCTCGATCCAGGCCACCGTCTGCGTGCTCGACACCCCCGCGTTCTCCAGCTCGACCAACTCGACGACGCCCCCGTCCAGCTCGAGCCGCAGGCGACCCTCGAACGTGCGGTCGACCGTGGCCTCGGCGGGCCACGTCTCGTCGGTGAAGACCCCGGCGAAGTCCACGAAGTAGGCCCGCTTGTAGGCCCAGACCCCGGGGATGGCCTCGGCGGTGGCCCGGCTGGCGACCACCTGCGCCCCGAGGGCCTGGAAGACCGGCGCGCCGTTGAACTTGTCCGGGTTGGGGTGGGTGAGCACGACGTGGGTGATCGGGCTGTCGGTCTCGGCCTCGACGGCGGACACGATCTCGCGGGCGATGTCGGGGGTGAAGCCGGCGTCGAAGACGACGACCGCGCTGCCGGTGTCGTACCAGTAGGCGTGGGTGTCGAAGCCCTCGGGGCCGCTGGTGACGGTGCCGAATCGGCTCTCGCCGCACGCGGCGGCGAGCAGGGCGAGGGTGAAGAGGGCGGCGGTGCGCAGCATGGGGCGGCTCCTGTGGCTCGGTCGGGCTCGGTTGCTCGAAGTGAGGCCACTGTAGAGCCGCGGCCGGTGGCGAGCATTCGGCTATGAGCCATCGAGCTGTTCGAAGCGGACGCGCCCTGCGGCCGCCCTACAGCCCCAGGTCTTCCAGGACGCTGCTCCCCGGATCCTCGCTCTTCTCGGCCGGGGCCTCGGCCGGCGTCTCGATCGGGGCGGCCGGCGGATCGGCGGCCGGCTTCGGCGCCTCGGGCGTCCGGCTCTCGGTGTGCACGAACCGGTTCTGGGCCGCCTTCCACACGAACAGCTTCTGGGTCCCGGCCCCGTCGAAGACGATCGCCCGATCGCCGGTGCCCACCGCGCCCACCTTCCACTCGGGCACGATCGTCAGCCCCTCGGGGGTGGTCACCTGGAGCTGCTCGGCGAAGACCTCCCGGCCGGTGCCCCGGGACCAGTCGAAGATGCGCAGACCGCGGTACTTCGTCATGCCGTACTCACCCTGCTGCTCCTCGACGACCAGGTCGGGCACCCCGTCGCCGGTGATGTCCCGGCTCGACAGCTTGAGCACGACCGGCCCCGGGGCCATCGCCGAGCGGGCCACCGGATCGACGGTGACCCCGTCGCCCTTGGTGAAGGCGAACGCCAGCTCGTGATCGGTGGTGATGTCGAGGTCCTCGCCGTCGGGCATCTCCTCGGGCATCTCCTCGGCCACCTTGAGGTAGACCAGCGCGCAGCCGCGGGCCGCCGGCAGGGGGGTGGTGCTCACGAAGCGGGACAGCTCGGGGCCGAGGCGCTGGGTCAGGTGGGCCTTGCCGCCGTCGCAGGGGTCGGGCCCCCGGGGCTGCTCGGCGTCGGGGGTGGCGCCGCAGGCGGCGAGCAGCAGCGTGAGGGCGGCGAGGGGGGTCCGGGGCGCCGCGGGGAGGGGAGGCATGCGGGTCTCCTGCCGATCGGGATGGGGGCGTATTCTCATCCGCCGTCGATCGCGGGGCAAGTCCGCCGCCCCCGGGCCGCCGCGGGCGACCGATCGGCGACCGACGGGGGGCCCGCGGCATCCCTCCTCGACGGCCCTCGAGCGGGGCCGGGCGCGGGCGGCGGGCGAGGTTGATAGTGGCCGGTGGATGGGGTAATCCAAGGCCGCGCACACGCCCGTCCGAAACATCGCAGCAGCGAAGGAGACGCCGATGCCCCCGGTCGAACAGGAAGCGTACGCCGGCCTCACCCCGAAGCAACTGCTCGGCGCGTGGCGCAACATGTACCTGTCCCGGCGGCTGGACGACCGCGAGATCGCGCTGAAGCGGCAGAACCGGATCTACTTCCAGATCAGCGGCGCGGGCCACGAGGCCATCCTGACCGCGGCCGGCATGGCCCTCGACCCCGGCCGGGACTACTTCATCAGCTACTACCGCGACCGGGCGCTGATGACCCAGCTCGGCATGACCCCCGAAGAGGTCCTGCTCGCCGGGGTGGGGGCCACCGCCGACGTGACCTCCGGCGGGCGGCAGATGCCGTGCCACTGGAGCCACCCCCGGCTCAACGTCATCGGCAAGTCGAGCTGCGTCGGCACCCAGTTCCTGCAAGGGGTCGGCGCCGCCGAGGCGAGCTGGTACCGGGAGCGGGTCGAGGCGGTGGCCGACGACATCGCCGGCTCGGGCGACGAGGTCGTCCTGGTCACCACCGGCGACGGCACCACCTCCGAGGGCGAGTTCTGGGAGGCCCTCAACACCGCCTGCGTCAAGGAGCTGCCGGTCATCTTCCTCGTCGAAGACAACGGCTACGCCATCAGCACCCCGGTCGAGGTCCAGACCGCCGGGGGCTCGATCAGCAAGGCGCTGGCGCAGTTCCCCGGGCTGCTCGTGCGCGAGGTCGACGGCTGCGACGTGATCGCCAGCTACAAGACCATGCAGGACGTCGTCGCCCACTGCCGCCAGCGGCGGGGCCCGGCGCTGGTGCACGCCCACGTCATCCGGCCCTACAGCCACTCGATGAGCGACGACGAGCGGGCCTACAAGCCCGAGGCCGAGCGCCAGGCCGAGCAGGCCCGCGACCCGATCACCGTCTTCGCCCGGTTCCTCGTCGACCAGGGCGTGGTCACCGACGAGCAGATCGACGAGACGAAGGCCGAGGTCGACGCCGCGATCCAGGCCGCGACCGACGCCGCGCTCGAGGCCCCGACGCCCCAACCGGACGAGGTCTACGACCACATCTACTCGCCGGACGTCGACCCCACCGCCGCCGACTTCGACACCGAGGACGCCCTCGGGTCGACCGAGGGCGGCAAGACGATGGTCGACCTGCTCAACGCCTGCCTCGACGACGAGATGAAGCGCGACCCGCGCATCGTGATCTTCGGGCAGGACGTCGCCGACGCCACCCGGGCCGAAGTGCTCTCCGAGTGCAAGGGCAAGGGCGGCGTCTTCAAGGTCACCCACGGCTTGCAGAGCAAGCACGGCGAGGCCCGGGTGTTCAACTCGCCGCTCGCCGAGGCCAACATCGTCGGCCGGGCGATCGGCATGGCCCAGCGGGGCCTCAAGCCGGTGGTCGAGGTCCAGTTCCTGGACTACATCTGGCCCGCCTTCCAGCAGATCCGCAACGAGCTGGCCACCACCCGCTGGCGCAGCCACGGCGGCTGGACCTCGCCGGTGGTCATCCGCACCCCGAGCGGGGGCTACCTCAAGGGCGGCGCGCCGTACCACAGCCAGAGCGCCGAGACGCTGTTCACCCACATCCCCGGGCTGCGGGTCGTCATGCCCGCCACCGCGCTCGACGCCAACGGGCTGTTGCGCACCGCCATCCGGTGCGAGGACCCGGTGATCTTCCTCGAGCCCAAGCACCTGTATCGGCAGACCTACAACAAGGGCCCCTACCCCGGCCCGGACCACATGATCCCGTTCGGCAAGGCCCGCCGGGTGGCCGCCGGCGACGACATCACGCTCATCACCTACGGCGCGCTCGTGCACCGCAGCACGAGCGCGCTGCGCGCCGTGCGCAAGCGGCGCGACATCTCCGTCGATCTGCTGGACCTGCGCACGCTGGCGCCGTATGACTGGAACTCGATCGCCGAATCGGTCAAGCGCACCGGCAAGGCGCTCGTCGTGCACGAAGAGAGCCGCGCGTGGGGCTACGGCGCCGAGATCGCCGCCCGCATCGGCGAGGAGCTCTTCGAGTGGCTCGACGCGCCCGTCCGGCGGGTGGCGGCCCTCGACTCGTTCGTGGCCTACCACCCGACCCTGGAGGATACGATCCTGCCCCAGGTCAGCGACGTCGAGGCGGCGATCGAGGCGATGGCCGACTACTGATCGCCGCCCGGCGGGTCGGGCGGCCGCCACGGCCGGCCCGGGGAGGAGATGGCCGCTCTGCCGCAGTCGTTCTACGAAGCGATCTGCGAGGCGCTCGCGCCCCGTTGCGGGGGCGAAGTGCACACCGTCCAAGCGCTGGGCTCCCCCTTCGGCGAGGGCACCTTCGAGCGCTGGGTCGCCGCGGGCCTGCTGACCACCGACGAGTCGGCCGCGCTGCTCGCGCTCGCCGGTCGGGGCCCGGTCGACGCCGCGCGCATCGAGGCCGTGCTCAACCCCGGGCAGGGGCAGGGGACGGCCGGCGACGACTGGGGCTGGGGCTTCGACGCCGACGACCAGACCGCCGCCGACCGCCGCTCGCAGACCCGCTCGGTGCCCCCCTCCCGCCGCCCGCTGCCCCCCCGCGAGCCCGACGACGAAGACAGCTGGGGCTGGGGCGCCGACGAGAGCAGCGCGATCTTCGAGTCGTTGATCAGCGAGCACGTCGAGGGCATCGAAGGCGACCTGCGCTTCCGCCTCGAAGCGCCCCACGGCCGCACCCGGCTCTACGACATGATGCGGGCCCGCGACCTCTTGATGGGGCGCAACGTCGCCGCCTGCGTCCTGCGGGCCGACGCGCCCCTGGGCCCGGCGGCCTTCGTGCGCGCCGTGCGCCTGCTCGGCAGCCTGCAACACCCCCAGATCGAGGCGGTCTACGAGCTCGACCGCACCCCCGACGGCGCGCCGTTCTACGTCACCGCCGAGCCGCTCGAGGCCACGCTGGCCCAGGTCTTCAAGCAGATCGCCCAGGACGAGATCGCCGCCCGCGACGAGTGGCCGCTCGCCGCCCGGCTCGAGGCGCTGCTCGACGTCTCCCGGGCGGTCGCCTTCGCCCACCGGGCCGGCGTGGCCCACCGCGACCTGCGGCCGAGCAAGGTCCGGCTCGGGGCCTTCGGCGAGACGGTGCTGACCGGCTGGTTCCGGGCCCGTCGGCGCAACGAAGAGCCCGACCCCGCGCTCGACGCCGCCCTCGGCCTCGTCAACAGCGGCCTGGGCTACCTCGCCCCCGAGCGCCTCGAACACGGCCTGGGCGCGGCGGGCATCGCCGCCGACGTGTGGGGCCTCGGCGCGCTGCTCTACGGCTGCCTCACCCGCCGCCCGCCGTTCGCCGGCTCCTCGCGGGAGGTCATCGACGCCATCCGCGGCGGCCGCATCGTGCCCCCCGAAGAGCGGGCCCCCGGAGCCCCGGCGACCCTGTCGGGGCTGTGCATGCAGGCCCTGGCCATCGACCCCGCCGAGCGCCGCCTCTCGGCCGACGAGATCGTCGCCGAGATCGAGGACTACCTCGACGGCACCCGCACCGAAGAGCGCCGGCTGGAGCAGGCCGAAGAGCGCTTCGAAGACGCCCGCAGCTTCGCCGAGCGCTTCCGCGCCGCCCGCGACCGCCTGCGGGCCGGCTGGGCCGAGGCCGCCGATCTGCGGGCCCCCGACGGCGACCCCAGCGCCGGCCTCGCCGCCCGCCAGCGGCTCGACGGGCTGCGGCAGGCGGCCGAGCAGGCGTTCTACGCCGCCGACGACGCCTACATCCGGGTGCTCTCGGTCATGCCCGGCTTCGAACCGGCCCACTACGGCCTGTGCCGGCTCTACTTCCGCGCGCTGCAAGACGCCGAGCGCGAGCTCATGCGGGCCCCCCGGCACTACCTGCGGGCCAGCATCAAGCAGCTCGACCCGGGCGGCTTCTCCGACGCGCTCGCCGCCTCGGCCCGCCTCGAGATCAGGACCCGCCCCTCGGGGGTCGAGGTGCGGTTCCACCAGTACCGCAGCCGGGGCGGGGTGCAGACCCCCGATCGGGGCCGGGTGGTGGGCCAGACCCCGCTGGCCTTCGAAGAGGTGCGCCCCGGGGACTACGTGATGGTGCTCGACGGCGGCGCCCGGCGGCCGTTCGTGCTGCCGGTGCACCTCGAGCCGGGGGCCGACCTCTCGCTCTCGGTGCGGCTGCCCGACGCGGTGCCCCCCGGCTTCGTCTTCGTGCCCGCCGGCCCGTGCCGCATCGGGGCCGACGGCGAGGGCGCCGCGCTGGCCGAGGCGCTGCCCGCCGGCGAGGTCGACCTGCGGGGCTTCTTCGCCGGCCGCGACCCGGTGACCTTCGGCGAGTACCGGGCCTTCCTCGACGCCCTGTGGAGCGACGACCCCGCCGCCGCCGCGGCCCACGCCCCCCGCGCGTTCGACGGCGCCCCGCCGATGTGGACCCCGACCGAGGCCGGCTACGCCCTGCCGGTCATCGGCCGCGACGGCCAGGCGTGGGACGCCGACCACCCGGTCGTCGGGGTGCGCCCGGCCGACGTGCGGGCCTACCTCGCCTGGCGCAGCGCCCGGGACGGCGTCGACTACCGCCTGCTCACCGAGCACGAGTGGGAGAAGGTCGCCCGGGGCGCCGAGGGCCGACCCTACCCCTGGGGCGACCGGCCCGAGCCCGCGTTCTGCCACCACCTGGGCAGCGACGGCCGGGCCCCCTACCTGCGGCCGGTGGGCGCCGTCGAGGCCGACCGCTCGGTGTACGGCGTGCGCGACCTCGCCGGCGGCGTGCGGGAGTACGTCGGCCCGCTCGACGGCGAGCGGCGCCCGACCCTGCGCGGCGGGAGCTGGCTCTTCCCGTTCAGCGAATGCCACCTCGCCACCCGGGCCACCCTCGGCGACACCGCGCCGCTCGTCGGCCTCGGCTTCCGGCTGGCCATCGACGGCCCCGAAGGCCCCCCGACCACCCGACCCCGGATCCGCCCGGTGCCCGACTGGCAGATGCCCGACCCGGCGGCCCTCGGCGACGGCGCCGAAGAGCGCGACGGCCTCGCCAGCGCCGAGCTGACCGTCGACGGCCGCTCGATCCTGATGACCGCCGGCATACCCCCCGCGGGCCACGACGCCGACGCCGACGACCTCGACGCGCTCGACACCGGCCCCGACCGCTACACCCTGATGGACGAGATCGCCCGGGGCAGCATGGGCAAGGTCATGCTGGCCTACGACCGGGTGTTGCAGCGCCACGTCGCGCTCAAGCTGCTGCACGACAAGCACCGCAGCGACAAGCTCAGCCGCTACCGCTTCGTCATGGAGGCCCGCATCACCGGCCGGCTCCAGCACCCGACCATGGTGCCGGTCTACGACATGGGCGTCTTCCGCAACGGGCAGCGCTTCTTCGCGATGAAAGTCATCGAGGGCCAGAGCCTGCAAGACGTGCTGCGGGCCCGCAGCGCCGGCGACCGCCGCACGCTGACCGACTACAACCGCGACCGGCTGATGACCGTGATGCGCCGGGTCTGCCAGGGCGTCGCCTTCGCCCACGAGCGGCGCATCGTGCACCGCGACCTCAAGCCGGCCAACATCCTGCTCGGCGACTTCGGCGAGGTGTGCATCGTCGACCTCGGCCTCGCCCGCTGCCTCGAGCCGGACCCCAGCGACATGGCCGACGTCGAAGAGGCCCGCGAGCTGGCCCAGGCCGACGGCCGGGTCACCCGCGTCGGATCGGTCATCGGCACCCCGTACTACATGTCGCCCGAGCAGGCGATGGGCCTCCAGGATCTGGTCGACGACCGCAGCGACATCTACGGCCTCGGCGCGATCCTGTACCACGTGCTCACCCACCGCCCGCCGTTCAGCGGGCGCAAGGTCAACGAGGTGCTGGCCAAGGTCCGCCGGGGCAACGCCCGCCCGCCGAGCCAGACCGCGCCCGACCAGGCCATCGCGCCCGAGCTCGACCGCATCGTGCTCAAGACCCTGTCGATGGACCCCCGCGACCGCCACGAGAGCGCCCTCGACCTGGCCGACGACCTCGCGCTGTACCAGGCCCGGGCCCGCATGCAGGAGCAGAGCCGGGAGGTCGCCCGCCAGCGGGCCGCGCGGGCGGCGCGCACCTTCCAGGTCGTCGAGAAAGAGCAGACCCGCCTCGACCAGATGCGGGCCCGGGTGCACGCCCTGCGCGGCGCCGACGGCGAGGCCCTCGACCCGGTGGAGCGCCGCCGGCGGGTGGTACACCAGCAGGAGAAGATCCGCCTCCAGGAAGAGCAGATCGAGGCCCACCTCGCCCTCGCCGTCCGCCAGACCCGCCTCGCCCGCGACGCCGGTCAGCCCGAGCTGCGTGAGCGCCTCGTCGGCCTGCTCAAGACCCGCTGCATGCGCGCCGAGCGCACCCGCTCACCGGGCGACGTCGCCTATTACGCCCACCTGCTGCGCCAGCTCGACGACCCCGACCGCACCCTCGCCCGCTGGCTCAAGCGCGGGGCCCCGCTCTCGGTGCACACCCGCCCGGCCGACATCGAGGTCATCGTGCAGCGGGTCGTCGAGCGCGACCGTCGTCTGGAGGCCGGCCCGACGTTGCAGCAGGGCCGCAGCCCGCTGACCGTGCCCGACGTGCCGGTGGGCAGCGGGCTTTGCACGTTCACCCGGGACCGGGTCTCGATGCGGGTGCCGTTCGTCGTCGTGCGCGACCGCCCGGTCGAGCTGGAGCACGACTGGCCCGACGAGATGCACCCGGGCTTCGCCTGCATCCCGGGGGGCCGCTTCTTGTACGGGGGCGACCCGCTGGTCGACGAGGGCCACGCGGCGCGCTCGGCCCGCATCGGGACGTATCACATCGGGATCCACCCGGTGACCTGCGCCGAGTACAACGCGTGGCTCGAGGCGCTGGCCGGGTCCCCGGAGCAGCGGGCGGCGCGGATCCCGATCATGGGCCGCGACGGGCTGCCGCTGTGGGGGCCGGAGGGGCAGGCGCGCTTCGGTCGCTATGATCCCCGGCGGCCGGTGACCGGGATCACGCTGGCCGATGCGCACGCGTACGCCCAGTGGCGCGGCAAGCAGGATGGCGTGCGGTATCGGCTGCCGACGAGCGCCGAGTGGGAGAAGGCGGCCCGGGGGGTCGATGGGCGGACGTGGCCCTGGGGCGATCGGTTCGAGCCGCTGTATTGCCGGGCGGACAGCGCGCTGTATGCGGTGGGGCGGTTTCCGCAGGATCGGTCGCCGTATGGCGTGTGTGATCTGGTGACGGGGGTGATCGAGTGGACGCTGACGGCGGCGCGGGATGATCCGAACGCGTGTTATGTGCGCGGCGGGTGCTCGGCGCTGCCGTTTCATGGGCAGCCGTGTACGGCGCGGTTGACGCGGGATCCCAGAGATCCGTCGCCGTATATCGGGTTCAGGCTGGTGGTGGCGGAGCGGTGAGGGCTTCAGTGGTAGAGTGGTCAGTGCAAATACAGTCAACCTCTATCCCACTCTGTTCCCTGCCGGCTGATGCCTATATTGGTCCAACGGAAGCGTGCCAACTGAGGCTAGTATCTACGGATCATCGACGACCGGCCCGTGGAGGTTCTGGCTGACGGTATTTCCCGGCGGTGGGCGTCAGGGTCAGCGTGAACCAGAGACCAATGGCTGTGGGAGCCAACGAATGGGTTATCGGCACCACCCCTGACTTTGACAGTATGCCTCCACCGCCCCATCCACATGGATGAGAATATCATCGACCACATCAATCAGCCGAAGGAGGTCCTTGGTGACTTTCCGCCTCCCGTAGTCTTCCGGGTCTACCTGACCATGTGCAAGTTGGTTTCTTCCATCGGCTAGATCTTTGAGAGCTAGAGTATGCCGTTTCCCTGGGATGCTCGGACCTGGGAGGCCGAATACATCCCATAGAGCCTGGACGTGCTTGGCTCTAATAGTCCTCCCATCGATAGGTAGATGGCTGTCATTCGAACTCAGTACGGCAGCTTGGCTGTGACTGATACTCGCGAATATCTCAGTTCGTTTAGACCACCGGGCAACGCCCTTGGTCGCATGTGCTGCGTCGAATTTCGATGAGATAGCCATCGACATCAAACTGAGTCTCAGATCGCAGAGCGGTACGGCCTCTGCATTGATGACATTGACGAGTTCGTAGACGACCGCCTTATAGTACCGTTCCATGGCAGCTGCGAGCCAGATGTAGGTCGCGCTCCTCTTGGAGCCAATGCGAGCACGGAGTGGTGACCTCGACAGAGCGATCGTGTCCAATGACATGACTTCCATCCTGACGCGATCAGCCACCACCGCTGCGTCGTTGAATGCCTGTTGGAGAGACATTCAAGCAACGATTGGGTCAGCGCCCATTAGTAGTTCTTTCGCACGGTCGATGCGCGCGCTAAGGGCGGACCGTGTGTTAGTGCCTTTCGTCGAGGCCCCTACGAGGATTTCGTCGTCGAGCCAGCCCGTCTTGGGGCCAGTAGGAGTCTGTCCGTCATCGATGAGTTCGCCTGTAGCAACAAGGATCGCCTCGAGTTGATTCTGCGGTGTGAGATTGTAGTTGGAACGCAGGATGGGGCCTTGCACGAAATTAGCCAAGCAAGACGTGACCTGCGAGAATAGGCTCGCACCTTGAGTGAGATCGAGTCCGTCGGCCTGTGCCATATAATCGTTGAGGAAGTCCTTAACCTTGCCTTTGAAGTTCTCGCGATTATTCATATAGGCGAAAAGCTTCAGGACCAATTCTTCCCGCGTACCATCGTGCTGGTGTGCGGCCTGAAGCTTTACCAGCGAGACGAAGTTTTTTTCGTTGGCGCAACTCCTCAAGAACTTTGCAACTGGCCCGCGGTATACACAGGCTCGCACTTCTTGAGGAGTTAGCGCGACACCGCCACGATTTAGGCGCTCGAATAGATCGAAACGAACCTGTTTGTCGGCCTTGTCGGAGAGTGCCGTTACTCGGAGAAACCGCCTCATGAAGGCGAGTTGAAGCGGCCTGGGCAGTTCCGCGAAGGTTAGCCCATTTAGGGCTGGGACTTTCTCCAGGTCACTGAGCCTCAAAGGGCTGTCCTTTCCTAGTGCTTCAAGGACAGGGCCTTGCTCGAACTCCGTGAACTCTGCGTCAGCGGCTGCGAAATGTAGCAATGTGCTGATTCGCTGCAATCCATCGACCATCTCCCAGGTGTTGTCCTGGTTCGTAGCCACGAAGATAGGTGGGACGGGCAAGCCGAGAAAAAGAGACTCTACCAGCCTGGATTCGTCTTGAACGCTCCAACGGAAGAAACGCTGGTATTCAGGCGAGCGTTGGAGTTCTCCCTCCACAGACATCCGGACCAACTCTCGGATTGTGATGTCATAGTGATCGACGTCTACAGACTGTCGTTCCTTGCGTAGTTCAGATTCTAGTTGTTGTAGGCTACTCATGCCACCAGCCTCCCTAAGCATTGCGTCCAACGTACACTGCGGTACAGCGTGGATCAAGGGGGCCAGTTCAAGGTGCTGCCGGTCAAGGTGCCGGTCAAGGTGCCAACCATCTTGTTGAAGGGCGAAAGTGGGCTGTTGGGTCAGGTCAAGGGTACCCGCCGGATGCCGGTCAAGGTGCAGGTCAAGGTGCCAAGCATGTTGTTGGGGGGGAGTCAGTCAAGGTGCCAAGCATATTGTTGGAGGGGGTGGAGCGGGTGTGCGGCGAGTACCGAAAGCGGTGCTTGACGATCATCCTGCGGCGAGTACCGCCAGTCAAGGTGCCAAGCATATTGTTGGGCGCAAGGTGGTCAAGGTGCCAAGCATATTGTTGGGGGGGGTGGAACGGGTGTGCGGCGAGTACCGAAAGCGGTGCTTTACGATCATCCTGAGCCCACCGACGACGCCGAGCCGCAGCGCTTCCACGCCCGACCACGGCCACACGCGCCCCCACCGCCCTCGCCCGAACGCACCTCACCCGCACACCCGACCCCGGCGCCACGCCATCCCGAATCCCGCTCACGACCGCGAGCCCGACCGCCGCTCTATCCCCCGGCCTCCGGCAGCAGCACCGCTGGCCGGCACCCCTCCGCCGGAAAGCCCACCGCCTCCCACCCCTCGCGCAGCGCCTGCAACGCCGCCCGATACCGCTCCACGAACGCCCCGTACGCCTCGC
>JAUHYW010000044.1 GCA_030426085.1 bacterium | reverse complement strand
GCCATCCCGCCCGCCGCCGACCCCCACCTCGTCGCCGCCAGCTTCTTCAACCGGGCGCAGATCCTCACCGCGCTCGACCGGGACGCCGACGCCATCGCCTCGCTCGACGCCCTGCGCCCCTGGCTGCGCGCGCCGGGCTTCGACCCCGACGTGCGGCTGCACATCGCCCGCGGGCGGGTCGCCGTCCTCGACGGCCTGAGCCGCGAAGCCGACGCCGGCCGCGCCGCCGCCGAGCTGCGGGCGCTGCTGGCCGGGTCGCTGGGCCCGGACCACCCCGATACGCTGCGCGCCGGCTGCCGCGGCGACACGCTGCTCGCCGAAGCCGGCGCCCCCGGGGACGCCGACGCCTGCGCGCGGCTGGTGCACACCCTCGAACGGGGCCTGGGCCCCCACCTCGACGTCGCCGACGCCCTGGTCCGGCTGGGCCGGGCCCACCACGCGGCCGGCCGCGTGGTCAACGCCCGAACGGCGCTGGACGCCGCGGTCGACCTCCAGAGCGCGCTGCCCGCCGATCCGGAGACCCTGGCCAGCACCCTGCGCCGGCGGGCGGCGGTCCACCTCGCCCTCGGCGACGCCGACCGCGCCGAAGACGACATGCTGTGGGGCGTGGCCCTGATCGACGCCGGCGACGACGGCCGGCGGGCGATGTGGCTGCACGACCTCGCCGCCGTCGCCACCCAGCGGAGCGACTACGCCGCCGCCAGCCGGCGCCTCGACGACGCCCTGGCCGTCGCCCGCTCGCCCTTCGAGCGCACGGCGATCCTCTTCGGTCGGGCCATCCACCACGACGACACCGACGCCCCCGACGCCGCCGCGCCGCTCTACGCCGAGGCCCTGGCCCTGCTCGACGCCGACCCCGACACCGCCTACGCCGGCTACTGGCGCATCCGGGCCGCCGCCAACGCCCACGCCCGGGGCGAGCCCGAGGCCGCCGCCCGGCTGGCCCGGCAGGCGCTCGTCGAGACCGAGGCCCGGACCGCCATGCCCCACCGCTGGCGGATCCTCTCGCACTACGCCGCCCTCGCCGCCGAGCGGGAGGACAACACCGTCGCCATCTTCTACACCAAGCAGGTCGTCGCCGCGCTCCAGGCCATCCGCGGCGGGCTGGACGAGGCCGACGCCTTCGTCGACGCCCACCGCGGGCAATACGAGATGCTGACCGGCATGCTCGTGCAGCGCCGGGGGCGGCTGGCCGAGGCCGACGCCATCGACGACCTGCTCGACCACGGCCGGCTGGGCGCGCTCACCCGGGGCCTGCGCGACGCGCCCGGCGGCGTACCCCAGACCGCGGCCGAGCTGGCGTGGCGCGCCCGCTACGACGCCGCCCGCCGCCGGCTCCAGGCCGCCCCGACCGACCCCGCCGCCCGCGACGCCTTCCTCACCGCGCTCGACGCCCTCGAAGCCGACATGCGCGCCGCCGAGGCCGAAGGATCACGCGGCCCGGCCTTCGACGCGGGCGATGTCATGCAGAACGCTCAGCCCTGGCTGGCCGCGCTCGACCGCCAGCGATCGGGCAAGGCCGCCCTCGTACAGTGGTTCAGCGACGCCGAGATCCAGCTCCTGCTCATCACGACCGCCGACGCCCACTTCTTCGTGATGTCCGAGACCACCCGCGACGAGCTCAACGCCCGCGCCGGCGAGCTCGCCCGGGCCCTGAGCGGCCGCGGCGACGGCTGGCGCCCGCTCGCGGAGGCCCTCTACGCCGACTTCATCGCCCATGTGCGCGAGGCCCTGGCCGACACCGGCGTCGACACCCTGCTGTGGTCCCTCGACGGCGCCTTGCGCTACGTGCCGCTGGCCGCCCTGGTCGACCCCGAGACCGGCCGGTTCCTGATCCAGGACTACGCCATGGCCCGCTACATCGCGCCCGACCCCGACGCGCCCGACACCCGCCGCCCGATCGACCGGATCGCCGCCTTCGGCGCCGCCGGCGCGGTCCCCGGCACCCACCTGCCCCCGCTGCCCTCGGTCCCATTCGAACTGGCCACCATCGTGCAGCCCCCCGACGCCCCCGCCATGGGCCTGCTGCCCGGCCGGGCCCACCTCGACGCCGAGTTCACCGCCGACGCCCTGCTCTCGACCCTCGCCGCCGGCGCCACCCCCGCCATCCACATCGCCAGCCACTTCGTCTTCCGCCCCGGCCCCGCCGACCGCTCCTTCCTCGCGCTGGGCGACGGCGACACCCTCGGCCTCGACCGCCTCTCGGCCGTGCGCTTCGACGGCGTCGAGCTGCTGACCCTCTCCGCCTGCCAGACCGCCGTGGGCACCTTCGCCGAGGGCCAGCCCCTCGACGGCTTCGCCGCCCTCGCCATCCGCCAGGGCGCCCGCTCGGTGGTCGCCAGCCTGTGGCCCGTGGCCGACGACTCCACCGCCCGCCTCATGGCCCGCTTCTACGCCCGGCTCGCGCAGGGCGACCACAAGATCGACGCCCTGCGCGCCGCCCAGGTGGCCATGCTCGGCGCCACCGGCCGCGGCCCGGCCCGCAAGCTCGGCCTGCCCGGCCCGACGCCACAGGCCCCCGCTGGCCCCCACCCCTACACCTGGGCCCCGTTCATCCTGATCGGCGACCCCCGCTGACCCGCGGCCCGCCGACACCCACCCACCGTAGACCATCGCCGCCACAGCGCGACCCCGCCCGCGCCCGATGACTCCTGCTCCCATGACCGATGACTTCGACCCCATCGCCGCCGGCGCCGCGCTCACCGAGCCCACCGCCGTGCCCGTCGACCGCCTCGTCTTCACCGACCCGCCCGACCTGCACTTCGAAGGCTTCACCGCCGAGAGCTTCGCCGTGCTCGACCGCCTCGACGCGAAGCCCGACCTCGAGCAGTACCGCGCCGAGCGCGGCGGCCCCGACGGCAGCGGACCCGATCGGATCGCCGCCCACATCAAAGAGCCCTTCGCCCGCTACCGGGACGACCTCGTCGTCAACTGGATCGCGCCATCCGCGCTGCGCTTTGAGACCGACCGCGGCGTCTTCAGCCGCCTGCCCAAGAACGACTTCGGCAAAGGCGGCTGCAAGTCGAACCTGTGGCTGGCTTTCTACCGCCCGCCCCGCAAGCGCCTCACCGACGCCCAGCTCTCCCACTGCATCAAGCCCACCGGCGTCCACGTCGGGCTCTTCGTCGGCGCCTATGGGACCGAGCTGCTCGAGCACGCCAAGGCCCGCATCGCCGACGCCCCCGACCGCGTCCTCGCCGCGCTGAACCCGTGCTTCGTCGGCGACACCCGCTTCCGCTACCGCGTACGCCGCCGGGGCGGCATCGTGACCCACACCCACCGCGCGCCGCTGGCATCGCTGCCGGATGACATCGGCCGGGCGCTCGACCTGGCCGTGCGCACGACCTTCCCCCGGGCGGATGTCATCGCCTGGGGCCCGCGGCTGGTCACCGAAGCGTTCGCCGTGATCCGCCGCTTGTGGCCGCTGTATCGCGCGCTGTTCGGCGGCCGCCCGGTCTGAGGGCTTGGAAGGAAATAGCTCGGATCGCCGAGGGCCCGAGATATCTCCTGACAAGCCCTGAGATCGGTCATGGTCGGCATCCGGGGTGGACGCATGCAACGACGGACGTCACCGGGGTCGTTCGGTCCGGCGGCCGGCGCGCTGCTCGCCCGGCGGCGGGTCGACCGCCGACAGCGGCGGCAGCCGCAGCCGGGCCGCGATGACATCGACGTCGACCCGCTGCCACTCGGGCATGCGCTGCTGATGCCACGCCAGATCGCGCAGGAGCGACTCGACCTGCGCCCGGCCCGACTTCGTCCTCACCGCCTGCCGGGGCGACTTGCCGTCCAGCGCAGGCAGCGGATCGTCGACCCATTGGGTGTAGTGGGCCTCGTTGAAGGCCTGCACCTGCTCGATCAGCGCCGGGGGCGGGGCCGCCTCCAGCCGGGGCCCGGGGCGGGTCACCGGCTCGGTGGGCAGCTCGATCGGCTCCACCGTGCGCGTCGATGCGCCGAGCGGCAGATCCAGCGTGGCGATGGCCGCCGCGATCGTGTCGGCGCGCCTCCGGGCGTTGGTCTGCACCACCAGCGCGTCGGCGTGCACGAAGAGGTGGGCGGTGATGGTGTTGGGCAGCGCCTTCGACTGCGCGTGCCCCGGCCGCTCGATCTGGACGTGGGTCGGCCGCTCGCCCGGCTCGCTGACGCACACCGCGTCGGCCAGTCGGCGGACGCCGGCGTCGACGGCCGCCCGAGCATCCGGGTCGAAGGGGTAGCGCTCTTCGACCTGCTCCAGCGGGTCGCCGTCGGTGTTCTGCAAGATGGGCGCAGGCCGCTGCGCTCTGGCCTCGGCCCACTTGTGCACCGCGAGCACCGTCGTCAGGCGGATCCGCCCCGTGCGCAGCTCGGCGGGCTTCAGCAGCCGGCGCTTGGGCAACCGCGCCGTGGCGGTGAACGCCCGCCGCAGGTGCTCGACGACGAGATCGGCGTCCCGCGGCGAGAGCGGGACCGGGTACGTCCCGCTGAGGACCGAGCGGCCGTCGAAGTCGACGACCCGGCCGACCAGGCACCCCTGCACCGGCAGCGTCCGGCTCGCCGAGCGTTCGAAGACCGTGCGCACCTCGCCGGTGAGCCGGTCGCGCATCGTCATCGAGCGCCCCCGGTCGATGGACCGCGCCTCCCACACCCCGACCCAGCACGCCGCTTGCGCTTCGAGCCACCGCTGCTCTTCGTCGGTCACCCAGCCGCCGTCGGCGAGGAGCGCCCGGGCCCAGGTCATCGCCTCGAACGGGCCGAGGTCATAGCAGGTGAACGGGACGAACATGCCCAGCGCCTCGCGCGGCTCGTCGATGGGGAAGGGGAGCTGCTCGAAGGGGTCGACGTCGAAGGCGTCGAGGGCGAACCCGCGGATCTTCGCGGTCGTCTCGCTCTCCAGGTCGAGCAGCCGCTGCCGCGCCCCGGCCTCCCGGCGCGCGGTGGCTTCGGCCGCCTGCTGGCGGCGCAGGCAGCACCTCTTGTACTTCTGACCGCTGCCGCAGGGGCAGGGCTGGTTGCGGTCGGCTCCTGACATGACGACTGGCTCCTCGTGACGGCACGGCGCGGGTATGGGCTCCTCGGAGGCACCATACTGACGGAACCGGGCGGAGCGCCGCAACGCCATGACGCCTTCGAATCGAAACGGCTTCGGGTGCCGCGAGGCGTCCTTGGATGCTTTGCCCGTGATCACGACGCGATGCAGCGGCGTCTCGTCCGAAAAGTGCCCGCGCCGTGCTCCGGTCCGCGGTTGCCGGTCGAGCCCATCGTACGGCTCGCCGGGGCTCGACCCATGCAGGCGCCGGGGAGAGGAGTCGTCGAGTCACGGCGAGGTCCCCCATAGTCGCCGGGCAGCGGCCGGTGGCCTCGCTGCGGATGGCGCGAACGGTGGGCGGTCGTTGTCCCTCGACAGGCCAGCGCGCATCCCGTACCGTCGAGGTCGGTACACCGAGGAGGCCGTGATGAGGGCAACGGCGCCACACCGGGCCGGCATCGTCGTCGCCGCGCTGATCGTCACCATGACCTGGGCCTGCACCCGCACACCGGGCCCTCCGGCGACAGAGATCAAGGCCCAGCGTGCCCAAGGTGGTGATGAGGCGCCCCCGAGCGCGACTCCCTCTGCGCTCTCGGCGGCGGAGACGCAGCTTCTGTGTACCGAGGCCGGCTACGACCGCGCGTCCGTTCGCAAGACTCTCTCGGCCCGGGACGCCGCCCGCCTCGTCGAGGTCCTCAGCGACTACGCCAGCTCGATCTGCTGGCGCAACACCACCTACGCGCTGGGTGACGTGCTCGAGGATGCGCAGCTGCCGGTCATCCTCTCGCTCTTGCGGGCTCACGATCCGGACGCGGCAGCAGCGGCCAACGCGACCGGCGCGCTGTACCGTCGCCCCGTCAGCGTGATGAACGCCGTCGATCGGCTCGCTGCCCGTCACCCCGACTCGTCGATCCTCCGCGGGTTCTTGATGTCGGTGAGCGACCCCGGCGTCTGGTCGGCTGACCACGAATCCTATGGCCTCGTCGCCCAGAGCCCGGATCTCTCCACCCGAAGCTCAGTGCAGCGTCGGTCCATCGCCCTGTCGACGTATGCCATCCAGTCGCTGGGCCGGCTGACCGCGACCGACGAGGTGCGCGGACGGCTCGAATCTCTCGTCGCCCGCCCCGATCTGCCCCAGGCCGTGCGCAACGCAGCCACCGCGGTCTTGTCCCAGGCGCTCGCGTCGGTGAGCCGCAGGCACGAACGAGACTCACCCGGCAGTCTGCGTTGACGTCGGGCGATATCCCTTCCAGAAGAGGGGCCTATTGTGTGTCGTCCTCGGTGAACATCTTCCATTTCAGGTCATTCGCCAGCGACAGCTTCTCGCGGACTCCGCTCTCGATGTCGGCCAGCGCCGCCCATGGCTCGTCGGCGGTGAAGAAGCGCTGGAGAACGTGCAGGTCGATGAGCATGCTGTCTGCCCAGTCCACGTCGGCGCCGTAGCCGATGACCGCCTTGCTGCCGGCAGCTTCCCGGAGGCGACGGCCGTAGGTGTCACCCCACCGGCCGCCGAAGGTCGAGCAGCTCGAGAAGTAGAGCATGTGATCCTGCTCGCCGTAGCCGTCGAAGGCTGTACACAGCGCGTCGATGTCGAGCCCGTTGCCGATACCGAGTCGGCCCCGCGTGCCATGAAATGCCAGGTAGTAGACAGGCACATCGTGGGCCTGCTCGTCCTTCCAGAGAGTCCTGGTCACGAGGCGGTTGAAGTCGACGCGGCCGTTGACGCGACGGTGCGCGATCTGCAGACCGGGCACGATGCCCGCGAGGCCCTGGAGGAAGGGTCCGACGCTGGCGCGGTCGAACACGCGCGCATCGTCCCAATAGCCCTCGATGACCACCAGCTTGCGAGGGACACTGGGCCGCTTCGGCCATGTGGGATGGTCGGCGGCCTGACACTCGGCGAAGGCATCGGGCGCTTCGTTGCGGCAGCGCTCGACGCAGCATCGAGCACAGACGGTCGTGCCATCGATATGGCAGGCAAAGTGTGGCTGGTTGCCCAGGTGGGTCCAATGGCAGGTCGAATCGAGAGTTCTCTTTTCGGTTACCATCATGCCTCCTATTCAGATCGGGCATCGAGTGCAGAATATCGGGCATCGGGCGCAGAGACAAGCGGGTCGACTACAGCGAGGGCATGCGTTGCGTGCCCTCGTTCCAGCGATGCTACTGCCCGACCCCGTACTTCTCGAGCTTGTAATACAGCGCGCTGGTCTTGATGCCCAGCAGGCGGGCGCACTCGGTCTTGACGCCCTCGGCCTCGGCGAAGGCCTTCTCGATGAGCTGCTTCTCGAGCGTCTCGAGGATCTCGGTCAGCGAGCGGTCGTCGTCGGGCAGGGCGTAGCCCGGGGCGGTGGGCATGCCGCGGACGTGGGCCGGCAGGTCGAGGGCGTCGAGGACGTCGCCGTCGCAGAAGACGAGGCTCTGCTCGATGGCGTTCTCGAGCTCGCGCACGTTGCCCGGCCAGGGGTAGGCGTTGAGGGCCTCGATGGCGGCGTCGGTGACGTCGGTGGCCCGGCTGCCGGTCCGGGCGCGCAGCTTGGTGACGAAGTGGCGGGCGAGGGGGGCGATGTCGGCCGGGCGCTCGCGCAGGGGGGGCAGGGTGATGGGCACGATGTGCAGGCGGTAGAAGAGGTCCTCCCGGAAGCGGCCGGCCTCGACCTCGGCCCGCAGGTCCTTGTTGGTGGCGCTGATGATGCGCACGTCGACCTCGATGGTCTCTTCTCCGCCGACCCGCTCGAAGGTGCGCTCTTGCAGGACCCGCAGCAGCTTGAGCTGGATGGTGGGGCTGATGTCGCCGATCTCGTCGAGGAAGAGGGTGCCCCCGTCGGCGAGTTCGAAGCGGCCGAGCTTGCGCTTGTGGGCGTGGGTGAAGCTGCCCCGCTCGTGGCCGAACAGCTCGCTCTCGAGCAGGGTCTCGGCCAACGCACCACAGTTGAGCTTGATGAACGGGCCGTCGGCGCGGCGGCTGTTGCGGTGGATGGCCCGGGCGACCAGCTCTTTGCCGGTGCCGCTCTCGCCGTAGACGTAGACCGTGCTGTCGGCGGCGGCGATGCGGGCGATGGTGTCGAGCACCCGCCGCATCGGGGCGCTGTCGCCGACGAGGTCGTGGTCTTCGATGGGGCGGTAGCGGTCTTCGAGCTCGGCTTGCAGGATCTCGTTGTGCCGCTCGAGCTTCTCCCGGGCGTGGCGGTCGGCGAGGCGCTCGAGCGCGCTCTTGACCTTGAGCCGCAGGACCTGGGGGGCGAAGGGCTTGGTGATGAAGTCGAAGGCGCCGAGCTTCATGGCTTCGACGGCGGTCTCGACGGTGCCGAAGGCGGTGACGATCATCAGCAGCGCGTCGGGGTCTTCGTCGCGGATGGCCTGGAGCACGGCGATGCCGTCCATGCCCTCCATCTTGAGGTCGCTGATGACGAAGTCGGCCGGCTTCGCCCGGAACTTCTCGAGGCCGTCGGGGCCGCTGGCGGCGGTGTCGACGGTGTGCCCGAGGCGCTTGATGGTGTAGGCGATGCCCTCGCGCATGGTGTCGTTGTCGTCGATGACCAGGATCCGGGCCATGGCTGTCTCCGCCGGGGGTCGGTGGCGCTGTCGGGAGGGTGGCCGATGCGCGGGGCGCGCGCAAGGTCGGCTGGTCTCGGGGCGGGTCCTGGGGCATGATCGGTCCACGCGGGGCGGCCCGCGCGATGTTGGAGGTCCAGATGCCCAATTGCGGGCTGGTCCTGGCGGGCGGCGGCGCCCGGGGGGCCTACGAGGCGGGGATTTTGTACTACCTGTACGCCGACGGCCCGGCCGAGCTGCGGGAGGCGGTGCGGTTCAATGTGCTGTCGGGCACGTCGATCGGCGCGCTCAATGTGTCGAGCCTGGCGGCGACGATGCATCAGCCGGCGTGGGGCATGCGCAAGCTGGTCGACATCTGGCAGAGGGTGGAGCTGGAGGAGATCCTGCACATCGGTCTGTCGGACATGATGGCGATCCCGAGCTGGGTGCTGGGGCGCAACAAGCGGGAGTCGATCTTCCCCGATGCGCCGACCCGGCGCATGATCGAGGATTCGTTCGATTGGAATCGCATCCACGTCAACCTGGCCGATGGGTTGCTCGAGGCGGTGTCGATCTCGGCGACTCAGGTGCCGACGGGCAAGACGGTGGTGTTCTACGAGACCCGCGATGGGCGGCCGCGGCGCTTCTCCCGCGATCCGCACGTCCGCGCGGTGCACGCCCGGCTCGATCCGAAGCATGTGCGGGCTTCGGCGGCGATCCCGTTCGTCTTCCCGGCGATCGACATCGATGGGGTGCCCTACGCCGACGGCGGGCTGCGGCAGAATACGCCGCTGTCTCCGGCTCTGCGCCTGGGCTCGACCCGGCTGGTGGTGGTGGGGCTCGGCAGCGACAAGCGGGTGGATTACGCCGAGGAGCCGGGGGTCTGGCGCTCGCGGTTGGCCTCGCCGGTGTTTCTGCTGGCGAAGGTGCTCAACGCGCTGATGCTGGATCACGTCGATTACGATCTGATCCGCCTGGAGCACATGAACCGGCTGCTGCGCGATGGGCAGCAGGTGTTCGGGGAGCAGTTCACGACCCGCCTGAATACGATGATGGGGCCCATCCGCGGGGCGCGCTATCGCATCGTGCCGCACGTGGTGCTGCGCCCGGGGCGTGATCTGGGGCGCATGGCGGCGCAGCATGTGCGTTCGAAGGCGATGCGCCGTAATCGCAGCTTGATCGGTCGCCTGATCCGGCGGCTGGCGATGATGGAGAGCCGGGACGAGGCCGATCTGTGCAGTTACATCTTGTTCGACGGCAAGTTCTGTCAGGATCTCATCGAGCTGGGCATCTCGGACGCGAAGCGCAATCGGGAGGATCTGCTGCGCTTGTTCACCGAGCACAGCGATGAGGGGGCCTGGCCCGGGCGCATGGTCTGAGGGCGCCTGAGCGCCGGGGTCAGGGCTGGCCGAGGCGCGCCGGGTTGCACAGCGCCCCCCGGGCGAGCAGCGTGATATTGCGCGGGTCGCCGTAGCCGTACCACACCAGCGGTCGGCCGGCGTCGTGGTCGGCGAAGCGGGCCCCGAAGACGAACCGGCCGACCAGCTCGGCGTCGGTCTCGAGCGGGTCGAGGCTCATGGTCACCGGCTGGCCCCAGTGCAGGGCTTCGACGCTCAGGTCGTGCAGCATGATGGTGTAGCGCCGGTTGATCCGGCTGTAGCCGGGGGCGTCGGGGTCGGTGATCTGGGCCAGCGTGATGGCGAGCGGTTCGGTGGTCGAGAAGCTGGCGCTCTGGGGCCAGCGGCTGGCGGGGGCGGCGCGCCAGCCGAGCCCGGGGATGTGGATCTGGATCCGGTCGTCGACGATGCGCGCCGGCTGCACGCTGTCGTCTTCGGGCAGGCGGATGGGGTGGGTCCGGTCGGGGTGGCGGATCGCGGCGAGCGCCGGGGGCAGGGCGTCGTCGATGATGGCGGCGCCGTCTCCGGCGTCGGTCCAGATGTGCAGCGCGTGGGTGTCTCCGGCGGCGGCGAGGAATCGCTGGGCGCCGCCGGATGTGATCGGGGGGCCGATCCAGCGCACGTCGTCGATGGGGTAGGGGGTCTCGATGGCGTCGGCGAGCCGGGGGCCTTCGACGTCCACCGGCACGTCGAGCGCGAAGTCGGGGCAGTAGATCCGGGCGTAGCCGTCGCCCATGGTCAGGTGCAGGATCGGGGCGCAGGGCAGCCGGGTCTCGTAGGTGAAGGCCCGGGGGGTGCCGTCGGGCAGGAGCTGGCGGCCGAGGTACCACAGCAGGACGTCGCCGGGGCCGGGCGGTTCGGGCGCGGCGTCGGGGTCGGCGTCGAGCGGGGGGTCGGCGTCGAGCGCTTCGTCGGGGTCGGCGTCGAGCGGGGCGGCGTCCAGGTCGGCGTCGGGGGGGCCGGCGTCGGGGGGGCCGGCGTCGGGGGGGTCGTCCACCGGCGGGGGGGTGGAGCGGACGCCGTGGATCACCAGCCGGCTGAGGTGGCGGCCGTAGCGTTCGACGCGCTCGATGCCTTCGAACCGGGCGATGCGTACGTCGGGGTCCTCGTTGTCGTGGGTGCTGGCGTAGGCGAACCGCAGCAGGTCGAGCCGGTCGGGGTAGGCGGCGATCATGACCAGTCCGGCGGGGGTGTGGGTGACGAACCAGGGCAGGGTCGGTACGTCTTCGACGCCGGCTTCGTCGCTCGAGAGGTTCAGGGCGGTGCTCTCGGCGTCGGCCAGCGCGCGCTCGCGGCAGCAGCGGGCGTTCTCCCGGCCTTCGACGCAGTCGAGGTCGATGTAGCCGTCGTAGGCGTCGCATTGCTCGGGCAGGGGGCGGCAGCCGAGGCCGTCGGTCGGCGGGGCGGGGCCGGCGCGGGCTTCGGCGGGGCGCACGACGGGGCGGCCGAGCGCGGGGTCCCACAGGACGAAGAATCGGCTGTCGAAGGCGCGGGAGACGCCGAGCAGGGTCCCGTCGTCGGGCGCGGGCACGATGTTGATCTCGTCGGCGGTGATGAGGTGGATCTCGACCCCGGCGGGGCCGGTGACCGCGAGCGCCCGCCCGCCGGGGATGGGGTGCAGGGTCTCGACGTCGGCGTCGACGGCGAGGGTGAAGGCCCGGGGGTCGTCGAAGTCGGCGTCGGGCCGGGTCGACAGGGTGGCGCCGGGCATGAGGGTCCAGGCCCGCAGGTCGTCGTCGATGGGGCCGACGGCGAAGATCCGCCGGGCGTCGCCGAAGATCTCGGCGCCGGCCCGGGCGCCGCAGCGCCACGGTTGGCCGGGGTGGGGGTCGGCGCCCGGGTCGCCGTCGGGCAGGTGGAACTGGCAGATGCCGTCGTCGAACGCGAAGACCCAGCCGACGGGGCCGGCGGCGATCGAGGTGGGCAGCTCGATGCCCCGGGTGTCCACGATGGGGGCCCGAGGGCCGTCGTCGAGCAGGCGCACGGTGGCCACCGGGGCGTCGGGGGTGGGGCCGGCGCGGGCGACGAGCAGGATCGACTCCCCGGCGATGGCGGTGCGCACCGGCGGCCAGAGGCCCAGCGGGCGGGGGTCGAGCCCGGCGGAGAGGTCGTGGGCCCGCAGCATGCCGTCGTCGCCGTCGGGCACGAGCACCCACGGGCGGCCGTTGGGGGCCCGGACGCCGGTGATCGGGCCGGCGATGTCGGGCAGCTCGGCGAGGGGGCGGGGGCGCTCGACGGGCGGCATGCCCCCGGCGTCGGGCTGGGCGGTGTCGATGCGGGCCCCGTAGAGGCGGTCGCCGATGATCCAGCCGATCCAGGTGTCGGTCCGCCCGACCAGCACCGCGCTGTCGGCCCGGGCGGGGGCGATGCCGGGGTCGGGCAGGTCGAAGGGCAGCGCGTCGGGCGGCGGGGCGTCCCCCGGGTCGAGGTCGAGGTCGAGGTCGAGGTCGAGGTCCGGCGGGGTGGCGGCGTCCCACGGCCGCATGTCGCCGATCGGGCCGTCGGGGCCGAGGTCGCCCTCGAACACGTCCTGGGGCCCGGGGCCGTCGGGCAGGGGTTCGGCGGGGCAGCCGGTCATCACGAGCGCGGCGAGCGCGGCCGCGATGCGCCACCGGTGGTCGGCGGGGCGTCTCATCGGCTCATTCGGGCGGCCAGTCGAGCAGGGTCGCCGGCTGGCACTCCACGCCCCGGGGCTGCACGACGATGTTGCTGCTGTCGCCGAAGCCGTACCACACCAGCGGGTCGCCGGGGTCGTAGTCGGCGAACCGCACCCCGTGCATGAACCGCCCGACCAGCTCGAGGTCGCCCCGCTGGCCGACGACGACCGGCTGGCCCCAGTGCAGCTCGTCCCGGTGCAGCGCGTGCAGCGCGACGACGTAGCGCCGGTTGTCGCGCATGTAGCCCGGCAGCTCGGGGTTGGTCGTCTGGGTCAGGGTGAGCGCGAGGGGGTGGGTCTTGGAGAACGTCGCGCTCTCGGGCCAGCGGGTCGAGGGGCTGGGGCTCCAGCCGACGCCGTCGATGTAGACCTCGAGGGTGGCGCCGAGGATGCGCGCGGGCAGGATGTCGTCGCTCTCCGGGGGTCGGATGGGGTGCTGCCGGTCTTCGGGCGGCATGGCGGCCACGGCGGCGGGCAGCGGGGCGTTGACGATGGCGGCGCCGTCGGCGGTGTCCCGCCAGAGGTGCAGCCGGTGCTCGTCCCCGGTCGCGGCGAGGAAGACCTCGTCGACCTGCTCGGCGAGCGGGGGGCCGATCCAGCGCACGTCGGCGACCGGGTAGGGCACGGCCACCAGCTCGCCGAGGCGGGGGCCGTCGTCGTCGAAGGGCACGTCCAGCGCCTCGTCGGCGCAGTAGATCCGGGCGAAGCCGGCCCGCATGGTGAGGTGCATCACCGGCAGGCAGGGGGGCTCGGTCTCGTGGATCCGCAGCCGGACGACGTTGCCGTCTTCGTCACGCTCTCGCCCGAGGTACCACAGCAGGGTGTCGGTCGGCGGGGGCGGGCCGGCGTCGGGGCCCGTGTCGAGGCCCATGTCGAGGCCCATGTCGAGGCCGGCGTCCGGTCCGGCGTCGGGGTCGCCGCCGGGGGTGGTGCCCGGGGTGCGGTGGCCGTGGATCACGAAGCTGCCCAGGTGCTGGCCGAAGCGCTCGATGCGCTCGATGCCGTCGAAGCGGGCGACCTGCACCTGCTCGTCTTCGTTGTCGCTCGAGGCGCCGATGGTCGGCCTCAGCAGGTCGAGGCGGTCGCCGAACGACACGATCATCGTCAGCCCGCCGGGGGCCTGGGCCACAAACCACGGCAGCACGGGCTCGTCTTCGAACTCGGGGGCGTCGCTGGAGATGTTGAGGGCGGTGTTCTCGATGTTGCCCGCCGATGACCGGCAGCAGCGGGCGTTGTCCCCCGGGCCCACGCAGTCTTCGTCCAGGGCGTTCATCCCGGGGTCGCACTGCTCGGGCAGCGGGTTGCAGGCGATGCCGGCGGTCGGCGGGGGCGGCCCGTCGGCGGTGGGGGCGGCGTCGATGACCGGCTGGCCGAGGGCGGCGTCCCACGAGACGACGAAGTGCTGCTGGAAGAAGCGGGCGGCGCCGAAGATCACCCGCCCCGGCGGGGTGGGCAGGATCCGGGTGCGGTCGGCGGTCACCAGGTGCAGCGTGGTCGCCTCGGCGTCTTCGATCAGCAGCGCCCGCCCGCCGGGGATGATGTGCAGGTCGGTCACCGTCGCTTCGGTCGCGAGGGTCACCTGGCGGGGGTCGCCGTCCACCGGGGCGTCGGTCGGGCGCCGGGCGACGCCGGGCAGGGTGGTCCAGGCCCGCACGTCGGCGCCGATCGGGCCGACGGCGTAGATCCGGCGGCTGTCGCCGACGAGCGTGATGTCGGGGCGGGTCGCGCAGCGCCAGAACTGGCCCGGCACCGGGTCGATCGCGGGGTCGGCGTCGGTGAGGAAGGTCTGACAGACGCCGTCGGCGAAGGCGAAGACCCAGCCCGAGAGGCCGGGGCTGACGGCGACCGGCAGCGCGATGCCCTGGGTGTCGAGCACCGGCGCCCGGGGGCCGTCGTCTTCGAGCCGCACGGTGGCCACCCGGGTCTCGGGCGCGGGGCCGGCGTAGCCCACGAGCAGGATGTCGTCGCCGTCGATCGCGGTGCGCACCGGGGGCCAGAGCTGGAGCGGGCGCGGGGGCAGCTCCTGGGAGAGATCGTGGGCCCGCAGCCGGCCCTCGGCGCCGTCGGGCACGAGCACCCACGGGCGGCCGTTGGGGCTGCGCACGCCGACGAGGCGGTCGATGGTGGGCGGCAGGCCGGCGATGGGTTCGGGGCGGCCCATGGTCGGGACGCCCGCGTCGACGCCGCCGTCGACCCCCGCGTCGCCGTCGCCGTCGTCCTGCATCCGGGTGTCGATGCGCACCGCGTACAGTCGCTGGGCGATGATCCAGCCGACCCAGGTGTCGAGCCGGCCGACGAGCACCGCGGTGTCTTCGAGCGCGGGCGGTACGGCGGGGTCGGGCAGATCGGGCAGGTCGCCGAAGTCGGGCAGCGGCATGGCGTCGATGGCCTGATCGAGCGGCAGCGCGTCTTTGATCCGCATGTCCTCGGGCCCCATCTCGGCCGGGATCATGTCGGGGACGATGTACATGTCCTGCTCTGCCGCGTCGGGCAGCGGGGGGTTGTCCAGCGGGGCGGCCGGGCAGCCGGTGAGCAGCAGGGCGCAGAGGGCGACGAGCGTCGAGGTGCTTCTCATGAAGGTGTGATATCCCATCGGCGGGCGCCCGTTCCACCCGGGTCTCGGGGGCGGTCGCCGCGGGCCCGGTCGTCGCCCCCGGGCGGGGCGTAATCGCTTGAGCCGCCTGCCGCTTTCTGCGATAAGCCGCCGCATGTTGCAGGCCCTCTCGATCCACGACTTCGCCATCATCGACCGCCTCGAGCTCGACCTGGGCCCGGGGCTGACGGTCATCACCGGCGAGACCGGCGCCGGCAAGTCGATGCTCGTCGACGCGCTGAGCCTGGTGCTCGGCGATCGGGCGCGGGCCGACGTCATCCGCAGCGGGTCGCCCAAGGCGCAGGTCGAGGCGCTGTTCCGGCTGAAGGGCTCGCCGGCGGTGCGCGCCCGGCTGGTGGACGCCGGGCTCGACGCGGGGGAGGAGCTGGTCGTGCGGCGGGTGGTGGCCCGCAGCGGGCGCCACCGGGTGTACATCAACGGGGCCCTGGCGACGGTCAACACCCTGGCCCACGTCACCGCGGGGCTGGTCGACATCTCGGGGCAGCATCAGCACTACAGCCTGATGCGGGCCGAGAGCCACCTCGAGCTGCTCGACCGCATCGCCGGGTTGCAGACGCTGCGGGAGTCGGTCGAGGTGGCCCACCGCGAGGTGGCGGCGCTGGACGCCCGCGTCGCCGATCTGCGCCGCCGCCAGCGGGATCGGGCCGAGCGGGAGGACTTCCTGCGGTTCCAGCTTCAAGAGCTGCACGACGCCCGGCTGGATGATCCCGAGGAGGAGGAGCGCCTGCTCACCGAGGCCCGCCGGCTGCGCAACGCCGAGAAGCTGCGGGCGGCGGCGGTGGGGGCCGAGGCGGCGCTGTACAGCGATCGGGGCGCGGCGGCGGAGCGCGTCAGTCAGGCCATCCGTCACGCGGAGACGCTGGTCCGGCTGGATGAGGCGGCGGGGGGTGTGCTCGATGAGCTGCACTCGGCCCTGGCCATCGTCGAGGATGCGGCCCGCACGCTGGATGCCTACGCCCGCGATCTGGACGCCGAGCCGAGCCGCCTCGACGAGCTGGAGGGCCGGCTGGCGCTCTTCGCCCGCCTGCGGCGCAAGTACGGGGCGACGCTGGGTGAGGTCATCGAGCGGATGGAGGCGTTCGAGGCCGAGCTGGCCGAGGTGGAGGGGGTCGACGGGGCCCTCGACAGCCTGGGCGTGGCCCGGCGGGCGGCGGGGGTGAAGCTCAAGGCGGCGGCCGAGACGCTGTCGGCGGCCCGGCGGGCGGGCGGCGACGAGCTGGCCGAGGCGGTGTGCGCCGAGCTGGGCGATCTGGGCATGGAGGGCGCCCGGATGGTCGTCGATCGGCGGCCGCTGACCGGCGGCATCGAGGTCGACGGGCGGTTCTACGGGCCCCGGGGCGCCGAGCGGGTGGAGTTCCTGCTGAGCGCCAACCCCGGCGAGCCGCCCCAGGCGCTGGGGCGCATCGCCAGCGGCGGCGAGCTGTCGCGCATCATGCTGGCGGTCAAGCGGGTCATCGCCGAGCGCGATCCGGTGGCGACGTACATCTTCGACGAGGTCGACAGCGGGGTCGGCGGCCCGACGGCCGAGGCCATCGGGCGCAAGCTGCGCAGCGTCGGCGCCCGGCGGCAGGCGCTGTGCGTGACCCACCTGCCCCAGATCGCGGCGATGGGGCAGCATCACCTGCACGTCACCAAGGAGGTCGTCGACGACCGCACCCGCAGCGTGGTCGACGTGCTCGACGCCGACGGCCGGGTCGAGGAGCTGGCCCGCATGCTGGGCGGGGCGACGATCACCGAGACGACCCGGGCCAACGCCCGGGAGCTGCTGCGGCTGGCCGCCGAGAGCGACTGAGGCCGGCCGAGGCCCGCTGCGCTTTTGGCGGGCGCGCCTTTCTGATACCCCACCGGTATGACCGCAACGACTGTCCTGCTCGCCGCGCTGGCCTGGCTGCCCCGGGTCGACGCGGGCGGTGAGGTGGCCTACGAGATCGGCCTCGATGACCGCATGCGGGCCACCATCCGCCTGATGCTCGATCTGGATGTGGTGGCCGGCGAGGGCTGGCAGCTCTCGATCTTCCACGAGACGCGGACCTTCGTGCGGTCGAACGACCGGCGGTTCGAGACGCTGTTCCGCATCTCGCCGGAGCAGATCCACTATCCGGTGGGCGCCCGGCTGCGCTTCGATCTGGACGACGGGCACGCGTGGGGGCTGGTGGCCTTCCACCAGTCGAACCACGACGTGGACTCGACGGACGCGTTCCAGGCCCGGGAGACGGTGGCGTTCGAGCTGTACGGCGCGGAGTGGCTCAGCCCGTGGTTCCAGCTCTGGGGGGGGCTGCTCTACGACCGAGGCACGCGGCAGGTCGATCCGGACGACCCCGGCGAGGGCTTCACCCGGCAGTCGTGGCCGTTCGACTATTACCTGGCGGGGCTCATCGCCGAGAGCGAGGCGACGCTGTGGCGCTCGGCGTATGTGGGCGGGCGGCTGGCGGTGTTCGGGCACCTCGGCGAGGATCACGCCCCGCCTCACCTCAACCTCGACGGCTGGCTCGACGCCGGCTGGCGGGTGGGCGGCGAGGGCGGCGTGTGGCGCTTCTTCGCCCGGTTCCAGCGGATCGAGGACTACCAGCGGCTGGGGGACGCGCCCCGGCACCTGCTGCTGATCGGCACCGCGCTCGGCACCCGATGAGGGGGATGGTCGCCCTGGCGCTCGGCGGGCTCCTGGTGGGCTGCGGGGCGTCGCCCGAGTGGCCGGCGGGGGCCGAGGCGCGGGCGTGGACCGCGCCGCTGGTCATGGCGTGGCGCCCCTCGCGGCTGCTGCTCGAGGTGCGGATCGACGGCTCGGCGCCGATGCTGATGGCGCTGGATACGACCCGGGAGACGGGCAGCCTGCGGCCGGACGTGGTGGACCGGCTGCGCTTGCGGCGCACGGGTGATCCGACCCGGGGGGCCCGGGTGCAGGCCGGGCGGGTGGCGTTCGGGGACATCGAGCTGCGCGGGGTGCAGTTCACGGTGGAGTCGACGGCTCACGGCACGCTCTTCGGGCGGCCGGTCGTCGGGCTGCTGGGCACCGACTGGTTCGCCGGGCGCCGCCTGGAGCACGATCCGACGGCGGGCGTCCTGCGGGTCGTACCGGCGGACGCGCCGCCGCGGGCCGAGGCCGAGGTGGGGGTCCGGGCGGACGACGGCGGCTGGCGGGTGCCGATCGAGCTGGCCGGGGTGTCGCTGGAGCCGCTGCTGGCGACCCACGCCGACGGCTGCGCGCTGGGGCCCGATCAGGCCCGGGCGGTGGTCGAGGCGGCGGCGGATGGCCGGCCGTCGGGCGCCGCGCTCATCGGCGGCATGCAGGCGGCCGACGGGCCGTGGCGGGTGGTCGAGGGGGCGGGGGACGGGCTGCTCTCGCCGACCGGGCTGCACGGGCTGGGCTGGCGGCTCGACACCCGGGCCGAGCGCTTGGGGGTGTGGCGCGCGCTGCCCGGGCCGGCCCGCTTCGCCCGCTTCGGCCCGCTGCCCGACTGCGGCCCGAGCTTCTCGGCGTGCATCTCGGGGCGTATCCACGGGGTGGCCGCGGGGCGGGTCGAGCTGGTGTTCGACCGCCCGCAGCGCACGCTGCCCGACCGCTTCTGGCTGCGGGTGGATCTCGGCCCGCCGGGGCGGCCCTACTGGGCGCTGGTCCAGCTCGGGCCGCGCCCGCCCGAGGCGCCCGGCGCGCTGACGGCGGTGCTCGAAGATGCCCGCCTGGGGCCGGCTCGCATCCGCCCGGTGGGCGCGGCGATCGACGTGGTCGACGTGGTGCCCGGCGACCGCCCGTGCAGCGGCGTCGTCTGCCTCGACCGACAGGAGGGTGACGCGGCCGAGCTGATTATGGAATCATCGGCCCCCACGGCCGAAGGGTCCCCCGATGGCGTGGCTCGCCCCGCGGTTCGAGCCCCATCGACGGTCGACCCCGCCGTGCCTTGAATGCGACCGGGCCCGCGCCGGTCGCCGGCCCGGTTCCCAAACGCGTCTTCTCCTCTTCACAGCCTGCTCTTCACGGGAGTCCTCCGATGCCGACGCTTCGCTCGCTGCGCCACGCCGCCCCCGCCGCCTTCGTCTGCGCCCTGCTCGCCACCCCGCTCTCCGCCTCGGCCGATATCATCAGCGTCTACGCCGCCGCCAAGGCCGACTGGGTGGCCGGCACCGGCGACGTCTACGAGCGCTTCGACGCCGACATCGGCTACGGGGCCCTGCTCGGCTTCGAGCTGGTCGGGGTCGACTTCTGGGGCGAGGCCCTGCTCATGGGGCAGGACCAGTACATGTTCACCGGCAACATCGGCGTCGACCTGAGCTTCGGCGACGACGTGCGCTTCAACCTCGGGGTCGACACCGGGCCGCTGGTGTTCCACTTCCCCGAGCAGGACGTGCGGGGGCTGGTCATCCCCAGCTTCCTGGTGGCCGATCCCGGGGTGAATCAGTCGACGGCCCGCAGCCAGGGCAAGATCACCCAGGAGGAGGCCCAGGCCTACGAGGACCAGTACGACGATTACGTCGAGCTGGAGAAGGAGGCCAGCCAGTGGGCCCTCGGCTGGAATCTGGCCCGGGCCCGGCTGTCGGTCGAGTTCGCGCTGGTGCCCCGCATCCTCTTCCTGGGCCTCGGGGGGCACGTCGGCTACCACTACCTGATCAACGGCGAGGACGCGGCGGCCGACGTCAAGAGCGTCGCCCTCGACCAGCTCGAGAGCGAGCACCCCGAGGCGGCCGATCTGGGCGTCTTCCGCGAGCTGCGCAAGTCGATCGGCGCGAAGTCGATCGACAAGGACAACCTGCACGGGCTCAACTACAACGTCGGGGCCTTCCTCAAGGTCGAGCTCTGATCACTCGCCGCCCCGCCCCCACCCCGAGGACATGATGGACACCTACTACAAGCCGGAGCACCTGCCGAACTTCGGCACGATCGCCGAGGGCGCGCCCGAGCTGGCCGAGAAGTTCTTCGCCTGGTATGGCGCCGTCTTCGAGGAGGGCGCGCTGTCGACCCGGGAGAAGTCTTTGATCGCCCTGGCTGTAGCACATGCCGTGCAGTGCCCGTACTGCATCGATGCGTACGCCAAGGACGCGCTCGAGAAGGGCGCCGACCTCGAGCAGATGACCGAAGCGGTGCACGTCGCCTCGGCCATCCGGGGCGGCGCCTCGCTGGTCCACGGGGTCCAGATGCTCGAGCACGTCCACAAACTCGGCATGTAAGAGGGGCCCATTGAGCCAGCTCATCACGATCGAAGACCGCATCGCGTCGCTGGGCGTCGATCTCGCCAGCCGCGAGGCCGGCCCCAAGCCCACCCGCAGCTTGCGGGCCCGCCGGGTCCCGCTCACCGCGCCCGAGGTGCAGTTCGCGGCGCTGGCCGAGGCCGCCCCGGGCGCCGACTTCGACGCGGCGGTGGCCGAGGCGGGGTTCGCCGAGGGGCTGCGGCCGACCGCGCTCGACATCTTCCAGATCAACCTCGGCAAGCTGTGCAACATGACCTGCCGGCACTGCCACGTCGACTCGGGGCCCGATCGGGTGGTCGAGAACATGGATCGGGAGACGGTCGACGCCTGCATCGCGGCCATCGAGCGCAGCGGGGCCCACACCGTCGATCTGACCGGCGGCGCGCCCGAGCTCAACCCGCACTTCCGCTCTCTGGTCGACGCGTGCGTCGAGATGGGCAAGCACGTCATCGACCGGTGCAACCTGACCATCCTGCTCGTGCCCAAGATGCGCGACCTGCCGGGGTGGTTCGCCGAGCGGGGGGTCGAGGTGGTCTGCTCGCTGCCCCACTACCGGGCGCGCAATACCGACGCCCAGCGGGGGGAGGGGACCTACGAGAAGTCCATCCGCGCGCTGACGCGGCTCAACGAGGCGGGCTACGGGCAGGGTGATCCGAAGCGGGTGCTGACGCTGATGTCGAACCCCGCCGGCGCCTTCCTCGCCGGTGATCAGAGCAAGCTCGAGGCGGAGTGGAAGGCGAAGCTCGAGCGGCACCACGGGGTGACCTTCGACCGGCTCTTGTGCCTCAACAACATGCCGATGTCGCGGTTTCTGGAGTGGCTGCTCGACTCGGGCAACCTCGAGGGTTACATGCAGCGGCTGCTCGGGGCCTTCAACCCGGGGGCCATCGGCGGGCTGATGTGCCGCAATACGCTGTCGGTCGGCTGGGACGGGCGGATGTACGACTGCGACTTCAACCAGCAGCTCGAGATGGCCTTCACCGACGGCGATCGGCCGCTGCACGTCGCCGACTTCGACCTCGAGCGGTGGCAGGCGCGGCGCATTCTCACCGAGCGGCACTGCTTCGGTTGCACCGCGGGCGCGGGCAGCTCGTGCGGCGGGGCCACCGCCTGAGTGGGGCCGGGGGCCGTGGGTCAAGGCCAGCCGAACCCCGCCCGGGTGAGCAGCCCGACCGCGACGCTCGCGGCGTTGGCCAGGAGCGCCCACGGGATGGCCCGCTCGACCCCCAATCGACGCAGATAGAGCGCCTCGACGGCCACCGCGAACGCCTCGGCGGCGGCCACGCCGGACCAGTAGTCCCGGGCGAAGAGCGTCGGCAGCAGCCGGGGGAAGCCGAAGAATACGATCGGATGGGTGAGCGCGCTGGCGCCGAACCCGAGCAGCAGGCGCCGGGCCCACGGGCGGCCGGGGCCCAGCGCCCGGGCGTGGATCGGCGTCTCGACGAGCTGGGTGAGGGCGAAGGCGCCGAGCCAGGCGCCGAGGGCGGCGGTCACTCGACGGCGGGCCAGGGGGCGAGGAAGGTGCCCCGGTCGCAGGTATAGGCCACCCAGCCGTTGCGGGCGCTGGTCTGGACGTCGTCGACGTTCAAGGCCCAGCCGACGCTGGCGCCGGTGTGCGGGTCGATCGCCCACAGCGCGGCGTCGGCGTCCTGCCCGAGCAGCCCGTCGGCGCCGACGGTGATCAGCGACGCGAGGGGCCGGTCGAAGCGGATGGGCGCTCCGTCGCCGGGCGGCAGCGGCACCCGGGCCCAGATGTCGCCGCCGTTGAGCGCGTAGATGGCGCCGCCGCCCGGCGCGTTGAGCCGCCCCGGCCGATCGGCCTCGGCGATGACCGCCGCCTCACCCGGGACCCCCGGGCCGGGCACGAACCACAGGCGCCCGGTCTCGGCCTGCCACGCCGTGCCGCCGAGGGGCGCGAAGCCGAGCTGGGTCAATCCGTCGGCCCCCAGCGCCTCGGCGCCCGTGTCGGGGCGATAGCGCCACGCGGCCCCGTCGATCAGCGCCAGGACCCCGCCGCCGCTCGACATGAAGGTCTCCACCGGCGGGTCGAGGACGTGCTGCCCGTCGGGCCCGGCCAGCTCACCGGACCACAGGCCGGCCTCGGGGCGGTCGGCGTAGAGCGTCTCGCCGATGAGCAGCGCCGGGCTGGGGCGGGCGCCGTCGACCACCCGCCGGGTGCCGTCGGGGGTCCACAGGTGGAACGACGCCTGCGCGCCCTCGCGGCGGGCGAAGAGCACCCGGCCGTCGCGCAGCAGCCGGGGGCGGGGGCTGGTCGCGACGTCGTCGGCCAGCCGCTCGGCGGCGCCCTCGCCGGGCCAGCGCCACAGTGCGCCGGTGGGCGAGATCCACACGAGGCCCCGGCGGTCGGGCGTGGTGAGCAGGAAGGCGTCGGCCGTGGGGCCGTCCGGCGGGCTGACCTGGATGGGCGCGCCGCCGTCGAGCGCCGCCACGAAGACGCCGAAGTCGCCCGCCTCGCCGGCGGCCCAGGCCACCTGATCGTCGGCCAGGGTGGTGACGAGCAGCCACGGCACGCCGGTGGCCAGCGCTCGGGGTTCTTCGCCGGTGCGGGTCGCCTCGAGCCGGGAGAGCGCCTCGCGGGTCTCGACCATCGCCAGGCGGTAGGGGCCGACCTCCCGGACCCACGGCTGGGCCTCGACGAAGAGCGGGGTGGCCGGGCTGCCGTCGAGCGGGCGCTGGTCGATGTCGCCGGCGATGCCCGGCATGGTGCGTCGCCGGGTGAAGACGGCGTCGCCGTCGGCGGCGAAGCCGAGGAAGACCTCGTGCTGCTCGGGGGCGAGCACCCGGACGTCGATCTCGGGGGTGGGCGTGGCGAGCAGGCGGTCGTCGACCTCCCACAAGAACCACTCTTCGTCGAAGCGGAAGATGAGCCGCCCGGTGGCCGCCTCGCCGATGCGCACGCCGCGGTAGAGCACCATCGGCTCGGGCAGCGGGGTGTCGCCGGGGTCGGGCAGGGCCAGGGAGATCTCCTCGGTCTGGTGATCGGGGGCCGAGAAGCGGAGCACGATCTCGTCGGCCTCCAGGGGCCCCAGGCGGAAGCGGCCGTCGGCGGCGGCCCGGGTGACCACCCCACCGGCGCGCACGGTGACCTCGGAGATCCCATCGGCTGCGCGGGCCATGCCCACCACGAAGCGTCCGGTCGGGCCGCCGTCCGGGACGGGCCCCGGATCGGCGTCGGGTTCGAACTGCCCGTCGGGCGCGGCGTCGGGATCGGGCCCGACATCGAAGCGCGCGTCGAGGGGCCCGGCGTCGTCGATCGGGGCGGCGTCGAGCCCCCGATCGAGCGGCCCCGCGTCGGGCGCCATGTCGAGCCCGCCGTCGAGCTGCCCCCGGTCGGCTCGGTCGCCGATCCCCCCCTCGGTGCGGGAGCGCCCGTCGTCGCAGCCCGCGAGCATCAGAGCGGCGGCCGCCGCCCACCACCAGCCGCTCCGGGCGGAGCGGATTCGTCGGTCGTATCGCCTCATGAGCGCACGGTAGCAGAGCCGACCGGGCCGCGTCCCGGTCGCGTGACGCCGGACGCCCCGACGGCGGACCGCGCTCGACGACCGCCGCGCTGCGCGCCCGGGGCCGGTTGCTGTATGGTGCACCGTCGCCTGATGGAGTGCCCGATGACCGCCCTGTTCGCCGCGCTCGCGCTGTTCGCCTTCGACCCGTCGGCTTCGGCCCGGGCGCTGTCCCAGCCCGAAGCCCGTACCGGCGCGCTGCAGCAGCTCTTGAAGCTGGGGCGCCTCGACTTGCAGACTGCGCGGCGCACCGGGCTGGGCACGGCCGCCGCCGCGCTCGCCGCCGACGCCGACGCCGGATTCACCGATCGGGTGCTCGCAGTGCGGGCCGCTGCGCTGCTGCGGGGGGACGCGGTGCCGGGCATGCTGGCCCCGCTGACCGCGGGCGCCGGCGACCCCGAAGCGGTCGCCCTCGCACGGGAGGCCGCCCGCGCGCTGCGGCAGCTCGGGGCGGTCGAGGCGCTCACGCCGGCGCTCGGCTCACCCGATCCCGAGGTCCGGGCGCACGCGGCGTGGGCCGGCGCCGGCGGCCCGGCGCTCTGCGAGCTGCTGGCGAGCGACCCGTGGTCCGAGGTCCGGGTGGGGGCGGCCCGGGGGCTGGCTCGGCACCCGGGGGCGGTGGGCTGCCTCGGGCCGGCGCTGACCGACGCCGATCCCAAGGTCCAGCAGGCGGCGGTGGCCACCGCGACCGCGGCGCCCGATCCCGCGCTGAAAGCCCCGCTGCGGACGCTGGCCGGCGACCCCCGGGCCCCGACGGCCGCCCGGGCCGACGCCTTCGTCGCGCTGGGCCACCTCGGCGACGTCGAGCCGGCCCGCAAGGCCCTGGCGGTGCATCTGGACAAGGGCGGCATCATCCCGCTGGCCGAGGCCGCGGTGCGGGCGCTGGCCGCCGCGAAGGTGCCCCCGGCGGAGATCCGCCCGGCGCTGTCCTCCGAGGCCCCGGTGGTTCAGCTCGCCGCCGCCCGGGCGCTGGTGGCCCTCGGTGATCGCGACAGCCTGGACGCGCTGCGTGATCTGCGCGGCCGGGTCGACCCCCGCCGCCGCCGGGTGGTCGACGGGCTCATCGAGCGGCTGACGACGCCGAGCGCGCTCGGCGAGACGGTCGAGGATCCGACCCGGGGCCAGACCCTCTGAATCCATCTGCCGCCGGGCGCCGGGCCGCTCAGGTCGCCGCCTCGGCATCGGGCGCGTCCCCCGCCCGGGTGAACAGCAGGAACGCCATCGCCGGCCGCTTCGAAGCCTCGCGCATGGCGAACTGCACCCCCTCGTAGCGCCACCCCCGCCCGGTCCACAGGTTCACCAGCCGGCTGAGCTCCTCGTCGGTGACGAAGCTGGTCTCGACGTACTTGTGCTCGAGCTGCAAATCCGCGTCCTCACATCGGAATTGAAGAAAAAACGCCCCACGGTGGACCCGTCTGGTCCCCTGATGCATCATTATTTACGTAATTCCGACCGGTTTGGTGTGTTTATGTCTATCCCCGAGTTCGAGTCCGCCGCGCCCAGCGACATACTGCGCTGGGCCTACGAGACGTTCGGCGATCGGGTCGCGCTCTCGACGGCCTTCGGCCCGAGTGGGGTCGCGTTGATGCACATCGCCGCGCGGGTCAACCCCGGGGCGCGGGTCTTCTTCATCGACACCGGGCTCCACTTCGACGAGACGCTCGAGATGGTCGAGCGGGTGCAGCGGCGGCTGGCGGTGAGCGTCGAGATCCTGCGACCCGATCTGACCGTGGCCGAGCAGGCCGAGCGCTTCGGCGACGAGCTGTACGTCGTCGATCCCGATCGCTGCTGCGCGATGCGCAAGGTCGAGCCCACCCGGCGCATGCTCGCCGGGCTCGACGCCTGGATCACCGGCCTGCGTCGGGATCAGGGGCCGACCCGGGCCGACACCCCGATCCTCGACGTGCGGCCGGTGGACGGGCGCACCGTCTACAAGATCAGCCCGCTGGCGCGGTGGACCCGCAAGGACGTCTGGCGCCACGTCTTCACCCACGACCTGCCCTACAACCCGCTCCACGATCAGGGATACCCGTCCGTCGGTTGCGCGCCGTGCACCCGCCCGGTCGAGGCCGGCGGCGACGAGCGCGCCGGGCGCTGGGCGGGCCGGTCGAAGACCGAGTGCGGGCTGCACACCCAGCTCTGATCCCGGGTTCGGGCACGGATTCACTGGCGACCGACCGTCACCCTCACTGGTTGGTGACGCAGATCCCGACGCCTCGGGCGACCCCGCTGGTGAACTGAAGCCGCTCTTCGCAGGCCTGGATGCCGGGGCAGGGGGCCACGTACTGCCCGGTGTCGCACAGCGTCCGGCAGATGGCCGGCCGACCCCGGGGGCGGGTGCAGTAGAGCCCCTGCTGGCAGTTGTCGCCGCCCCCGTCCTGCGGCTCGCACAGCGCGCCGTCGCTGTTGCCCTGGCCGTCGATCTGGTTGCAGGTACCCACCAGCACCCCGTCGTTGCGGATGACCAGCGAGCACTTGCGCCCCGGATCGCACCCGGTGCCGTCGAACCAGTTGCACACCCGCGGGCCGCACAGGCCGCCGGGCACGCCCAGGCTCTCCGACAGGTCGAAGCACAGCCCGTCCTCGGGGCACCCGGCCTCGTCGGCCGCCGGATCGCAGGGCGCCTGGCACACGCTGTTGTTGCATACGAGCCCTTCGACGCAGGGCTGGGGGATGCCGTAGTCGTCCACGCAGTCGTCGCCCGCCTCGAGCGCGCCGGGCTGGGTGCACTTCGTCGAGGCGCCCTTGAGGTGGCAGTACGGCCGCTCTTCGGGGCAGCCGTTGTCCGGCGCCGGCTGCCCGATGGTGCACCCATCGCCGGCCTGACACCGCCCGTCGCTGACGCGGGCTCCGGGCACTCGCACGCAGAACTCGCCCGGCTCGCAGCAGTAGTCGTCGCAGGTCGTATTGCCCCGCAGCCGGGGGTCGCACGGCGCGCCATCGAGCGGGCCGACATCGGGCAGGGGCGCCATGTCGACCTCGGGGCCCATGTCCGGCGGCGGCCGCATGACGTCGGGCTCCACGTAGCGGTCCCGCTCGGGCGCCATGTCCACCGGCGCCATGTCCGGATCGGGCGGCGCGGCGTCGACGGCCACGTCCGGCACCGGCGCCTCGCCGTCCGGCTCGTCGTCACAGGCCGCCATGCACCCCGCGGCGATCACGAGCGCGGCCATCCAACGGCCGCTCTGCCCCCACACGCGCCTCATCTTGCCTCCCGGTCCGATCATCCGCGCCGGCATTCTGGACCGCACGCGCCCCCCGGATCAATCGCCGGGGGCGGTCGACAGGCCCGATCGATGACAGTAGACTCCCGCCGCCACGACCGCTTCGGGAGGAGGCCCCATGTCCCTCGCCGCCGACTTCGGCGTCACCCTCACCCAGCATGTGCTCGGCAATCAGGCCCATCACCCCGGCGCCCGGGGGCGATTCTCGGCGCTGCTGACCCAGATCGGGGTCGCCGGCAAGCTGATCAGCGCCCAGGTGCGCCGGGCGGGGCTCATCGAGGTCTGGGGGGCCACCGGCGAGACCAACGTGCAGGGCGAGACGGTGCAGAAGCTCGACCGCATCGCCAACGACACCTTCGTCGAGGTGCTGCGCCGCTCGGGCTGCGTGGCGGCGATGGCCTCCGAGGAGGAGGACGCCCTCATCGAGGTCGAACCGGAGAACGCGGGGGACTACGTCGTCGCGTTCGATCCGCTCGACGGCTCGAGCAACATCGACGTCAGCGTCTCCATCGGCACCATCTTCGCGATCTACCCCCGGCTGCACCCCGACCGGGTCGGCCTCGACGACATCCTGCGCCCCGGTCGGGACATGGTCGGCGCGGGTTATATCGTCTACGGTTCGGCCACGGTGCTCGTCTACAGCGCCGGGCGCACCGTCGACAGCTTCACCCTCGACCCCTCGTCTGGAGAGTTCTTCCTCACCCGGCGGGCCATCCGCATGCCGGCGGCGACGAAGTACCTGTCGATCAACGAGTGCAACGCCCCCTACTGGCAGCCGTGGGTGCAGCCCACGCTCGACGCGATCAAGGGCCGCAACGACGACGAGAAGCGGCGGGTCTCGGCCCGCCACATCGGGTCGCTGGTGGCCGACTTCCACCGCAACCTGCTCACCGGCGGCCTCTTCATGTACCCCGTCGACCGCCGGACCGGGCGGGGCAAGCTGCGGCTGCTCTACGAGTGCAACCCGCTGGCCTTCCTGGCCGAGATCGCTGGCGGCGGCGCCTCGTGGGGCGGAGGAGCCATCCTCGACGTCGACCCCGAGGGGCTTCACGATCGCAGCGGGCTGATCATCGGCCCCGCGCCCGACGTCGCGCTCGCCGAGCGCCAGTACCACGAGTATCGCAGCCGGTGACCGGCGGGTCTGCCCATTGTGAGTTTCGTGCCCCGATGCGCTATGGTCATCTCGTGACCTGAACGGCCACAGCCGAGGGGGGCTGGACGATGAGCCAGGCGTTGACCGCGTTCTTTCGGCGGGTCGAGCTGTTCCGCACGCTCGACGACGCCGATCTGACCGAGTTGCTGCGCGCCATCCGGCCGATGGAGGTCGCCGCGGGGGAGTTGATCTTCCGCGAGGGTGAGGCAGGGGAGGCGGCCTACGCCATCCAGACCGGGCGGGTCGAGATCCTGGTGGGGCGCAACCGGGGCGAGGTCAAGGTGGCCGAGCTGAGCGCGGGCGACGTGCTCGGCGAGCTGGCGCTGCTCGATGGCAGCCCGCGCAGCGCCTCGGCTCGGGCGCTGACCGACGTCACGCTCTTCCGCATCGACCAGGGCGAGTTCGAGTTCCTGCGCCGCAACCTGCGCCCGGCGGCCTACAAGATCATCCGCAGCATCTCGGTCGCGCTCTGCGAGCGCCTGCGGGAGACGAACGCCCGCATGCGCCTGCTGATGAGCGACGCGCCGGGTCCCATGCCGCCGCCGCCGCTGGGTGTCGAGGGCCGGCCCGGCCGCGCCGCGCCCATCCGCAGCCGCAAGGCCCCGCCGCGGACGGCGCCCGAGCCGAAAGCCCCCCGCACCAAGAGTCGTCCGATCAAGGTCACATCGGCCCGCCGGTCGGACACCCAGGGCGGCGAGGCGGGGCGGGGGGCCGACGGCGGCAGCGGGTTGCTGGGGCGCCTCAACTTCTGGAGCAACCGATGATCGCCAACCTCGCCGCCCTGCGCCGCCTGCCGCTGTTTCGCGAGCTGACCCCCAAAGAGCTGGCCGGGCTGCGGGACTTCCTGACCTGGCGGCGCTACGACCCCGGCGAGCTGCTCTTCTGCGAGGGCGATCCGGCCCCGAGCTGCTTCGTGCTCGCGGCCGGCGACGTGGACGTGCTGACCCGGCTGGCCGACGGCACCGAGCAGAAGCTGGCCACCCTCGCCCCCGGCGCGCTCGTGGGGCACCTCGCGCTCATCGACCGCAAGCCGCGCTCGGCCACCTGCCGGGTCGCGCTGCGCCCGGCCCGGCTCATCGAGCTCGGCCGGGACGACTTCGAACGCCTCCTCAACGCCCAGAGCCCGTTCGCCTACAAGATCCTCGACCGGGTGGCCCTCGACCTGGTCGGACGGCTGCGGGCCGCCACCGGGCGCTTCGCCGACAAGAAGCGGGGGACCGAGAACCGTCGCGATCGGGCCAAGGCCAGCGCCGAGCTGTTGATGGGGCAGGGCAGTCACCGGCTCGACCCCGAGGCGGACGAGCTGGACTCGATCGAGGTGGTCATGGGCAGCGCCGACCGCCGCTTCAACGACCGGGGGCGACGCTGACCGCGTGGCCCGAATCCGGGCCGGCACGGCGAGGCGTCGGCGAGGTCGGGCCCGGCCGGAGCGGTCGGACACCGGTCGCCGCACGGTCACGCGGCTTCGAAACCGGTCGGAGCAGTTCAGAAGTCGAGATGGGGGAATGACTTTGATTCCGGGGGCTTGCGCCGATGATGTCGGGAAACCCGCGCATTGTGACCGGAAGCTGTGCCTTCGCGGATGGATCTTGTCGTATAGTACTGACACTGTGGCAGAGGGATGAACGGCGCCCCCGGGGCAAGCGCCGTAGAAACAGCTGACGAAGGCGGAGATGATAGAGCCGACGATCTACATTGTGGACGATGACCACACGGTGCGCACCGCGCTGACTCGGACCCTGGAATCGGCGGCGTACTCGACCCGCGGGTTCTCTTCCGCCGAGGCGTTCCTCGACGGCTTCAAGTCCGACGTACACGGGTGTTTGCTGCTCGACGTGCAGATGCCGGGCATGACCGGCCTCGAACTCCTCCAGAAGCACACCCCGAGCCCGGTCGGCTGTCCCATCATCATGGTCACCGCCCACGGGGACGTGCCGCTCGCCGTCGAGGCCATCAAGGCGGGCGCGTTCGACATGGTCGAGAAGCCCGTCCGGTCCGAGGAGCTGATCCGCAAGGTCGAGGCGGCGGTCGATCTGGACGCGAAGCAATACCGCGAGCGGCGCATGGCCCAGGAGTTCATCTCCCGCTACAACGGCCTGACGCCGCGCCAGACCGAGGTGCTCGAGCAGCTCGCTCGCGGGCTGACCAACAAGGAGGTCGGCCTCGTGCTCGATATCAGCGATCGCACAGTCGAGGTGCATCGCGGCAAGATCATGGAGCGCATGCAGGCCGACTCGATGGTGGATCTCGTCCGCCAGCTCACGACCTACGGTCTGGCCGGCACCCGGAGCTAGCGCCCGGCGGCCCGGCGGCCCGGTGGACGGTCACGCGCCGCCCGCCGAGCGGCAGGCCTGCCCGCTCGAGCGCCGACGGGAGACCGCCTCCGGCCTCTACGGGGTGTCGCCACCGGCCCTCTCGGCGCGCTGGCGTCGGCCCCGAGCGCCCGCTCTGGTGCAACCCCCCGGTTGCACCGGAATCACTTCGAATAGTAAGCTCCTGTCGGCTTCCGGGGCGACTCGGCCACGCGCAGCCCCTCGGGCGCGCGCCCGAAAGCCGCATTCGGACCACATCGTTTACTCTGGAGGACCCCATCCGCCCCTGTCCGCTCCAATATCGCTCCCCGCGCCGGATCCCGCGCCCGCTCCTTCCGCCTCACTTCGCCTGTGTGCTCGCCGCCTTCGCGCTCGTCGCCCTGAGCCTCACGCTCGGCGCCGACGCCGCCTGGGCCGCCCCCGCACCGGACAAGACTCCGACCGCCGACCCGCTGGACGCCGATCGCGACGAGCTGGAGCGGGTGCCCGTCGAGTCGATGGGGGATCCGCCGGTCGAGGCCGCCGAGTCGAGCGAGGACGAGGCCGACGACGGGGGGGACGAGGTCGACGCCGACGACGCGGATGACGAGGACGACGCCGAGCACGGCGCGGCCGAGGTGGAGCTCCAGGATCCGGACATGTGCCCCGCGCTGTTCGGCGACCCCGAGACCCGCGATTACAACAGCCGGGTCCGAGAAGCGAAGCTGACGTGGCTCGAGACCCGGGGCGATGTCGTCGAGATCACCCACACCACCGACTGGAAGCGCCCATTCTACCTCGAGCTGGCCGGCGTCGAGCTGGTCGAGACCGAGGTCGACGAGCAGGGTGACTGGTCGGCGGTGGTCGAGGTCGACGAGCGCATGGAGGACTGCCCCGCGGGCCAGTACCCGGTGGAGGACGACTTCGCCCTCGGCAAGCAGGCGCGGGTCGTCGGCGTGGTCGACGGGGCGATGCTCGTCGAGTTCGAGGGCGATCTGGCTTACCTGATGACCGAAGACGCCGAGATCCCGACCTGGCAGATGGTCTGGCGCTCGGGCTGGTACTTCATCCGCCGGCGCGAGGTCAGCGCGACCAAGGCCCGGAAGCGCAGCCGCACCCGGCGCAGCCGCACTCGAAGCCGCAACCGCCGCTCGCGCAATCGGCGCTCGCGGCGGCGGTAGACGCCCCCTTTTTCCCCAGTGCCCGGCCACGCGTACGCGCCGGGCGACATCACCACCCAATCGGAGAACCGATGACCGAAGCGACCGAGACGTCCGCCCCGAAGAAGACCTACCGCCTCTCGACCCGCGTGGAAGAGCGCGAGATCACCGGCCGCACCGACGCGGTGACCACCGCTAAGGAGTGGAGCCTCGAGAGCGGTCAGTCGGTCGTCGTGGAGCGCACCGACGGCAAGGTGAAGATGAGCTTCCGCGATGGCGGGCTGGTCGACTACATCTACGAGACCCGCAAGGGCCGCTCCGTCTGAGCCGGCCCCCGCGCCTCTTCCCCCCCACGCCGCGGCCCGTCAGGCCGCCGCCCCGCTCCCCCCGACAACCCCTTTTGCGCCGATCGGGCGCCGCCGAGTACCCTCCGGCCCATGTCGGCCTCGGGTCTGGAGCGATATCGATGAGGACGCCCCGGTGGCGCCGGTTCGGGTGTGCCCGTGCGCTCCTGCTCGCCGCGCTGGTCGTCGGCCCCGGGTGCGATATCGGGGATGAGACGCCGCCCGTGGATGCGCGGCCGGGCGTGGATCGGGGCGAGACCGACGGCGCGATGCCCGATCCCGATGTGGCCTTGCCCGAACCCGACGCGGGCCCGTCCGACGGATCGGTGGATCGGGCGTTGGACGGTCCATCGTTGGATGGGGCGACCGCGGACGCTGGCCCGTCCGATGGCGCCGCCGACGGCTCGCCCGCCGATCTCGGCCTCTCCGACGGCCCGCTGCCCGACACCCAGCCCGACGCAGGCCCGTCCCCCGGGTGTCTCCCATGGCTCGACGTGCCCGATGACCAGCTCGTCGCTCGGCTGCACGCCGAGTTGCACGAGACCTACCGCCCCATCCAGGCCGAACTGGATCTGGGCGGTAACCCCAACCGCTACACGACCGCCCGCCACTTCATGTTCGCCGAGGTGGAGTGGTTCGACGATCCCGAGCGGGGCGGGGGATACGAGTGCGTCTACACCGGGCGCTTCGTCGCCTCACCGCCGGACGAAGAGCCCGACAACGACGTGATGAACTGCGAGCACACCTGGCCCCGGGCCCGCATGTCGCCCCGCGATAGCCTGCGCTATTCGCACGAGCAGTCCGACATCCACCACCTGCTGCCGACCATCAGCGGGGCCAACAGCCTGCGGGGCAGCGAGCGGTTCGGGGACGTGGAGGACGGGCGCAACCTGGACTACCTGCCGGCGGTATACGGGACCGACGCTCGCGGCGAGATCGTCTTCCAGCCCCGCCGGGAGCGTCAGGGGGACGTCGCCCGGGTCATCTTCTACTTCTCCGTCCGGTGGGGGAAGCCCATCCGCGACGACGAAGAGGCCGCGCTGCGGGGCTGGATGACCGACGATCCGGTCGATGAGCGGGAGCGGGTCCGCAACGACACCGTCGAGCGCATCCAGGGCAACCGCAACCCGTTCGTGGACTGCCCCGGGCTGGTGGGGCGCATCGCCGACTTCGCCGCGTTCGAGCCGCTCGACACCGAGGAGAACCTGCCCGCGCCGTGAGTAGGTGGGCGACAGAAGGCACCGTGCCCCGCCGATCCCCGACCCGTGACCGGGCGACGCTCCGCGCCTGCGCGTTGACATGGGCCCTTCTCGCGGGTGGCGGTGGCCGGGCCCGACGATCGGTTCGGCGACGCGCTGTCGGCGGCGGTGAGCGACGGGCTGTGCGGGGGCCCGTGCCCCGCGCGCCAGGTGACGCGGGTCGCCTACTACGACGGCGGGCCCGACCCGCTGGCGGTCGTCGACGCGCTGCGCGGCGCTGATCCGGGTGGGATCGCGTTCCTCGGCTCCCCGGGAGAGACCCGGCCGATGCTGGCCGCGCTCGCCGACTTCGATGGCCCGATCGGGCTGGCTCGCCGTGGACGACGGCTGGCGGGGGCCGTGAGCCGGGCGAAGGGTGTCTGGTGCTGCCCGCTTCACTTGCCGTGGTCGGGGCGCCGCCCTATCGTTCGAGGGCATGGGTCGGCCGTGCGTTCGCGAGTCACACGAAGGAGTGCGTCATGAGGCACGGGTGGATGTCGGTCGCGGTGGGGGCGCTGCTGGCGCTCGGCGGGTGCGCGCCCGCCGGGGGTGGCGGCGGCGGCGGCGGGGGTGAAGGCGGCGGCGAGATGCCGCCCGTCGAGGACGAGTTCGAGCCGCCGGCCGAGCTGGTCGAGGGTCTGATCACGATCTCCGTCTCGATGCGCCCGGCCTACGATCTGGTGGCCGGTCTGCCTCGGGATTTCTTCGCCGAGGGGCTCTACGAAGACGGCTCGACCCGGGATCTCACCGCCGATGTGCGGTGGTCGTCCTCCGATCCGGCCGTGCTCGCCTTCGACGACACCGAGAACCCCGGCCGAGCGATGGTGCACGCGGCCCGGTCCGGCGCGGTCACGGTGACCGCCGATCTGGGCGATGTCAGCGGCGAGCTGGTGATCGGCGATGGCTGCGACTACCCGGCCTTCACCTCGAACATCGTCACCGGGGCCACGATGCCGGCCCTCGAGTGGGAGCTGGCCCGCCGGCCCGATGGCAGCCGGGGCCTGTTCAGCCTGCGCGACATCTACTGCGGCGAGGCCGAGGGCGAGGTGCCGTCCGTCTTCGTCTTCGTGCTCGGCGCCAACTGGTGCGGGGCCTGCACCCACCACATGGGCGAGCTGGCCCGGGAGGCCGCCGCGCTGCGCGAGGCGGGCGGGCAGTTCGTCTTCGTGGGCGTCGAGGGCACCGACTACTCGCCGTCGAGCACGGACGAGGCCGTCCAGACCCTCGCCGGCGCGGTGGGCGGCGCGCCGGTCTACATCGCCGGGGACGGGGACACCGGCGGCGTCATCTCGGGCAGCGGCGCCTTCACCGCGCTGCCTTCGGTCGTCGTCGTGCGCACCCGGGACATGAAGGTCATCGCCGACAACGCCAGCGGCGCGGCCGGGCTGGACTACTTCGCGGTCGCCGCCGACCCCGACGCCGGCTGGGAGAACCCGCCGCCGCCGATGATCGACAGCCAGTGCGCGCCGGGCCAGGACGAGGCTCTGGAGCCCAACAACACCCCCGACGCCCCTTCGGTCATCGGGCCCGGCACCATCGAGGGCGGCGTCTGCGACGAGCACCCCGACTTCTACCTCGTCGACATCGACGGCCCGTGGCGGCTGACGCTGGACTTCACCCACGCGGTGGGCAACCTCGACGTCTACGCCTGGGACGCCGACGGCGACGCCCCGCTGCGGGTCGACCAGCGGGTCGTCGGCAGCTACGGCACCGTCGACGGCGAGGCGGTGGAGCACGCCGGCCCGACCCTGGTCCGCATCGGCGGCTTCCGCTACGAGTCGGCGCCCTACGTGCTCACCGTCGAGGCCCTCTGAGGCGGCCGCCCGGCCTCAGCGCCGCTCGATCACCGTCACCTGCCACGACGCGGGGTGCATGCCCAGCGCGAGCCGGCGGCCGTCGGCCGAGAAGGCCGCCGAGGTGTACTCGCCGACCGGCTTCTCGGTGATCGCGCTCAGCGGGATGCGGGCGTTGGCCGCCCACTCCACGACCAGCGGCGTCAGCCCCAAGCGGAAGAAGAACAGCCACGCGCGATCGGGCGAGATGTGCAGCGTCGAGGGCACGTCGGGTACCCAGCCCGCGCCGCGGACGTCGAACACCCGCCGCATCACCGGGCCCCCGTCGCTCTCGGGGCCGAAGAGCGCGCCGATCTCGACCACGCACTGCGCCGGCCCGCAGTACTCCCAGGCGGCGTGCGTCTCGTCGATCATCCACGCCTGGGTCATCTCGCCGCTCTCGATGGCCCCCGGCGTCGGCCGCCGGGCCACCTCGGCCAGCGCGTCGCCGCCGACATCGAACACCCGCAGCGCGCCGGCGCTGTGGATGACGATGCGCTGCCCGACGACCCGCACGCCGCGCTGATCGAAGGCGGTCTTCGCCGGCGCCCGCCACACCCGGTCGCCGCTCAGCGCGTCGAACGCGCTGATCTCGCCGTCGAAGGTGTCGGTGACCACCCGTTGCCCGTCCCCCGAGAGCCCGGACATCCAGCCGTGCCCGTGATCGATGCGCGCCGCCCGGCGCCAGCGTGCGCCCCGGGGCTCGAAGGTGAAGCTGCGCCCCCCGTAGATCCGGGCGTGGATGCGCCCGCCGCCGGCCTGAACCGCCTCGACGTCCTTGCCCAGCCGCTTCGAGATCCAGCGTCTCTTGCCCGACTTCACGTCGAACACCCGCACCTTGTCGTCGTTGCCGCCCACCGCCAGCAGCGCGCCCGCGGGATCGACGAAGGCCACCGGATCGGCCGTTCCCGGACGGCGGCTGCCCGAGGTCTTCGCCGACTTCGGGTGGGCGTCGATGATCGCGAGGCGGCGCCAGGGCCCGGTGTCGATGGCGGGCTTCGGGTGCGCGCGCCCGCTCGGCGTCACCGGCTTGCGCACCACCGGCGCCGGGCCGGGCTCGGGCAGCCGCACCGCGTAGACCCGCCCGTCGTAGGTCGAGACATAGGCCCGCTCGCGATCGGCGGCCAGCGCGGTCGGGGCCTTGCGCAGCGGCAGCCGCCCCACCGGGCGCCCGTCCTCGCGGTCGATCAGGAAGGCGTAGTCGTCGGCGCCGGTCGAGCCGAAGCCGGTCCACAGCAGGGGCCCGGCGTCGACCGGCGCCTGCCGGCTCACCAGCGCCGGGCTGCGCCAGCGGGCCCGCCCGTCGAGGGCGCGGGCGAAGATCCAGCTATCGGGCGAGGGATCGAGGTTGTGGGCCGAGATGTGGGCCGTCGAGAAGTACAGCGTGCCGTCATCGACCAACGCCCCGGTCAGCGGGTGTGCCGGGACCTCGCCGTCCGCCGTGTCCGTGCACACCGACGACGGGACGTCGGCGATCGGGTCGCCCAGCCGGTGCAGGCAGATCTGCTCGCGGCTGAAGCCCGGATCCAGGTGCCGGGCCACCGCGACCCCATCCCCTGCGGCGAGGAACTCGACGAGCTGGCGGTCATTCTGGGGGATGGCCCGGACCTCGCCGGTGGCGCAGTGCACCGCGCTCAGCCGCCCCGGCCACACGCCGAAGCCGCTGGGGGTGGCGGTGAAGACGTAGGCGTCGCCCGCGCCGACCACCGGGCCCTCGACCGGCGTCTGCCACAGCCGGGCGCCGCTCTTGGGGTCGAAGGCCGTCGCCAGCAGCGTGCCCAGCCCCCGGTGGGTCACCACGACCGCCCGGTGCCGGGCGCAGTCCGCCATCCCGGCCGGCACCGCGTCCAGTGGCACCGACCACGCCTCCCGCCCGCGGTCCAGATCGTAGGCCACCACCCGCGGCTCGCTGGGCCAGATGACCACGACCCGCTCCTGATCGGCGGCCAGGGCGGGGCGGCTCACCCCACCCCGCTGGCGGGGCTGCTTGCGCCACCGCCGCTTGCCGGTGCGGGCGTCGAGCACCACCACGTCCCCCTGCCACGTCAGCACCGCGAGGCGATCGCCTCGGGGTACGAGCAGCGGCGCGCCGGCCGGCTCGCTGACGTCGACCGACCACGCCGCCGAGAGCCGGGGGGCCTCGGGCGACTCGGCGGCCCGAGGTGAACCGACCGCCGTGAGTGTCAGGAGGGCGGCGGCGAACATGCGGGTGCGGTTGCGCATCGGCGTCTCCGGCAGGTGTGGTGGTTCCCCCACGGGCATCGGGGGCCCGGCCCACGATCGCGCGTCGAGCCGGGCTCCAGGGCCCCCCGGATGATGGCACGGGATTGGCAGAGTCGGAAAGCGTCGAACGGGGTGAACGGTGTCTCGGGGGTTCGAGGCCCCACCGCCCCACCCGCTCTCGGAGGTTCAAGATGCGCTCGTCCCTGCCCCGCAACCACTTCCGCGCCCTGCTCGCCGCCGCCGCCCTGATGACCGTGTGCGGCGTGGCCCACGCCGACGCCCCCGCCGCCCATCGGGCGCCGATCCCCGAACCCACCGCCGACGCCGATCGGGGCGCTGATCTGGGCGCCCGCCTCGGCGCGCTGGGGCGGCTGCGGGCGCTGGGCGACGACTACGACCTGGCCATCGGATCCCTCTTCGCGCCCGGCCCCGAGACCTTCCGCCGCTGGCGTACCGTGGCCGACACGCTGGCCGACACCGCCGACAACCTGCCCTGGCACCGGGTCGTGCTCGTGGCCTACAGCCCCCGCCGAGGGCCGGCCGGCGAAGCGGAGGCCCGCGAGCGGGCCGGGGCGCTGCGGGACGCGCTGGCCAGCCGGGGCGTACCCGGTGATCGGATCCGCACCACCATCGCGCCCCGCAGCGCCGAGGGCGTCGAGCTTCAGGTACGCTTCGAGCGCATCCGGCCCCTCTGATCCCGCCGATGGGCGCGACCCGGACGGTCCGGCGGACGGTCCGGCGGACGGTCCGGTCCCCCCGCGACCCCCCGGTTGATGGCGCCGACCGCACTCGGGCATCCTCGCCCGGTGAAGCCACCACCCGCCGCATGCGCGCTCTGCCTCGTCTTCGGGATGCTCGCGCCCGCCGCCGCCGCGGTCGGGGTCCGGATCGCGCCCGACGTGTCCGGCCGCTGCCCCTCGGCCGGTGAGATCGACGCCCGCTGGCAGGCCCGCGCGCCCGGCGGCGACGCGGCGGTCGAGATCCACGTGGCGCCCGTCGGCGATGGGTTGGTCGGCGTCGTACGGGTCGCCGCGCCGGACCAGCCCCCCGCCGCCCGCCGGCTGCGCGCCCGCCGGGACGGCTGCTCGGCCCTGGTCGACGCCTTGTTGACCGCCGCCGCGTTGCTCGTCACACCCATCGAGATGCCCCGCCGACGCGTGGTCCCACCCCCGCCCGCGCCCGCTGAGCCGGCCCCCCCGCCGACCGACTTCACCCCCAGCGGCGCGTGGCGCGTCGGCCTCGGCGCCCGGGGCGACGGCGGGGCCACGCCGGCCATGACCCTGGCCGGAGAGCTGCGCGTCGAGCGCCGGTTCGCCGCGCTGAGCCTGGGCGGCGCGCTGCACGGGGGCGTCATGCCGACGACCGCCGTCGGCGCCGGCGAGGTGCGGGTGGAGCGCTACGCGGGCCAACTGCACGGCTGCTGGCGGCCGGGCGCCCTCGGGATCTGCGGGCTGGGCCGGATGGGGGCCGCGATCCTGCGCCCCGACGGCCTCGACGGGGTCGACGCCACCGCGCTGCTCGTCGATGTCGGCCTGCGCGCCGAGTGGCACATCACCGTCGGCGAGGTCCTCGCGCTGGTGATCGACGCCGAGCTGACCGCCCCGCTGCGCCGCCTGCGGCTTCGGGTCGACGACCGCACGGCCTGGGCGGCGAGCCCGGTGGGCGTCGGGGGTGGGCTGACGATCGAGTGGGCGCTGTGAGCCGCCGATCGAAAAAATGGCGCGGGCCATGACAGGATCCGCCGATCGCCCGCAATACTCCGATGTGAACGCCGCCGCCCGACCCGAACCCGCGCCCGAGACGCCCTCGCTGAGTGCGATCTACCGGGACAACTTCCGTGTCGTCTGGAGCACCCTCGCCCGGCTGGGCGTGCGCCGGGCCGAGCTGGAGGACGCGGTGCAGGAGGTCTTCCTGGTGGTGCATCGGCGGCTCGACGACTACGACCCCCGACGACCGATCCGCCCGTGGCTGCTGGGCATCGCCTACCGGGTGGCGACCGCTGAGCGGCGGCGGGCCCGACACCACCGGGAAGAGCTGACCGACGACCCTCGCAAGGGCGCGATCGCCGGCAGCGACCCCGAGGGCGAGGTCATCGCCCGGCGCCGGGCCGAGCGCATCCACCGGGCGCTCGACACGCTCGATGACGAGCGGCGGGCGGTCTTCGTGATGTATGAGATGCAGGCGGTGAGCGGCCCCGAGATCGCCGAGGCGCTCGGGATCCCGGTCAATACGGTCTATTCTCGCCTGCGCGTCGCCCGCGAGCGGTTCCGCCGCGCGGTCGAGGCGCTGCGGGCGAAGGGAGAGGTGTCATGACCGAGCGATCCGACGACCGCGCCGGGTGGCGTGATCCGGCGCTCGAGCTCGACTTCGCCGCCGAGGCGGCCTTCGTCGAGCCCCCGCCGGGGGCCGAGGATCGGATCCTGGCTGGCATCATGGCGGGGGTCGCGGCCGGCGCGACGATCGGCGCGGCCGGTGCCGCCGGCGCGGCGCAGACCGCGAGCGCGGCGGCGTCCGGGGCCGGCGCGGCGGGCGTCACCGGCGCTGCCGGGGGCGCCTCGGCCGCCGCAGGCGGGGCCACATCGGCCGCAGTTGGCGGCGCGTGGCTCAAGGGCCTCGTCCTGACCGCCCTGATCGGCGGCGGGACCGCGGCGGTCGTCGGGACGACGCTGTCCGATCAGACTCCGCAGACGCCAGCCGTCGAGGTGGTCGCGCCGACGCCGCGCCCGCCTGTCGAGCCGGCCCGCCGGGATGAGGCGACCGCGCCCGCAGCGATCGATCCCACGCCCGCGGTGCCCGAAGAGACTCGCCCGTCGCCGGCCCCGCTCGCCGTCACCGAAGCGCCGGCGGCCGCGACACCCCCGCGCCGGGTCGAGCCGAGCCCGGCGCCCCGCCCCGCGCCGACAGCCATCCGCACCCGCGCGACGCCCCCCGAGGCGACGCGGCCCCCAGCGGAGACCCAGCCGTCGGTCGAGCGGCCCCCGGCGCCCGCGCCGGCGAAGGCGAACGCCGGCCAGGCGCGCCGCGTCGCCGCGGCCGTGGCGCCCGACGCGCCGGGTCAGGCCGCGACCGGGCCCGGTACTCACGCGCCGGTCGAATCCACCGCGCCGGTCGAGCCCACCGCGCCGGTCGAACCCGTCGACCCCCACATGCCCGACCCTGCGTTGAAGGCCGAGTCGGTGATGCTCGAGTCTGCCCGACAGCGGCTGACCGCCGGTGACGCACCCGCCGCGCTCACTCGGCTGGCGCGCCACCGGGCCCGCTTCCCCGATGGCCGGTTGGCCGAAGAGCGAGACGTGCTCGAGATCAAGGCGCTGATCGCCGCCGGCCGGCTGGACGACGCTCGCCGCCGGGCCCGGGCGTTCGTCACCCGCCACCCGGAGAGCCCCTATCGTCGGGCCCTCCAGCCGGTGCTCGACGCCGCAGAGCGCCCGTGATCCGCGCCGCCGCCCGGCTGCTCGTCGCGGCGGCGCTGACAGGATGCGTCGTCGACGTCGATCTGGGCGACGCCCCGGACGGTCGCGTATCGCTTCCCGATCCCCCACCCGATATGCGCGACGCGGGCGCTCCCGACGGGGACCGCCCGTCCGACGCGGCCCTCCCGATCGACGCCCTCGGCCCCGACGCCGCGCCACCTCCCGACGCCGCGCCACCTCCAGACGCCGCGCCCGACGCTGCGCCCGACGCGGAGCCCGAACCGCTCGACGACTGCGCCGACTGCGTCGAGGCGCTCGCCGCATCCGCCGAGTGCGCCGGCGAGGCCGACTGCGTCGTCGACCCCGAGCTGGCCGAGGTCTGCGAAGCGGTGTGTGGCGCCCCGGGGACCGCCGAGTGCGCCGACTGTGAGGCCCGGCTGCTGCTCCTCGTCGAACAGTGCTTCGAGCACGCGCCCCCCGCAGCCTGCGAGCAGCTCGCGCAGGCCCTCGAGCTGGAGTGCGCCTTCACCTGCCGGGAGGCCCTGTGCGCCGAATGTCTGCTCGGGGTCGGGCCCTTCTGCCCGGACGACCCCCCGCTGGGCTGCGGCTTCGTGCTCTACGAAGGCTTCGACGCGTGCTTCCCGGCTTGTGAAGATCGGCCCCTCTTCGCCGGCAAGGACTGCGCGTTCGAGGCCGGCGAGGCCTGGTCCCTGTGTCGCTACGGATCAGCAGCGCCGTGCGACGACACGCTCTCGGTCGCGCTCGACGCTTGCCGGGGGCTCGTCACCGAGGGGTGCGCGGCCTGCGAGGCGCGGATCGAAGCCGACCAGCGGAGCTGCGTATCACTCGGCTTCGAGCCGGACCACTGCGTCGAGCGGCGCCTCTCGACGGATCGGGCGTGCGCCGCGGACTGCGTCGGCGCGCCCTTCGAGCGGTGTGTCATCGGGGCCGAGGCCGCCGGTGCCACCTGTCGGGCCGTCGGCGGCGACGACTGCGCACCCTTGCGCGAGACCGTCCTCGGCGCGTGCCTCTTCGCCGAGCCGCCGGTCGATGCGTGCTTCGAGTGTCTCTCCAGCGGCCTCGCCGCCTGGGAGATCTGCGGGGCCGATGACTTCGAGTGCCTTTTCGCCTTCCGCGACGGCTGGCTGGGCTGCCTCGAAGGCTGCGGCGGCGCCGCGCCTGTGCCCGAGTGCTTCGACTGCGCGGTCGCCGCCGACGCCGCGCTCGCCCGATGCCTGCTCGGCGGCGGGTCGCTCGCCGGCTGCCTCGCGTCCCGGGCCGCGGCCGCGTCCGAGTGCGCCGATCTGTGCGGCGACGCCGTGCCCCGCGCCGCCCCATGCAGCGTGCGGGCGGCCGCGCTCGCCGAGCTGTGCTTCGAGGTGGAGCCCGACGAAGCCTGCTTCGCCGGCGTCGATCTGCTCGGCGCCGCCTGCCGCTGGACCCGCGTCGGCTGGGACTGACTCTCGCTCAGGGGCAGGCTCGCCCCCGCGTGCGCCCCGGGCGGCATCCGCCGAACAGCGCCTCGTCCTGCGTGCAGATGAGCGGGCACCCGGGCGCACCGAGGGGGTCGACCCGGCAGCCGTCGCCCTGCCATACGATGTCGGCGACCTCCCAGAACTCGGTCGCCGGCCCGCCGCGGCTGCCGGTGGGCTCGAGCGCGATGGGGTCGAACGCCCGCGCCAGCTCGCCCCCGCAGAAGATGCGCACGGTCACCGTCGACGCCCCGAAGCCATCGTCCTCGTAGTAGTGCACCCCCAGCCGGTAGATCCCCGCGCGGGGGGTGAGGATGTTGATGTTCTCCGGCCCGAGGCCCTCGACATCGTCCAGATCGAGCCGGGGGTCATCGGCGCTCAGCGGCGCGCTCCACTCCACCTGCGGCGGGGGGTCACGGTTCGGATCGGCGTTGAACGCCGCGAGCTCGGCCCGGCAGGCGTCCTCATCGAAGCCGCCGCACACCTTGCAGTTGCGATAGAAGCAGTCATCCCCCCGGGCGCCCTCGTCGAACCAGTCAGCGTCCGGTGCCCGCTTGAGGTGCAGATCCACATCCGACGTGTCGCCCACCGCGTTGACGTTCCACACCATCTCGATGCGCAGCCCATCGCGGGTACGGGTCGTGATCCGGGTCGTGCAGCGCCCGATGCCGCCCTCGCTGTCCTCGACCGTCAGCTCCAGCAGATACCCGCCTTGCAGATCGGCGAACATCACCGTGTCGAGCCCCATCGCCGGGCGGGGCGCGGCGGTCGAGCCGCCTGGCTGCTCCACGATGCGCCACTCGGCCCGGGCCATGGGCTGCCCCTCGGGGTCATCGTAGCCGCCCGCCAGCCGATAGTCGGCCAGCGGCGGCCCCTCCAGGTCGTCCGGGCAGATCGCCGTCGGCGGCCGATTCCGGCAGTCCTCCAGCTCGTCGGTGATGCCGTCGCAGTCGTCGTCGACCCCGTTGCACGCCTCGTCGGCCGGCCCCACCTCACCCTCGCAGGGCCCGTAGAACTCGATGCGGCACGCCTGCACCCCGGCCCGGCAGGCGGTCTCCGATCCGTCCAGATCCGCCGGGTGCCCGCTGTAGCACGGCTTCTCCGGCAGGGTGCAGGTGCAGCCCTCGTCGACGATCAGGTCACAGTCGTCGTCGATGTCGTTGCACTGTTCGCGGTTCGCGGGATCGCAATGCGGCTGCCGCTCGGGCGGGGCCCCGCCCGTACCGCCGCCGCCGTCATCAGCCACGCCCCCGTCGCCCGCCGCGCCCCCTGCGCCTCCGCCCGTGTCGGCCCGCGGCCCGAAGCCCGAGTCCACCACCGGCGGCGGCACGAAGCGCCCGTCGGCCGGCGCCCCGCCGTCGTCGACCGGCGCCGTCACCGGATCGGAGCAGCCCACGACGAACGCTGGCGCCAACAGCAGAGCCATCAGGGGACGACAGGCGGACATGCGGCCTCCGGCGCGACGAAGAAGGCACCAGAGTACCTCAACGGCAGGGGCCGGCGGGGTCCGGCCGGTGATCAGGCCATCAGCTCGAGCCGCAGCGAACCCAGCGGACGGTCGGCCTGCTCGATGCTCAGCTCGTAGTGCCCCACGGGCAGCGCGTCGACCGTCGCCCCTCGATCGTCGAGGCTGCTCAGCGCCCGCGTCTCACCGTCGGCCGTCAGCCGCAGCAGGATGCCCGCCGGGGGGGGATGGATCGGGCGGATCGTGAGCGCGAGCTCGTCCGGGCCGTCGATCTCCAGATCGATCTCCATCGGCAGATCGCCCAGGGTCACCTGATAGCGCAGCTCTTCGCGGGCCTCGCGCTCGCCGCCGCGCATGGCCGCGGCGGCGGGGGGCAGGGGGGTCAGGGCGTCGCTCAGGGGCCGCAGCGCGTCGCCGATCCACTTCACGGCGATGCGCAGCCCGCGGGCGATCGGGTCTTCGGCGGGCCACAGGGCGCGGGCCCGGGCGGTGACGTCGGCCGGCACGACCTCGTCCCGCCAGGCCAGCCCGTCGTCGGCGTCGATGACGATGCCCAGGGCGGCGACCAGCTCGAGGCAGTCGTCACAGGTGCGCAGGCCGCGCAGGAAACGCGCTTCGGCGGCCGGCGGGAGCAGGCCGTCGAAGAACGCGGCGAGGGTCTCCTCGTCGGGGCAGCGATGCGTCATGGCAGGGCTCCTCGTTTCGGGTGGCGCACCGGACGCCACCGACCGGCGGGCTTACACCCGCCGCCGATTTCTCCGCGGCGGCTCACGGATCGGCCAGCCCGGCCTCGACCGCCAGCGCCCGCAGCCGCTTGATGAGCCGGGTCTTGCGGGTGTAGAGCGCGCCCTTCTTGATGCGCAGCGTCGCGGCGATGGCGTCGGCCGACATCTTGCGCACGTAGATCATCTCGAGCAGCAGCCGATCGCGCTCGCTGAGGCCCTCGGTCAATGTCTCGAGCTGCGCCCGGCGCTCGGCGTCGGCCTGGGCGAGCAGCGCTTGCAGGGGGTCGGGGCCATCGTCGGTCAGCACCGGCGCCCGGGGGGCCTCGTCGTCGCCTCCGGCGTCGAGCGAGACGAACCGGCGCCGCTTGCGCAGGGCGTCCAGGCAGCGGCGGATGGTGATGATGCGGACCCACGAGCGCACCGAGCAGCCGTTCTCGCCCCGATAGGCCCGCAGGCGGCGGCAGTCGTCCTCGAGCAGGGCCAGGAAGAGATCGTTGTGCAGATCGGCGGTCTCTTCGGGGCCGAACTCGGTGGCGTGCTTCTTCGCCGTCAACCGGATGAGGAAGTAGACATAGCGCGTGAAGCGCTCGACGAAGGCATGCCATGCCCGGCGCTCGCCGGCGATGCAGCCTTTCAGGAGGTCGTAGTCGGAGGGGGCGTCCATGTCTGCGCAGCCTACGCGAGCCCGCCGGCCGTCGCCAGCCCCGGAGGCGCGCTGACGAGCCCGCCCGGCCGCTCAGGGATCGGGCGCCTCGGCGTCGCCTCCCATATCGGGGGCGCCGGCGTCGGCGACCGGCGCGCACGGATCGAGCTCAGCGTCGGGCAGCGCGCCGCCGTCGCCCCAGCCGCCGTCGCCCCGGCCGCCGTCGGGCGCATCCTCCCAGCCACCGTCGGCGCCGGCGTCGTCCTCCGGCTCGCATGGCGTCGCCATCGATTGATCGGGCTCGTGGGGCATGGCGTCGAAGTCGAGGCCGGCGTCCCGATCGGGCCCCGCGTCGAAGTCGGTCCCCAGATCATTGAAGGGCTGAGCCCCGAAGTCGAACTCGACCGCCGCGTCGAGGCCCGCCTGAGGTGTATCGACCCGCCCGGGGTCGGGCTCGTAGGTGAAGCCGCACCCCGACGACGCGGCGGCGGACGCGAGCAGGGAGGCGGCGAGCAGGATGCGGCGCGGGCTGGCCATCGGGGGGGTTCTCCTGTGAATCGACGCCGACCCGACGCCGCCGACCGCGGCCCTTACAGCGACCCGGCGACCTCCCGGGCGACGCGGGCCCGCAAGCGAGGCAGCACCTCGTCGGCGAACCATGGGTTGCGCCGCATCCAGATCCGGCTGCGCCACGACGGGTGGGGCAGGGGCCAGCAGCGCGGCAGGTAGTCCTCCCAGGCCCGCACCGTCTCGGTGAGCGTGCGCCGCCGCCGTCGCCCGAGCACGAACCGCTGGGCGTATTGCCCCACGAGCAGGGAGAGGCGCGGCCCGTCGAGCGCCGCGAACAGCCGGTCGTGCCACGTCTCGCCGCAGATCGCCGGCGGGGGCCGATCGCCGCCATCGCCCCGACCCGGATAGCAGAACGCCATCGGCAGCACGCCGAACACCCGGGGATCGTCGAAGGTGGCCCGATCGACCGCCAGCCAGGCCCGCAGGTGGTCGCCCGACGCGTCGTCCCATGGGATGCCCGAGGCGTGCACCCGCGACCCCGGCGCCTGCCCCACGATGATGATCCGGCTCTCGGGTGCCAGACGCAGGACCGGGCGGGGGTCGAGCGTACCGGCGCACAGCCGGCAGGCGCGCACCTCTGTCAGCAGGGGCAGGAGGCGGCCCTCGGGATCGGGCAGGGGCGCGGTTGGGGGCATGTCGACTCGGGTCGGAGGTGATCGTCGGATGGCAGGATAGCATACCCGTCCACCGAACACTGCCCGCGGGTGAGATGCCGCTGAAATGCCTGTGTAATGCGCGTGTAATCGCATCTCGCATCGCCGACGTCTACAACCTGAGAGGGCACCACAGTGGCATCCTTTTCGGGGAGTAATTCATGAGACCATCACGTCATCTCTGGCCGCTCATCGGCCTGTGCCTGCTCGCCGCGTGCAGCGAGGAGCGGGGCTTCGAGCCGCTGCCCGATCCGGACGGCGGCCCCCCGACGCCCGAGGCGGGCATGCCCGAGGCCGGCATGCCCGACCCCGATCCGGAGCCCGACGCCGCGGTGGTCTGCGGCCCCGACGAGCACACCTTCGAAGGCGCGTGCTACGCGTGCGCCGACTTCGACGTCTGCGCGGTCGACCAGCCGGACTACCTCCAGCACCGCCTCGCCTGCTGCGACGCCGACGTGCGCTTCTGCAACGAGCCCTCGCCCCCGTGCCCGCCCCCGGAGGGTGAGCCGATCGTCGAGCCCCCGGTGCAGCAGGTCTCGACCTGCATGGCGTGCCACAACGGGGCCGCCCCGGGTGATCCGGCCTACAGCGGCGACGGCATCTCGAACCCCCACCCGTTCCCCGGCGCGCAGTACATCACCTGCGAGGGCTGCCACGGCGGCGACCCCGGGGGCGCCGGGCGCCTTGGCAGCCACGTCCCGCCGCCGCCCGCCATCGGCGATCGCAACCAGCGGGCGAACGACTTCCTCGCCGACTTCAACCGCCGCACCCTCGCCGGGATCGACCGCCTCGGGCCCGACCCCTACCTCGACCCCGACGGCGATCCGGTCACCAACCTCGACTACCTCCAGTTCGTCAACCCCGGCGATCTGCGCGTCGTCTCCGCCGGCCGCGGCTGCGGCATGCAGGGCTGCCACGGCGACGAGCACGCCCAGTGGGTGCCCCGATCGGTGCTCGCCACCACCACCGGCCTCTTCTCGGCGACGCGCTTCCTCGTGGGCGTCGACAACCGCATCCCCGAGCATCGGGTCGATCGCGACGGCGACAGCCTCGCCGACTCGGCGCCCCGAGCGGTGCAGAACCCGGGGTACAACGCCGCCGACGCCGACACCGGCGAGGTCGGCCGGCTCGCCGAGCAGCCCGAGCTGGCCCAGTTCAACGGCCCGATGCTCAACAACGCGATCTACGACGCGGCGACGCTCGCCAACCATGTCATCGACGACGACCTCGACCCGCTCAAGCCCAACCGGATCCGGGCCGGCAGCCCGCTCGAAGCGCTGATCGACGAGCAGGTCAGCATCACCTGCGGCAACTGCCACCTGTGGAGCGCCGGCGACAACAACCGCTACGCCGACTTCCGCTCCTCGGGCTGCACCGCGTGCCACATGGAGTACAGCTACGACGGCCGCCACCGGGGCTTCGACCCCAACGTGCCGCTCGACGAGCCGGCCAACCCCGATCAGATCGCGCCCGGCGAGCGGGCCCACGTCGAGGCCCACCAGATCCGCAACGTGGCCAAGGTGCTGCCCGGCGGCGCCTTCGTGCGCGGCATCAGCGATCGGGCGTGCGTCGGCTGCCACCAGGGCAGCAACCGCACCGTGCTCCAGTTCTGGGGCATCCGGCTGGACCAGAACCAGGATCTGACCGACGACCTCCAGTACCCGGCCAACCCCGACACCTTCCAGAACACCGCCCAGGACCAGCGGCTGTACAACCCGGCGGTGGGCAACACCGAGTTCAACGGGCGCAACGCGAACGAGTACATCCTCGACGAGGACTACGACGGCGACGGGCGGGACGACACCCCGCCCGACATCCACTACGAGCGGGGCATGGGCTGCATCGACTGCCACGGCAGCCGGGACCTGCACGGGGGCACGGCCGGCGACCCGACGTCGGGTCAGATCCGCAGCCGGCAGGATCAGGCCACCGCCATCCAGTGCGAGTCGTGCCATGGCACCGTGCAGAGCTTCGCCGCCACCGCCCCCTGCACCACCTACGACGGGGACGCCGCCGAGTGCGCCGTCGACCGCCGGGGCAACGTGCTGCGCCATGTCACCCAGGGCGCCGACGGCCACTTCTGGCTCACCAGCCGGCTCGACAAGGCCCGGCATTACGTGCCCCAGACCCGGGACGTGACGGTCCTGAGCCAGCGGACCCATCCCATCACCTCCCAGGCGCTGTACAGCCCCGAGGCGTCGTATGCCATGGGCGCCGCCGACGGCGATCAGGCCACCGGCATCGGCCCGCTCCAGGGCGATCCGGTGCTCAACCGGGGCTTCAGCCACCTCGAGACGATGGACTGCGCCTCGTGCCACGCGTCGTGGACCAACAACTGCATCGGGTGCCACCTCGCGACGCAGTACGACGCCGACCCGGGCGAATATCACTTCAGCAACATCACCGGGGAGCGCATCCTGCTCGACGAGGCCAACGCCGACTTCGTCTACCAGAGCCCGGTCATGCAGTACCTCGGGGTCAACAGCCGGGGGGCGATCACCAAGATCTCGCCGGCCGAGAAGGTGTTCTGGCGCACGGTCGATCGCAACGGCCAGACCTCGGATGTCTTCGTGTTCTCCGACCGGCTCGGTGAGGGCAACAACCCGGCCAACGGCGGCCGCAACGACTTCCCGGCGCTGAGCATGAACCAGATGATGCCCCACTCCATCCGGGGCGCGGTCGATGGCAGCAACGAGGGCCCGACCTATTGCGTCGGGTGCCACGTCAACAGGGCCATGCTCGACGACGCCGCGGTCATCGCCGAGTACGATGCCTTCGTGGAGGCCTATGACAATCAGGCGTTCGCCGACATCGACTTCGACGTCTTGCAGACCCACATCGGGCAGAACACCGGCAACCAGCTCAACTCGCCGTTCTTCGTGCGCATGATGGCGGGGCAGGGGACCGGGCTGTTCCTCTTCGACGCCAACGGGTGCCCGGTCAACCCGCTCGACGCCCGCGCCGACCGGGAGAACTGCAACGAGCAGGCGCCGGCCGACCTCTTCGCCGACCTGGTGAACGCGGTGGTCTACGACCTCGACCGCATCGTGCAGTTCAATGGGGTGCCCAACAGCTCGAGCGCCCACCCGCTCTTGCAGGATCGGGATGGTCGGGCCAGCCGCGCCGGGGCGAGCAACGGGCAGATGGCGGGGCCGCTCGGCGCGACGACGCTCCAGCGGCTCATCGGCGGGGACGACATCGCCAACACCGGCATCGTGCTCGACGGCTGGCTCGACGCCGACGGCCAGCCCCAGGGCACCGCCGTCGAGCTCGCCCAGTGAGCGGCGGGCAGACGAGGGGGTGGCTCATGGGTCGACCATGTCATGGACTCATCGTATCGCTGACGGTCCTCGCGCTGGTCGGGTGCGAGAAGGGTCCCATCTGCATCGATCCCAACGGCTGCGGCGCGCAGCCCGAAGCCGGGCCGGGTGGCCCCGACCCCGACATGGACATGGCGGTGGATAGTGATCCTGACGCCGACATGGCTCCACCCCCACCGCCCACCTGTGACATGGGCGTGCCGGTCGAGCCGGGGGCCCTCGAGCCCTTCGTCGAGCGCGTGCAGGGCAGGTTGTACGTCGAGTGCTCCGCATGCCACACACCGGGCGCTGGCGGCGGTGCCTTCGCGCTGGTCGCCGGCGACCCCGCTGGCTTCGATGACGCGCAGCACGCGCAGAACCGAGACGAGGCGGCGGGCTTCATGGACTTCGACGCGCCCGAGCAGAGCGTGCTCATCACCTACCACGCGGGCACCGGTCTGGCCCCGAGTCAGCCCCTGGTCGACGCGCTGATCGCGTGGGCCGCGCCGCCCGTCGCCGCCCCGGCCGATGACTGCGGGGACGGGGGCGTCGGCCCGGACGGGGGCGACGATGGCCCGATCGAGGGCGGCCTCGTGGCGTGCGAGGCGCTGCCCGGCCCGACCAGCGAGCTGGGCTACTCGGCCGGCTTCTGGGCGGCCTACGCCGAGCCGTCGGCCGAGGGCCCGCCGATCGACGACCTGCTCGTCGCCGACTGCGCCACCGCCGGGTGCCATGTGGCCGATGGCAGCGGCGATGGCTACTGGCTGATGACCGAAGGCGACGACTGCGCCACCCGGTGGAACTTCCTCTCCACCCAGTGGTTCGTGCGCCCCGGCGATGTCCTGCGCTCGCCGTTGCTGCTCAAGCCCATCGAGCAGCCCCACGGGGGTCGGCAGGTATATCAGGGCCGGGACGACCCCCGGTTCATCCGGTTGCTGCGCTGGCTCGAAGGCGAGTTCTGACCGGGCGACCGGCTCGATCGCCGGGCTCGGATGGGGGATACTCGCCGGACGGTCACCGCCCGCAGGAGCCCCCATGCCCCCCGAGTTCGCCGACGCCTGCAACGCCGCCGAGCAGCTCCTCGGCCGCAACCTGACCCCCGAGCGCCGGGCGCGGGTGGCCTTCATCGACCACGCCGGCCCGTGGACCTACGCCGCCCTCGCCGATCGCTGCGCTCGCTTCGCCGGCGCCCTCGCCGCCCGCGGCGTGCCCCCCGAGCATCGGGTCGCGCTGTGCCTCGACGACACGATCGACTTCCCGACGGCCTTCCTCGGCGCGATGCAGCACGGGGCGGTGCCCATCCCCCTCAACACCCGCCTGACCGCCAAAGATTACGCCTACATCCTCGCCGACAGCCGGGCCCGGGCGCTCGTTGTCTCGGCCGGCCTGTGGCCGGTCTTCGCGCCCCTGCTCGATGCGCTGCCCCACCTGGAGCACGTCTTCGTCTCGACCGGCTCGGGTGGGCCGGTGCCCGGGCAGCTCGATCTGGCCGACGCGCTCGCCGAGGCGAAGCCCGCCGAGGGCTTCGCCGCGACCCGCGCTGGGGACATGGCCTTCTGGCTCTACACCTCGGGCACCACCGGCCGCCCCAAGGGCGCGGTGCACGCGCACAGCCACCTCGTCGCCACCGCTGATCTGTATGCCATCCCGGTGCTGGCGCTGAAGGCGGACGACGTCGTCTTCTCGGCTGCCAAGCTGTTCTTCGCCTATGGGCTCGGCAACGGGCTGACCTTCCCGATGGCGGTCGGCGCGACCACCGTGCTGCTCGAAGGGCGCCCCACCGCGGCCGCCGTCTGCGACGTGCTCGCGCGCCATCGGCCGACCGTGTTCTACGGGGTCCCCACCCTGTATGGCATGCTGCTCGCGGCCGACGGCGGCCTGCCCGCGCCGGGGGCGTCGAGCCTGCGGATCTGCACGTCTGCCGGCGAGCCGCTGCCCGCGGCGCTGCTCGACCGCTGGCGGCGACGCACCGGGCTCGACATCCTGGATGGCATCGGCTCGACCGAGGCGCTTCACATCTACATCAGCAATCGCATCGGCGAGGTGCGCCCCGGCACCACCGGCCGGGTCGTGGAGGGCTATGACGTGCGGCTGGTGGACGACGCCGGCCGCCCGGTCCCCGACGGTGAGCTGGGTCACCTCGAGGTCGGCGGGCCGACGACCGCGATGATGTATTGGAACCAGCGCGAACGCACCAAGGCGACCTTCCGCGGGCATTGGATGCGGACCGGTGACATGTACCGCCGCGACGCCGATGGCTACTACACCTACGGCGGGCGGGGCGACGATCTCATGAAGGTCGGTGGCATCTGGGTCTCGCCGTTCGAGGTCGAAGACGCGCTGCTCGAACACCCGGCGGTGCTCGAGTGCGGGGTCATCGCCCACCCCGACCACGACGGGCTCGACAAGCCGAAGGCGTTCGTGATGCTGCGGGCGGGCGCGGTGGCCGACGAGGCTCTGGGCGCGGCGCTGATCGCGTTCGTGCGCGCCCGACTGGCATCCTACAAACGGCCCCGGTGGGTGACCTTCGTCGACGCGCTGCCCCGCACGGCGACCGGCAAGCTCCAGCGGTTCAAGCTGCGCGATGGGTGAGCCACGGGGTCGCCCGTGTCATGGGTCGATGCCATGGGGAGGACGGACATGAAGCGATGGCTCTGGATCGTGACTCTGGGTCTGGCCGGGTGCGTCGGGGGGAGCGGCGGCGACGGGGAGGGGGTGGACGGCGGGGCCGACCTCGGCGTCGGTCCAGAGGCCGGCCCGGATGAAGGGCCGGCCGACGCCGCGCCCGATGCGCTGCCCGAACCACCCGACATGGCCCCCGGGCCGTGCGGTCCGGTGGACGTGACGCTGCCGCTCGCCCCCGAGGGCGAAGGCACACAGATCCACCCGGCGGTCGCCGCCGACGGCGCGGGGCTGTGGGTGGTCTACAATCGAGTGACGCCAGGAGCGAGCACCTTCGACGTGTGGGCCACCCGCCTCGGCTGCGACGGCCGGGCCACCATCCCGCCGTTCGAAGTCAGCGAGGATCCGGTGCACAGCGACGTCGATCCGTCGGTGGCGGTGGGGCCGTCGGGCGTGCTCTTCGCCTGGACCAACGACGTGAGCGACGCCGATCCCAACCTGATCACCCGCACTCGGCTCTACGACCTCGACGGCACGCCCCGCGGCCCCTCGCGCCCGCTGGTCACCACCCGCGAAGGGGCGCCGTTCGGCGGCGGGCAGTGGATGGTGCAGGTCGCCGCGCTCGACGAGGGCTTCGTGGTCGTCGGCAGCCGGGGTGTCGAGGCGCGGTCGGCGTTTCAGGTGTACGGCCAGCGGCTCGACGGCGAGGGCGACCCGGTGGGGCCGACCGCGTCGCAGGAGCTGGACGGCGTGCAGCAGCTCGATCCCGACGTCGCGGTGAGCGACGACGGCACGATCTGGATCGCCTGGAGCGAGGGCGATCAGGGCGCCGGCGAAGTGGTGGCGGCGCCCTGGCGCGACTCGCCGCTGCTGATGGTGGGCCCGTCGCTGTCGGCCCCGGCGGGATCGGGGCGCATGGCGGGCGGCGCCCGGCCGGCGCTGCTGGGTCACGTCGAGCGGGGCGGGGGTACGGTCATCGCGCTGGATCCCATCGTCGGGCCTCGCCTGGATATCGGCGGGGGCGCGATCGACGTCCAGCCGGGGCTGGCGGCGGTCGGCGACCGCGGAGTGCTGGCGTGGTTCCGGCGGATCGAGGGCAGCCGCTCGGCGCTGTGGTTCCAGCGGGTGGATCTCGCGGGGGATCCGGCGGTGGTGGGTGAGCCGGTGCCGGTGGCGACCGAGGCCGACGCGGCGCCGTATCCGATGGCCATCACCGCCCTGGCCGATGGCCGGGTGGCGATCGTGTGGGTCGAAGGCATCTCGCCGGACTTCCGGGCGCGGGTGCGCTATGTGATGCCCTGAGGGTCGGCCTATGGACGGTGGGTGTAGCGTTCGAAGTGGGTCTTGCCGGACTCGATGCGCACCCTGACTCGGGCGCGGTAGCTTGGCGACTGATCCCGTTTCAGATCGACGGTATACGTGCCTGGAGGCAGCGCGTGCTTGAGAACGGGTGTCCAGCCCAGATCACGGCCACGAATCGAGGCGCGGGCCGGCGGCTTTGCGAGTAGCTTGAGGTACCCATCATCGGCGGGCGGGGGGTTGCCGGTCGCTTCGGGCAGCGGCTTTGCCGTGCGAGGCCGCCGCAGCGACGGCGCGAACTCGGGCGGCTTCGGCCGGACCTTCTTCGCGACCTTGCGGCGCTCCACCGGCGCACGAGCGGCTGACGGTTCGTCGGGCGCCGCGGCTTCGACGGCGATGCGTGTCGGTGGCACCTGGATCTCGACCGGGCCCGCGGGCTTCACTTCGATCGGTCGGGCGACGACCGACTCTGGTTGGGCCTCGGGCGCTGGTCGGGCGGTTGTGGTCGGCGCTGTCCGTACACTCATTGGGGGAACCACGGGATCGGCGGTGAGCCCGTGGACGGCGATGGCGAGCAGGACCCCCACGAGCGCCGCGCCGCCGACGCCGATGACGAGCTGCCGCCGATTGTGCCCCCGCACCCAGCGCGCTTCGGTGCGGGCTTCGTCGAGCTGACCCCGCAGATGATGGCTCAGCGCCGAGATCCGGGCGCGTCGGGTCTCGTCCCAGACCCGCGAGTCCCCGTCGATGGGCTGAAGCAGCCTCGGATCCAACTCCTCGATCTGCTCCAATGCGGCGCTGTCGACGACCGTCTCGGGCTCGGCCCGGGCGGGCAGCCCGACCAGCCGGCGCTCCACCTCGGCGAGTGCGCGATCCATCGCGCCCGCGGTGCGGAAGCGGTCGAGGGGTTCCTTGCCCATGCCACGTTGGATGATGGGATCGAGGATGGGGCCGGGGCACTCCTGGGGCAGCGTCGGCAACGGCGCAACCAGATGTTGCATCGCGACCGACTTGACCGTGCCTCGATAGGGATACTCGCCGGTCAGGAGGGTGAAGAGCGTGCCGGAGACAGCATAGACATCGGTCGCCGGGACCGGCGGACGGCCCTGGAGCTGCTCGGGTGCCATGTAGGCGACCGTGCCGTAGATCTGGCCGGTCCGGGTCAGGCCGAGCTCTTTCGAGCCTTCGTCGAGCATCTTCGCGATGCCGAAGTCGAGCAGGCGGATCTCTTCGCCCCGCGGCGTGTCGACCGCCATGATGTTCGATGGCTTGACGTCTCGGTGGATGACCCCCCGCAGGTGCGCTTCTTCGAGCGCGAAGCAGATCTGCCGGGTCAGCCGCACCGCCCGGGCCGGGGTGAGCGGGCCGTCGAAGTCCACGATCTCTTCCAGGCTGCGCCCGGGCACGAAGTTCTGAATCAGGTAGTGCAGCCCGTCCGGCTCGCGCCCGAAGTCCCGTAGACGCACGACGAAGCGGCTGTTGATGCGGTCCTGTGCTCGGGCCTCTCGGCGGAAGCGGGCAAGCAGGTCGGGGCGCTCTTCGGTCGTGATCTTGATGGCGACCGGTGTCGCCAGGTCGAGGTGGGTCCCGCGGTAGACGAGCCCGAAACCGCCTTCGCCGATCAACTCGTCGATGCGATAGCGACCGCCGACAATCCGTCCGACGAGTTGGGACCCCTTCGACATGACAGTCTGATACCAGGACCTGACGAGCAATGACAGACCGTCGACGAATTCGCTTGGTCGTGCCCGGCGCCCGTCACCCCGCCGCGGCGGCCAGATCGTGCAGCGCGTCGAGCATCGCCCGGCCCTCGTCGGCGTCCGCGAGGTGCACGTAGGCCGCGTAGCCGCACAGGCGGGCGAAGGACTCGTCGGGCGGCAGCGGGCGGCCGCTCTCGAGGTTGTGGATCGCCGCCCGGAGCTGACGGCGCAATGTGCGCGGCACCCGGGGCGGGCCGTCGCCGTTGACGACGAGGCCGGTGACCTTCTGCTGGCTGCCCCGGCGCAGCACCCGGGTCTTGTCGGCGTTCACCGCGAAGCCCTCGTCCTCGACGATGCGCCGCGCGCTGCCGATGAGGGTGCCGACCCGGGCCTTGGCCGGGCTGCGGCCGCCCATCGGCAGGCTGAAGGTCAGGTCGTCGGCGTAGCGGGTGTAGCGCCAGCCCTGCGAACGCGCGAGGCCCGCCAGGCGGCGATCGAGGCGCAGGCAGAGGGTGTTGGTCAGCGCAGGAGACGTGGGCGCGCCCTGGGGCAGGCAGCGGGGCCCGAGCGCGGCGAAGTAGGTGCGGCCGTCGTGCTCGATGACCTCCCGGGGGGCCTCGGTGCACAGCATCGCCAGCAGCGTGGCGACCTGCTCCCGGTAGCCGGCGGTGCGGAAGACGCCCTTCACCCGGCGCCAGGTGACGGTGGGGAAGAAGTCTTCGAGGTCCATGCCCAGCACGATGCGGGCGCCGGTGTGGGCCTTGGCGTTGGTGAAGATCGAGCGCCCTGGCAGGAACCCGTGGGCCGCCCCGTGCACCGGCAGCCGCTCGACGATCGCCCGCAGGATCCACCGCTGGGCCGCCTTGAGCTTGGGCAGCGGGGCCCAGATGGCCCGCTCGCCGCCGCTCTTCTTGGGGATCGTGAAGCGGCGGTAGTGGATGCGCTCGGCCAGATCGCGGTGGTAGGCCATCCAGCGCAGCTCGGGGATGCCCACGCCCAGCGCCTCGGCCAGATCGGTCGGCGTCTCGAGCGGGGGCAGCTCGTTCTCGGCCCGCCGGGCCTCGGGCTCGGGCGGGTCGTAGCGATCGAAGTCGTCGGCGTCGTTGAAGTAGACCCCGTCGCCGAGGTGCACGATGTGGTTGGCCTTGTAGGCCAGCCAGGCGGCCTTCTTCAGCGCCTTGCGCTCGGCGGCCTCGGCCTTGAGCGCCTTCTTGTAGTCGTCGAGCTGGCGCTTGCTCATACCCTCGGTGTCGCGGCGGGCGGTGGCGAAACCCCGCCGTTGCAGCTCGGCGTCGATGTACGGCTGCACGCCGCCCGCCTGCCGGATGGCGCGCCAGAGGGTCGCGAGATCGTCGGTGGCCATCGTCGTCACTCCGCCGTCGCGTCCAGGAAGCCCCCGGCGGTGAGCGCGTCGACGCGCTCGAAGAACGCCGCCCGCGCGTCCTCGGGGGTATCGAACAACAAGGTCTGCACCCGGGCCTCACCGTGGCGCTCGCCCCAGCGCACCTTCAGCCGCTTGCGGTCGAGCGAGACCTGATAGACGGTCTCGTGGCCGCCCCGGCGGCGGGCGAAGGTCTTCGTCGCGATCTCGATCGCCGCCCGGCCTTTCGCCGCCTGCGCCCGGCGCTCGGCGGCGAGCTGCAAGCGCAGGCCGATGAGGTGGGCGCACGGGCCGCGGCGCAGGCCGTGCTTGCGGATGGGGGCGCAGGTGCAGTCGGCCTTGCGCACCCGGCCCTCGCCGTCGATGAGCATCGTCGGGCGGAACTCGCGCTTGTCGGCCTTGATCTCGACCTGCCCCACCAGCTCGGTGCCCACCGTCGGGATGACGTTGCGCGACTCGATGCGCACCGCGCCGGCCTCGACCAGATCGTGCGCCGCCCGCTCGGCGGGGCTGCGGTGGCTGAGCGCGTCGGCGTCGGGCAGCTCGCCCACCAGCGGGCGCAGCCGGAAGCGACCTCCCGCCAGATCGTACATCGCCAGCCCTTGCTGACAGGCGGCTTGCAGCGCCCGGCGGGCCTCGGCGACCGGCCGCCCGATGGCGTCGGCGATGCCCTCTGCGGTGTCGTGCCAGCAGCCGCGCAGGTGATCGAGCGCGGCCCGCATCGCCGGGTCGTCCCCGTCGGGGCGGGGCAGCAGGATGTCGAACAGCAGCGCCTGGGACCAGTTGGCCGCGGTGAAGCCGGTCAGCCCCAGGGTCAGCGTCATCGAGGCGCCCCGCAGGACCCAGAAGCTCGGCAGGCCGCTGCCGACGGTGTGCACCTCGACCGACTCGGCGAACGGCAGGAACCGCTGGAGCAGCATCAGCCGCCGACGGCCCCAGATGCGGATGACCTCGGCCTTGTCGCCGGTGTAGGGATCGGCGGTGCCTTCGACCAGGGTCTCCCACGGCTCGAGGAGGATGCGCGGCGGCTCGCCGGGCACCAGCTCGAGGCGCAGGGCGCGGCCCTTGCGCTTCTGGTCGGCGTTCAGCCGCAGGTGGCGCAGCGCGTTGTACAGATCGATGGGCGCGAAGGCCGCCGAGGCCCGGGTGAGCGTGCCCGCCGACTGCACCTGGAGGAAGCCCCGCAGCCAGGCGTCGGGCACCTGGATCTGCTTCTCGATGACCGGCTGATCGTCGGTCTTCAGCTCGACGGCGGCGTGCCCGATCGACAGGCGCGTCGTGCGATAGCTGCGCATGCGCTGGATGCCATCGAACAAAGCATCGCTGAAGTCGATGTGAGTCGTGCCATATGCCATCTCGGCGTCGGCCGGGCGGTCGAGCGCCTCGAGGTCCATCTTCAGCGCGGCGTAGGCCCCTTCGTCCTTGCTGAACACCTCGAACAGCAAGGCATCGGGGTGCACCGTCACCACCGGGTCGAGCACGAACCACGCCAGCGGGTCGTTGCGCGAGAGCCATTCGAAGTACGCCTGCTGGGCCTGCCACGCGGCGACGTTGGCGCTCTGCTGCTGCAAGCGCTTCCAGGCGAGGTACTGGGTGCGATCCTTCGGGGTGTAGCGCAGGTCGCTGGCGACCACCGCCCGCAGCGCCGACAGCGCCTCGCGGGCGGCGATGGGATCGCGCAGGGTGCCCTCGAGCCGCACCGGATCGCGGCTCAGATCGGCGAACAGCGCGAGGCGCGCGCTCTGCCCCTCGTCGGCCACCCGGCTGGTCTCGCCGTAGCGGAAGGCGAAGCGGCTGCGCGCCTCGGGCGTCTCTTCGGTCGGGCCGGTCGGCGTCTCGCCGCTCATCGGGCACCCCCTTCACGTCGGGCCCGGGCCCGGATCGCGCGCCGCCTCGCCCGCCACGCGGCGCGGCGCAGGGCGTCGTCTTCCTGCTCGTCCTTCGCCACCGCGACGATGGCCTCTTCGGCCGGCGGCGTCGCGATGCGGGCCAGCGCCTCGAGCGCGCCCAGCCGGGTCGCCTCGGGCAGCGCGCCGTCGGCGGCGGCTGCGCTCAGCGTCTCCACGTCGCCCCGGGCGATGAGCATCGGCAGCGCGATGCCCTGAGCGTGGACCCGCCGGGCGGCCGCGCGCAGCGCGTCGTCGGCCCCCGGGTTGTCGGCGGCGAGCGCGACGAGGCTGCGTCGGTCGTCGCCGGCCTGCTCGGCCAGGGCCGCGGCCCGGTCGGCGTCGAGCTTCGCCAGCGCGCCGGCGGCGGCCTGACGGACGTGGGGATCATCGCTCTGCGCGGCGGCCGCCAGGGCGTCGAGCCCCGGGTCGCCGCCGTGCCCCGCGCCGAGGGCGTCGATGGCCGCCAGCCGCAGCGGGCGCGATGGCAGCGCCGCAGCGTCGATGGCCTCTCCGGCGCCGACCCCCAGCCGGCCCGCGGCCCACAGGAGCCAGCGGCTGGCCTCGGTCAACGCGCCCAGCCGGTCGTCCCACCGGCGGGCGTCGGGCTCCAGCGCGTCGAAGCGGGCCTGCCACTGCGTCAGCGCCTCGCGGGTGGCCCGGGTGACCGCGGCGCCGTGGCTCGTATCGCCCGCGCGCCCGAGGAGGCGGGCGGCCACCGCCCGGACCGTCGGCTCGGCGGCCTCCAGCCCGCTCGCGGCGGCCTCGACCGGGATCGGATCCCGACCGAGCAGCGCGGCGACCAGCGGCGTGCGGATCGCGTCGGCGTTGTCCTCGCGGATGCGGGGCAGCAGCGCCATCAGCCTCGCCGGGTCACCCCCCGCGAGGCGCTCGACGAGGCGGTCGTCGAGCCACGCGTAGTGCCCCTCGGCCAGCGCGTAGTCCGGCTCGAGCGCGTCGGGCCCGTACAGCCGGCGCAGGCTGGCCAGCGCGGCGCCGCCGACGTCGCTGTCGTCGTCCTCCCGCAGCCGCTTCGCCAGGGCCCGCCGGGTGTCGTCGTCGTCGTGATGGCCGAGCTGCTCGGCGACGACCTGCCGGATCCACCAGTCGTCGTCCTCCAGCCGGGCGCGCACGATGCGCCAGCCGTCGAGCGTGTCGAACCAGCGCAGGCCGATGAGCGCGTGGGCCGCCAGCTCGCGGTCGTCGCTCTTCGCCAGGGACGCCAGCAGCTCGAAGATGCGCTCGGCGTGGGCCCCGTCCGGCAGGCGGCCGAGGGCTTCGGCGGCCTTGTCCCGCAGGTGGTGCGCTTCGTCGGTGACCAGCCGCAGCAGGGTGTCCAGCGCCCGGGCGTCGCCCAGCGCGCCGAGGGCCTCGACGGCCCGGCGGCGGTGCTCGAAGTCGGGATCCAGCTCGACCGCGGTCAGCAGCACCTCGATCCCGTCGGCGTGGCCGGCGAGCGCCAGCCCCTCGGCGGCGAGGAAGCGGGTGATCGGATCGGCGTGCTGGAGCGCTGCCCGCAGCGGATCGGGCGGGGCGTCCCGGTGGCGGGCCCGCCAGCCGATGAGCTGCGCCGCCCCGTGGCGGGTCCGATCGTCGCCGTGGCCGGCGAACGGGGCCAGCGCGTCGTCGAGCGCGCCTGCCGGCGCCCAGCGGGCGTTGTCGTCGAGCACCCGCCGGGCCAGCCGGGCGTCGCCCAGGCCGAAGACCGCTTCGAGCAGCCGGGCGGCGCCTTCGTGGTGCCGGGGGTGCTGCCCCTCGAGCCACCGGCGGTCATCGGCGGCCAGCGCGGCGGCGTCGTCGAGGTCGACCCCCACGTACTGGTCGTAGCCCACCACTTGCCGGGCCGCGTCGAAGGCCGCGCTCCGGTGGCTCTTGTCCGTCAACAGGCCCAGCAGCCGGTCGAGCGCGCCCGGATCGCGCCGCTCGCCCACGGCCCCCAGGAGCTGGCCGGCGTCGGCGGTGCCCGCCGGGTCGTCTTCGAGGCGGTCGAGCAGCGCGGCGGCGGTCCGCGGGTCGCCCAGCCGCAGCAGGCCGGGGATGGCCTGCCACTGGCGGTCGGTGCGCAGCGCCTTCACCAGCGGATCGAACGCGGCGGCGTCGCCCTTGTGGGCCAGCCGCAGCGCGGCGTCGAAGCGGACCTCGGCGTAGCGCGAGTCGAGCGCGCCCTTCAGCCCGTCGATCGCGGCGGGGTCGGCGTCGGCCAGGTCGGCCAGCCGGATGGTCGCCACGCCGCGCACCTCGGGATCCCGGCCGTCGAGCGCCCGGATCCAGGCGGCGGTGGGGGTGGTGCGCTCGCCGAGCAGCCGGGCGGCCTCGATGGCCAGCCCGTCGGTGTGGTTCTCGACGACATCGGCCAGCACCGCGTCGCCCTCGGCGCCGGCCTCTTCGGTCAGCAGCTCGAGTCCCATGACCGCCACGTCGGATCGACCCGAGGCCAGCGCCTCGGCCGCGAGGCGGGTCGGCTCGAGGCCCAGGGTGCGCAGGCCGGTGAACGCCTGCTGGCGCACGTCGCGGGCGGGGTCGCCGAGCGCGGGCACCATCACCGCGGCGAGCTGTTCGAGGGGGGCCTCGGACGCCACGAGCCGGGCCACCGCCGTCTGACGGATGCGGGCCACCGACTGGCCGCCCGAGAGGCGGGACAGGCCGACGTAGGCCCCGAAGGCCAGCGCGGCGAGCTGGTCGGCGGTGTAGACCGGCTCGGCGGCGGGGTGCTCGGCGGCGCGCAGATCGGCCAGGGCGTCGCCGAAGCGGCCTTCGAAGCGGCGCAGGGCCCGGCCGAAGTGGTGATCCTCCTGGTGCTCCAGCGCGGCCAGCAGGCCCAGCGCCCGGCTGCGCAGGCGGGGCGGGGCGTGGGTCAGCAGCCGGCCCAGATCGGCGACCGTCGCCGGATCGAGGGTCCGGGGCGGCTTGTCGCGGCGCGCGCTGATCTGCTCGGCGACGAAGCCGGGGAACGCCTCGGGCTCGGCGAACCACGTCAGCCCGTCGGCGGCGACCAGCCGGATGCGCCCGTGCTGGGACGACAGCGCGGCCAGCAGCCGGTCGGGCGTGGCGTCCCGCTCGGTCATCTCCTGCAAGAGCAGCACCCGCAGCGCCCGCCGGCGGATCGCGCGATCGTCGTGGTCGAGGAAGGCCTGGATGGCATCCCGCGCGCCCAGCGCGACGGCCGCTTCGAGGGCCTCGGCCGGCGAGGGGGCGGGGGTGTCGTCCCGCTCGCCGTGCTCCAGGCCGAAGAGGGTGCTCAGGGCCGGAGCGGACGGGGTCGAGGCCCGGCGGCGGCCGCGGCGGCGGTGGGTCGTCGGGGGCGGGGCGAAGAGGATCGCCGCGCCGACCGGATCGCCGAGGCGGGCCAGGGCCATCGCCGACGCCAGCCGCACCGCGCCGTCGCCGTGGCGCAGGGCCGCCCGCAGCGGGGCGGGATCGATGGCCGGGACCGACCAGCCCAGCGCCTCGGCGGCGTGGCGCCGGACGGCGGCGTCTTCGGCGTCGAGCAGCGGGATCAGCGCGTCGACCGCCGCCGGATCGGCCAGCTCGGCCAGCCCGCGCAGCGCGCGCGCGGTCAGGTCCAGCCACTCGGCGGGATCGATCTTCGACTTCTCGCTGCGGATCTGGGCCAGAAGTGGATCCAATGCCGCCGGATCGGCCTCGCCGGCCCGGGACTCGGCGGCCCGGATGCGCACGTCGGGGTGCGGGCTCTGCAGCGCGGCGATCACCGCGTCGTGCACCTCGGCCGCTTCGAGCGCTTCGATCGCGGTCACCCGCACCGCGCGCTCGCTGTCGTCGAGCGCCGCCACGAGCAGCGCCCGAGCGTCGGCGCCCTTGCCCTTACGGGCCAGCGTGCGGGTGGCCTCGAGCCGCAGGTCGGCGTGGGCGCAGCCCAGCGCGCGGGCCAGCGCGGTCACGTCCCGGCCCTTGCTGCGCTTGCGGGCGAAGTCGAACGCCTCCCGGCGCAGGCCGGCGTCGGGGTCGTCGAACAGCTCGAGCAGCAGCTCTCCGGCCCACGGCTTCGCGATCTCGCCCATCACCTCGTTGAGCGCCTCCCGCCGCACGCTGGCCGACAGGCTGCGCAGGGTGAAGCGCAGCGCCTCGGCCGCGCCGCCGAAGAGCTGGAGGTTGATCGTCGCCTTGAACGCCTCGCCTCGCACGCCCGGCGCGGGGTCGTTCAGCGCCTGCTCGAGCAGCGTCGCCGGGCGGTCGTCGGCTTTCTTGGGGGCCTTCTTCTTGATCCGCGCGACGAGGTGCTGGAGCGCCCGGCGGCGCACGTCCTCGAACGGCGCCATCAGGCCGGCGGCGGCGGCGTCGAGCGGCTTGCTCAGCCCGGCCAGCGCGTCGAATGCGGCGTCGCGCACCGAGCCCGAGCCGTCGCGCAGCATCATGCGCAGGCGGCCCACACCCCGGGGATCGCCCAGCTCGGCCAGCGCCCGGCACGCCTCGACCCGGACCGCCTCGTCCGACTCGCGGCTGAGCTGCAGCAGCGCGCCGAACGCCCGCCCGTCGCCCAGGCGGGCCAGTCCCACGGCGCCCATCAGGCAGGTCGAGAGGGCCCGGCCGGCCATCGCCTCGAGCAGCGGGCGGCGGTCGCTCTCGCTCACCTTGTCGGCGCCGACCTTCTTCGCCCGGGGCGTCTTCTCGGCGCCCGGCTTCTCGATCTGGTGGAGCTGGCGGTGCAGGTCGCGATCGAGGGATCGCAGCGCGGCGGCCAGGGTGGGGCGGCTCAGCAGCGCGACCCGGAAGGCCATCACCCGCACGTCGGCGTCGCGATCCTCGCCCGCCCGGCGCACGGCGCTCGCCGCGCGGGGCTCGTCGAGCTGGCCCTTGTGGAAGAAGCGCAGCAGCCCGGCGACGCGCATGTCGGCCGCGTTCGACGCGAGGCCGAGCAGGCTGGCGGTGGGGCTGTCGCTCGGGTGGTGCCGATCGAGCGCGGCGAAGGCCGCCGCCCGGACCTCGGCGTCCCGGTGATCCAGCGCGCCGACGAGGCGGGCGTAGGCCTGATCGTCGTCGCCGGCCAGCCCTTGCAGCGCGTCCACCGCGGCGACGCCCACGTCGGTCCGGCCGGCGTCGAGGGCCAGCTCGAGCGGGCGGCGGGCGTCCTGCCCCATCTGCTGCCGCAGCCCGGCCAGCGCCGCCATGCGCACCGCGTCGCGGTCGTTGCGCAGCAGGCGCTCGAGCGGCTGGCGGGACTGGGCGTTCTTCGAGGCGCCGAGGGCCTCGACGGCCCGCACCCGCAGGCCGGCGTCGGGGTCGCGCTCGGCCCGGTCGACGAGCAGGGCCACCGCCGGCCCGTCGTCGTAGCCGGCGAGCGCGTCGATGGCCTTCTGGCGCGTCGACGGCTGGCGGTCGGCGAACGCCTCCCGGGCGGCGGCGTAGGCGTCGCGGATCGCCAGCGGCTTATCGACCACCTGCCCGTCGGCGTCGAGCAGGAAGACTCGGATCGCGCCGTCGTCGCCGGCCACCGCGAGGTGCGGCCGCCCGCGCAGGGTGAGGGCGGCCAGCGCCGTGGGCCGGGAGACGCCGTCCTTCCAGCTCTTCGCCCGCTTCTTGCCCGGCAGCCAGGTCTTGATCGCGCCGTCCGCGGCGGCGGTGTACAGCCGGTGGGCCTCGCCCGCGCCCCGGTGCACGAACCCGATCACCGGCGCGCCGTGCATGCTGCGGCCGGCGCGATCCTCGGGCTCGATGGCGCCCCGGGCGTGCCCTCGCAGCAGCTTGAGATCGGCCCCGCAGCTCACGAAGACCGAGCCGTCGGGCTCGAACGTCAGCGCCGAGACCGGCCCGTCGTGCAGCTTCTCGACCGAGCCGGCGAGCAGCTCGGCCCCCGGATCGTCGCCCGCCGGCCCGAACACCGCGACCTCGCCCCGGGCGGTGCCGGCGACGAGGCGGCGGCCGTCGGCCGAGGTCGCCAGCGCGGTGCCGTCCGCCGGCAGCTCGAGGGTCGCCCGGATCGCGCCAGCGCCGTCGAGCACCTGCACCGTAGCCCCGCACAGCGCCGCGAGGCGGTCGCCGTCGAGGCGGGCCAGCGCGCTGGGCGCCCGATCGAGCGTGGCGATGGATTCGAACGCGCCGCCGGTCAGCGGCCCGCGATACACCTGCCCGTCGGCGCCGGCCACGAACAGCGCCTCACCGTCGGCCAGCGCCGCGGCGGCGCCGGTGCCCAGCGGGCGCTCGGCGGCCAGGGTCGCCTTGTCCAGATCGAGCCGCCAGACGGCCGACGGCTGCCCCTCGGGGTGGGCGGTGAAGACCAGCAGCCCGTCGTCGAGCCCGATCAGGGCCCGCACGTCTCCGCGCCACGCCAGCGCCTTGTCTCGGCTCGCCATCAGGCCGCCTCCTCGGTCAGCTCGGGGTGCGCGGCCCGGATACGGGCCAGGGCCACCAGGCAGGCGGCCCGCTCGGCGAGGCCTCGGGAGCCGGTGAACACGGTCAGCAGCGGCGTGACGTGGGCCGCGAAGTCGCGATCGTCGACCGCCAGATCACGCACGACCTCGATGAGCGCCCTCTTGGCCTTGTGGGCTGACAGCGGCTTGAGGCGCCGCCCGTCGCGCTTGCGGGCCTTGGGCAGCCGGGCCGGCGGGATGCCGAACAGCGTGCGCCGCAGGAACCCGCGCAGGTCGTCGGCGGCGGCCGGCGGCGCGTCGGGGCGGGGCGGGGGCCCTTCGCCCACGTCCACCGGCTTCGCCTTGCGCCGCCCGATGGACGTGCTCGGCGGCGGGGTCGGCTTCCAGTGCCGGGTGATGCCCCGATCGCGGTACAGCCGCCAGAGCTGGGCCACCACGAACGCCCGCACCTGCCGGTCGGGGCTCTCGGTCAGCCGGAACAGCTCCTCGGGCACCGCCAGCCGGGGGTGGGCCGCGATGAGCCGCATGCCCAGCGCCCGGGTCGTGGCGTCCATCGACTCGCAGAAGCGGTAGACCGCCTCGGGGGTCAGCGTCGCCGGATCGAGCCGATAGCGGGCCGCCTCGGGACCGGCGTCGGCGGTCAGGATCTCGACGATGAACGCCCGCAGGTCGTCGTAGGGCAGCTCGCACAGCGCCACGATCTCGGCCATCGGCGGGGCCCAGCCGGCCATCGACCACCGGGCCAGCTCGACGCCCAGCGCCCGCAGCCCGGGGCGCGGATCGGCCAGCAGCCCCTGCACCCGCTCGAAGTCGAGGAAGCTCTCCGGGATCTCGGCCCCCGGATCGACGTAGCGGTCGGTCTCGGCGGGGCAGATGTCGACGTGATGCCGCCGGATGTAGTGCCGGGCGAAGCGGGCCAGCGGCGCGTCGGGCGCGTCGGGCCCGGTCAGCATCGCCCACAGCGCCTCGCAGCCCTGCTCGGTCGAGTCGTCGTCGACCTGCCGCTGCTTGCCGGCGAGCATCTGCAAGAACGCCGTCTCGCTGATGATGCGGATGCTCGCCCCGCCGGCGTTGAGCTTCTCGGCCTTGACCTGCTTGCTGCCCTTGCGCCCGCCGCCGTACAGCGGCGAGCCCTCGTCGCCGATGACGAGGTACTCCAGCTTGCCGGACACCCCGCGCACGTTGGTCCCGTTGGCCGCGATGACCTTCTTCTGGGCCACGCTGCGGGTCATCGTCGCCAGCTTGCCGGTGAACAGGAAGGAGGCGCCCTCGAGGTCGACGTTGATCTCGCCGTCCCCGCCGTCGGTCGCGGCCTCTTCGGCCTCGTCCTTGGGGGCGAAGTCGGCCGGCACGAAGGCCTTGGTCATGTACTCGACCGCGAAGTCGTGGGCCGCCTCGTCGGTGCGCTGCACCATGCCCAGCAGCCACTCGAAGCCCAGCTCGTCGGGCCCGAAGAGCCGCACGTCGCTCAGCAGCCCCAGCGCGAAGCGGGCCAGCCCGGAGTCGAACTCCAGCGCCCGGGCCCAGCGGAAGCCGGTCTCCCGGATGGCGACGATGCGGGCGTCGCCGCTCCACGTCGGCTGGTCGGCCACCGCCTTGAGGAAGCCGGCGCCCAGGCTGTCGGCCTTCCACCGCCCGGCCTCGATCCAGCCCCGGGCCCGGCCGCTGGCCTGCGGGTTGAGGATGAGCCGCTGGCGGGCCTCGGCGTCGAGGGCGTCGGCCGGCAGCTTCTCGAGCATGTCCAGCGCAAACCGCGCCGCGCGCCACGCCTGCCCGCTCTCGTGCAGCGCGTCGTCCTCGAGCAGATCGACGAACCACCCGCTGCCCAGCGTGGCCGGCTTGTGCACCCGGGGCAGGTTCTCGACGGCGAAGTCGACCACCGCCCGGCTCTCGTCCACCAGCCGGGCCCGGAACCAGTCGGGGGTCAGCTCGCGGGCGGTGAAGTGCTTGCGCAGCGCCTCGGCGGCGAAGGCGTGGGCGTAGTCGCTCGCCAGCAGCCGGCCCCAGGCCTCGAGCCCGACCTCGTCCCGCGGGTCGCGGGCGGCGAGCAGATCGCGGGCCATCGCCCGGACCTTCTCGTGCTCGTTGTCGACGTGCCGGACGAGGGCGTCGAGCGGCAGATCGCGGGCGTGGGTCCGGGCATACTGCGCGGCCCAGGCCCGGGCGGCGTCGGACGGGCTGTCGAGCAGCGCCAGCGCCGCGTCGTGCAGCCCCAGCTCGCGCAGCGCGCCCTGCTCGAAGCGGGGCACGTTGTCCAGCAGCCACACGACGAAGGCGTGCACCGGCTCCGAGTCGACGGCCACCAGCCGGGCGACCCACGCCGGCTCGACCTCGCGCAGCGCGGCCCGGAAGTCGCTCTTGAGCGCGTCGACCGCGTAGCGCCGGCACTGATCGGCCTCGGCCTGCTCGAGCAGCCCGAACAGCGGGCGGGGTGTGCGGCGCCACAGCTCGGCGTAGGCCCGGTGCTTGAGCATCGTCGACGGCCGCCGCCGCAGCCGGAAGCGCCGCCGGCTGTAGTCACCGGTGCCGTGGTAGAAGATGTGGTTCGCCACCCAGGTGGACCGCCACGGGGTGTCGTCGGGGTAGAACCGCAGGACCTCGACCGCCGCGTCGGGGTACACCGCGGGCATCGACTCGCCCAGCCGGCGCAGGACCCGCCACGCCCGCCGCACCAGGTAGCCCAGCGTCTTGCGGCTGACGTCTCCCCGGACCCGCCGCTGGGCGAACGCGTGGTCCAGCCGGGCGGCGATGGCCCCGAACAGCTCGAGATCGCTCTCGGCCTCCGCGACCTTGAACAGGCGCTTGATGGCCCGCCACGGCCCGTAGCGCAGCGGCACCCGGGCGATGATCGACAGGAGCTGGCGCCGGGCCCAGGGCCCGCCGTCGGCGTGCAGCGCGTCGAGCACCGTATACAGCCGCCAGCGATCGGGCAGGGGCACCTCGGCGTCCTCGGCCTCGATCCGGCGCAGCCCCTCGACTCGGATCCGGGCCCGCTCGTCTTCCGGGAGGCGGGCGAATCGGCGGCTGCGGATCTCGGCGACCCAGCGATCGGCGGTGGGCGCGCCCTCGCGGATCGGGGCGTCGGGGCGGGGATCGGACGCGTTGGCGAGGGCCACGACGAGATCGGCCAGACCGGGGTCGCAGGTGGCCTGCGCCCGACGCACGTCGAGTAGCGAGATGGCGCTCGTCACGGGTGTCCTCCGGGTCCGGGGTGGCGTCGATATCAACCCGATCGTGCGCGGCCCGTCAACCGGGTCGATCGGATGCGGTGCGCTGCGCGGGGTGTGGCGGCGGGTGTCGCCGGGCCCCTGGACGGCGTCGGGCGGGGCTCGGCGGCACCTGCCGGCAGGCATCGGACGGCGTGGCCGGATTCCATGTGATACCCCGGCCCGCCCGGGGGTCACAGCCGATCGCAAACGGCGTGTGAACTGTGAACAGACCTTGCATCGATCGGCGGGGCGAAGGTAGTTTCCCCTAATGCGGATCGCCGACGGCAGGCCGTCCGCGGAGACCAACACGGATTGAATCCGGGGGAACCAGATGACCAAGCGACTGTACCTGCTCCTGGCGTTGATGTGCGCCGGGCTGAGCTTCGCCGGCTGCGACGATGACACCGAAGAGACCGTCGACATGGGCGGCGAGGGTGAGGGCGAAGGCGAGGGCGAAGGCGAGGGCGAAGGCGAAGGTGAGGGCGAAGGGGAAGGCGAGGGCGAAGGGGAAGGCGAGGGCGAAGGGGAAGGCGAGGGCGAAGGCGAGGGTGAGGGTGAGGGCGAAGGTGAGGGCGAAGGCGAGGGTGAGACCATCTTCACCCGCCTCGGCGGCACCGACGGGGTGACCGCGGCGGTCGACGGCTTCGTCGGGCGCGTGCTCGCCGACGACAAGATCAACGCCTACTTCCTCAACGCGAGCGTGCTCGGCGGCGACGGCGCCTCCAACCTCGTCGGCTGCCTCGTGCTGCAGATCGCGGCCGCCACCGGCGACCCGAACTCGACCTACCCCGGCGCGCTCGAGAACGGCTACATGTGCCGCAACATGGCCGAGTCGCACGACGGCATGGGCGTCTCGGACGACGACTTCAACGACCTCGTCGGCCACCTCGTCGCCGAGCTGCAGGAGCTCGGCGTGGCCCAGGCCGACATCGACGCCATCGGCGGCGTGCTCGGCGGGACCAAGGGCGACATCGTCGAGGATCCCATGAACAACGCCACCATCTACCAGCGCCTCGGCCGCTACCCCGGCATCTACGACGCGGTGGGCGCCTTCATCGGCGTGGTGGTCATGGATGAGCGGATCAACACCTTCTTCGACGGCATCGACGAGGCCGGCGCGGCGCGGCTCCAGACCTGCCTCGCCCGCCAGCTCAGCAGCCTCGACGGCCCCGCCGAGTACACCGGCGAGATCCCCAGCCTGCAGCCGGGCATCGCCGACGACGGCGACCCCTGCCAGACGATGGAGGCGTCCCACGAGGGCCTGGACATCAGCATCGACGACTTCACCGCGCTCGTCGACGACCTCGTCATGACCCTGCAGACCGCGATGGTGGATCAGGGCGACATCGACGCGATCGTCGGCGCGCTCGCCGGCACCTGCGGCGCCATGGTGACCCCGGTCGAGGACTGCGACGCGCTGTGATCGACCCCGGGTCGTCGCTCCGGCGGCGATGAGCGAAGCCCGCGATGCCTCATCGCGGGCTTCTTCGTATCTGTACCCCGAGTTCACCGAGGAGAGACGACGATGGGCACCCCTCATATCATCGGGGCCGCCGCCGTGCTGATCGCGGGCGCGGCGGTCGGCGGCTGGTACGTCGGCCGGCATCAGGCGCCCGAGCCGCCACCTGCCGAAGACACCCCGACTCCCGCGGCCGCTGCGCCGGCCGATCCGCTGGATTGGCGGGCCCGCTTCGACTACGAAGACGTGCTGCCGGAGTACATCGAGCCCGACGACGCGCCCCGGGCGCCGGTCAAGAGCGCCTTCGGCTTCTCGCCGGGCCAGCAGAGCCTGGCCGAGGTCGAGCGGTGGATCACGCAGCGCAAGCTGATCTGCAAGGACACCTCGGTGCGGGCGATGATGGCCGATTATCGGGACAAGAAGGTCGCCGAGATCCGCAAGGCGCAGGCCGAAGGCAACGCCGACGGCGCCTCGGGCGCATCGTGGCTGTACCGCTCGACGAAGCACGAGAAGAACCCCCAGGTGCGGCTGGTGTGCGAGAAGGTGCGGATGTCGATCATCGGCGACCGCGAGCGGGACGACCTCGGGCCGGGGCGGCTCATGTTCATCTTCGACAGCGAGGATCAGCCGCTGCGGCGGATCATCCTCCAGCGGCGCTATGCCGACGACGCCCACGCCGCCGCCCGCAAGACCTTCACCGAGGCCGAGGCCGCGATGCGGGCCGCGCTCGGCGAGCCGGCGGTCGCTCGGGGCACGCTGCCCGCCGAGGGCGAAGAGTTCGTGCGCAACCGCTCGATCCGCCGGGAGTGGGCCTTCGCCGACATCGGGGCCAAGGTCTCGGCCCTGCGGCTCAAGAACGGGGTGACGATCTACGAGGAGTTCGGCGTGCCTTCGCCGGTCCGCCCCGACGCGCCGACTCTGCCCGAGAGCGAGGGCGCGGCGGCCGCCGCGACCCCCTGACGGGCGCCTGCCCGTAACCGGCCCCCGCGGCCGGCGTATCCCCCCACAGCCAAACAGCCCGAGGCCACCCATGCGCTCGCTGATGCTCTGTGTCCTGTCACTCCTGCTCGCCGCGCCGGCCGCGGCCCAGGACCGCCGCCCGCTCGATCCCGGAGAGCCGGCTCGCCGCGCCGCCGACGGCGTCGCCCGCCTGAAAGCCGCCGGCCCCGCCGGGGCCATCGTCCTGCGGGGCATCGAGCGCCACGGCGGCCTCGAGGCGTGGTTCGCCGGCCGCGCGATCCGGTTCGACTACACCTACGACCCCGTCGGCCGACCCGGGGCGACCAGCCGCCAGACCATCGACCTGCTCGCCTCGCGGGCCTATCACACCATCCTCGAGCCGGGCGCCGGCCGCTTCGCCTTCAACGGCGAGCGGGCGTGGATCCTCCACGAGAAGCCCGGCTTCGCCCTGCCGCCCCGCTTCTGGTCGCTGACGCCGTACTACTTCGTCTCGCTGCCCTTCGTGGCCGGCGATCCGGGGGTGAAGCTGGCCGTGGTCGACGACGATCCGGCGGCCGCCGGCCTGCCGCCGGCAGACGTGGTCAAGCTCACCTACGAGGACGGCACCGGCGACGCGCCCGACGACTACTACGTGCTCTACTTCGCCAAGGACGACGGGCGCCTGCTCGCCTGTCGCTACATCGTCACCTACGAGCCGATGATGAAGAAGCGGGGCATCAAGCAGAGCCCGGAGAAGGTGCTCGTCTACGACGACTACCGCGAGGTCGGCCCGCTGACCCTGGCCCACGATCACACCTTCTACGCCTTCCCCGACGGCAAGCGGGGGGACAAGGTGACCGACGCCGGGCCGGCGAACGTCGTCTTCCCGGCCGAGTTCGACGAGACCCGCCTCGACATGCCCGAGGGGGCGCAGATCAGCGAGCTGTGATCAGCAGACCGTGACGCTCAGGCGTAGGTGACCGCGTAGACCGGCGGCAGGTGGTGGCTCACCGCCTGCCACCGGGCGCCACCGTCGGCGGTCACCCACACGTTGCCGGTGGTCGAGCCGAACGCCAGCCGATCGCCGCTCTCGTCGATGGCCAGCGCGTGGCGATACACCAGATCGTAGGCGTGGGTCTGAGGCAGCCCCTCCCGCTGGATCTCGAACGACTCGCCCCCGTCCCGGGTGTGGGTCACCACCAGCGCGCCGTCCACCGGGATCCGCCGCTCGTCCTTGATCGCCGGCACGAACCACGCCCGCATCGGATCGCGGGGGTGCACCACCACCCCGAAGCCGAAGCTCGACGGCTCGGCCTTCACCTCGCGCCACGACCGCGCGGCGTCGGTGCTGACGAAGATCCCGTTGTGATGCTGGACCCACATGACATCGGGCGCGGCCGGGCAGCTCACCAGGTGGTGCGGATCCTGGATCGTGGGGTCGTCCCGCCGCTCGGGTGGCATGTAGGCCGCCGACATGCCGCTGCAGCGCACCGTCCACGTCGCCCCGTCGTCGACCGTCTCCCACACGCCGCCGCACGAGACGGCGACGAACACCCGCTTCGAGTCGCGGGGATCGACGACGATCGAGTGGATGGACGGGGCGTCGGTCCCGCCCCCGAACCAGTTGGCCCGCGACGGCTCGTCCCACAGCCCCTCGACGAGCTGCCAGCTCTCGCCCCGATCATCGGAGCGGAAGAGCCCCCCCGGCACCGTGCCGGCCCAGACCCGGCCCGGCTGATCGGCCCCGCCGTACGCCAGGGACCAGATGCCACGCAGCGTCGCCGGCTGCGTCGCCTTGCCGTCGCCCGCCGAGATCGTCGCCCCCTCGGGGTAGGCCGGCACCGCCAGCTCGGCCCAGCTCTCGCCCCGATCGTCCGAGCGGTGCAGCTTGGTGCCGAAGTGGCCCAGATCGAGCGCGGCGTACCACGCGCCGTCCCGGGGGTCGATGCCGGTGAGGTTGACCGGCTCGCCGAGGAAGGCGGCGCGCTCGATGCGGCCGTCGGGGGTCATCACGAACAGGCCCTTGCGGGTGGAGACGAGCAGGGATCCGGCCATCGGTTCAGCCTCCTGACAGGGCTTGCATGACGAAGACCGACGCCTCGGGGGCGAGCGTCTGGTCCAGGTCGGACTTGTCGGTGATGGAGACCCCGTCGACGAAGACGGCGACGTGATGCCGCACGACCCCCCGCTCATCGAGCACGTAGCCCCGCAGCGTCGGATGGTCGGCGAACGCCGCCTCGAGCAGAGCCCGCAGCGTCTTCGCCGGGCGCTCGACGGTCAGCTCCCCGTCTTGATCGGGCAGCCAGCGGGCGATGGGGCGGGCGAAGGTCAGCGCGGGCATGGGTCTCCTCCGGTCGCGGCGGCAGCCTCGCACACCGCGGGCCGCGTCGGACACCCGGAATCGGGAGCGGCCCGGCTCAGCCGGTCGATTCGAGCGCGAGCTGGCCGCAGGCCCCGGCGACCGACCGGCCCCGGGGCCAGCGCACCGAGTGAGGCACCTTGCGCGCCCGGAGCTGCGTGGCGACCCGCAGCACCTCGTCGGCGGTCGGCGCCCGATAGGGGGCCCCGGCGAAGGGGTTGAACGGGATGAGGTTCACCAGACACGGCAGGTCGCGGCACCACGCCGCCAGCGCGTCGATCTCGTCGGGGCCGTCGTTGACCCCCGGCAGCACCACGTACTCGATCATCAGCTTGCGCGAGCCGGGCAGGGGGTGATCCAGGCACGCCCGGCGCAGCGCCTCCATGCCGTAGCGCTTCGCCAGCGGGATGATCGCCTCACGGGTGGCGTCGGTGCCCGCGTGCAGGCTCAGCGCGAGCTGCACCCGACCGCCGAAGTCCCGGGCGAACTGCCGCATCTTGGGCACGACCCCCACCGTCGAGACCGTGATGTGGCGCGCCTTGAAGCACGGCCCGCCGTCGTCCCGCAGGATGCGGACCGCGTCCCGGGTGGCCGGGTAGTGGTGCAGCGGCTCGCCCATGCCCATGAAGACGATGTTGCGCAGCCGCCCCCCGGCCGCGGCGACCCGGGCGGTCGCGGCGTGCACCTGGGCCACGATCTCGCCCGCGTCGAGCCCCCGGGTCAGGCCCATCGTGCCGGTGGCGCAGAAGCGGCAGGCCATCGCGCAGCCGACCTGGCTCGATACGCAGAGGGTGACCCGGTCGCCCTTCATCGGGATGAGCACCCCCTCGACCCGGGCTCCGTCGGCGAGGGCGAAGACCAGCTTCTCGGTGCCATCGGGGCTCTGGCGGGCCTCGGCGATGCGCATCGGCGGGCGGCGGGTGTGGGCCGCGATGACCGCCGCGTGGCGCCCGAGGTCGGGGATGGCGTCCAGCGGCAGCCGCAAGGCGTGCAGCCCGCGGAAGACGCGCAGGGCGTGGGTCCGGCCGACGCCGATCCGATCGAGCAGGATCGCCAGCGCAGGCCGGGTCAATCCGAGCAGGTTCGGGCGGCCCTCGGGGGCCGCTTCGAGGACGGGCAGGGCGTCGGCGTGCATGGCGGCGCATTGTCGGGCGGCGGCCCGGTCGGATCAAGCGCGCGCCGGGTGGGGATCGGGCCCGCGTCGGCGGCCGTGTCAGGGGCCATGGCAGCAGCCCGACGCGCGATGACCCGCAAACGGCATTCACGGGTCGCTTGAAGTGTCGCTTGAAGTGCGGTTGAGTGTCAGCACCACGCAGGAGGGGAGACACGCAGGATGATCCACGGCAGACACGGACTTGGGGGCTGGGCGTGCGCGCTGCTCGCGCTCGCGCTCGCCGGCGCGGCCCACGGTCAGGAGGCGCCGCCGCAGCCCGAGGGCGAACCGGCTGCGGCGCCGAAGCCCGAGGGCGAGCCGGCTGCGGCGCCGGCCGCGGGAGCGGCCGACATCGAGACGGGCGACGAGGGCAAGGGCGAGCCGGCGGCGGATGAAGACGCGGCCGACACGGAGGCCGCCCCCGGGGACGCCGCCGGACGCGGGGACATCGAAGAGATCGTCGTCACCGGCCGGGCCACCGGCATCGCCCCCCAGAATCAGGCCAACTCGGTGGCCCGGGTCACCGCCGAGCAGCTCGACGACGTGCCCGCGCCGACGATCAGCCACGTCCTCCAGGGGCGGATCGCCGGGGCCAACATCCAGTCCAACTCCGGCGCGCCGGGCGGCGGCATCCAACTCCAGCTCCGCGGCGTCTCGTCGATCCGGGGCAACTCGACGCCGCTCTACGTCGTCGACGGGGTCATCATCAACGACACCGCCATCCCCAACGGTATCTCGGCGGTGACCGGCTCCGTTTCGGGCAGCAGCGCCGACAACACCCAGGACAACCAGGTCAACCGCATCGCCGACCTCAACCCCTACGACATCGAGTCGGTCCAGGTGCTCAAGGGCGCCTCGGCGGCGGCGATCTACGGGGGCAAGGCGAGCAACGGGGTGGTGATCATCACCACCAAGCGCGGCGAAGAAGGCCCGCTGCAGCTCGACTTCTGGCAGAGCCTGGGCATGTGGTTCCCGGCCAACTCGCTCGGCGCGCGCACCTACGAGACCCGGGCGGAGGCTGTCGAGCGCTACCCCGAGCTGGGGGGCGACGTCTGGGATCGCAGCGGGGGGCAGACCTTCGACCACGAGGCCGAGCTGACCGGCCAGCGGGGGCTGTCCTACGAGACGGCGCTGGCCGTGCACGGGGGCAGCGAAGACACCGGCTACTACGCCTCGCTGCTCGTCAAGGAGGACGTCGGCATCATCCCCGGCACCGGCTACGAGAAGCAGTCGTTCAAGCTGCGCCTCGACCACGACTTCGGCGACCGGCTCGAGGTGACGGGCTGGGCCAACGTCATCCACTCCAACACCGCCCGCAGCGCGACCAACAACGACAACGCGGGCGTCAGCCACTACATCGTGCTCTCGGGCACCCCCAGCTTCCTCGACCTGTCGCAGCGGGACGACGGCACCTGGCCGGTCAACCCGTTCGTCGCCAGCGGGGCCAACCCGTTGCAGACCGTGGCGCTGATGCGGGACGACGAAGAGGTCTGGCGGGTGATCTCGGCGCTGACCGGCGAGCTGGATCTCATCGACACCCCCGAGCACGAGCTGGAGCTCGTCGGCACCCTCGGCGTCGACCACTTCACCCAGGAGAACGACCTGTTCTTCCCCCCGGCGCTGCACTTCGAGCCGGCCGACGGCGCCCCGGGCACCGCGATCGACACCAACAGCGACGCGCTCAACGTCAACGTCGACGTCAACCTGGTCTACGAGTACACCGGCGAGTCGCTCGACGCGACGACCAGCGCCGGGTTCCAGTACGAGACCCGCAGCCTCGACACGGTGGGCATCGTCAGCCGCAACCTCAACGCCGGGCTGCCGAACGTCGACGCCGGCACCGAGATCGCGCTGACCGAGTTCCGCTCGCTGGTGCGCGACCAGGGCTTCTACCTTCAGGAGCAGCTCCTGCTGTTCGACGAGACGCTGACCCTCATCGGCGGCGCGCGGGCCGAGCAGAGCAGCGTCAACGGCGATCCCGATCAGCTCTTCCTCTACCCCAAGGCGGCGGCGGCCTACCGGCTGCCGTTCGACCTGGGCCCGCTCGATCTGGTGAAGCTGCGGGCGGCCTACGGCGAGACCGGCAACCAGCCAGCCTACGGGGCCAAGTTCACCACGCTCGACGCCACCTCGACCATCGGCGGCCTGCCGGGGCTCGTCACCAGCGGGGTCATCGGCGACGCCGGCATCGAGCCCGAGCGCCAGCGGGAGATCGAGGTCGGCTTCGACCTCGGCGGCTTCGAGCGGCGGTTCCAGCTCGAGTTCACCTTCTACCAGCGCAACATCACCGAGCTGCTGCTCGCCCGGGCCACCGCCCCCTCCACCGGCTTCGAGACCGAGTTCTTCAACGGCGGCGAGCTGGTCAACCGCGGCATCGAGCTGCTGCTGTTCGTCGAGCCGGTGAAGACCGAAGACATCTCGTGGGATCTGACGCTGACGTTCGCGCTGAACCGCAGCACGATCGTGGATCTGCCGGTGCCCCCGTTCAACGCGGCCGGCTTCGGCACCAGCGTGGGCGCCTTCCGCATCGAAGAGGGCGCCTCGGCCACCCAGATCTACGGCAACGTCGGCACCGACGCCGAAGGCAACGTCCTCACCGGCAAGGTCGGCGACACCGAGCCCGACTTCCGGGCCGGCATCCACACGTCGTTCGAGTTCTTCGGCTTCGAGCTGGCGGCGCTGGTCGACTGGCAGCAGGGCGGCTCGGTCATCAACCTGACCCGCTTCCTCTACGACATCAGCGGCAACACCGCCGACGCCGACGCCGCGAGCGGCATCGAGCGCTCGCGGCAGTTCGGCGAGGAGAACATGACGAAGGTCTACGTCGAGGACGCGACCTTCGTGAAGCTGCGCGAGCTGTCGCTGACCTACAAGCTGCCCCGGGACGTCGTACAGGCGCTCGACCCGCTGCAGCGGGGCTATGTCACCCTCAGCGGGCGCAACCTGCTCACCCTCACCGACTACAGCGGCCTCGACCCCGAGGTGAGCAACTTCGGCAACCGCCCCATCGGGCGCAACATCGACGTCGCCCCGTTCCCCCCCGCGCGCAGCGTGTGGCTCACCATCGGCGCTTCGCTGTGAAGAAGGATCGAGTCATGAATGCCATCCACCGCGTCGCGCCGGCCCTGCTTGCGCTCGCCCTCTGCGCGTGCGACCTCCAGGTCGGCGACCTCAACAACGCCAGCACCGACGAGCTGGCCGACAGCCCCACCGCCGCGGCGGTGACCGCGGCGGCCACCGGGCTGCTCATCGGCCACCGCGAGCGTATCGGCGATCAGAACGGCTACGTGGCCCTGGTCGGCGTGCTCGGCCGCGAGGGCTACAACCTCAACGTCGAGACCGACGCCCGGTTCATCACCGAGATGCTGGAGGGCGAGCGGCTCGACCCCGGCTCACCCCGCTTCGGCGGCAACTTCTGGGCCGACCGCTACGCCAACATCCGCAACGCCAACGTCGTGCTGGGCGCGGTGGGCGAGATCACCGGCTGGAGCGACGCCCAGAAGGCGGCCGTTCGGGGTTTCGCCCGCACCATCCAGGCGCTGGACTACCTCATCCTGATCAGCACCCGCGATGAGCAGGGGGTCGCGCTGGACGTCGACCGCCCGTTCGGCGCCGCGCTGGCCCCCATCCGCTGCCGGGACGCGGCGCTCGACTTCGTCGCTGATCTGCTCGACACCGCCGCCGCCGACCTGGACGCGGCCGGTGGACTCGATGCCTTCCCGATGCCATTGGGCGATGGCTTCGCCGGCTTCGCGAGCCCGGCCGCCTTCCGCGCCGTCAACCGGGCGGTCGCGGCCCGGGCGGCGATCTACGCCGGCGACGGCGCGGCGGCGCTGGCCGCGCTCGAAGAGTCGTTCATGGTCATCGACGAGGCCGACCCCCGGCTGGATTCGGGGGTGTATCACGTCTTCGGCACCACCGTCGGCGACACCCGCAACGGCCTCAACGACCCCAACATCTACGCCCACCCCTCGGCGGTCGAGCTGGCCGAAGAAGGTGACCTGCGGGTGGCGACGAAGCTGCGGCAGGTCGCTGGCGACGAGACCGATCCGGCCAAGCAGCTCCCCGAGGAGGGCATTGACGCCCAATACAAGTTCACCCTGTACCCGGCGGCGACGAGCCGGATCCCGATCATCCGCAACGAAGAGCTGCTCCTCATCCGGGCCGAGGCCCGCATCCTCGAGGGCGACCTCGACGGGGCCGCCGAGGATCTGAACTACATCCGCCGCGTCTCCGGGGGGCTGGCGGACCGGGACGATCTGACCGACCGCGACGCGCTGGTCGACGAGCTGTTGCTCAATCGCTTCCTGTCATTGCTGTTCGAGGGCGGGCATCGGTGGGTCGACATGCGCCGCTGGGAGCGGCTGGATCAGCTCCCCCGGGACGCCGAGGCGCATCGGGTGCACGCCTTCTATCCCATCCCGACGGCCGAGGTCGACGCCCGGGATTTGGAGGACGCCCCGACCTGCCAGCCGTAGCCCGCTCGGAACGCGTGCCGCCCATGGGCCCGGCAAGGGTGCCCATGGGCGGCCGGGTGTCACGGTCGGGGGTGGAAGTGAGTCTCCGACCCCCGGCGGGGGGCGCGGGGGCGGCGGATGCGGATGGGGGTCATCGGGGGGCAGGTGCGGCGGCGGGGGCGGTCGGTGTACGGACGCATTCAGAAGACTCCTGGTCGAATCGAGTGGCTGCCCCTCTCATGAGCAAGGCCCATGCCGCGAGTCGCTACGCCCCGACGCCCGCCCCGCCGCGGTGTCCGGCCGGTCGCTGCCGGCCGGACGACGAGGGCCCGTCGACGATCGACGGCGGCTCGTCAGCCCCCACCGGTCGCCGTCACCTGCCCCAGACGCTTGACGTCGGGCTCGATCCGGTGTCCATTGCCGCCCCCGAGCCCGACCGCTCGGACGAGCCCCCGAGGACGCCGTGCCCGAGACCCGCGAGACGATCACCCGCCTGCTGCAGACGCTCTCCGGCCGCAAGGAGGTCGACGCCTACCTGACCCGCTACGCCGGGGTCGAGGCCCACCGCTTCGCGATCATCCGGGTCGACGGCGGGCTGCTGTTCGACGAGCGGCAGGCGGTGGCCTCGGCGTTGTCCTTCCTGCACAAGGTGGGGCTGCTGCCCATCGTGGTGCATGGGGCCGGGCGGCGGCTGGGCGAGGCCCTGTCGACCGCCGGCTTCGAAGAGCGCTGGGTCGACGGCAGCCCGGTGGTGCCTCCCGGGGCCGCCGAGGCGATGCGCCGGGTGTATCAGCAGGCCAACCTGGCGCTGGTCGACGCGCTGGCCGCCGCCGGATGCGCCGCCCGCCCGGTGCCGGCGGGGGTCTTCCTCGCCCGCCACCGCGACCTCGAGACCCACGGCCTCGTGGGGCGGGTCACCGACGTCGACGACGCGGCCCTGCGCTCGGCCTTCGCCGCAGGGCAGATCCCGGTGGTGACCGATCTGGCGCTGAGCCCCGAGGGTCAGGTGCTCTTCGTCGACGACGACGACGCCGTGGGCGCGCTGGCCTATCGCTTCGAGCCGTACAAGATCATCTACCTCGATCCGGCCGGGGGCCTGCTCGACGCCAGCGGGCGGGTCATCCCGGCGGTGAACCTCGCCGCCGACGGCAGCCTGCCGATGGCTGCCATGAGCGGCCTGCCGCCCCTGACCCGCCGTCGACTGGCCCGGCTGACCCGCATCCTGGTCGACCTGCCCGACGAGACCTCGGTCTCGATCACCGCGCCCGATCACCTCGCCCGGGAGCTGTTCACCCACAAGGGACGGGGCACGCTGGTCCGCCGGGGCGAGGCGGTGCTGGCCTTTCGTGACTTCGACGAGGTCGACCGGGTCCGGCTGGTCGAGCTGATCGAAGGCTGCTTCGGCCGGGCGGTGGCCCCCGACTACTTCGAGCGCAAGCGGTGCCAGCGGGTGTACGTCACCGAGCAGTATCGGGCGGCGGCGGTGGTCACCGAGGAGGCGGGGGTGGCCTACCTCGACAAGCTGGCGGTGACTCCCAAGGCCCGGGGCGAGGGGCTGGCGGCCAAGCTGTGGGCCCGTATGCGCACCGACTTCCCCACGCTGTTCTGGCGGGCTCGGGACGACAACCCGGTGCGGGCGTGGTACTTCGACCGGGCCGACGGCGGGGTGCGCCGGGGCAAGTGGGTCGTCTTCTGGTATGGCATCGATGACTTCGCGGCCATCGGGGGCTGCGTCGAGGCCGCCGCGACCCTGCCCGAGACCTTGAGCTGACATCGGGCTCGAACCATCCGACGCGACGCCGATCGGCTTGACCGATCCGGTGTGTGGTGCCATCCTGCCTGCGGGTTCTCGAATACACCGTAGCCGGGGTGGGTAAGCCATCCCGAGAAAGGGCACCGTCATGCGCACCTCCCCGATCTTCGCTCTCCTGTTCCTGTCCGTGTTGCCCGCCCGCGCCGCGCCCGTCGACCGCGGCGGCGACCCGCTGCCCGGCGACAGGCCGGCGTGGACGATCACGCTGGAAGACGACGACCACCTGCCCCAGCGCCTCTTCGTCGGCGGCCAGCGGGTGCGGGACATCGTCGTGCACCGGTCGGGCGTCGTGACCTTCGACGACGGCGGCCTCGACGTCGGCGCGCCCGGCCCGCTGGCCGGCGTGGCCATGGCCTCGCTGGTCGCGCCCTTCTGGGCCCCGCTCGCGGACGCGTGCCCCGACGGCTCACCGCCGGGCGAGGTGCGCCGCACCGACACCCCGGAGGGCGTGCGCTTCGCCTGGAACGACGCCGCGCCGCCCGGCTGCGACGGCGCGCGATCCACCTTCAGCGTCGAGCTGTTCATCGAGGGCGACGCGCTGCGGGCGGTCACCTTCCGCTACGAGGCCGTGCCCCTCGAGACCCCGGCCGTCGAGCCCCGGGCCGGCGTGCGGCTCGGGCGGGGCGGCGGGGCGGCGACGGTGATGGAGCTGTTCCCCGATCCCGACGGCGGGGCCATGCGGGGGCGGGCCAAGTGGTTGCTGGAGGGCTCGAGCGACGGCGAGCAGGGGGTGTGGATCATCGAGCTGGACGCCGAGGGCGGTATCCTGGGCGATCCGGACTTCGACGGGCGGCGCAGCGTCGACAACTGCGAGCGGGACTACAACCCGCAGCAGGAAGACCTCGACGGCGACTCGACCGGCGACCTGTGCGACGACGACGTCGACGGCGACCAGATTCGCGATGCACTCGACAACTGCCCCCGCGCCCGGGACCCGGACCAGACCGACCTCGACGGCGACGGCCTCGGCGACCCCTGCGACCCCGACGACGACGGCGACGGCTGGCCCGACGACTTCGACCACTGCCCGCGCACCATCGACCGGGCCAACCTGGACCTCGACGGCGACGGGCGGGGCGACGCCTGCGACTCGGATCCCGACGGGGACGACCGGGCCGCCGGACGTTGGACCGCTCGCCGCGATCTCTGTCCGTGGGCCCCCGACCCGTTCAGCCGCGACGCCGACAAGGATGGGCTGGGCGACGTCTGCGATCTGGCCCCCCGGACGCCGTGCCGCTGGGGCTGCTGGTGGCAGTCGGACGCCGACGGCGACGGGGTGGGCGACGCGCTCGACCGCTGCCCGTACGCCCCCGACCCCCGCCAGCTCGACCTCGACGGCGACGGGGTCGGCGACCGCTGCGACCCGGACCGCGACGGGGACGGGGTCTTCGACCTGCTCCAGCTCTGCGTCGGCGACGCTTGCCCGCCCCTCATCCGCCCCGATATCGTCGACTGGCCGTCTGCGGAGCCGTTCTGATGCGCGCTCTCCTCATCGCTCTCGTCGTCCTCTCGCCGGGCGTGGCCTACGCCCAGCGCGGCGCGCCGATTGTCGACGGGCTGGGCGGTCCGTTTGATGTCGGCGAGCCCCACGAGGACCTCTTCCCGGTGCCGCTCGCCCCGGCGCTGCCCGACGGCATCCGCTTCTATGGGGACGACCTCTGGGACGAGATCCGGGTCAACTGGCGGGGGAGCCTGTCGTTCGAGCGCTACGACGACCGCTTCGGCACGCCCATCCCCAGCCCGTTCAACGTCAATGGCATGGGCACTCGGCGCATCGTACCGTTCCAGCACACCTCCGAGCTGACCCAATACGACATCGGGGTGCCCAACCCCCCGACCTACGTCGGCCAACTCCCGCCCGGCGACGACGGCACCCCCGGCCGGTTCGTCGCCACCTGGTATCAGGTCACCGACCGCCCGCCCGAGCGGGGCACGCTGCGCAACACCTGGCAGGCGATCATCACCGGCCCCGACCCCGACGACTACGAGGTGGAGTTCCGCTACCACCGCTGCGAGTGGGCCCGGGGCCAGCTCCGCGAAGAGGGCTCGGCCATGGGCTTCGACGCCGGCGAGGGCCCCGACGGACGGGGCTGGATGTGGCCCGGCTCCCTCTCCGACGACGTCACCTTGCTCTGCCGCCTGTCCAACGTCCGCGAGCCGGGTGTCTTCCGCTACCGCATCATCGATGGCATCCCCACCGGCTGCGGCATCGGCCCCGATCCGCCCCCGGGCGCCGACCGCTGCCTCGATGACAACCACCTGCCGGGCGACGGCTGCTCCCCCGCGTGCTACGTCGAGCCCGACATCGACGGCGACGGCCGCTACGAGGCCCCGCACCCGGACTCGGTCGACCCCCGCGGGGTCTACGACGACTGCACCGACATCGACAATCCGCTGTGCAATGACGACCCCGACGGCGACGGCTTCGCCTCGCTCAATGACAACTGCCCGGATGACTTCAACCCCGAGCAGA
>JAUHYW010000130.1 GCA_030426085.1 bacterium | reverse complement strand
CTCGGCGTCCAGCTCGATGATCCACACCCCCTGCTCGCCGTCGCTCGAGCCCTCCAGCAGCCACTTGGCCCGCCCCCGCATCACGCCGCCCGGCGGATCGGGGAACAGCTCCATCACCGTCGCCTGCATCCGCCCCCGCTGAACCACCAGCCCCGCCCGCGGCTCGACCTGCACCGTCTCGTCGGGCAGCGCCCCGTAGCGCAGCTCCACCGCGTGCATCACGCCGCCCGCGTCGAACCGCAGCTCGGCGCTGAACGTCGCGGCCGCGTCCGCCGGGCAGCCGGCCAGCGGGATGTCGATCCAGGTGAAGCGCACCCCGCCCGGGGTGTCGGTCCGCCGCACCTCACCCCGCACCTGCCCGTCGGGGCAGGCCCCGGACTCCAGCGGGGCCCAGAACGGGGCGACCGCCGAGCCCATCTGCACGTCGGCCAGCGGCTGCGGGGCGAACACGTCGACCGCGCCGCCGAGCCCGATCAGCCCGCCCCGGTGAACGACGAGATCCAGGACCGGCAGCCCGGCGATCGACAGCCCACGGGGCAGATGTCCGTCGCCGTCGACCGCGATCGACCACGGTGGGCCCTCCCCGCCGAGCGGGAGCCCATCCCGGGGCACGTCCGCCGCCAGGGCGGCGCCAGAGAGGATCAGCGTGAAGAAGAGCGAGGTGGCGAAGCGCATGGGGACGGCTCCCGGGCCCGGGTTGTGGCAGTGGTGCGTGTCATACAGCCTGAGTGGAAATAGTGCCCAGATGACATGCGGGACGATAACACGCCGTGGCATGTCGAGGAACCCGTTCAGACCCCCGAACCCAGGCAGAGCAGCCCGACCCGCGGCCCTACCACGCCTCGCGGCGCACGCAGGCGCCGTCCCACGCCTGCCGCGCGCTGCACGTCGCCTGACGGTAGACCAGCACGCTGGCGTCGGTCTTGAGCACCAGATCGTCGAGCCCGTCGCCGTCCACGTCGCCCGCCCGGCTGTCGAGCACGCCCCGGGGCGCGTCGTCGATGGGATCCAGGAACAAGGCATCCCCCTCCCGCCGGGCCCGGTGCAATCCGCCATCACTCACCACGATGAGGGCCCGCCCCCCGGGCAGCTCCACCCCCGCGGCGTGCTCGACCTCATCCGCCGCCGGCAGCCGCAGCGGGCCGTCGGGGTCGCCCGGGTTCCAGACGAACCACTCCGGCGGCTCCGGCCCGCCGGGCGAGGCGCCCTGGGGCGCCCGCAGCGCCACCAGCGTCAGCCCCCCGCCGTCGTCGAGCGCGGCCGAGGCCACGAAGCGGGTCAGGCGGGCGTCGTCCAGCACGGCGACCCCCCGGCAGCGGGCCCCGTCGGCGTCGACCTCGACGAGCTGGAACGTATCGACCGCCTCCCCCTCGACCTCGCTGCGGTCGACGTGCAGCACCTCGTCGACGCCGTCCCGATCCAGATCGACGACCCGCAGCAGCCCGCTGCCGGCGCGGGCGTCCTCCACGCAGTCATCGGTCGCGATCGGGGCCAGCGCCGGCTCGCGGGCGGTCAGCCCCGCCGGGGTCAGCACGGCGTCCGCCCGCAGCAGGCGCTGGGTGCGCCCGGCGATGAAGCCGGTGATGCCATCGCCGAAGCGGCCGAGCGCCACGCCCACCGGCCGGGCGGCCTGGGGGATGGCGGCGGCGATGGCTCGCTGGGGGCTGCCGGCGAAGCGGTAGTGGGCCCCGTCGGCGCTCAGCAGCAGATCGTCGGCGGCGTCGGCCCCCATCCCGATCTGAAGCCGGGCCACCGCCAGCGGCGCTCGGAGCGCGAAGCGGCCGACGGCGACCGGCTCGGCGAACCCGCCGCCCGGCTGCCCGAAGAGGACCTGCACCTGCCCGTCGGTCCGGCTGACGACCAGATCGGTGCGCCGGTCGCCGTCCAGATCGCCGTGGACCACCCGCTCGACGTCGGCCAGCCCGCTCGACACCTCGACGAAGAGGCCGTCGTCCCGGGCGAGGGCGAACTCGAGGCTCTGCTCGACGACGCCGTACACGTCGACCGCGCCGTCGTCGTCCAGATCGGCCGCGCCGGGATCACGCAGCGGGCGGCGGGTCACGAAGGCGCGCTCCAGACGGGGCGCCCGGGGCTCGCCGACGACGGCGAACACCGTGCCCCGCGCGATCAGATCGGGGCGGGCGTCCCCGACGACGTCGGCCACCGCGCCCAACGACGGGATCATCCGCTCCCCGCCGGGCGGGGCCATGCCCAGGCGGACCCGGGTCTCGGGCGGCGACCAGCCCTCGGGGCCGCCCCACCCGATCCACACGGCGCGCTCGCCGTCGGCCTGCACCAGCACGTCGAGCCAGCCGTCCTGGTCCAGATCGGCGGCGAAGGCGCCGCTCGGCGAGGCCAGCCCCCCGTCGGGCAGCGTCAACCGGGCGTCGATCGACAGCGCGCAGGCGTCGTCGGCGCAGCTCAACGTCAGCCCGTAGACCGTGGGGTGCCCGGCGAAGGTCAGCAGCAGCGCGTCGGGGGCGTCGACCCGGGGCACCGCCCGGATGGCGGGGCGACCCGACCCGGGCAGCTCGGCCTCGACCGCCGCGTCCAGCGCCTTGCCCAGCACCGAAAACCGCACCGCGTCGGCCACGCGGAAGACATACAGCGCCTCGGCGATGGTGTACGGCGGCGCGGCGTGCACCCCCACGATCTGGAGCGGGGTGCTGTCGACCGGCAGATCACCGGGGGTCACCGCGGCGTCGACCGGCGCGGCGACGGCCTCCAGCGTGCGGCTCTCGGTGCCCCGCAGCACCAGCAGCCCCGCCCCCGACAGCAGCGCGGCGTCGGCCCGGCCGTCCCCGTCGGCGTCGCCCACCGCCGGCAGCAACGGCGCGGTGGGCACCGGGGTCGGCTGCACGACGTCGAACGCCCCGTCGCCCCGGCCGTAGGCCACGCCCAGCGCCTGCCGCTGGTGGGTCACCACGTCGAGCCGCCCGTCGCCGTCCACGTCGCCGAGGGCCACGCTCTCCCCGTCGAGCCGGGTCACGATCGGCCGCTCGAAGCGCCCGGCCCCCGCCGCGCACACCCCGTCGCCCCCGCAGCGCCAGCCCTCGGGGCAGCCGACGCCGTCGCCGCAGACCAGCCGGCAAGCGGCGGGCGTGCCCGGCGGGCCGCAGGCGAAGGGGCTGCCGCCGGGCAGGCCGTCGCAGTCCTCGTCGGCGGCGGGCTCGATGACGCCGTTGCCGCAGCGCAGGGTGTCGAAGGCGAGGAAGTCGTCGCAGCCCGTCAGCGCGGTGGCGAGCAGAGCGCAGAGCCATGGGGAGCAGGTCGGGGGCCGGGGCATCTCACCTCCGCGGTCGGGGGGCGCCCCCGTCATGCGCGACGCGCGGGGGCGCCGTCCACCCCTGCGCAGATGAGGGGCGGAGTCCGCACGGGGCGAGCCTTCGCGGTCGTGGTCGTGGTCGACGTCACGCCAGTCCGACCACGGTCACGGCCACGATGCGCCCGGGCCGGGCCCGAGAAGCCGTCGATCAGCGACAGCAGCGGAAGCCGATCGCCGGGTGGCGCAGGGCGGGATCCTTGAGGTCGTCGACCTGATCGCAGCGCAGCCCGGCGGCGAGGTTGCTCTCGAAGCCCCCGCCCCGCACGACGCGCAGATCATCGAGGCGCTCGGCGGTCCACTCCTTGAGGTTGCCCGACAGGTCGTGGGCCCCGGCGCGCACGCAGGCCAGCAGCTCGCCGGTCGGCAGCGGCCCGTCCTGCGCGCCCTCGGCGCCGGGGTCGACGTCGAGCGCGCCGCCGTTGCACGCGCCGGGGTCGAAGGCGTCGCCGTAGGGCCAGCCCGCGCCGGCCGCGCCCCCGCAGGCCAGACCCCACTCGGCGCCGGTGCACAGCCGGGCTCCCGCCGCCGCGCAGGCCGCCTCGGCCTCGTCCCAGCTCACGTCGGCCCACGGCAGGACGCCCGGCCGGCTGCACGCCGGGCCCTCCACGAAGCCCGCCGCGGGCAGCGCCGGATCGACCCACCGCCCGGCGCGCTCGACGTCGGCGCCCGGCCGGCTGGCCTCGTAGGCGAAGATCGAACCCCCGCCGGGCAGGGCGACCCAGTCGTCGACGTGATCCTCGTCGATGGCCCCGTCGCAGTCGGCGTCGACCCCGTCGCAGTCGTCGTCCAGCACCCGGATGGGGCGCCCGGCCACCGCCGAGCAGGTCGTGCCCCGCCCGCCCGCGGCGCAGACGACGACCCCTTCCCGCAGGCAGGCCCCCGCCCCCGCCGAGCACGGCCGGGGGGTCGCCCGATCGTCGAGCAGCAGCGTGGCGGCGTAGTCTTCGTCGGTGCGCCCGTCGCAGTCGTTGTCCAGCGTATCGCACAGCCCGAACTCGTCGCCGAGCTGGAACGTCGGCGGCCGCACGCAGCGATAGCCGCCGGGCCCGTCGCACACCGGGCCGTGGCCCCGGGGCGCGCAGCGGCGCTCGATCACCGGCTCGCCGGCCTCGAGGCGCACCGCGGCGAGGCAGGCCAGCCCGGGGTGCACCGCCTGGCACGCCCCGTCGCTCGCGCAGGCCATGTCGGGGGCCGTCGGCGGCGCGCAGATGCCATCCTGGCAGTCATCATCCCCCGGGCAGTCATCGGCCACCGCGCACTGCCGGGCGCACACCCCGGCCGCGCCGCAGTCATCGGCCGGCGGGACCCGGTCGACCGCCTCGTCGACCCGCCCGTCGCAGTCGTCGTCGACCCCGTTGCACGCCTCCCGGGCCCCGGCGGTGCCCCGCGGCGTGCAGCGATACTCGCAGCCGTTGTCGGCGACGCCGTCCAGATCGACGAAGCCCGGATCACACCCGCCCACCGCGCACCGCCCGCCCACGCAGGCCGCCTCGCCCCCGGCCGGCGCCGGGCACGCCCGCCCGCAGCCGCCGCAATGAGCCACGTCGGTCATGACATCGAAGCCCTCGTCGGCCATGCCATCGCAGTCGTTGTCGACGTCATCGCAGATCTCGCGCCCGCCGGCGGTGATGACACAGTCCGTCTCGCAGCCATCGCTCGGATCGCCGTTGTAATCCCCGAAGCCGGGGGTGCACGCGGTGATGACACACTGACCCACCCGGCAGACATACTCGGCGTCGGGCCCGGCGCACGGGCGGAAGCACGCCCCGCAGTGCTCGACGTCGTCGAAGACCTGCGCCTGCACCCCGGCCACCTCGTCCGCCACGCCGTCGCAGTCGTCATCGGCGCCGTTGCACACCTCGGCCACGGGCACGCAGCGCTCGCCGATGTCCCGCCCGCCCACGTCGGGCAGCGGCGGCAGGCCGACGTCGATCTCGACGCCGCCCCCGTCTTCGCAGGCGCACAGCGCCCCCGCGAGCGCGAATACGAGCAGGAACCAGCGGCGCATCGTCCCCCCGGAAGCCGGCCGTCGGGCATCATCCGGGCGATCCCGCTCCCGATCAACCGCGACCCGGCCCGCGGGCTCGGCATCACTCCGCCGCCGACCCACGGAGACGCCATGACCGACCCCCGCACCGTGCACATCCTCTACGAGAACCCCGACTGGCTGCCGCCGCTCGTCGCCGGCCTCGACGCCGAGGGCCTGCCCCACCGGCTCGTCGAGGTGTGGGAGGGCGAGCTGCCCATCGACCGGGCCCCGCCGCCGGGCATCTGGCTCAACCGCATGAGCCCGTCGTCCCACACCCGGGGCCACCTGGAGAGCGTCGCCCTGACCCGGGAGTACCTGCACTGGCTCGAGCGCCACGGCCGGCGGGTCATCAACGGCAGCGCCGCCTTCCGCCTCGAGATCAGCAAGGTGCAGCAGGACATGGCGCTGCGGCGCCACGGCATCCGCACCCCGCGCACGGTGGCCGGCGTGGGCCGGGACGCGCTCATGAAGCTGGCCGGGACCTTCGACGGGCCGTTCATCACCAAGCACAACCAGGGCGGCAAGGGCCTGGGCATCGAGCTGTTCGACGACCTCTCGGCCTTCGCCGCCCACCTCGAGTCGCCGGCCTTCGATCGCGGCCCGGACGGGGTCGTCATCCTCCAGCAGTACGTGCAGCCGGCGGCGGGCCACATCACCCGGGTCGAGCTGGTCGGGGGGCGCTTCCTCTACGCGATGAACAGCGCCACCGACCAGGGCTTCGAGCTGTGCCCCTCCGACGCCTGCCAGGTGCCCAAGGCCCCGGTCGGCGAGGCGTGCCCGGTGGACGGCAACGCCAAGTTCAGCCCGTCCCCGCTGACCGCCGACGATCCGCTGGTCGAGCAGTACCGCGCGCTGTGCGCCAACGAAGGCATCGAGCTGGCGGGCATCGAGTTCGTCGAGGACGCCGACGGCCGGCGCTACACCTACGACATCAACGGGACGACCAACTACAACAGCAAGGTCGGCGCGGCGGTGGGCGTCGACGGCATGCGCGAGCTGGCGAAGTACATCAAGCGGGTGCTCGACTTCGGGTGAAGCGCGCTACCAGGGCAGGCGCTCCAGGTCGACGTTGCCCCCGCTGATCACCGCCACGACCCGCTTGCCGGCGAAGCGCGCCCGGTGGCGCAGCAGGCCGGCGAACGACACCGCGCCCGACGGCTCGACCACCGTCTTCATCCGGGTCCATTGCAGGCGCATGGCCTCGACGATGGCCCCGTCGTCCACCGTGACGACGTCGTCCACGTAGCGCTGCATCAGCGCGAAGTTGCGCACCCCGACGCTGGTCAGCAAGCCATCGGCGATGGTCTTCGGATCGACGCTGGGGATGCGATACCCCGCCCGGAACGAGCGGCAGGCGTCGTCGGCGCCGACGGGCTCGACCGCGATGACCTCGACCGCGGGGCGCAGGCTCTTGATGGCGCAGGCGACGCCGCCGAGCAGGCCGCCGCCGCCCACCGGGACCAGGACCGCGTCGACGTCGGGCACCTGATCGAGGATCTCGAGGCCGACGGTGCCCTGCCCCGCGATGACGAGCCGGTCGTCGTAGGGGTGGATCTCGTGGGCCCCGGTCTCGGCCACGATGCCGGCCAGGGTCGACTCCCGAGCGGCGAGCGTGGGCGCGCAGTCGGTGATCCGGGCGCCGTATCCGGCGACGGCGGCCCGCTTCACCCTCGGGGCGGTGCGGGGCATGACCACATAGGCCGGGATGCCCCGGCGGGCGGCCGCCATGGCGACCGCGGCGCCGTGGTTGCCCGAGGAGTGGGTGCCCACGCCCTTCGCCGCCCGATCGTCGCTGAGCACGGCGACCGCGTTGCTCGCGCCGCGGGCCTTGAAGGCGCCGACCTTCTGCATGTTCTCGCACTTGAACCACACCGTGGCCCCGGCCCGCGCGTCGAGCAGCCCGCTGCGCATGACCGGGGTGTGGTGCACGTAGGGCGCGATGCGCGCGGCGGCGGCGCGGATGTCGTCGAGGGTGGGCAGATCGGTCTCGGGGGTCATGCGGGGGGCTCGACGAGGTCGCGGGTGATGGCGGCCACGTCGGGGCAGCCGCAGAGCGCCATGGCTTCGAGCAGCTCGGCCCGCAGCAGCTCGATCATCGCCTGCACCCCGCCCGCGCCGCCGCTGGCGAGGGCGTAGAGCTGAGGCCGGCCGACGAGCACCGCCCGGGCGCCGAGGGCGAGCGCCTTGACGACGTCGGTGCCCCGGCGGATGCCGCCGTCGACGTAGACCTCGGCGGTGGCGTCGATGGCATGCATGGCATCGGCGACGCGGGGCAATACATCGGCGGTGGCCGGGGCGGTGTCGAGCTGGCGCCCGCCGTGGTTGCTCACGACGACGCCCCGGGCGCCGGCGTCTAGGGCCCGGCGGGCGTCGTCGGCCCGCACGACGCCCTTGACCAGCACCGGCAGCGCGGTGATGCCCCGCAGCCACTCGACGTCGGCCCAGGTCAACCCGGGGTCGAGCTGGCTGCGCACGTAGGCGCTGAGGCCCGATCCGGCCGCGCCCGCCCCGCCGGGGCCCAGGGCGGCTTTGGCGGTGCCGGCGAGGTTGGCCACCGTCAGGCCGTCGGGCAGGGCGAACTTGTTGTGCGCGTCGCGCTCGCGGGTGCCGATCTCGGCGGCGTCGACGGTGAGCACCAGCGCCCGGTAACCGGCGGCCTCGGCCCGCTCGACGAGGGCCCGGGTGATGCCCCGGTCGCGGTAGACGTAGAGCTGGAACCACAGCGGGCCGCCGGCCGCGGCGGCGATGTCTTCGAGGGGCACGGTGCCCAGCGTGCTGCAGATCATGGCCGCGCCCGCCGCGCCGGCGCCCCGGGCGGTGGCCGCCTCGCCCTCGGGGTGGGCCAGCTTGTGGAAGGCGGTGGGGGCCAGCAGCACCGGCAGCGAGACCGGGCAGCCCATCACGGTGGTCGAGGGGTCGCGGGTCGAGACATCCACCAGCACCCGATAGTGCAGCGGGATGGCGTCCCACGCCCGGCGGTTCCAGCCGAGGGTGATCTCGTCCCGGGCGCCGCCGGCGTAGTAGTCCCGGGCCATCGGGCTCAGGGCGGCGAGGCCGGCGGCTTCGATCTCGGCGAGGTTGAGCGGGGGGCGAGACATGGCGCGATGGTGCCCGCTCGGGGGGCGGCGGGCAACCGGGGTGTGACCATGGGGCGGGCCCGCCGCATCTGATGGGCATGCGCATCCCCGAGTTCATCGGCCGGGCGCTCATCGGCGCCGGGCGATTCGTCGGCCGGCTCCGGCGGGCCCTGCTCCAGCTCGTCTTCGGGCGGCCCCCGGCCTCGATCATCGCCTATCACGGCGTCGGCAGCACCCAGGTCGCCCGGCTCGCCGCCCGGGTCATCGACGACGACGGCGTCACCGACCCCCACCCCGACGACTCGGCGTGGACCAACGCCCGGCGCATGTTCCGGGCCTTCGACGCCCGGCGGGTCTCCGGCGCCCGGCTGACGGTGCGCTGCGCGGGGGTCTGCGCCTCGACGACCGTCGACGACCGGGGCTTCGCCCGGGTCGAGCTGCGCCAGCCGCTGGCCGTCTTCCCCGCCGAGGGGGCCGAGGCCGAGTGGACCTTGATCGATCCCCTGCCCGAGACGCCCGAGGGGCTGCCCGACCCCCAGCCGCCCAGCGCCCGGGCCCCGGTCCACATCCCCCGGGCGACGGCCCGCTTCGCCCTGGTGAGCGACGTCGACGACACGGTGATCGAGAGCCGGGCGACCTCGGCGCTGCGGCTGGCCTACGAGACGCTGAGCCGCAACGTCTACCGCCGCTCGGTGATGCCGGGCATGGCCGCGTTCTACCGCACGCTGACCGCGCACAACCACGCCCCGATGGTGTGGCTGACGAGCAGCATCTGGCGGGTGCACGACCTGCTGCGGGGGTTCTTCGCGCTGCACGGCTTCCCCGAGGGCGCGCTGCTGATGAGCGACGCCCGCCTGCTGCGCAGCCAGTGGATCGCCGACCGCCACCGGACCCACAAGCTGGGGCGGCTGGACGACATGCGCGCGCTGTGGCGGCTGCCGATGGTGCTGTCGGGCGACTGCGGGCAGCGCGATCCGGAGATCTTCGCCGCCTTCGCCCAGCAGGCCCCGGCGCTGGTGCGGGCGATCTACCTGCGCGACCTGGGCGACGCGACCCGGCGGGCCGAGGTCGACCGGCTGATGGCGCCGATCCAGGGCGGGGGCATCCCGGTGTGCGTGGCGTCCGACGCGGTGGCCTTCGCCCGGCACGCGCAGCAGCACGGGCTGATCCCGGCCGGCGAGGTGTCGGGCATCGCGCGCGCCGCCGAAGAGGCGGCCGAGGCGGGCGGCGAGTAGGCGGCCGTCGATGAGCCGGCGCCTCTCAGGGCCCGGCGTCGACCCGCTCGATGCGCGCGGGGAGCGGGCCGACATGGCGGGTGAGCGCCTCGAGGCCGCCGTCGATGCGCGCGAGCGGCACGAGCCCGTCGGCATAGCGGAAGTCGCGGTAGAAGATCGCCAGGTTGCCCCACGGCGCGTAGTAGGCCAGGTCGCCGACCGCGGGATCCATACCCCCGGGCGCGCCGTCGGTCTTCAGCCGCCGGGGCAGGTCGCCGACCTTCTCGGTGCGGGCGTAGTCCTTCAGCGTCAGATCGAGCGGCAGCAGCGCGAGGAAGTCGCGGGCGGCGGGGTTGTCGGCGAGGGTCGCCGTCAGCGCCTCGCCGGCGACGATCAGTCGGATCTTCACGGCGGCCTCCTTCTCGTTGTCGGCGGGCCGATCGCGCGCCGCCGGACCGGCCACGCCGGCCGTCGGCCCCGCGCAGGCGACGGCCAGCAGCGCGGCCAGCAGGCCGACCCGGCCTCGGCCGGGTCGGGGCGGGGTGTCATCGCGCATCGGAGGGGCCTTCACCGTCGTAGGTGGCGTCGTCGACGTGCGCCTGCCAGTCGACGACCTGCCCGTCGACCGCGCTCTGATCATGTCTGCCTCCGTGGTCGGGTCGTGGTTCGGGCGGCGGGTCGGCCGGATCAGGCCTTGACGAGCACCTTGAGCGCCTTGCGATCGTGCATCGCCGCGTAGCCCTCGGGCACGCCGTCGAGGTCGACGGTCATGTCGAAGACCGGCGACGGGTCGAGCGTGCCGTCGAGCACGTCGGGCATCAGCGTCTTCATATAGGCCCGCACCGGCGCCGGGCCCCCGCGGAACGTCGCGTTCTTGAAGAACAGGCTCATGATGTCGAGCCCCTCCTCGGCCGGGCCGTGGGGCACGCCGACGTAGCCGATGGCGCCGCCGGGGCGCACGAGTTGGATGGCCTGCTGCATCGACGACGCGCTGCCGACGCACTCGAGCACATGGCGCGCGCCGCCGCGGGTCATCTCGAGGAGGGTCTCCACCGCCTCGTCGCCGTGGCTGTCGACGACGTCGGTGGCCCCGAATGCGCGGGCCTTCTCGAGCCGGTCGGCGTGGTGGCCGAGGGCGATGATGCGCTCGGCGCCCAGGCGGCGCGCGGCGAGCACCCCGCACAGGCCCACCGCGCCGTCGCCGATGACCAGCGCCGTCGAGCCGGGCACGACGCCGGCGCAGACCGCGGCGTGATGCCCGGTGCCCATGACGTCGGTCAGCGGGAAGAGCGCGTCGAGCAGGGCGTCGTTGCCGTGCGCCCGCTCGGGCACCCGCACCAGCGTCCCGTCGGCGAAGGGCGCCCGCACCGCCTCGCCCTGGGCCCCGTCGGTCATGCCGGCCCAGAAGCCGCCGTGGGTGCAGGCGGTCGGCAGATCGTTGTGGCAGAACTCGCAGGTGCCGTCCGAGATGGCGAAGGGCGCGAGCACCAGATCGCCGGGGCGCACATGGCGCACCTCGGGGCCGACCTCCTCGACGACGCCCATCGGCTCGTGGCCGGTGCGGCTGCCGGGGGCGTAGTCCTGCTGCCCGCGGTAGAACCACAGGTCGGACCCGCAGATGGCGGTGCGGGTGATGCGCACGATGGCATCGGTCGGCTTCTCGATGCGCGGATCGGGCACCTCGTCGATGCGGATGTCGTGGGCGCCATGAAAAACAGCGGCTCGCATGGGGGCTCCTCTCGTTGGGGTCGCTTCGATCGACGGATGAGAGGGTAGCCACCGGGCGGCCGGAACCGAATGCCGGCTCGGCCCAGAGATCTGCCTGATCCTGCAAACCTGGACATTGCGCGGCGTCCGAGGCCCGAACGCGGGCCTTGCGCTCAGGGCGCGTCGCTGTAGGGCAGCCCGTCGGCCTCGGAGGGCGGCACGTCGAAGTAGCGCTTGAACTCGCGGCTGAACTGCGAGGGGCTGGCGTAGCCGACGCTGAACGCCGCCTCGTCGACCCGCATGCCGTCGAAGACGAGCCGGGCCTTGGCTTTGAGCAGCCGCAGCTTCTTGAGGTATTGCAGCGGGGTCTCGCCGGTCACCTGCTTGAAGGCCCGGTGGAAGCCCGACACGCTCATCGCGCTCTCCTCGGCCAGCGCGGCGATCGACAGCGACTCGCGGTAGTCGCGGTGCATGCGCTCGAGCGCGCGGGCGATGGCGGCGTAGGCCGACTGGTGCCGGGTCAGCGCCGAGAGCACCCGCCCGTGCTGCCCCCGCAGCACCCGGTAGACGACCTCCTCCACCGCCGCCGGCCCCACGACGAGGCGGTCGAGCGGGTCGCGCAGGCTCTCGATCAGGCGGGTCGTCGAGGCGAGCAGCGGGCCCTCGATCGGCATCGGCTCGACGCCGAAGTGGGCCTTGGCCCCGGCCCGCTCGCCGAACGCCAGCCGCCCGCCGAGGCGGGCGACGAGGCCGTGCAGCACCGGGGCCTCGATGTCGACGCGCAGCCCGAGCAGCGGGGCCTCGGGCGTGGCGAAGACCTCGCACTCGAACGGCACCGGCACCCCCAGCACGAGGCAGGTGTCGGCGCCGTACTCGAACCGCCGGCCGCCCAGGTAGCCCACTTTGCCGCCCTGCCCCACCATGACCAGCCCCGGGGCGTAGAGCAGCGGCGCCCGGGGCACGGGCTGCTCGTTCCAGAAGAAGGTGACCCCGTCGAGGCCGGTCTCGCGCACGCCGTTGGGGGCGGCGGCGTCGAGGGCGCCGCGCAGGGCGCGCAGCAGGGGGGCGAGGGCCGGCATGTCCACCTCGGGTCGTCCGCGCCCGGGGGCATCCGGGCCGGCGCACGGTGGCACCGGGTGCCTATTCGTGTCAACGCGTCGATTCGGGCGCCGGCTGCGCGCCGGGCCGGGGGACCGACTCCGACGACCCCGACCGGGCGAGCTTGCCCTCGGGCGGCGGGCGATCCACAGTGCCCGGCACACCCGACCAGCCGCCCCACGGGCGGGAGGATGACCCGATGCGTCTGCTCGCTGCGACCCCCTTCCTGATCGCCGCTCTGGCCCTGAGCGGCTGCAACAAGGACGACGCGGCCGCCACCGGCGAGGCCGAACAGGCCGCCGCCGCCGAGAAGGCCCCCGAGAAGGCCGCCGAGAAAGCCCCCGAGGAGGCCCCCGAGGCGCCCGCGGGGCACCCGATGTGGCCCGGGGTCGACCTGGACGCCGAGCTGAAGCGGCTCGAGGGCGAGTGGCAGGTCAAGACCGGGTTCGGCAAGGGCGGGACCGAGACCTGGGCCGTCGAGGGCGACGCGGTCACCATCACCAAGAGCGACGGCACCACCGCGCTGGGCAAGCTGAAGTTCGAGATGCCCGGCCGGGTGGGGGTCAAGGTCGGCGACATGACCAGCTTCTACGCCTACGCCCGCGACGGCGACACGACGTGGATCGGGCTGGGCACCGGCGGGGTCAAGGCCGGCGATACGCTGTACGTGGCCGCCGCCCGGGGGCTGGTGAAGTTCGACGGGAAGACCTGCACCTACCACGACCGCAAGATGAGCTTCGGCGGGGCGGTCGAGTTCAAGGATCCGGTCGAGGTGAAGTGCAGCGTGCAGGAGGGCGGCGGCAAGGCGGCGCTGAACTACCAGGTGCCGCGGTTCATGAAGGAGGGCGAGTTCGACGAGAAGAGCGTCGACATCGTGGGCACGGCGCTGCTCAACAGCCAGCTCCAGTCGGGGCACGAGGTGAAGCCGGCGGCCGCGGTCGAGGCGGACAGCATCGACGGCGCCCCGGACGAGAAGCAGGAGTAGGCCGCGCCCGCGCGTCAGCCCCGCCCGTAGCCTCCGCCGCCGCGGGGGCCGTACCCCCCGCCGCCCCGCGGCCCGTAGCCCCCGCCTCGGGGGCCCGAGCCCGAGCCTCCACCGCGCCCGCCGCCCGAGCCCCCCGAACCACTCGGCGGGCGGGGCCCGGGGGCCCGCCACAGATACAGCGGCCGGACCTCCTCCTCGGCGTCGAAGCCCGGCGCGTCGGCCACCGCGTACGGCCGCCAGCGGAAGAGCTTGGGGCGGAACGCGTAGCTCGCCACCCGGGCCCCGGCGGGCAGGCCGGCGTAGAGCAGCGGCATCACCTGATCGAGCGCCCACGGCTGGAGGAAGAGGAAGACCCCCCGGGCCTCGCCCAGCCCGAGCAGCTTCAGCGTGCCGGGGTGGGTGAACGAGCCCAGCGCCACCCGGGCCCGGCCGGGGCCGACCCGGGCGACCCGGGCCGCGGCGTGGGCCGCCAGCCGGGTGTCGGCCTCGCAGCCGGTCGCGTCGTAGCCCCGCCGCGCCGCGGCGATGAGCACCCGGCCGTCGCCGCAGCCCAGATCGATGAAGCGATCACCCGAGCGCAGCACGAGCCGGTCCAGCGCGATCTCGATGACGGCGTCCGGCGTGGGGAAGTAGCCGGTCGCCTGATGAGTGCCCTGGATCTGCTTGATCAGCTCGAACGCCCGATCGGCGTACTGCCGCTTCTCTTCGGGGCTCAGCGCGTCGCGGCTCGGGGCATCGCGGCTCGGATCATCGCGGCGCATGTCATTCGCACCCGCGGGCCGGATCGGCCGCCCCGGGCCGCCCCGCCTGCCCCGGGCTCGCCCCGCCGCCGCCGCCCGGGCCGGGGGTCAGCGCGCTGTCGACCAGCTCGATCGGAGCCCCGACGCAGACCACCGGGTGGGACGGACCGCCGTCGCCGCCCCGCCCGTGCCCCCCGCGCCCGCCGTCGCCGCCCCGCCCGCCGGGGCCGCCGTCGCCCGGCCCGGCGAGGCCGCCGCAGCTGAACGCCCGCGCGCCCTCGCCGCCGGC
>JAUHYW010000129.1 GCA_030426085.1 bacterium | reverse complement strand
GCGGCTGATGTAGATGTAGACCCGGACCGGCATCAGCGGATCGACCGACGACTGGTGCTCGAACAGCAGGAAGAACGCCGTCTGCTCGCCGATGCGGGCCCGGAAGACCAGGTCGGCCCGCCGCGCGGTGAGGTCCTGCCCGATGGACTCGGCCGGCACCCGCTTGAGGGTGCTCCAGTCGATGCGGTCGGCCACGTCGGGCGGGAGCTGACGCCGCAGCACGTCCGCCGCCCGCCGGGGCTCGGAGAAGGTCGCCTTGAAGAGCGCGTCGTGGGGGTTCGTGTTCGCCATCCAGGTGAATAGGGGACGACGGGCCCGAAGTGTCCGAATCGACGGTTTTTGAAGAGCCGCGCGCCGCGCCCGGCTCACCGCTGGTCGGCGACCCCCTGGCGGGCGAGCGCGTCGGCCCGCTCGTTGCCCGGGTGGCCGGCGTGGCCCTTGACCCAGCGCCAGTCCACGCCCAGCCGGGTCGAGAGCCCGTCCAGCCGCTGCCACAGGTCGGCGTTCTTCACCCCGCCGCCCGACCGGGTCTTCCAGCCGTTGCGCTTCCAGCCCTTGATCCAGCGGGTGATGCCGTCCCGCACGTAGGTCGAGTCGGTGTAGACCACCACCGGCACCTTGCGCTTGAGCGCCTCGAGCCCCCGGATCGCGGCCATCAGCTCCATGCGGTTGTTGGTGGTGTGCGCCTCGCCCCCGTGCAGCGTCTTCTCGTGGCCCCGCCACGACATCAGCACGCCCCAGCCCCCGGGACCGGGGTTTCCGGAGCACGCGCCGTCGGTATACATGATGACCGGTTCACTCATGGGGGTGGTCTAAGCCACCCGGCGGGGCATTGCAACCGGCGTCGCGCCCGCCCCGGCTCAGTGGCGCAGCACGGCCTCGCCGACGAGGACCTCGCCGCAAGCGACGCCGCCCGGCGCCCCCCGGACCCGATAGCGGGGCTCGACCGTGCGCTCGGTCACGCCGCCCTCGGTGGTCAGCGCGAGGTGCATCTCGTCCGGGCGGCCGGAGATGGCCACCCGGTAGCCCACCTCGGTCTCGACGAGGCGGACCGGCGGGCAGGGGTCGCCGCCGGTCCTCACGGCCGCGTCGGCGGTCAGCTCGATCTCACAGTTGCTGTCCGCGCGGGTCGTCGCCGACAGGGCCCAGGTCTGATCCCCGGTGGGCGGGGGGTCGATGACCACCTCGACGTGATCGTAGAAGCCCTCTTCCGGACAGCCACAGGCGGCGAGGGCGGCGGCCAGCGCGCCGAAGAGCAGCGATGGACGATTGATCCGAAGCACGGGGTCTCCTCATGGGGCCGGTTGTTCGGGTGACCGTAGCGAACTGCCCGGTTCGAATCCCGCCCTCGCGCCCCTCCTGACACCCGGCGCGCCTCGAACGGCCGATACATGCCGCTTCGCGGTTGACTCCTGACACGCCGGGCCCTAACCTCCCGGCCGGCGTCACGACCTGGATTCGCGCCCCGGTCGCGACCGACGACATCGGTCGAGGAGTACGGATGAGCATCACCGACGCGCCCGACCGCGGCTGGCTGCGCTCGGCGGCCCTGCATCTGGCCATCCGCGCCCGCTACGGGGTCGAGTCGTGGGGCGGCACCAAGCCCTTCCTCGCCCGCTCGCTCAACGGCCACCCCGAGGTCGACGGGGCCGCGCCCGGCCCCGAGATCGACTGGGCCACCGCCCTGGGCATCAAGCTGCTGTGGGCGACCGCGGGCGCGTTCCGCCAGCACCCGCTGGGGGCGATCGCCTACCGCTTCTCGGGCACCCGCTTCGCGGCCAACAAGGCCCACGAGGCGCTCTACCGGCGGGTCGTGGCCCGATGCGAGGCTCACGGGCCGGTGCGCCGGGACACCCCGCTGCCCGAGTTCGACTGGCGCACGGGCTCGCCCGAGGCCTTCTACGAAGAGTTCGTGAAGCGCCCCCACCCGGTGGTGCTGCGGGGGTTCGCCCGCGAGAGCCGGGCGGTGCGGGAGTGGACCTTCGACGGGCTGCTCGCGCGCTTCGGGCAGGAGGAGGTCCTGCTGACCACCGACGAACTCGACGGGGCGGCGGGCAAGCTGGAAGAGGTGAAGTCGGACAAGGTCTACCTGCACAACAGCGAGGTGCTGTTCCGCCGTCACCCGGAGCTGGTCGAGGCGCTGCCCCTCGAGTCGCTGGCGCCCTACGCCGACATGCGGCCGACGTACTTGCAGCTCTTCCTCGGCCGGAAGGGCACCGGCACCCCGTTCCACGCCGCGGCCAACTGGAACTGGTTCTTCAACATCGAGGGCCGCAAGTCGTGGTCCTTCGTCGACCCCCGCCACGGCTTCCTGCTCTACCCGCTCAACGCCATGGGTCAGGCGGCGGCCTTCGCCCTGTGCCCCTACGCCGACGAGTACGACGAAGAGTTCTTCCCGGCGTTCGCCTGGTGCCCGGTCTTCCAGGTCACCCTCGAGCCGGGCGACGTGCTGTTCAACCCGCCGTGGTGGTGGCACTCGGTGCGCAACGAGTCCGAGACGACCGTCGGCGTGGCCAGCCGCTGGATGCGGCGGGGGCAGGTGGGCACGCAGTACCGCATGATCGAAGAGGACTACGACATCGATCGCATGCGGAGCTGGCTGTTCTTCGCCGGGATCAAGGGCGTGCCCTTCCTGCAGCGGGTCCTCGGCAACCCCAGCCCCGAGGTCGAGCCGGGGGTCACCCTGCGCGAGAAGCGGGTGCGCTTCATCCACCTGCAACGTCGCATGTCGAAGGAGGCGGTCTTCGGCATGCGCCAGCGGTTCTGAGCCGCGCCCACCCCACCCCGAAGGACGGACGATCGCGCCATGAGCATGCCCCACATCCGGGAGCGCGGCCCGCTGCGGGCCGCCGGCCTCCAGCTCGCCATTCGCCTCGAGTACGCCCGCGAGACCTGGGGCGGCACCCGGCCGTTCCTGGCCCGCTCGCTCAACGGGCACCCCCCGTCGGGCTCGACCCCGGGGCCCGAGCCCGACTGGAGCACGGCCCTGGGCATCAAGCTGCTGTGGACGCTGGCGGCGTTCTCCCGGCAGCACCCGCTGGGCGCGGTGGCCTATCGGTTCAGCGGGGCCCGGCGGGTGGCCGACAGCGCGCACCGGGCGCTCTACGCGCGGGTGCTCGAGCAGTGCCGGGCGCTGCCGGTGCCCCGGCGGGACATGCCGGTCCCCGAGTTCGACTGGCGCGGCCGCCCGCCGGCGGCGTTCCACCGCGAGTTCATCCAGCGCCCGCACCCGGTGGTGCTGCGGGGGCTGGCCAGCGACTCCCCCGCCGGCCGCGACTGGACCTTCGACGAGATGGTCCGCCGGTTCGGCCGGGAGAAGGTGCTGCTGACGACCGAGGACGTGGACGGCGAGGTCGGCACCCTCGACGCGGTGCGGTCGGACAAGGTCTACATCCACAACAGCGAGGTGCTGTTCCGGCGCCACCCGGCGCTGGTCGACGATCTGCCGCTCGGCCAGCTCGAGGCGTTCAGCGACGACCTGCGGCCGACGCACCTCCAGATGTTCCTCGGCCGCCAGGGCACCGGCACCCCGTTCCACTCGGCCGGCACCTGGAACTGGTTCTTCAACATCGCCGGGCGCAAGACTTGGTACTTCATCGACCCCCGGTATGGCTTTCTGGTCTACCCGGTCAACGGCATGGGGCAGGCGGCGACCTTCGCCCTATGCCGCTACCCCGACGACTACGACGAACAGGTCTTCCCGGCGTTCGCCTGGTGCCCCATCTTCGAGGTGACCCTCGAGCCGGGCGACGTGCTGCTCAACCCGCCGTGGTGGTGGCACGCGGTGCGCAACGTCTCCGAGACGACCGTCGGCGTGGCCAGCCGCTGGATCCGCGAGGGGCAGGTGGGCAGCGACCTGCGCATGACCGAGCACGACTACGACATCGACCGCATGCGGAGCTGGCTCTTCTTCGCCGGGGTGAAGGGCTGGCCCTTCCTGCACCGCATGCTGCGCGACCCGAGCCCCAAGATCGACGAGGACACCACCGAGCGCGAGAAGCGGGGGCGGTTCATCGACATCCAGAAGCGCATGTCGACCGAAGAGGTCTTCGGCATGCGCCACCGGTTCTGAGTGCTCATCAGGAGGTTCACGATGCGTGGGTTGACCCACCTCGCCGCCCAGGCCGCGACCAACGCCGGGCTGATCGCGGATGTCTGGTCGGGGTGGTCCATCCTGGACTCCGACCGCTTCGGGAAGCTGCACGCCAGGCTCGTCGGGCGCCTGCCCGAGCGGGAGGCCCTGCCGCTGCGCCAGCTCGACGCCCGCGACGCGAGCCGGGCCGCGGTGGTCGATCTCAGCGAGGACTTCACCCGCCCCATCGTCATCCGGGGCGGCGTCGCCCAGGCCGAGGCGATCGGGCGGTGGGGCGACCGGGCGTGGTGGCTCGAGCGCTACCCCCGCGAGCAGGTCCTGGCGGCCGACGCCGACGGCTCCTACCTGTGGCCGGTGGCGCAGGCGCTCTCCCGGGACGACGTGTACATCTCCGGCTCCGCGGCGATCTTCGCCCGCCGGCCGGAGCTGGCGGCGATGGTGGAGACGCCGCTGAGCCGCGCGGTCACGCCGAACACCGCCGGCGCGACGCCGGTCTTCTACCAGCTCTTCCTGGGGCACGCCGGCCAGGGCGCGACGGTCCACTGCGCGATGACCGTCAACCTGTTCCGCCAGATCAGCGGCCGCAAGAAGTGGTACTTCCTGCCGCCGAGCCAGACGCCGTATCTGCGGGCGAAGATCTTCACCAACGGCTACGCCGCGACGAGCCACACGCTCCAGCCGCTGCGCGACGCGCCGGGCTCGCCGTGGTTCGGCCGGCTCGAGCGCTACACGGCGACGCTCGAGCCGGGCGATCTCATGATCAACCCGCCCTGGTGGTGGCACTCGGTGGAGAACCTGCCGGGCGAGGGGCTCACCGCGGGCGTCTCGACCCGCTTCCGGCCGTCGCGGCGCACGGTCCTGCGCTCGGATCTCTTCAAGAGCGTGCACGCGTTCAGCCGCATCCTCACCTCCGAGGCCGGGGTGAAGATCGGCCGCGATCAGGATCCGCTGGCCTACGAACGCAGCCTGCTGTCCAACCGGGTCGAGACCGACCAGCGGGTGTTCATGACCCCCCGGGGCGAGGCCCGCCCGCAGCCCGAGTGACCCGCTGACGCGGCGCGCTCCGGGCTACGCGACGAACCGCTCGATGTACCCCCCGAAGCGGTCGGTGACCTCGTCCTCGGTCAAGCCGAACTGATCCAGGCTGTAGTGATGGCGCCCGCTCTTGTCCTTGGGGTGGGCCGCCAGCCAGTCCTCGACCCGGTGGGCGACCCCCGGGTGCCACGGACTGTCGAGGCGCGCGGTCAGCGCCCGCGCCGTGCCCACCGGATCGGCCACGAAGTCCCGATAGCGCACGTCCACCACCCGGTCGGGGCCGAGCGTCGCCCGGGCCTCGGCCATGGCGTCGAGCCCGGCGCCGGCCAGCTCCAGGGCGTAGCGCCCGACGGCGCGCAGGTCGAGGTCGGGGTGGTCGATGGCGTGCAGCGACGCACACAGGCTGGCGAGGCTGGGCAGCGCCTCGAAGGGGTGGCGGTGGAGCTGCACCACGGTGGCGTCGGGCCACGCGTCGAAGAGCGCGTCGAGGTGCCACAGGTGGCACGGATCCTTGCCGACGAGCCGGCCGCCGGGTGCGCGGGCGTCGAGCACCTGCGCCTGGCGCTTGTGGAAGGCGTACGCCGGGCGCAGGTCGGCCTCGCCCACCAGCCAGCGCATGTAGCCCGGCACCGGGTACTGCAACGCGAAGACGAGCGAGGCGAAGCTGTTGCGCAGCAGCCAACTGCACTCGTCGGGCCAGTCGACCCCCATCGGGTGGATGCGGGCGAAGCCGGGCGAGACCTCGGCGAGCTGCTGGAGGATGGCGGCGGTCTCGGCCCGGCGGGCCTCGCGCCAGGCGCCGTCGGCGTCGGGCGGGGCCACCGGCCGCTGCAACATCCACAGGGGGTGGGCGGTGTGATCCGGGTGGCACGCCAGCAGGTTGTGCATCAGCGTGGTGCCGGTGCGGGGGAAGCCGGTGACGAAGATCGGCCGCCGGATCGGGCGCTCGGCCAGCGCCGGGTGGGCCCGGTGGGCGGCGACCACCATCGCCCGGTTGGCCAGCGCGCCGACGAGCTGCGGCGCGATGCGGGCGATGCGGGCCGGCGGCATGCCGTCCTCGAGCATCGAGGTCGCCAGCCGCTTCAAAGCCGGGCGCCAGTCGTCGGGGCCGAAGTCGCTCAGCCCGGTGAGCCGGGTGGCCGTATCCTGCAAGCGGGCGGGGTCGAGCGTCGCGTGGGGGGTCATCGCATCACCTCCTGCGCGCCGCCGGCGGCCAGCAGCTCGGTCGCGGCGACGCGGTCTTCGTCCAGCAGGCGGTCGAGGTCGACCTCGGCGTAGCCCAGCACCCCCATCCGGCCGTACGCCTCGCGCACCCGGGGGCCCCACAGCCCGATGGCCTTGATCGTGGGCACGATGCGCTGGAAGAGCTGGTTGCGGAAGCGGTGGAAGTAGCCCGAGGTCTGCATGTGCTCCAGGCAGTCGGCCACCGGCAGGCCCAGGCGGCGCCACACGTCTTCGGCGAGGAAGCGGTCGCGCAGCAGGTACGACGCCTCGACCACGAACGCCTCCCGCTCGTCGCGCTCGGCGTCGGTCAGCCGGGGGTAGTGCTCGGCCAGCGCCAGCCGCCCGAAGGCCAGGTGCCGGGCCTCGTCGGCCATGACGTAGCTGTTGAGCTGCACCACCAGCGGGTTGCTCGACTGCCCGCGCACCGTGGCGAAGGCGGCCAGCGCCAGCCCCTCGACCAGCACCTGCATGCCCAGCAGGGTCATGTCCCACCGGCTGTCCGAGATCACGTCCCCCAGCAGCCGCTCGAGCGGGCGGCAGACCGGGTAGCGCAGCTCGAGCTTCTCGTCGACCATGCGCCCGAACGCCTCGACGTGGCGCGCCTCGTCGACCACCTGCATCGACGCGCACAGCTTGGCGTCCATCGTCGGCATCTGCTGCACGAGCTTCGAGGCGCACAAGAGCGCCCCCTGCTCGCCGTGCAGGAACTGGCTGAGCTGCCACGCCTGATGGTGGTGGCGCAGGCGGGCCCGCTCCCGGCGGTTCAGCCGGCGCCAGACCGGCGAGTCGAACAGCGGGAACGCCTCGTCGGGCAACTCCTGGGGGTTCTCCGGGTCGAGGTCGATCGACCAGTCCAGCCGCCGGGCGGCGTCCCACTGGCGGGCCTTGCCCTTGGCGTAGAGCCCCGACAGCGGGCCCTCGGCGTAGTCGTCGGTGAAGACGGTGCTGTCGATCGCCGGGCGGGCGGTGGCCGGGCGCGCGGGGCGCTCCAGGGGCCCGTCGGCCGATCGACCGGGCGGCGGCGGCACCCGCCCCCGGCGGATCGCGGCGTCGAGGTAGGTGTGCACCAGCGCCGCGTCGAACGGGGGGCAGGCGATACCCAGCGCGTCCAGGGCCCGCCGGGTGCCGCGGTCGTCGACCGGCATGCGCTCGGCCATCAGCGTCTCGAGGCGATACATCTGGTGCGCGCTCAGCGCCCGGTACCACGCCCGGAAGCCGAGCAGCGGGTTGTCGCCGGCGGCCGGCAGGTCGAGCACCGCGTCCCGCCACTGGCCGTAGGGCACCGCCTCCAGGGCGTAGCCGTAGCGCCGAATGAGCTCGTAGTAGCGATCCTGGGGCAGCGGCGCGGGGTTGAGCAGCACCCAGGCCGGCTGGGCGCAGGGGCGGTGGCGCATCAGGCCGACGATGGCCCGGGCGACGAAGTCCACCGGCACGACGTCCAGCGCCTTGCTCAGCCGGGGGGCCCGCCCCAGCGCGAGGCAGCCGGCCAGGAAGTCGGTGCGGAGCTGGCCGTGCCCCGCCGGCTCGCGGCCGGCCACGCTGTCGCCGGTGATGAAGCCCGGGCGGTAGATGGCCACCGGCAGGCCGCGGGCCCGGGCGGCCTCCAGCATCACGTCGGCGGCGTACTTGGTCTGGAAGTAGCCCAGCCGCAGCAGGTGGCCCTCGCTCAGCGGGGCGTGCTCGGGGAAGTGCAGCCGGGGCGAGACCCCGATGGGGTGCACCCCCAGGCTGGAGATCGCGTGCACCGGCACCCCGCCGCCGAGGCAGGCCAGCCGGATCACCTCGGCGGTGCCGCCGACGTTGGCCGGCGCCAGCTCGGCGAACGGGCGGGCCCAGTCGACCCGGGCCCCGCCGTGCACGACGCCGGTGAGCTGCCCGGCGAGGGCGGCGAACCGCGCCTCGGACAGCCCGAACCGGGGCTGGGACAGGTCGCCGGGCAGCAGCCGCAGCCGCCGGGCGTGGGCCGGGGACCACAGCCCGTACTGCTCGAGGTTGAGCCGCACCCGGGCCAGCGCCGCCTCGGGGGTCTCGGCCCGCACGAGGCACAGCAGGTCGGCGTCGGTCTGCGCCAGCAGCTCGGCCAGCAGCCACGCCCCGAGGAAGCCGGTGGCCCCGGTCACGAAGAGGGTCGGCCAGCGCTCGGCGAGGGGCACCGCGGGGGCCGCCGGGCGCACGTCATCGGGCAGCCGGCTGGCCTCGGCCAGCGCCTCGGCGTCCAGCGGGCGGGCGCCCTCGAGGTCGACCTCGCCCAGATCCAGCTCGGCGGCGACCGCGCCCACCGCCCGGCCGAAGAAGAGCTCGACGGGCAGCTCGCGGCCCAGGTGCGCGCTCAGGTCGTCGGCCAGCTCGGCGGCCAGGACCGAGTCGATGCCGTGGTCGGCGAAGCTGGCGCCGGGGTCGATCCGGTCGACGCCCAGCCGCTCGCCCATCCACGCGCCGAGCCAGCCGAGCACGGCGCCCTCGGGCTCGGGCTGTGGCTCGGTCTCGGGCCCGGTCGGGGGCGCGGGCGCGGGCGCGGTCGGCGCCTGGATGTCGGCCAGCTCGGCGGCGGTGGGCGGCGCGCCGTACAGGGTCAGGGCGCCGTCGAGCCACAGCCGGCGGGCCGCCCGCCGCATGCGCTTGCCGCTCGACGTCTTGGGCAGCGCCCGGGGGTCGACGAAGTCCACCCGCCACGGCCGCACCCCGTGGGCCGCGCTCACCGCGCCGACCACCCGGGCGGCGAGCGCGGGCTCGTCGTCCCCGCCCTTGCGCTCGGCCAGCACCACCATGTGGGCCTCGCCCGCGCGCTCGACGGCGAAGACCACCGCGCAGCCCGGCCGGATCGAGCGGTCGACCGCCTCCACCGTGGCCTCGATGTCCTCGGGGTGCACGTTGCGCCCCCGGATGACCATGCGATCACCCATGCGCCCGAGCACGTAGAGCTGCCCCCCGCGGGAGAAGCCCAGGTCGCCGGTGCGCAGGAAGGGCCCCCGCCCGTCGGCGAGGCGGGCGCCGAACGTCTCCCGGCTGACCTCGGGCAGCCCCCAATAGCCCGCCGCGACGTGCGGCCCGCGGACCCAGATCTCGCCCACCCCGGCGGTCGGCCGGGCGCGGTGGGGGTCGACCACCACCACCTCGCTGTCGAGCGCGTCCCGGCCGCAGGCGACCAGCGGGCGATCGCCCGGGGCAACCCCCGCCCGGCTCAGCGCCTCGGCGTCGAAGCCCTGCTCCACCGGCGGGTCCTCGGACGGGCCGCCGCTCACCATCAGCGTCGCTTCGGCGAGGCCGTAGGTCGGGAAGAACGCCGCCCGCCGGAAGCCGGTGGGCCCGAAGCGCTCGACGAACCGCCGCAGGGTCCCGGCCCGGACCGGCTCGGCCCCGGAGAAGGCCAGGCGCCAGGGGCCCAGATCCAGCCGGGCGCGGTCGGCGTCGGAGACCTTGCGGGTGCACAGGGCGTAGCCGAAGTCGGGCGCGCCCGAGACCACCTCGCCGTCGCGCCCGGCGAGCGAGATCGCTTGCAGCCAGCGGGTCGGCCGGCGCAGGAAGTCGAGCGGGCTCATGTAGATCGAGCGCGAGCCGGTCCACGCCGGGGCGAGCACCATGCCGATGAGCCCCATGTCGTGGAACATCGGCAGCCAGCTCACCATCGTCGCGTGGTCCTGGCGGAACTCGCGGTGGATCATGGCCATGTGGGCCACGAGGTTGCCGTGGGTGACCACGACCCCCTTCGGCGCGCGGGTGGAGCCGGAGGTGTATTGCAGGAACGCGGGGGTGTCGGCGGCCGCCGGGCGTGGCAGCCAGCCGGCGTCGGCCGCCTCCAGGCCGTCGACGCCGAGCCAGTCGAGCCCGCCCAGCTCGGGCGTGCCCCGGGCCAGCCCCCGGGCGAGCGGCACGAACTGCTCGATGGTGAGGCCGAGCACCGGCTGCGCGTCGCCGACGATCGACAGCAGCCGGGGCAGCGTGCGCTGGAGCTGGGTCGGATCGGGCGGGTAGGCCGGCACCGCGATCGCGCCCGCCGCGAGGCAGGCGTAGAACGCGGCGATGTAGTCCAGCCCCTGGGGCAGCATCAGCAGCACCCGGTCGCCGGGGCGCACCCGGTCGCCGAGCCGCTCGGCGATCGCCGCGGTGCGGGCCCACAGCGTGGCGTAGTCCCAGGATGTCCCGGGGCGGTCCACGTCCCCCTGGTCGAGGAAGCGGGCGAAGGGGCGGTCGCCGCCGCGGGCGGCGTGGTCTCGCAGGACGTCGACGAGGCCGACGAACGGGCGCTTGGCGGGCATTTCGGCTCCCAGATCAGCAGGCGGGCGCCCGCTCCGATTGGGGGCACCCTGACATCGGACGACACATGTGGGGACCGGGCCACATGATTCGCGCGGGGCGGATGATGGGGATTGACGGGGCCCGGCGCAACCCATGCGTCGATTCGGGGCCGGGGGCGGGGCCGGCTCCTGCCACGGCTCCTGACATTCTGCGGGTCGGGCGTGGGGGTGGACGGGGCTCGGCGGGGCGGGCTCAGCGGGGGGCGGGGCTCACTCGATGAGCGGCGGCACCACGTCTTCGAGCAGCTCGACCAGATCGGGGTCCATGTAGCGGTAGTCGTCGGGGATATCGAGGACGTGCACCGCCTTCTTCAGCAGCGGCCGGCTGAAGCGGGCGATGAGCTGCCGGCGGTGCTTGGGCTCCATGACCAGGATCACGTCGGCCCAGCGCAGGTCGTCGGCGGTCACCGTGCGCCGGGCGTTGGGCGAGGTGCCCGCCGAGCGGGCGTTGACGCCTGGCCAGCGGCGGAACACCTGCTCGGCGGTCGGGCTGCGCCACTGGTTGCGGCTGCAGATGAAGAGCGCGTTACGCGGCACGGGCTACCCCCGACGAAGCTCGCTGCTGGTGGGGTGTCGGCGAGCTCCGCGTGCGATTCCACGGCCCTTTCGCCCCCGCTCGGCGTTGGTCCTCCTCGACGTGCCCCCGGCACGCCTGCGTCGGACCGCCTCGATCGAGGTCGAAATGGCTCGCGGACTCGTCACACGGACTTCGCCTCCACCCCACTGGTGAACCGGTCCGAGCGGTCGCTCGGCGGGCGGGGGCGGGCGAGCATCACCCACTGGATGCCGAGCGGGTCGACCCGCCGCTCGGCGACGTCGAAGCCGGCCCGCCCGAGCAGCGCGGCCAGCGCGTCGGCGCTGCGGGCCCGGGTCTGCCAGCCGAGCCAGTCCCGCATGCGCCCCTGGGATTGATCGGCGGCGGTCGTCGACGTGATCAGGGCCCCGTCGGGGGCCAGCCGGGCCCGCAGCGTGGCGAGGTGGGCGATGACCTCTTCGTCGTCGAGGTACTCCATCAGGCCGACGTAGATCGCGAGGTCGAACGGGCCCTCGGGCAGCGCCTCGACCGTGCCGTCGATCACCTCGGCCTCGACCCCGGCCGCGGCGCAGCGCTCGGCGGCCAGCCGGCGGGCGGTGGGGTCGGGGTCGACGAGCACCCGCCGCCCGGCGCCGATGGCCGCCGCGTCCCGGGCGCTGCCGCAGGGCACCGAGATCAAGCTGCGCGGGGCGCACTTGCGGCCCAGCTCGGCGACGGCCAGCCACCGGTGACGCACCGCCCGGGCGGCGGGCGCGGCGTGGATCCAGCGGTCGGCGGCCCGGGCCCGGGCGGTCCGGCCGGCGGGCGTATTGCGATAGATCTGCTCCATCACCGGCGCGGCCCCGCCCAGCCGGCGGGCGAGGTGGGGCACGGCGGCGTCGTCCAGCCAGGCGGCGCCCTCGACCGGCTTCGCCCCGGTCAGCGCCGGCGCGTCGGCGGGCACCGGCGGCATCTCGCTGCGCACCGGCGTCTCGGGCGCCCGGCGCACGGCGAGGCTCAGGAGCGGCTCGATCACCCAGCCGAGCGCCGGCAACGCGCCGCCGAAGCCCTCCCGGACCGCGGTCATCAGCCGGGCGGCGGTGCCCAGCCCGATCGCCAGCAGCGCCGCCGGCCGGGCGGCGGGCGCGAGCAGCAGCAGCCACGGGGCGAGGCACAGCGCGGGCGGGATCGCGACCATCAGCGTGCGGGCGGCGGGCTCGGGCGCGGTCAGGGCCGGGACGAGGGCCCGCAGCGCGGTCGGGCCGTGGCCCGGAGCCTCGACCACCCGCGGGCCCCGGGGGCGATCGCCAGCGTAGCCATCGCGCAGGTCGACCGCCAGCCCGTGCGCCTTGCGGGCCCGGGCGGCGCGCAGGGGGCCCGGCTCACCGACCCCCGGCAGGTCGAGGTCGCGCCGGCGCAGCCACGCGCAGCGGGCGTCGGCGTAGCCCGCCGGGTGACGGGGGTCGTTCACCGCGGCCGGGTTGGCGAAGTCGCGCAGCAGGCGCTCGACCGCCAGCCGCAGGGGGCCGCCCCGGGGCCGGGGGATCACCGAGACGAACGGGCCGCACGCCGCCAGCCGCCGGGGCAGCTCGGGCGCCACCCGCACCCCGCGGCCGAGCACCAGCATCCGGTCGGCGTCGGGCGGGGTCGGCGCGGCGTGCACCCGGGCCGGGGCCGGGTCCAGGGTCGGCGGCTCGCCGCCGTCGGGCATCCACAGGGTGTAGGGGGGCACGACCTCGGCCGGCGGCGGCAGGCCTCGCAGGCCGAACCGGGCCGAGGCGAGCAGCACCAGCCCCCACAGCAGGACCACGCCCCACGCGGCGATCGCCAGGATGGTCGACAGGATCAGAGCGCTCCTCCGGGCCGGATCAGGACCTTCTTTGCTGGGGCCGGGGCGGTGGTATGCTCCCGACCATGGACGCGCCGGTGCCGCTCGAATCCCCGCCCTGCCCCCTGTGCCGCAGCAGCGCCTACCGCACGGTGATGACCGGCGCGCGGGACATGATCTGGCGCAAGCCGGGCACCTTCAGGCTGCAACGCTGCGAGGACTGCGGGCTGGTGGCCACCCGGCCCCGCCCGACCCCCGACGCCCTGTCGTTCTACTACGAAGACACCTACTCCGGCGAGACCGACGACGGCGAGAACCCGATGCGGGCCTTCCAGACCGAGAGCGGGCTGGGGCGGCTCATCTCGCGCTATCGGCTGCGGGTGCTGGAGAAGGTGCGCCGGCTGGGGCCCGACGACCGGCTGCTCGACGTGGGGTGCAGCTACGGGGGCTTTCTGCGGGTGGCCCGGGCGCACGCGGGCTGCGCGACGGCGGGTATCGATATGGACGCCGGCAGCATCGAGCAGGCGGTGGACGCCGAGATCTGCGAGTACCGCACCGGCCGGCTGGTCGACGCCGGCTTCGAGGCGGGGCGCTTCACCGTGATCACGTTCTTCGAGAGCCTCGAGCACCACAGCGCGCCCATCGCCGCGCTGCGCGAGGCCCGCCGGCTGCTGGCGCCGGGCGGCATGATCGTCATCGAGGTGCCCAACTGGAATGGCCTGTGGCGGCGGGTCTTCCGCACGGCGTGGCTGCCGCTGCTCATCCCCCAGCACCTGTTCCACTTCACCCCGAAGACGCTGGCCGCGGCGCTGGACGAGGCCGGGTTCGAGCCGGTGGCCCACCGGCAGACGATGTTCTATCCGCTGGAGGGCGTGGCCAGCCTCGGCATCTGGCTGGCCCGGGTGACCAAGGCCCCGCCGCCGGGCAGCCCGTTCACCTGGCGCACGCCGCTCGACATCGCGCTGTTCCTGGTGCTGGTGGCGCTGTACGTGGTGTTCGAGTGGCCGAGTCAGGCCATCTTGCAGTTGACCGGGCAGACCGGGCACCAGATGGTGATCGCCCGCAAGCCGGGTGGAGAGGCCGCGCCCGAAGCGCCTGGATCAAAGGCTCAGTAGGCCGCCCAGCGGTCGGGCATCGGCACCCCGCCGACGCCGCCGATCCCGCCGATGCCGCCCTCTCCGGCGACGCCGCCCACGCCGCCGATGCCGCCCAGGCCGCCCACGCCGCCGAATCCACCCTCGCCGCCGGCGCCGGCCATGCCGCCGAACCCGCCGACCCCGCCGGTCCCGCCCTCGCCGCCGAATCCGCCTTCGCCGCCCACGCCGCCGAACCCGCCCTCGCCGCCGAACCCGCCTTCGCCGCCGACGCCGCCGGTCCCGCCTTCGCCGCCGAATCCGCCCTCGCCGCCCATGCCGCCGAACCCGCCCTCGCCGCCGAACCCGGCCACGCCGCCGGTCCCGCCCTCGCCGCCGAATCCGCCCTCGCCGC
>JAUHYW010000043.1 GCA_030426085.1 bacterium | reverse complement strand
CGTGCCCGCCCCCGTCCTCGGCCTCGGTCAGCCGCTCGATCCGATCCCGCTGCCGCGCGTCGCCCTCATGGAACATCGCCAGATACGACCCCATCAGGTTGACCGCCAGCGCGTGCCCCTTCACCTCACCCACCGCCGCCCGCAGCTCATCCTCGCCCCCGACCACGCCCCACCGCCGCAGCACCTCGGCCCCGACCGCCCCGCTCAACGCCGGCAGCCGAAGCACCCCGATCCCCGGCGTGCCCTCCGAAAAATCCCGCAGCATCTGCCGGCTGCTCACCACGCACAGCCCGTTCATCCGCGCCGCCAACTCCCGAAGCAGCGTCGCCAGCGCCGGATCCTTGATCCGCCCCTCCGACTCCCCCGGCGGGAACTGCAACGGCTCCAGCCCATCCAGCACCAGCAGCGTCGGCTGCTCCCGGATCAGCGCCGCCAGCCGCACCCCCTTGGCCCACGGATCGCCCTCGCTCGGCCGCGGATCCCCGAACCACGTCAAGGCCTGCTCGATGAACAGGTCGGCCGACACCTGCCGATCCTCGCCCGCGCCCTGACTGTAGAAGCTCCACCCGTACACCCGCGCCGCGCCCCGATAATCCGCATCACCCATACCCGCCAGCCACTGCTTCACCAGCGCCGTCTTGCCCTCGCCGCCGACGCCGATCACCGCCTGCACCCGCGTCCCCGGATCGGCCCACGCCGCGTTCAGCACCGCCAACTCGCCCGCGCGCCCCAGGAAGAACCGCCCACTGCCCGGCAGCCGGCTCAGCGAGACCTTCGCCTCCCGATCGTGCCGATCCCCCGGCTGCTGCCCCACTGCCTCGCCCCGGTGGATCGCCGCGATCCGCGCGGCCGTCGCCCCCCAATCGTCGGCCCCGCGCAGGGCCACCAGCCGGGCCAGCCCGCTGGGCATGTCCACCGGGGCCACGTCGCCGATGATCGCCGGGATGAGCCGCGCCCCCTCCCGAGCCAGCGCCACCGCGCGGGCGACCTCGTCGCGGGCGTACCACGCGTCGTGGGTCTGCCACGCCGGGCTGATCAGGATGACGATCGTCCCGGCCGCCTTCAGCGCGTCGGTGATGGTGGTGTCCCAGGGGTCGCCCGGGTCCAGGCGCAGGGTGTCGACGAAGGCGTCGAGCCCGACAGCTCTCAAGACCCGCCCGAGGGCCTCGGCGTGGCCCCGGTCGGGGCCGGCGTAGCCGATGAAGATGGTGCCGCCGTCGCTCACCCGTCGGTTGTCGCCTGCCAGGGGCGGTCGCGCAATGACCCGAGTCTTACAGACCAGCCCTCGCCGGTGTTTCCGCGGGGCGCGCGCGCCGCGGATCAGCCCTCGCCGGGGGTCTGGAGGCAACACAGCGGCCGCGGACCACCGGCGAGGGGCGGTCCGGACCCGCCGCGGCGGGCGCAGACCTGCCCCGGGGGGCGGTGGGGGATGGTCGGCGCTGAAGAAATCGGCCCCCTCGCCGGTGATCGGCGATGGTCCCAGACCATCCCGGATCGCCCCTCGATGGCGATCCGGGATGGTCAGCGACCCCAGAAAGACCACCGCGTGCCGATCGGCGATGGTCGTCGCGGGCAGAGACCGTGTCGCGGGCCGCTCGCGGGCGGCGAGGGCCCGGATCGACCGGCGCCGCGGGCAGTCTCCGGGCGACGGCGGCCTGCTCGGACGGCATCGAGGGCGACATGCGCCCGCTCGAAGCGGCCGAAGACGCCGTCGAGGGCAGTTCGAAAATGCTCAGCGCTGCCGAAGACCCCCTGGGCGGGCAGTTCGAAAATGGTCGAGGGGCTGGCGATCACCGCCGAGGGCTGATCGGGATGGTCTCACACCATCCCGGATCACCCCTCGATGGCGATCCGGGATGGTGCGAGACCATCGCCGAACGCCGTTTGCTACTGTTTACCGGGGTGGAGACCATGCCCGATCGCCCCCGGGCGGGGGTCGGAGATGGTCGGCGGCGCGAGAGATCGCCGGCGAGGGCGGGTCGGAGATGGTCAGCGCCGCGCGAGACCGCCGTCGAGGGCTGATCCACGGCGCGGGCAACGGGCAGATGTGCCGCCGGGGGCTTCGCCGACCCCGGGAGGCCGCCCGTCGACCGCTTCTGCGCGGTCACCGCGGGCGCTGCGCCCGCTCGATCACGGCCTTCGTGGTCGTGAAGCATCCGGATCGCGCGCGGCGCGCCGACCGAGGCGCAGTCGCTCAGAGGAACATGCCCCCCGACACCTCGATCCGCTGGCCCGTGATCCAGCCGCCCTCCGGCGAGCAGACCAGCGCCACCACCCCGGCGACGTCGGTGGTCTCGCCGACCCGGCCCAGCGCGGTGTTCTGGGCGATGACGTCGACCATGTGCGGGGCGTGGGCGAAGGCCGGGGCGGTGAAGTCGGTGCGCAGGGCGCCCGGCGAGACCGCGTTGACGGTGATGCCCCGCGGGCCGAGCTCCCGGGCCAGGTAGCGGGCGAGCAGCTCGACGGCGGCCTTCATCGGGGCGTAGGCCACCAGCGACGGGATCGTGAAGCGGGTCAGGCCGGTGCCGATCATGAGGATGCGGCCGCCGTCGGCGACGGCGTCGAGCAGGGCCCGGGTCAGCATGAACGGGGCCTTGTAGTTGACCGCGAACTGCGCGTCGAGGCGGGCCTCGTCGACCTGGGCGAAGGGCACCTCGCTGCTGATGCCGGCGTTGTTGATCAGGATGTCGAGGGTGCCCCGGCTCCAGCGGGCCTTCAGGGCGGCGCGGACGCGGTCGGCGAAGGGGGCGATGGCGGCGCTGTCGGCGAGGTCGATCCGCTCGACGACCGCCACCCGGCCGAGGGCTTCGATCTCGGCGGCGGTGGCCTCGGCGGCGGCCCGGTCGGCCCGGTAGGTGAGGATGACGTCGACCCCGTCCCGGGCGAGGCGCAGGGCGATCGCGCGGCCGAGGCCGCGGCCGCCGCCGGTGATCAGGGCGACGCGGGGGGTGGGCTGCTGGCTCATGTCGGGCTCCTTCGCGATGCGGGGATGAATCGCTGGGATTGCATCCGCTGTGTCGTGTGCACCAACCTATGGGGCTCTCGGCCCGGGAGGAAGACACGATGGCGAACAGTGGTCATACACATCCGCATGACCCGCCCTGGCCGTGGGAGGGGCTGATGGCCTTCCGGGCGGCGGCCCGCGCCGGCAGCCTGTCCCGGGCGGCGGAGGCCCTGGGCATCAGCCAGCCGACGGTCGGGCGGCGCATCGACGCGTTCGAGGCGGCGGTGGGGGCCCGGGTGCTGCACCGCGACCGGCGGGGCTGCCGGCCGACGCCGCTCGGGGCCCGGCTGCTGCCCCACGCCGAGCAGGTGCAGGGGCACGCGGCGGTCATCGATCAGGTGCTGCGCGCCCGGCGGGACGACCTCAGCGGGTTGGTGCGGGTGGCCTGCGGGCCGCTGATGGGGCGGCTGTTCGCCCGGCGCATCCTGTCGATCGTCGAGGGCGCGCCGGGCTTGCAGGTCGAGATCTCGCCGGCCACCCGCTTCGTCGATCTGGCGGCGGGCGAGGCCGACATCGCGGTGCGCAACCAGCGGCCGACGTCGGGCAGCCTCGTCGCCCGGCGGCTCGAGGTGACCCGCTTCGCGGTCTACGGGGCGCCGCTGTACGTCGATCAGAGCCCGGCGGCCCGGGGCGATCAGCGGTGGGCGGCGTGCCGCTGGATCGGGCACCCGGCGGGATCGACGACGCCGTCGGCGCGGTGGCTGCGCGGCCGGCTGGGGCGGGAGCCGGCCATCCGGCTGGGCTCGTCCCTGGCGATCATCGAGGCGGCGGCGGCCGGGGCCGGGCTGTGCCTGCTGCCCCATTACGTGGCCGACGACGAGCCCCGGCTTCTGCGATTGAGCCCGCCGCTGGACGGGCTGGCGTTTCAGGGGTGGATGGTCATGCCCGAGGCGCTGCGGGGGGCGCCCCGCATCCGGTGGGTGCTCGAGCGGCTGGTGGCGATCCTGCGCGAGGCGGCCGCGGGGTGAGCGGCGGCTACTTGAAGATGTTCAGCGGGTCGGGCGGGGGCGGCTTCGGGCGCGCGCGGCGGCGGGGCGGCCGCTTCGGGCGGGCGGCGTCGGGGGGCGCGGCGGGTGAGGTCGCATCCGGTGGCATGGCGTCGACTGGCGCGGCGTCGACTGGCGCGGCGTCTGGCATGGCATCGGGTATGACACCGGGCGTGGCGTCGGCCGGCGCCGCGGCGGCGGTCACCCGCGGGGCGGCGTCGGGCGCCGGGTCGGCCGGGCCGGAGCGCCCGTGCCGCCAGATCCAGACGCCCGCCGCCAGCGCGACGATCAGCAGCGCGCCGACGATCAGCGGCCACCGCCGGGGCCGGCCCTCGTCGTGCAGCACCTTCGTCGGCGGCAGCGCGGTCACCGGCTGGCTGGTGGGGTCGAGCACGGTCATCAGCGCCCGGGACATCGCCGAGGCGTCGGGGTAGCGCCGGTCGGGGTCCTTGCTCATCGCCCGGTGCACCACCCCCGACAGCGCCGGGGCCACCAGCCCCGCGGCCAGCTCGGGCGTGGGCGTGGTCTCGTGGGCCGCGAGCACCGCGTAGGGCGTGTCGCCGTCGTAGGGCCGGCGGCCGCTGAGCATCTCGAAGAGCATCACCCCCAGGGCGTAGAGGTCGCTGCGCGGCTCGGCCTGCCCCCGGGCCTGCTCGGGCGCCATGTACTGCGGCGTGCCGAGCACGACCCCGTCCCGGGTGGCGAAGTCGTCGGCCGCGGGGCCCTTCATCTTGGCGATGCCGAAGTCGAGCACCTTGACCTTCTCGTCGCCGAGCGGCCCCCGCACCAGCATCACGTTGTCCGGCTTGAGGTCGCGGTGCACGATGCCCCGCGCGTGGGCCTCGGCGAGCGACTCGAGGACGTGCAGCGCGATGCGCACCGCCCGCTCGGCGGCGAGGGCCCCCTCCCGGCGCATGATCGACGACAGGGTCGGGCCCTCGACGAGCTCCATGGCCATGTAGAGCTGGCCGTCCTCGCCGTAGTCGTACAGCGACACGGTCTGGTCGGCGTTGAGCGCGGCGAGCGCCCGGGCCTCGCGGAAGAAACGGCCCCGCAGCGCTTCGACGTCGGCGTCGGCCCGGGGGCGGATGACCTTGACCGCCACCGGGCGGCCCACCGGGTCCTGGATCGCGCGGTAGACCGCGCCGAAGCCGCCGGCGCCGATGAGGTCGAGCAGCAGGTACTTGCCGCCGAGCACCGTCCCGAGCAGCGGGTCGTCGGGGTGGCGGTCGAGCACGTCGGGCGCGAGCAGGGCCGCGCCGTCTTCGGGGCAGCGGTCGCCGGCGACGGCCTGCGAGATCCGCCCGCAGGCGGGGCAGATGCGCTGTCCGAGGATGGTGGTGCCGGGCATGGGATCTTCCGATGGCGGGGGCCGGACGACCCGGGTGATGCGGCGGCTCATGGCCGGCAGATGGCGCCGACGCAGCGCAGGGTGCCGGGGCAGTCGCTGGCGTCGCCGCAGCGCACCACGCAGTAGCCGTCGCCCAGCGGAGGCACGAAGCAGGCGGCGTTCGGGCCCAGGGCAGCGCACGCCCGGTCGTTCTGACACCCCGGCGTGCAGACATCGAACGCGCACACCTGCCCGACGAGGCAGCGGACGCCGCCCGCGCAGCCGATGAGGCACAGGTTGTCGATGCACGCGCCGAAGGGGCAGTCCGCGTCCCGGGTGCACTGCCCGCAGCGCCCGTTGGCCACGCAGCGGGGGTAGGGATCGGCGCAGGCCGGCGCGGCGCCGCAGCGGCAGGTGTTGTCGAGGCAGGTGTTCGCGCCCGACCCGCACGCCTCGCCGCACGCTTCGCACTGCGCGGTGCTCGACGCGACGCAGTCGCCGTCACAGCACAGGTCGGTGCCTTCGCAGTCATCGTCGTCGACACATGGCGCGATGGGTACGCAGCGCCCGCCGACGCACAGCCCGTCGTCGCAGTCGCCCGCGAGGGGTACGCAGTCGCGGCACTCCCGCGGGAGCCCATCGCAGATGCGGCCGTCGCACCCCCGGTCGGTGCCCGGGTCGCAGACGGCGCAGGTGCCGCCGACGCAGACCGGGGTCCGCCCGCCGCAGTCGCCGTCGTCGAAGCACTGGGCGCAGGCGCCGCCCTCACACATCTGGCCCGCGGGGCAGGGCGCGCCGCCGTCGCCGCAGCTACAGCCGCGGTCGACGCAGCGATCGGCGCGCGCGTCGCACGCCCCGCCGCAGCCTTCGCACCGCTGGGGGGTCGCCAGCACGCACGCGCCGCCGCAGCAGAGCTGGCTCCCGAGGCAGCCGGCGTGGTCGGCCGGATCACACGCCCGGCAGACGCCGCCGACGCACTCGGGCTCGGGGCCGCCGCAGTCGCCGTCGTCGCGGCACTCGACGCACCGCCCGCCGACGCACAGCTCGCCGGCCGGGCAGGCCTCGCCGCCGCCGCAGGCGCAGGCCCCGTCCAGGCAGGCGTCGGCCCGGCCGACGGGGCACGCCTCGCCGCACCCGCCGCAGTCGGACAGCGAGCGCGGCCGGCACACGTCGCCGCAGCACAGGTCCGAACCCGAGCAGCCGGCGTGGTCGGCCGGATCGCAGATCGCGCACGCGCCGTCGACGCACTGCCCGTCGGGGCAGTCGCCGTCGTCGGCGCAGGCCACGCACTCGCCCTGGTGGCAGACCTCGGTCGGGGGGCACTCGGGGCCGTCGCCGCACATGCAGCCCCGCTCGGCGCAGGTGTCGGACCGGCCGGGCGCGCAGGCGACCCCGCACGCCGCGCACCGCCCGGGCACCGCGGCCACGCACTCATCGTCGCAGCACAGCTCGTCGCGCCCGCAGCCCCGGTGGTCGGCGGGGTCGCACGGCTGGCATCGCCCGCCGACGCACAGCGCGCCGTCGCAGCCGGCGTCGTCGGCGCACTGCACGCACTGCCCGCTCACGCACGTCTGCCCCACCCGGCAGGCGGGGCCGTCGCCGCAGACGCAGCTCCGATCGGCGCAGCCGTCGGCCTGGCTCGGCGCGCACCCGGCGTCGCAGGCGGTGCAGCGGGCGGGCTCGGTCCCGACGCAGGCCCGGTTGCAGCACAGCTCGTCGGCGTCGCAGCCCTGGTGGTCGGCCGGGTCGCAGCGCTGGCAGCGGCCGTCGACGCAGGCCGGGGCGTCGCGGGTGGGGCACTCTTCGTCGTCGAGGCAGACCACGCAGGCGCCGCCGACGCACCGCTCGCCCGCGGGGCAGATCTCGCCCGCGCCGCAGACGCACACCCCGCCCGCGCAGGCGTCGGCCCGCTCGGCGGGGCAGCCGAGGTCGCAGGCGCCGCACCGGACGACGCTCTGGGCGACGCACATGTCATCGCAGCACAGCCCGTCGCCGCACGGGGCGTGGTCGACCGGGTCGCACACCGCGCACCGCCCGGCGACGCACTGGCCGGCGTCGGGGCAGTGGGCGTCGTCCCGGCAGGCGACGCAGATCCCATCGACGCAGTAGCGATCGCCGCAGTCGGCGTCGGCGGCGCAGTGGGCGCAGCGGCCTTCGATGCAGCGGACCCCGGCCGGGTGCCCGACGCAGTCGTCCGCCGCGGCGCACCCGGCGCAGAGGCCGTCGACGCAGCGGTTGCCGGTCGGGTGGTCCTGGCAGTCGGCGGCAGCGGCGCACGGGGCGCAGGCCCCGTCGACGCAGCGCTGGTCGCCGCAGCCCCGGTGGTCGTCGGCGCACACGGCGCACTGTCCGTCGGCGAGGCAGGTGGGGGCGTCCTCGGCGCGGGTCAGGCACTCGTCGTCGTCGGCGCAGGCCCGGCAGGCGGCGTCGCAGATGGGGGCCGCCCCCTGGCACGGGCGATGGGAGGCCGGGTCGCACTGACCGCAGCGGCCGTCGGCGCAGATCGGGCCGTCGGGGTGGTCGACGCAGTCCGCGTCGGCGGCGCACCCCCCGCAGCGGTCGCCGACGCACACGGCGCCGGCCGGGTGGTCGGCGCACATGGCGTCGCGCTCACAGGGCGCGCAGTGGCCGGCGAGGCACAGGTTGCCCCGGCCGTCGGCTTCGCAGTCGGCGGGCCCGGTGCACGGGGTGCACGCGCCGGCGAGGCACAAGCCGCCGGCGGGGTCGTCGGCGCAGTCGGCGTTGGCGGCGCAGGCGACGCACGATCCGCCGCGGCACAGGCCGCCTTCGGGGTGCCCGGCGCATTGGGCGTCGGCCTCGCAGGGCGCGCAGACCCCGTCGAGGCAGACGTCGCCGCCCGCCGCGCCGAAGCAGTCCGATGACGCGGCGCACTCGGGCAGGACGTCCGGGGGGGCGGCGTCGCGGGAGAAGTCGAAGTCACCCCCGCCGCAGCCGGCGAGGCCGAAGATGCAGGCCACGAGGCCGATGCGGACCATCATCACCAGGCTCCTTTCACCGTGAAGAGCGCGCCGTCGGGCGCGGCGCCGATCTGGACCCGGGCGTCGGCGTCGGGCGGCCCGTCGAGCCACAGCCAGGCCGCCAGCCCGCCGGCCGCGGCCGCGGCGCCGAGCGCGATCCAGCCGCCGGTGCGCAGGGCCACGGCCCGGTCGTCGGCGGCGATCGTGTCGTCTTGCAGCGCCCGCCGCTCGGCGTCGGAGGCCGAGTCGGGCAGCGCCCGCCAGCGGTCGTAGGCGGCGTGGGCCTCGTCGTCGCTGGCCGCGGCCGCCGCGAGGAGCGCGCCCCCGGTGATCGCGGCGGCCACCCCGGCCCCGGCGGCGACCCACGGCCAGGGGTCGACGGGCGCCTCGGTGACCAGGGGCGGCTCGCTGTCGGGGGGCGGGTCCGCCGGCGCGGGCGGCGACGGCGCCTGGGGGTGGATCTCGACCGCCCCGCCGGGCGGCACGACGACGCTGTGGGTCTCGGGCGGCCGGCCCCGCCCGGCGAGCCGGACGGTGTGCGGGCCGGATGGCAGGCTCAGGCCCGCGGGCGGGAGGGCCCCGAGGGGGACCCCGTCGATCATCACGTCGATCCCCTCGCCCGAGACGACGAGCCGCCCGGCGGGGGTCGGCTCGACGCGGTGGGTCGAGCCGGCCGCGACCTCCCGCCGCACGACCTCGCCGGGGACGCCCGAGACGGTGATCTCGAGGGTGATGGGCCCGGCGGGCACCCGATCCCAGGCGGCGGGGCACCCCCGGGGGTCGCCGCCGTCGAGCCGGATGAGCATGTCGTGCCCGGCGGCGCACTCGACGGTGACCGCGGCGAAGGCCCGGGCGGCGAGCGCGTCGGCCTTCGCCTGTCCCGCGGCGGCCCGCTCGGCGTCGGCGGCGCCCGCGGCGAAAGCCTCGAAGGCGACGGTCGCCTCGGCCCACTGCCCCAGCTCTTCGTGACACCGGGCGATGTTCCACCGGACGGCGTCGGCCTGCCCGAGCTCGTCGGCGAACGGCAGCGCGTGGCGGTACTCTTCGAGCGCCGCGGCGTACTCCCCCTGGTCGAAGAGCGTATGGCCCAGCTCGACATAGCCCTCGGCGCGGGTGCGGTCGGCGTCGGTCGCGCCGGCCGTCGCGGCGAGCGGCAGCGCGGCGAGCGACAGCGCGGTGAGCGGCAGCGCGGCGAGGACCGGCAGGGCGCAGCGCATCGTTCCTCCTCGGTGGCAGGGCGGTCGATGGGCGCTTCTGCACACCCGGTGCCACCGCCAGGGCCCGATTTGGTGACGTGACGCGTTACCTTTCGGGTCCATCCGGTGTCGGCCACGTCACGCACAGGGGACGAACGCCGGGCGGCAGGGTGTCGAGCCGCTGGCGGGCGCCGGGCGGCGGGGCTATCCTCTGCCGGGTGTCGTCGACCCGCTCTCCCCTGCCCGCCCTGTCGAAGCTGCAAGCGGGGCTGTTCGGGCTGTACTACCTGTGGACGCTGTACGGCTTCACCCGCCTCGCCGGGCGCCACGGGGACGCGTTCACCGACGTGGTCTACGACCGCTACCTGGGCACGCTGGTCTGGCACCACCTGCGGGTCATCCCGGCCTATGTGGTGGTGGGGGTGGTGGCCACGGCGCTGACCTGGCCCTGGGTGCATCGCTGGCGGCCGCTGGTCGAGTGGGCCCGCGGCGAGCGGCGCGGCCGGCGGGCCATCAAGCCGGTGGCCGGCGTCGCCGGGCTCGATCTGCTGCTGTATGCGCTGTCGCTGGGCCCGTTCTTCTCCCGCAGCCCGGGGCTGGTCGATGGCATGGCCCGCAAGGCGCCGGGCTGGGTGCCGTTCGACCACTACGACCTCTTCCAGTATCACATCCTGGATGGCATGAGCGTGCTGTTCGGGCTGGTCGTCCTGCGCGCGCTGTGGTTCTACGCCCGCCGGCTGTGGGTCCATCGGTGGGGCCGCCTCGCGCTGGCCGGGGCGGCGCTGGCGGGGGCGGCCGGGGTCTGGCGGTCAGCGCAGCCTCCGGTGAGGGCGCCGGCGGTCGACGGGCCGCCCAACGTGCTGATCATCGCCGCCGACAGCCTGCGGGCCGATCGCGTCGGCGCGCTCGACGCGTCGGCGGCCCGGCGCGATCCGCCGATCACCCCGCACATCGACGCCTTCGCCCGGGAGGCGGTGTCGCTGGACGCCATGCACGTCGCCACCGCCAGCACGCTGGAGAGCTGGTACACCGCCTTCTCGGGCCGGTGGCCGCCGAGCCACGGCGTGCGCTACATGTACCTGCGCCGGGCGGCCGCCGAGCAGGCCGGCGCGGCGCCGGGGCTGCTGCCGCGCCTGTTCGCCGAGGCCGGCTATCACACCGCGGTGGTCTCGGACTGGGCCGGCAACTGCTTCCGGCTGGTCGACATGGGCTTCGAGACCAACCGGGCCAGCCCGCCGCAGACCTTCCGGGCGCTGATGCTCGACACGGTCGTGTGGAGCCATGTGTTCTTCCCGCTGTATTTCGCCAATGACTTCGGCGAGTGGCTGCTGCCCGAGGTGGCGACCATCACCCGCTACGTGCGGCCCGACGCGCTGACCGCCCGCATGCTGGGCGAGATCGACGCGGCGGTCGAGGCGCGGCGGCCGTTCTTCGGGCTGGTGTTCTACAGCACGCCCCACCTGCCCTACTCGGCGAGCTATCCGTTCAACCTGAGCTATGTCGACCCGGACTACGCCGGGCCCCACCGCTACGAGATCGAGGTCGGGGTGTCCGATCTCATCCACGATGGCTTCGCCCACGACCTGCCGGACGCCACGGTCGATCACATCCGGGCGCTGTACGACGGCGCGGTGCGCGAGTTCGACCACCACGTCGGCCGGCTGCTGGCCGGGCTCGAGGCGCGGGGGCTGAGCGATCGCACGATCGTGGTGATCACGTCGGATCACGGGGAGGATCTGTACGAGCCGGGCAGCACGCTGGGGCATGGCACGAACTTCTTCGGCGGCGATCAGAGCACCCGGATCCCCTTCCTGGTGCGCGCGCCGGGGCTGCGGGCGCGGGGCGGCGCCCGGGTGGACGCCATCACCCGCAACGTGGACATCGCCCCGACGCTGGCCCGGCTGGCGGGCATGGCGCGGCATGATGGGTGGGGCGGGGTCGATCTGGTGCCCGTGCTGGATGGCTCGACGGATGACTTGGATCTGCCGGCGTTCGCCGAGACCTGCTACCTGTTCTTCCCCAAGGATCGCATCGCCGGGCTGTCTGCGTCGGAGCGGTCCGATCTGCTGACGGTGGCCGGGGCGGTGGATACGCTGGAGGTCGATCCGGCCTTCGACGACAACCTCGTGCTGCGGGCCGATCTGCACGCGGGGGTCATCGAGACCAAGGACACGATGGTCCGCACCCGGCGGTGGAAGCTCATCGAGATCCCGGGCCGCGGGGGGCCCATCCGGCGGCTGTACGACATGGCGGCCGATCCCGGGCAGCGGCGCGATCTGAGCGGGCGGGGGCTGGCGATCGAGGCCCGGCTGGCGGCGGCCCTGGCCCGGTACCGGGCGGGCGAGGCGGCGGGGGTGCGCTGGTCGAAAGCCCGGGAGGCGGCGGGCGCGATCGAGTACAACGGAGGTCCGTCGGGGAGGAGGACGCGATGAAGTTCGGGGATCTGCGCGAGAAGGCCCGGGAGAAGGGCGAGGTGCTCAAAGAGCGGGGCGAGGCGCTCAAGGAGAAGGGCGGCGAGTTCGGCATGGACAAGGTCCAGCGCTTTCTGGACGAGTTCAATACGACGCTGCCGCTGCTCGAGGCGGCGGGCTATCGGCTGGTCGATCTGGACATCGCCCTGGGCATGCCGCCCAGGTTCGCGCCGTGCTTCCAGCTCACCCGCGAGGTCCCGGAGGCGGAGCAGGCCGAGCACCTGGCCGGGCTGGCGGAGCACAAGCGGGCCCACATGATGCTGAGCACGCTGTACAAGACGAGCGCGTTGCAGGCGAAGCTGAGCGTCGGCGCGCTGCACGCGATGGGCATCGTGATGGAGCTGGGGGCGATGCCGGTGACCCGGATCCGGTATGTGGATGAGAAGCGGGCCGCGCTGACGGGGGCGATCGGCGAAGGGTGAGGCGGGCCGGCTATCAAATCCGTTTCACGCCCGTATGCGGGCCATCGACCGAGTCTGAGGGTGATAGCGTCCACTGATTGGCGACTCTCGGAGTCGAGACAGTGGGCGACAGCGAACACCTGCTCGGGCGCGTTCTGAGCGGCCGATACCGGGTCGAAGCCCTGCTCGGGAGCGGCGGGTTCGGCTCGGTCTATCGGGCGACGCACCTCGAGCTGCTCCGGCCGGTCGCGATCAAGACCCTGTTGTCGGCGCACGGCGGCCGCGAGCAACTGGTCGCCCGGTTTCGTCGCGAGGCGCGGTTGCAGGCCGGACTGCGCCACCCCGCGATCGTCCGGCTGCTCGATCTGGGGCAGGAGCCGGACGGGCTGATCTACATGGTCCAGGAGTTCGTCGACGGGGTGACGCTCAGGGACCACCTCGACGCCACGGAGCGGCTCGAACCCAGGGTCGCGGTGGCGATCGTCGACCAGCTCCTCGATGGGTTGGAGAGCGCCCACCGGGAAGGCATCATCCACCGTGATCTGAAGCCATCGAACATCATGCTGGTGCGGGGCGGGGCGGCCGGGTTCGAAGTCCGCGTCCTCGACTTCGGGCTGGCCAAGATGCGCGACTCGACCGACGACGGGCCGCCGCTGACCGCTACCGGGCAGCTCCTCGGCACGCCGGCCTACATGGCGCCGGAGCAGGTCGAGCGGCGGGGCGTCTCGCCCGCGACCGATCTGTATGCCGTCGGGGTGATCCTGCACCAGATGCTGACCGGGCACCGCCCGTTCCGGGGCCGGATGAGGGACGTCCTGCTGTCCCACCTCTTCCAGGCCCCGCCGTCCCTGCCGACCGACTGTCCGCCGGCCCTGTGCCGGGTCGTCGAGCGGGCGCTGAGCAAGGCGCCGGCCGATCGGTACCCGTCGAGCGGCGAGATGCGGGCGGCGCTGCGCTCGAGCCTGGGCGACTTGCACAACGTCAGCACGGTCTCGGTGTCGCCGCCCGATCTGGCGGCGATGTGGGCCACGCAGCAGGAGATGCCCGGGCTGCACCTCGCCGCGATGATGCGCGGGGCGCCGGCCGGGGGGGCCCCAGCGGTGTCCCAGTCCACCGACTGGCGGGGCGTGGTGGTGGAGCCATCCGGGGGCGCGATGCGCACCCTGGCCGGAGCGGGCCGGCTCGGGCGGTGGCTGCTGGCCGTCGTGATGCTGGTGGGGCTGGTCAGTATGGGATTCTGGAGCCTGTGGCATACCCCGGCGCCCGCCGACGAGGCCGAGGAAGGTCCCGCGGTCGTCCTTCGCGTGGGTAGCCACCCAGACGCAGGCTCGATGCCGTCCCATGCGGGTCGACCTGGGTCATCCGCTCTCCTCGACGTGGACGCGGAGGCTTCGCCCGCCGCCGATGCAGAGGTCACCCCACCGGCCGACCCCGCGCCGGTTCGAGCGCCGAAGCCCACCCCGAAACCGACCCCGAGAGCGCCCCGCCCGACGCGGTCGGGCACCAAGACCCGAGGTGAGAGCACCCGGACCCCGAAGGCCGAGGACGGACCCGCCTCCGTCGCCACGCTCGACGCGCAGATCCGCGCGGCGATCGGCCAGTGCGAGTGCGCCCAGGTCAACCAGCTCCTGGAGGAGGCATCCGATCGGTTGTCGAGCACGGCGCTGGAGCGCCACCGGTCGAGCTTCCTCCGGGGGTGCCAGGAGAAGTGCTTCAATCCTGGGGGTGCGGGGCCATGAAGAGCTCAACTCGATGGCTGTGCCCGCTGCTGGCGCTCGCGCTGCCGGCGACCGGTGGGGCGGCCGAGTGCCTGGGGCCGGCGATGAGCGCGCTCGGGAAGGCGCGGTACGCCGACGCGATCCGGGCGGCGGACGACGCCCGAGCGAAACCGGCGTGCGCCCGGCGGCGGGTGGACATCGAGCTGATCCGGGCGATGGCGCTGCTGCGCGTCGCGCACGCCGTCGGCGGCCCGACGTGGTGCGTCGCGCGAGACGCCTACGCGCCGTTCGAGGCGAGCGCCGATCCCGAGATCGCCCGGGGCGCGCGCAAGCCCCACCGGGACACCGACGAGGCGTGCCGTGCGTATCGGGTGCAGCAGGCAGAGCGAGATCGTCCGAGCGAACCCCAGCCCCCGGCGCCTGCGCTGAACCACTGGTGGCTGACCGGCCCGGGGCTCGGGCTTCTCGCCAGCGGCGGCGTCCTGCTGGGCCTGGGCATCGACGCGCAGATCGAGGCGTCCGATCTGGCCGAGCAGATCGAGGCCGGCGACGCCACTGGTGATGTGGGCGCGCGGCAGCGCCGGGCAGAGGGTCGGGCGACGGGTTTTCTGGTCGGCGGCGGCGCCCTGCTCGGGGCGAGCGCCGCACTGTTGGCGGGCGCGTATCTCTCCGGCGCTCTGGATGGCCTGGGAGAGGCGCAGGTGTATGTGGGGCCGGGCAGCGCCGGGTGGGTGCTGCCCTTCTGGTGAAGCAAAGGAGTCGGGCAGCATGAAGCGAATCGGGATGTTCTTCTGGGCCGTCTGTCTGAGCGGCGGTGGCTGCGTCGAGGATCATCGCGCCGGGCAGGGCTGTCAGTCGGATATCGACTGCCCGGCCGGCCAGCGGTGCGGCATCTACGCGTGGTGCGAGCCGGTTGTCGATGGCGCCATGGCGGATTCATCGGCCGGCGAAGACGAGGCGTCGGGGCCGGTCGAAGAGGTAGACGAGAGCATCGTGGATGCCCCGGTCGCCGACGGGGACATGGCGGCGCCCAGCGACGCGGAGGATGGGTGGCAGGACGGGGCGTGTCACTGCAATGGGCTCGACGAAGACGCCGATGGGCAGGTGGATGAGGATTGCGCTCTGGCGCGTATCGTCTGCGCCGATGAAGAGAGCGCCTGCGGTCTGTTCGGCGAGTTCGAGTGCGTCGATGGCGTCGAGAGTTGCCGCCTGACGCAGAGCGAGGATCAGCGAGGGATGCCTCGAGATGAGGTCTGCAACGGGGCCGATGATGACTGTGATGGCATCATCGACAATGCAGAGAACAGCCTGATGCCCAACTCGCTCCTCGTCGAGTGTGGGACCGAGGACGGCACATGCGAGAAAGGGGTGCTGGCCTGTCGGAACGGGGAGTATGTCGGCCCCTGCGTCGGTGAGATCGGGCCGAGCAACGAACTCTGCGATGGCTTGGACAACGACTGCGATCGGCGGACGGACGAGGACTTCAACCTGAACACCCTGGAGCACTGCGGGGCGTGCAACGTCGCTTGCGAGCTAGACAATGCAACGGTGGTCTGCACGAATGGTGTGTGCACGGTCGATAGCTGCCGAGACGGGTTTGCCGATAAAGACGGCGACGAGGCCAATGGATGCGAGTGTGAGGTGAGGGCAGAAACCTGCGATGGTGTCGACAACGACTGTGATGGAGAGGTGGATGAAGACTTCTGGCAGAGCCCCCTCATCGTCTTTATCGTCATTCCCCTCGTCATTACTCGGCCTATGGGAAGCGAATGCAACGTGGGCGTTGGGAACTGTCGAGAACTCGGGACGTGGATCTGCTCGGACGACGGCATGCAGGGGCAATGCGATGCCGAGCCGGATCTCGACGCCAGCAGAGCAGAGACCTGCAACGGGCGGAATGACGACTGCGACGAGCACACAGATGAGGCCGTCTTTTCTGACGACGACACCTGTCTTGGGCGTTCACAACAGGGTCAACTCGTTGAGGGCCAGTGTATCTGCAATGCTCGGGGTGACATTCACTGCGCGATTGGAGAGGGACAGGAACGTGCCCTCCCACCTGGTGAAGAACAGCCTGGGGATGGGCGAGACAATGACTGCGATTCCGCAGTCGACGAAGCACAGTAGGCGGATCGGCCGGGCGCGGCGTACGATCTCAGTCGACGACCAGGGTGAGCGCTTCCAGATCGGCCCTCTCGCCCTTCGACGCAAGACACGGCTGGCCGGTCGCGTCGTGGCGGCTGAGGAACATCGCCTCGCCCATCCCGAACGCGCGGGCGATCGAATCACCGGCGGACACCGCGTCGTAGAAGGCGCCCGCCAGATCGCGGCGGGCCTTGTCGGAGGGTACGCCCTCGATCCCGATCGCGAAGTCGACCGTGTCGACGAGGGCGTCGGCGATGGCCGCGCTGTGAGGGATCGTGAGCACCACGCCCCGCAGGTGATCGAACAAGCGGAGGATACGCGCGAGCGACTCCGCCCCGAGGGCGACGGCCCGCGATGTCTGAGGGTCGATGAGATGCACCCCTCGCTCGTCGCCGTGACCCGCGATGTGCAGGATATCGGGCTTCTCTTCGCGGAGGGCCCGGATGAGGTCGTCGTGCCGCAAGCCGTGACGGCTGGCGAGCACCACCGCGTCACGTCTGCCATTCCGGCGGATGGCCTCCTCGATATGGCGCATCTCGTCGGAGACCACCTGCCGGTCGCTGCGGCCCGGATCAGCGGCGATGAAGAGCACCTTGAGCGGACCGCTGCGCTCGGGGGCGGGCTCGCGGGAGGCCGGGGACGGCGCGTCGGATCCAGACGCTGTCTCCGCGGGCTCGTCCGGCTGCACCCACGTCCGGTCCACTGATCCGGGTGTGTCCGGCAAGGACAGCACGGGCCTCAGCGCCTGGGTGATCCGGGTCCCGATCCCGGCCGGCGTGCCAGAGCAGGGGCCGATGGTGGTGAGGCGGCCGAGGCCATACGGCAGTTCGTCTCTCTCCAGCCCGTTCAGCAGGACGGGCACCAAGCGTCGACTCTCCTGGTTTCGGCGGGTGTATCGGATGCCATGGATCAGCTCTTCTTTCTGGTACCACGCCTCGCCCGCGCTGTCGTCGACCGGCGAGAGCAGCGCGACCACGACCCGAGAGTCGGCGATGGCACCGGGGATCGCAGTGTCCCAGACGTCTCCCGGGAGGAGGCTGCGTCGATCGAGGAAGACGTGGAGCCCGGCGTCCTCGACCAGCGCCTCGTACAGCGCCTCGGCGATCTCTTCGTCCGCCCGGGCATAGGCCACGAAGACATCGTAGCCTTCGCCCCGGGCCGCGTCACGGTCGGCGCGGCGGACCAGGGTCGCCTCGCCGGTTCGAGTGAGGGCAATGGCCGGGACGAAGCCATCGTCCTGCCGGGCGTAGGCCGTCACCGGGATCTCGTACTCCAGGACTTCGGTGCTCAGGCGGGCGGCGAGCAGCCCCGGGCCCCGGTAGAAGAGGTGGATCCGGCGTAGATCGGGCGCTACGGCGAGAAGGTCGTCCATGGCCCGGGTGACGTCGCGCACGGCGCGCTGGATGGCTCTCGGCGACTCGATCGCACCCCGTCGGGGTCGAGGTCGGTGGCTCAGGACGAGCCGCGGTACAGCGTCGGTTTCGGGCAACGCCGATGCGATGGACGCCGGGCCGATCGGCCGGGTGACCTGGATGACCAACGCGACCTCGTGCGTGTCCGGCTTCACCCCGACCATCGTCACGTCGAGCACCGGTTCGTCGGCGGCGGTGACGGGCGGCCGCCACACCGGCCCGCGTGGCCGCCAGACCGTGCGGCCGTCGCTGTGTACGGCCTCCCAACAGCGCAGCTCGGCGTTGCGTATGCGCTGCCGCAACCGGCTGGCGAGCAGCATCGCGATCACGGGCGGGGCGTCACGGACGAAGACTTCGAGCGCCTCGCCCGAGCCAACGCCGTCGGCGAGCTTCCCGAGTTGCTCGTCGATCGCCTCTCGCACCTGCCGCCAGGGCGACGTGTAGGGTGGTCGGATGCGGGCCCAGTCGCCGGTGGGCAGGCTGACCCGGCGGATCTTGATGGGATCGATGGGCGGGTCGACCCTCTTCCACGGTTCGCCCTCGACGCTGTCGAGCGTGAGCACATGTGCACGGGCGGGGGCGCCTGTCTCCGGAGACCGGGCGTTTGATGTGGATGACACCGTGGGCGCGCTCGACGCTGTCGCCGGCGTGGCGGAGGGCGACATCTGGCCGAGCTGCTTCTCGATCCGCTGCGCCACCCCCGCGCTGGGGTAGATGGCATCGGCCCGGGCGGCGAAGATCCGCGCCGCGTCGGCCTTGCCTTCGGTGGCGGTCTTGTCGGCGGCGTTGCTCAGCCACACCGCGAGCGGCGGGCGGTCGAGGCCGATGAGGCGGGGGGTGCGCTCCAGCTCCATGAGGTCGAAGCGGAGCTGATCGATGGGGCGGCTGACGGTGGGCAGGCTGTAGACGAAGCCCATCGGCAGGCCGCGCATGAGCGTGCGCCGGGCTTCGGGGCCGATGAGGCCGCACTCCAGGGCCGTCCGGACGAGGTCTTCGAGGTCTCCGAGGGGCATGAGCCGTCTCTCCGCTGCCGCGCGGCGGGACTATAACCCGGATGGGCGGCGAGCGCAGCGGTCAGCGGCGGTCGAGCAGCCAGGCGATCGGGACGGCGGACGCGGCGACGGCGACGCCGAGCAGGGTCTGGGCGGCGCCGACGGGCAGGTCGTAGAGCGAGGCGAGCAGGTAGCCGCCGAAGCCGCACAGGGCGCCGAGGATCGTGGCGAGAATCAGGGCCCGGGGCACGTTGGGGGCGAGGCGCACGGCGGCGAGGGCCGGCAGGACGCTGAAGGCGAAGGTGGGCAGGGCGCCGATGACCCGGGTGCAGACCGAGACGGCGATGGCCAGGGTGGCGAAGAGGGTCCAGTCGAGCGCGCGGGCGGGCAGGCCCCGGACCCGGGCGCCGTCGGGGTCGAAGCTGACGGCGGCGAAGCCCCGGTGGGCCCAGAGGTGCAGCGCGCCGATGATGGCGGCGGTGGCGGCGACGAGGGTGACGTCTTCGGGCACGACGGCGACGGCGGTGCCGAAGAGCAGGGCGTCGATGTCGGCGAGGTCCTGCACGATGCGGGTGCCGATGGCCAGGGTGCCGGCGGCGCCGAGCAGCCAGATGACGCCGAGCAGGCCGTCCCGGGCGGCGGGGGTCTGGCGGCCGCCGCGCACGATGAGGGCGACGGCGATCAGGGTGAGCGCGGCGGCGCCGAGGGTGGGGTCGGCGAGCAGGCCGGTGGCGCCGAGGTGCAGCCGGGCGTAGAAGGCGAGCGCGACGCCGCATCCGGCGGCCTGCGAGACGGCGGCGCTGAGGAAGACCATGCGCCGGAGCACGACGTAGACCCCGAGCAGGCCGAGCAGCGCCCCGGCGATGGCGCCGGTGAGCGCGGCGTCGCGGAAGAGGTCCCACAGCTCGAAGAACTGCTCGACGGTCAAGCCTTCACCCATCGGCCGGCTCCCGGGCGTCGGCGGCCTGCGCGGTGGGCGCGGCGAGCGCGGCGGCGGCGGCTCCGTAGCGGGCGTGGAAGGCGGGGGCGGCGAGGATCTCGGCGGCGGTGCCGGCCAGGGCGAGGTCGTGCTCCCGGTCGACGAGCACCGCGTGGGTCGCGAAGCGGGGCACGTACGAGAGCTGGTGGCTGGCGATGATCAGGGCCAGCCCGCGCTCGCGGCGCAGGCGGTCGAGCAGGGTGAAGATGGCGTCTTCGCTGACCGGGTCCAGCGCGCTGGTGGGCTCGTCGAGCACCATCAGCGCCGGTTGGGCGACGAGCGAGCGGGCGATGAGCACCCGCTGCTTCTGGCCTTCGCTGAGCCGGGCGAAGGGCTGGCGGCGCAGGTCGAGGGCGTCGGTGGCTTCGAGCGCGTCGCGGATGGCCCGCCGGCCGCGCAGGGGCACCCGGGGGTCGAGGAAGCTCCAGCCGTGGTCGAGGCCGGCCCGCACGACGTCGAGCACCCGGCCGGGCACCGAGGCGTCGACGGTGGCCCGCTGGGGCACGTAGCCCACGCGCAGGCCGGGGGCCCGCTCGACCAGCCCGGCGATGGGCGGCAGCAGGCCGAGCACGGTGCGCATGGCAGTGGTCTTGCCCGATCCGTTGCGCCCGACGAGGGCCCATGATCGGCCGGCGTCGACGGCGAGGTCGAGCGGCGGCAGGATGGCCCGGCCGGCGTAGCCGACCCGCAGGCTGTGGGCCCGGAGCAGCGTCACTCGGCCTCCGGGGCGGCGAGCGCGGCGTAGAGGGCGTCGGCGATGCCCTCGAGGTGCGCGAGGTAGGCCGTACCGTCGGGGGTGCCCCCGGGCAGCACGACGACCTGCCCCCCGGCGAGGCGGGCGAGGGTCTCGCTGGTCTTCTTGGGGTAGTAGGCCTCCTGGACCACCGCCCGGATGCCGTCTTTCTTCATCAGCGAGAGGACCCGGGCGACGTGGGCCGGGGTCGGCGCGATGCCCGGGCGGGGCTCGACGGTCTCGGCTTCGTCGAGGCCGAGCCAGTCGAAGAGGTAGATCAGCGAGGCGTGGTAGGCGACGACCCGCCGGCGGGCGGCGGGCAGCGCGGCGAAGCGGGCCCGCTGGGTATCGGCGAAGGCGGCGAGGCGGCGGTCGAAGTCGGCGGCGTTGGCCCGGTAGCGGTCGGCCTGCTTCGGGTCGAGCTTGCCCATCCGGGTGGCGAGCGCGGCGACGATCGGGCGGGCGGCGCGGGGGTCGAGCAGGAAGTGGGGGTTGCCGCCGGGGTGGATGTCGCCCATCGCCCGGTCGACCTTGCCCTGGGGTACCCCGAGGCGGCGCACGACGGACGACGCGTCGAAGTAGCCGTCGCCCCCGGTCTGGATGCGGCCGTTGCGCGCGGCGACCTGGAGCGGGGGCAGCCAGCCGACCTCGAGCTCGAGGCCGTTGACGATGAGCAGGTCGGCCCGGTTGAGCGGCAGGATGAGGTTGGGCCGGGGGTCGACGTAGTGCGGGTCCTGGCTGGGCGGGGCCAGGGCGGTGACGGTGACGTGGGGGCCGCCGATCTCGCGGGCGATGGCGGCGAGGTCGGGCAGCGTGGCGACGACCTTCAGCTCGGCGTGGGCGGCGCAGGGCGCGAGCAGGGCCAGCAGCGTGAGCAGGCGGGGGATGAGGCGCATCGTCGTCTCCATCAGAAGCTGTGGGCCCCGTGGGCGCCGATGAGCAGCTCGAGCGCGAGCATGCCGCTCCAGGTGACCGCGTCGCCGAACGCGCGGCTGCCCTGGAGCCGCAGCCGGCTGAAGTGCGAGGGGTAGAAGGTGGCCTGCACGGTGCTCCGCTGGCGGTCGGCGTCCCACTCGGGGTCGAGCGGGTCGTCGGCCACTCCGGCGACGTATTCATGGCGCGCGCCCAGCTCCCAGGTGGGGTCGATGGTCCAGACGAGCTGGCCGTAGCCGCCGAAGTCTTCGAGGCGGTCGCCGGGGGTCTGGCGGGTGCGGTACAGCGCCTCGATCTGGAGCGAGACGCAGGCCCGGTCGGGGCTGTGGGTCGGGCGGAAGTGGATGAAGAGGTCGGTGCCGTAGATCTCGGTCCGGTTGCCGTTGCCGGTGGCGTTGGGCCCGAACTGCCCCGAGAGGCCCCAGGCGACGGACCACTCGCGGCTCAGCGCGAAGAACTGCTTGACCGCGGCGGTGTAGAGCAGGTCGGCCGGGCTCTCGACGCCGAGGTCGTCGGCCCCGTAGAAGCTGCGGGCGCAGCAGGCCCCGGTGGCGTGGGTTGCGCTGCCGACCAGCTCGACGAACCACGGCAGCGGGGCGAGCCACGACAGCTCGACGCCCAGGCCCCGGCTACCCTCGCCGCCGAAGAGCTTGCCGTTGACCAGGGGCTGGTCGACGAAGCTCCACGCGTGGGGGTGGGTCGGGTTGATGCGACCGAAGCGGGTGAGCATCTGGCCGGCGCGGAGCTGGAGGTCGGCCGGCAGGGCGAGGGTGGTGCCGTAGGCCTCTTCGACCTCGACCCCGAACTCGGCGAAGACGAGGTTGGCCTCGAGCCGGAAGTAGGGGTCGACGTTGGCCGCGATGTGCATCTCGAGCTGCTGGAGCGTGAAGCCGGTGGCCTGCGGGTCATGGGCCCCGGTCTGGCGGGGCGGGCCGTCGAAGACCGCCAGCGCGGTGTCGAGGATGAGCGAGATGTCGGGGTTGCTGTTGCCGACGGGGCCGGCGTGGGTGTGCGGCGCGGGGGGCGCGTCGGCCGGCGGGGGCGCGCTGGCGGCGTCGGCGTCGAGGCCCGCTTCGAGAGCTTCGAGCTCTTCGGGGGTCAGCTCGACGGGCGCGTCTTCGGGCTCGGCGGCTGACAGGGGGCTGGCGCCGAGCGCGACGAGCAGCAGCGGGGTGGCGAGGAGGCGGCGCATGGACGCGGCATCATCCGGGCGGGATGGTGCCCCGTCAACCCGGGAGATGGGCGCGGGGGCGCGGCGGGCGGGGGCGCGGGGGTCAGGGCTCGCAGCCGCTGCTGTAGCTGCCGTCGCAGGCGGCGCAGTCGCGGGGGTCGAGCTGGTAGTTGATCCAGCGGCCGTCGCGGCACACCTGCGAGACGGGGGTCTCGTGGCCTTCGCTGCACGCGCAGCGCCACGTATTGCGGGGCACGTCATCGCAGCGCCACGCGTGGTCCGAGAGGGGCAGCGCGGGGTCGGCGCACAGGCCGCCGTTGAGGCTGGCCGGGGCCTCGGGCTCGGTCTCCGGCTCGGGCTCCGGCTCGGGGCGGCGGCCGTTGGTGTTGCAGCCGTCGGTGTAGTCGCCGTCGCAGCGGCCGCAGTCGGCGGGGTCGGCGTGGAAGTTGATCCACTTGCCGTCGCGGCAGACCTGGCTGACGGTGCGCCCGAGGCGGTCGTTGCAGCTACAGCGCCAGTACTCCTGGCCGTAGTCGGTGCAGCTCTCGCCGTGCTCGGAGAGCGGCAGGCCGGGGTCGTCGCAGATGCCGCCGTTGCCGCCCTCGGGGGCCGGCTCAGGCTGCGGCTCCGGCTGGGGGTCGGGCTCGGGCTGCGGCTCCGGCTGGGGCTCGGGCTGCGGCTCGGGCTCGCCGGTGGCGGCGCAGGTCGCGGTGCGGGCGAAGCCTTCGAGCGGCGAGCGGTCGACCCGGGCGGCGGTGTTGGGGCCCCAGTCGCCGTCCTCGGCGATGCGGTCGTTCGGGTTGTTGCGGTTCCACAGCCTCTGGAAGGCGAGCACGGCGTAGGGCCGGAGGTCAGTGCCGCCGAAGAAGTCGAAGTGCACGGTGTCCCGGCAGCCGCTCGACCGGCCGCCGTTGCGGTAGTCGCAGTACCACGAGAAGCCGGCGTTCTTGAGGGCGTTGCGCTTGCTCGAGGTGCTCCAGTCGGCGACGTCGAGCGCCAGCCCCGACTGGTGGTTGCTGCGCCCGGGGGACGCCGCGATGCCGATGCCGCAGCTCCCCTCCCACGACTTGAGGACGTGCTGCTGGGCCACCGAGCGCCAGCCGCTGTTGAGGGTCATCGGGCCGGCCCGGTTCACCGCGGCGCGCAGCGCGTCGGCGGCCGCGGCCTGGAGGAAGGTCCGGGCGCCGCCGCCCAGGGTGAGGCCGGGGATGTCGTCGATGCGGCGCATGGTGTCGGGGGCGAGGCAGGCCAGCTCGCGGGCGATCTGCTCGTCGAGGGCCCGCAGCGGCGCGGTGGAGCAGCCCCGGGCCCGGACCACGTCGCGCACGGTGTTCAGGCCGGCGGCCTTGAGGTCGACCGGGGACTCGGCCTCGTGCAGGTGGTCGTCGTACAGGTCGCCGTGGCCGTCGTCGTAGGAGTCCGCGCAGCCGGTGACGGCGGCGAGGGGCAGGGCGGTGAGCAGGAGCAGACGGCGCATGGGCGGGGCCTCCGGTCGCGATTCGGAATGATATGAGTGCGGGGATCGTGCCAGCCCCGCGCGAGGCGCATCCGACGGGGGTTTGCGGGCTGTGGGGCCCCCGGTCCCCGGCCGGTGGGACCTCGACGTCACGATCGCCGGTCACCGGGCGGGGTCCACCGACCCCATGGCCGGTCGGGCGGGCCGGGCGTTGAGCGAGGCCCGAGGACGGTGCATGCTGGCCTCGACCCGGAGGAAGACGATGAGACGGTCCCCTGCCCCGCTCGGCTTGTTGATCTGTGCTGCGCTCGGCGCCGCGTTCGCCGGGGCGTGCAGCAGCTCCCCGAAGACCGACGCCGACAGCGCCCGACCGGCCGAGGCCCCGAGAGCCGACGACGCGCTGGCCGGGTGGGTCGACGCAGTCGGCGATCGGGCCCTGCTGACGGTGGTGGCGCAGCCCGAGGCCCTCGCGAGCACGATCGCCGCGTGGGCCCCCCGGGTGGCCCGGCTCGACCCGGCCTTCGCCGAGAAGCAGCGCGATCCGCTGGCGGCCCTCGAGGCCGAGTTCGGCGCCCTGCCCGGGTGGGATCGCAGCCGCCCGATCGTCGCGGCGCTCTTCGAACCGGCCTTCGCGGCCCCGGCCGGCGCGATCACCCCCCGACTGCCCGATCCGCTCGTGCGCCCCGGCGTGCCGCCGCCGCTGCGCCACCGGATCCTGATCCCGGCCAGCGATCCGGCGACGCTGAGCGGCGCGCTGACCGGGGCGCTGATGAAGCGGGGCTGGCGCGCCGACGGCGAGCGCCTGCGGGCCGGGCCGCTCACCGCGCTGCGGATCTTCGCCGAGGACGGCCGGGCCCGGGTCGAGATCGCGACCGGCGGGCCGACCCCCGACGACTGGTCGATCCCCGGCGGGCCCAGCGCGCGCACGCCGGCCCACGCGGCGCTGGTGGCGGCCGAGGGCGGCCCGCTGCGGGCGCTGCTGCGGCCGTGGCACCTGCGGGCGGTCTTCACCCAGCACGGCGCGACCCAGATGTTCGAGGCGCTGGCGATGTCCGGCAGCGGTATGGCCGACCGGCTCGTCGCCCACGGGACGGGCCTGTTGATGATGGCCGAGGGGCTGATGTACAGCGCGCGGCCCGAGATGGACGACTGGATGTTCGAACTGCGGGGCGACGCGGCGGGCGTCTCGCTGCGCAGCGTGATCAGCCTCACCGACGCCGGGGCGGCGCTGTTCGAGGGCCGGAGCCACGCCCCGCTGACGCCCAAGGGCGACGCCGCGGCCCACCTCGCGCTGGCCGCCGATCTGCGGGGCATGCTCGACGCGGCCGATCAGCCGGCGCCGGCCGGGGTCGACGGGCGCCGGCTGGCCCGGATGTACGCCGAGTGCGGCCCGGGCTGCCCGCTGCACACGCTGACCCGCAGCCCGCTGGGCGGGGCGAAGCTGCTGCTGGCGATGGCGGCCCGGGAGACGCCGCTGGCCACGCTCGGCGCCCGGGCCCCCCAGGTGGCGTTCTTCGGCATGGACGGCCCCCGCCCGCGGGTCGCGCTGGCGCTCCAGGTGCCGGCGGGCGCCGATCTGGCCCCGGTGCGGGCGGCGCTGGCCGAGGCCCGGATCGAGCCGGCGCCCGAGCTGTGGACCCGGGCGCTGCCCGACGGGAGTCAGGCGGTGGTCATCGGCCTGGGCGTGGGGCGCGACGCGTTCGGCGATCCGGCGTCCGACGCGCCGCTGGGGCGCCTCTCGCTGCGCAGCGAGAAGCTGTCGGGCCTGCCCCCCGAGGTGGCGCGGGTGGCCGCCGAGTTCGCCGGGGTCGAGGGCCGCCTCGACCGGGCCGGGCGGGCGCTGATCGGCCAGATCCGGGTCGGGTTCGACGCGCCGCCGACGCCGCCGACAGCCGCGAAGGCCATCGCCGCGGACTACGACGGCCCGATCCACGCAGCGGAGGAGTCCGAAGCGTCGGCCTGCCTGCGCCGGGCGGAGCGGGGCGCCGTGGAAGCGCTGACGGCGGTGGCCTCGGCCGCGCCCGAGATGCGCGGGCGGCTGATGGCGGCGGCCCTGGCCGAGATGGAGGGCTCGCTGAGCTGCGCCGAGCAGGCCCCGGCGCTGGCTCCGGCCGTGAAGGGGCTGCGGCGGGTGGTCCTGCTGAGCACGAACCGGAGCGCGCTGGACGGCTGGCGCCCGGCGGAGGCCATCGCCCGCCTGCGCCCGCTGTGCCTGGCGGGGGACGAGGCGATCTGCGCCCGGCTGAAGGCGGCCGAGGCCCGCCCCGCCCCGAAGCTGGTCGAGCTGCCCGCCGCGACGCCGGCGCTCGAGGGTTGCCCGGTCGAGGTCGAGGCGGGGGCGGCGGTCCGGGTCACGGGCGACGCGGTGCTGGTCGACGAGACGCCGCTCGCCGAGGTGGATCCGGCGCTGCTCCGCAGGATGGGCTACGAGACGATCCAGCTCGGCGTGGGGCGCGACGTGCCGTGGAGCCGGGTGAAGCCGGTGCTCGCGGCGCTGGCCGACGCGGGTCGCGATCGGCTGATCCTGGTCGCGGCCCGGGGCGATGGGGTCGTGGGGGTGCCGGTGCGCCTCCGCGGGGCGGATGCGGGCGACGCCGAGCCGCTGCCCGACCCGCGCTCCGCGCTGGGCCAGACGCGGCGTCGGCCGGGGGCTGCCCTGGCCCTCGATCCGAAGGGGGCGACGCTGTCCGGCGCGCCGATCGAGCCGGCGGCGTTGCGCGCGGCGGCGGCCGCCGAGCCGGAGGCGCCGGTCGATCTGTATGTGGCCGAGGCGGTGCCGTGGAGCCGGGTGATGCAGTTCGCCGGAGCGGCGTGTCGCGGGGTGAGCGTCGGTGTCGGCCCGCCGCCGACGCCGAGGCCGGCGCCGACCGGGGTGGTGCCCGGTCAGATCGACGGGCGCGCGCTCGATCCGACGCTGCTCGGCGGCGCCCCGGCGGGGGGCGTGCAGGCCGGGCTGGCCGCGTCGGCGGCGCTCGAGAAGCGGGCCATCAAGCGGGTGATGGATCGCAACCGGCGGGCGATCCGGGGGTGCTACGAGGCGCAGCTCCGGCTGTCGCCGAAGCTGGCGGGCAAGGTGGAGGCGTCGTTCGCCATCCAGCCCGACGGCGCGGTCGCCGGTGTCGAGCGCGCCGGCGGGCTGGACGACCCCGCGCTGTGGACCTGCCTGCGCGGGGTCATCGAGCGCATGCGGTTCCCGGCGATGGGCAAGGTGACCCGGGTCACCTATCCGTTCATCTTCAGCACGGATTGAGCCCCCGGCGCCGTCAGTCGGACCCGCGGGCGGCCTGCACCCGGCCCATCCAGGCGAAGACCGCCGGATCCATCTGGTGGCGCTGCATCACCTCGTCGCCCTCGCTCTGCCACAGGTCGCCCAGCGAGGCGCTGATGCCGGCGTCGCCGCCGGTGAACCCGTCGACGAGCGCCTGCCAGCGGTCGGCGAGCCCCCGGGCCTCGTCGCTCGCGACGTCGACCCCGCCGTCCATGGCCGTCCGCACGTCGGCGAACAGATCGCGCCACGCCTGCTCGGCGGCCTTCATGCCGTCGGGGCCGAGCGCGTCGCGGCGGGCGGCGAGCTGCTCGAGCTGCTCGGGGGTGTAGTATTTCTCGATCATGGCCATCTCCTCCATGGCATCCAGGAAGTGTTCCCCCTCGACCGACCGACCCTGCCTCAAGCGGGCGGCGATGCCTTCCAGTCGGCGCTTGAGCGCCTGCTGCTGCCGGATGGCCTCGTCGAGCGCGGCGATCTGCCGGTCGACGACCGCCAGCGTCGTGCCGCCGGCTCCGTCCAGCGCCGCCGCGATGTCGTCCAGCCCCATGCCGAGCTGGCGCAGCGCGAGCACCCGATGCAGGCGCTCGACGTGCTCGGCGGCGTACAGCCGGTGGCCGCTCGCCGAGCGCCACGGCACCACCAGCCCGATGGCTTCGTAGTGATGCAGCGTGCGCACGGTGACGCCACAGCGGCGGGCGATCTCACCGACCTTCCAGGTCATCTCGCGCTCCCTTCGGGGATCGTCGGTCGAGGGTGGCTCGACCGTGCGCCCTCACGCTGCGTGAGGTTCAAGAACTTTCTTCGCCGCGCGGGAGATGATCAGCGGGCGGTGGCGAAGGCCAGCCGCAGGCGGGCGAGGGTCATGACCCGGGCGTCGGCTTCGGCGAGCGCCTCGAGGTCGTTGTCCGGGTAGCCGTCGAAGCCGTGCCCCACCCCGGGGTAGACGACGTGGTCGACCTGCCCTCCGAGGGCCAGGGTCTGGCGGGCCCGGGTGAGGCAGTTCTCGAGCAGGCGGTCGTCGCTGCCGTGGATCCACATCAGCGGCACCCGCGGGCGGTAGTCACCCTCGGCCAGCCCGATGAAGCCCTGCAAGCCGCAGCCGGGGTAGTAGGCGACGCCCACCCGGGGCAGGCGCTCGGCGGGGGGCAGCCGCAGGTCGGGGAAGTCGGGGTGCACGTCGAGCCCGGCGTATTGCGACAGCAGCAGCGTCGAGCCGCCGTTGGAGAAGCCGATGACCGCGGTGCGCCCGCAGTCGACACGGGGGTGGCGGCAGAGCCAGTCCATCGCCGCGACCGCGTCGTGGGCCCTCGAGCGCAGGCGATCCACGTCGGTCATGCCGGGCGGCGGGTCGTCGTTCCAGTCGAACGAACCCCGGCTGTAGAACGAGGCCGGGAAGAACGCCGCATAGCCCGCGTCGCCCAGGATCTCGGACCACTCGCGGAACTGCCGCTCGTACTGCCCGGTGGCCGGGTCGAACGCCTCGGGGTCCTCGGGCGGGCGGAAGAGGCCGCCCGACCCGTGCAGGACCATCACCGTCGGGACGCGATCGAAGCCGGGGGGCAGCTCGAGCACCCCGGTGATCGCCTCGCCGAGCGGGTTGGTGAACTCGACGGCGTAGCGCCCGCCGGGCCAGTCGTCGACCGAGCCCACGCTGTCCGCCGCGGCGCCGTCCAATCCGCTCTCGGGGCCGCAGCCGCCGAGTAGGAGCAGCGCCGGCAACAGCAGCTGTCGGAGATGCAGGGGGGAGGGCATGTATCCTCCGAATACGATCTATGAGAGGAAACGTAGCAATTGGTAACGGGCGCCGCGGCTCAGATCAACCCTTTGAGGCCGTCGTAAAAACTCGACCCCCGAATTCGGTCCAATCTGAATCGGCCGATTTCGGCGCCCAGATCACGTTTCGCAGACGCGAGAGGTCTGCTCGTCGATCTGAGCGGGCCTGATTACGTCAAGTTCAGCGGCCGCCCCGAAGAATCGGGGTTCTTGCGAGGGCCTCAACCCTTTCTGCGCGCGGCGCGGCCGGCGCCGGTGGACGCCGCGGGCGACCGGGCGCCGTGATACGGTCGGCTCATGGAGCACGCCGCCTACTACGAGCACGCCGTCGGGGCCGACCCGGACGCCGCGCTGCGCCGCCGCCAGCTCGACAACCCCCGCGAGATGGCCCGGCTGCGGGGGGTCGTCGAGGCCATCCCCGCCGACGCCCGGCGGGTGCTCGACGTCGGCTGTGGCGCGGGCATCGCGCTGAGCCTGCTCGCCCGGGCTCGACCGGAGGTCGCCGCGACGGGCCTCGAGCTGAGCGCCCGGGCGGCGGACACCGGCCGGCGCCTGTTCGGGGTCGACATCGTGCAGGGCTCGGCGGCGGCGCTGCCCTTCGCCGACGACGCCTTCGACGTGGTGCTGGCCACCGAGCTGCTCGAGCACCTGCCCCACGGGATCTACGACGCCGCCCGGCGCGAGCTGGCCCGGGTCGCGCCCCGGGCGATCATCACGGTGCCCTTCCGCGAGCGGCGGGCGCAGGTGCAATGCCCCGCGTGCGGCTGCCGCTTCAACCCGTTCTATCACCTGCGCAGCTTCGACGACGCCGATCTGGCGGGCCTGCTGCCCGGCATGCGGCGCGCCGATCTGCACATCACCTGGACCCGGGGCTTCTTCCCCGGCATCCGCGCCGCCCGCCGGCTCAAGGCCGCGCTGGGCCACCCGCCGCCGCTGCCCCGCGAGACGCTCTGCCCGCAATGCGGCTTCCACCGCCCGCCCGCCGCGGGCGACGGGCCCGAGCCGAAGCGGCCCGCGCGGCGGCTTCTGTACGCCGCCATGGCCCGGATCCCACGCCCCCGCCGCCCGCGGTGGGCCCGCGCGGCCTACGCCCGCGGGTGAGCCGACCCCCCTCTGCTTCGGGCGCCGACCGCGCTGCGCATGTCCCGCCGAGACCGCCCGGTCCCAGCCCGGCGACCCGCGCCGGCGCACCGAGGCCGCAGCGCCGCGCCTCCGGGCATGGCAGGCTATCTGCACTGTCTCTGGCCACCTGCAATCCACCCGGCGGAGGTTCCCCATGTCGGCCGTCCCCTTCCCCGCTCGCCTCGCCCTCGCGCTGGGCCTCGCCGCGCTGACCGCCTGCGCCGAGGGGGCCGACACCCCCCGCGACGCCGGACCGACGAACGACGGCGGGGCCTGCGTCGAGGGTGAGATCAAGTGCGAGGGCTTCGACGAGCTGATCTGCCGCGGCGGGCTGTATGAGGTGACCGGGACCGACAACTGCGCCCCCGAGGTGTGCGACGGCGACAACTGCATGGAGGCCTGCCTCACCGCGGCGGCCAACGACTCCTACCTCGGCTGTGAGTACTGGGCGGTCGACCTCGACAACGCGGTCGAGGTGCTGCGCCCCGCGGGTCCCGAAGGCTGCCAGGACGGCTCGACCCTGCGCGACGACCTCGACGTCTGCGTGCAGCAGGGGCAGAACGGCCCGGTGGCCTGGCTGTGTGAGGTCGACGGCACCTGCTCGACCGGCGTGGCGTGCGGGCGGACGCCGGTCTGCGTGCTCGACGCCCAGCACTCGCCCTTCGCCATCGTCGTCGCCAACCCCTCGCTGACCGAGCCGGTGACCATCGGCCTGGAAGGCGCCGGGCCGGGCGAGGCCCACTTCCAGCAGGTCGAGCCGGGCGGCGTGGCCAAGATCCACCCCGGCGAGCTCGGCTTCGCCGACTGGTCGATCGACCACACCAGCCAGGGGCGCCGGGCCTACCGGCTGACGGCGACGGTGCCTATCGTCGCCTACCAGTTCAACCCGCTCGACAACGTGGGGGTCTTCAGCAACGACGGCTCGCTGCTCATCCCCGAGCATGCCTACGACACCGTCTACTACGCGATGACCCAGCCGACCCTCAGCCGCGACCCGATCCACGACTACAGCGGCTACATCGCCATCGTCGCCAGCGCCGAGGGTCCCACCGAGGTCGCCGTGCAGCCCACCGCGCCGGTGCGGGCCGGACCCGCGCTGCCCAGCCTGCCGGCCGGCATGCTGCACCGGTTCACGCTCCAGCAGGGCGAGGTGCTCAACCTCGAGGCCGTCGACGACGGCGACCTGACCGGCACCCGCATCGAGGCGGTCGACGGGCAGACCCCGTTCGGGGTCTTCGTGGGGCACGAGGCGGTCCTGCTCAGCGACCTGAACCCGCCGCCGTGCTGCGCCGACCACATCGAAGAGCAGCTCTTCCCCGCCTCGACCTGGGGCCTGCGCTTCGCCATCGCCCGCAGCGCCCCCCGCACCGAGCTGCGCCGGGGGCAGACCGTCGCCGACATGCTGCGCATCATGGCGCTCGAGCCCGACACCGAGATCCGCATCGACCCCCCGGCTCGCGACCGGGCGGGCAACGCCCGCGCGCAGTGCGAGATCGGAGTCGGCCAGACCTGCGACGACCTGTTCATCGACGGCGACACCCTCGTCATCGCCGACAAGCCGATCCTGGTCGGGCAGTTCCTGCTGTCGGCCGGGGGCAACAACGGCAACCCGATGGGCGATCCGGCGATGGCCTTCGCCCCGCCGCTCGAGCAGTTCCGCGAGGCCTACGCCTTCCTCGCCCCCGACGAGTACGACGAGCAGTACATCTCGGTGGTGGCCCCCGCGAGCAGCGGGGTGACCCTCGACGGGCGGCGCATCGAGGACGCCCTCACCCCCTTCGCCGGGGCCTTCGCCGGGGGCCGGATCCCCATCGGCCCCGGCCAGCACCGCCTCGAGTGCGACGAGGGCTGCGGCCTGCTGGTGCACGGCTACTCGCCGGCCGTCTCGTACCTCTTCGCCGGCGGGCTCGATCTGCGGCGGATCACCGTGCCCTGACGCCCTCCCGCCGGGCCCTGACGCCCTCCCGCTGGGCCCTCGACCGCCCCTCGGATCCCCCGCCGATCCTGAAAAAAGCAAAAAAGAACCGCGATCGGTCCACTTCTTTCGGACACCTGACCCTCCTCGTCTCCTAGTCATCCTGACAGCCGCGAGGAGGTGCGATGCGTCGCGCGCCGATCGAGAGCCGGATCGCCCAGTTGAGATCGACCCTGTTGGGTCGACCCGACCCCACCTGCGCCGCCCGACGGCTGATGTCGCTGGTGGCCGACCCCGCCTTCCGCCGAGACGCGGACCCCATCGAGCACCCCCGGCTCACCCGGCGCCTGTGGCGGCTGCTCGCCCGCATCGGCGCGCTGGCCCCGGGGCACCCGCTCGACACCCCGATCGCCATGGAGCACCACGCCGCGAGCGGCACCGTGCTCGGCTTCGTGCCCGCCGGGCTGCGCCAGGCGCCGTTCGTCTACTTCGAAGCCGAGCGGGCCGGCCTGCTCGTCGCGCCGGGCGTCGGCGCCGCCACCCACCACCGCTTCACCCTGCCCGCGGCGGCCGAAGCGGGCCACGACAGCCGCCACCGCCGCGCGATCTGAAGGAGGACCCGATGGCTCTACGCGCCCTGCCCCTGCCCCATGCCCCCTTGCCCGCGGCGCGGGTGAGCGTATCCTGGAGCAGTGCCCACGCCGCCCGCCGGTGGCGCAGACGCCAGGGAGAGACCGTGACCGCCGACGAGTTGAGCCAGTTCCGGGCCCGGCTGCTGGCCTTGAAGGCCGCGCTGCGAGAGGACGGCCCGATCAAGCTCGATCCCAACCGCACCGACGACATCGGCAAGCGGGACGACGATCACCAGCCGCTCAACGAGATGCTTCAAAGCATCGCCAGCAGCCGCAACCGCAACCGGGCCAGCGAGCTGCGCCGCATCGAGGCCGCCCTGCGGCGCATCGAGCGCGACCCGGAGGACTACGGGCTGTGCCTCGACTGCGAGGAGCCCATCCGCCGCCGCCGGCTCGAGCTGATGCCCGCCGTCGAGCTGTGCGTGAAGTGCCAGAGCGCCCACGAGAGCGACCGACCCGGCGGTCGGCGCAACCTCACCGACTACGTCTGAGCCCCTGCCGCCGACATCGCGCACATATCTCCCTTGCGCGCACATCGTGAGACCATGTACTCAAGTATGCGTACACGCCGGGCGGACCGGCGAGACGACCGGGAGGGAGCGATGAGCGCCGAGCGCCGAACCCACGACCGCCTGCCCCTGCGGCTCTTCGTCGACCACATCCTCGCCGAGGACCAGCGCTGCCTGTGCGTCACCGACGACGTCTCGGCCGACGGCGTCCGCCTGCGGGGCACGCCCGGCCGCGGCTGGGGCCGCCCGCGCCACGCGTGGCTCAGCTTCACCCTGCCCGACGACGGCCCGGCCATCCGCGCGCTCGGCGAGCTGCGCTATGAAGGCGACGCCGCCGACGGGACCCGGGTCCGGGGCTACCGTTTCAAGTACCTCGCGCCCCGCGCCCGCCGCCGCTTCGAAGCCTTCCTCGGTCAGAAGGCCGCCTGACGGCTCACGGCCCCCGCCGATACAGGGCGTCCAGCAGATCGGCCGCCAACCGCACGAAGCCGTGATCAGCCGCCCGGTCGACATACGGCGGCGGCAGCAAGACCGCGAACGGCTCGTGCGCCAGGTGGCTCGGCTCGGTGGTCATCTTCCACAGCGAGAACCCGCGCAGCGACGGGAACCGCCCGGCCTCCACCACCCGCAGCAGCGCGTCCAGCGCCTGCGCCCGCTCACCCGGCGCCTCCGGCTGACTGCGCCAGTGGATGCAGGTCAGCTCGGCGTCGTCCCCCTCGCCCACCTCGATCGGCTCGACCCCCACATACGAGTAGGGGCGGATCGTGCTGCCCTGCTTGCGGGTCCAGCCCAGCTCGTGCAGCACCACCGGGCGCCCGACCGGCCCGGCCACCGCCTCCACCCGCGCGGCCACCCGCCGCCAGCCGTCCTCCAGCGCCCGGTCGAGATCATCGACCCGCAGCGGGCGCAGCGAGAAGTAGCTGCTGATGGCGATGACATCCATGGCATCCCAGAAGTCCACCTCGTGGAACTGATCGAAGTTGGCCCCATACCCGATCGGCCCCCGGTAGATCGGCCGCAGCTCGTCCACCAGCGACCGCCAGAACGCCGCGTAGCGCCGCCGCCGCTCGGCCAGCGCCGTCGGCATCGCCACCGGCCACGCCGTCAGCGGCGCGCGCACGCCGCTGACCGCCTCCGACCACCGCCGACGGGTCGCGTCCTCGGCCTCGAGCTGCGCCTTCAGCGTCGCGAACCGGGCCCCGTCGGGCTCGGCCGTATCCCGCATCGCCTCGGCCCGCCCGGCGCACGCCAGCCGGCTCGCCACCACCTCGGCCGTACGCTCGGGGGCCAGGTGATACGCCAGCAGATCGGGCAGATGCGGCCCCACCACCGTCGACGACATCGAGTTCATCTCGTGCCCCACCAACAGCAGATCGGCCCCGATCTCGGTCGCCCGCTCGGCGCCCCAGCGGGCGAAGCGGCGGTAGGCGGCGAACCACCGCTCCAAGGCGTCGTGGGTGGGCCAGATCATGCCATGCCACAGGTGGCGGTTCGCCGGCTCGCTCAGATCGAGCTGAACCCGCAGCACCAGCATCACCTTGAGCCCCCGGGCTCGGGCCTCGGCGACCTCCGCCCGCAGGCCGGGCAGCTTGAGCCACGCGTCCACTCCGAAGTCGAGCCGGTGCCCATCCCACCGCCGCTGGGTGGCGTACAGCGTCACCTGCACCGTGTCGAGCCCGGCGCCCTCGACGAAGCGCGCCCAGCGATTGTTGTCGATCTCCGCGACCTGGATCCCCCCGCCCATCGGGGGCAGCGGCACCGGCGGAGCAGCGAGCAGGGTCAGTGCGAGCAGGATCGGCATGCGGGCTCCGGCGGCTCGGACGGGCCGCGCAGTCTACGCCGATCGCCCACCGGGCGCGAGGCCGGCGATCCGCGCCAGATCGCGGTGGAAGTCGGGGTACGACACCGCCTCGCAGCCCCGATCGGCGACCTCGGCCGGGGCGAGGCGGGCGAGCAGGCTGAACGCCATGTGGACGCGGTGATCGTGGAAGCTGCGGATCGGGCCATCCGCCGCGCGGAGCCGGCCGCCGTGCACGACGAGGCCGTCGGGGCGCTCGCGGCAGACCACGCCCAGGCGGCTCAGACCCTCGGCCATAGCGGCGATGCGATCGCACTCCTTGTGGCGCAGGCTGGGGGCCCCGACGAAGGTCGTGACGCCATCGGCGACGGCGGCCAACGCCACCAGCGGGGGGAAGAGATCGGGCGTCGCGCCGAGATCGACGACACCCGGGGCCCGCAACGGCGCGGGCGCGAGCGTCAAGCGATGGCCTTGCCAGCCGACGGCCGGCCCGAAGCGACGGACGACATCGGTGACCGCCCGATCACCCTGGGCGCTGTCCCGGCGCAGCCCGGTCAACGCCACCGGGCGGCGCAGGAGCGCGCCGGCCACGAGCGGGAAGGCCGCGCCCGACCAGTCGCCCTCGACCGCGTAGCGCGACGCCTGCGGGCGCTGCCCGCCGGGGATGCCCACCCGCAAGCCATCGGGGCGAACCTCGAACACGAACTTCAGCCCGAACGCCCCGGCCACCTCGCGGGTGAGATCGAGGTACGGCCGGCTCGCCACCGGCGCGGGCAGCGTGAGCGCGCTGTCGCCGTCCAGCAGCGCCCCGGCGAGCATGAGCGACGAGGCATACTGGCTGCTGACCCGGGCCGGCAGCGTCATCGCGCCGGGCGCGATCGGGCCCTTCACGGCGACCGGCGCCGTGCCAGACACTGGCCCATCCACTGACTCGACCGCGGCCCCGGCCCGGCGCAAGGCATCCAGCAGCGGGCCGTTGGGGCGCCCGCGCAGAGAGTCATCGCCGGTGAGCGTCGTCGTCCCCGGCAGACGGGCGATCTGGCTCAGCATCAGCCGCAGCGTCGTGCCCGAGTTGCCGCAGTCGAGGGTGCGTCCAGCCGCTTCGAAGTCATCGATGGGGACGAAGTCGACCCCGCCGTCGCCGACCGTGAACCGGGCGCCCAGCCCGCTCAGGACCGCCAGGGTGCTCTTGCAGTCGGCGCCCATCAACGGGCCCTGCACCCGGCACGGCACCGATGACAGCCCCCCGAGCAGGAAGGCTCGATGGGTCACGCTCTTGCTGCCGGGCACCGCCAGCTCGACCGGCGCCTCGGATGCGTCGACGCCCATCAGCCGAGCCGGGCCAGCGGGCGGCCGAGCGTGCCGGCGATGCCTTCGACCTTGCTCATCAGCCCCGCGAACTGATCCGGCAGCAGCGCCTGGGCCCCATCGCTGAGCGCCTTCGTCGGCTCGGGGTGGGTCTCGACGATCAGCCCGTCGGCCCCGGCGGCGATGGCCGACAGGCCCACCGGCGTCACCAGCTCCCGCCGGCCGGTCGCGTGGGACGGATCGGCGATGACCGGCAGGTGGGTCAGCGTCTTCGCCAGCGCGATGGCGCCGACGTCCATGACATTGCGGGTGGCGTCGTCGAAGCTGCGGATGCCGCGCTCGCACAGCATGACATCGGGGTTGCCCGCGTCGAGCACGTACTCCGCGGCCAGCAGCCACTCCTTGATGGTCGCGGCCATGCCCCGCTTGAGCATCACCGGCCGCCCCAGCCGCCCGACGGTCTTGAGCAAGGTGTAGTTCTGCATGTTGCGGGCGCCGATCTGGATGACGTCGGCGTACTCGGCGACCAGCTCGGCGCCCTGGGGGTCGAGCGCCTCGGTGATGATCGCCAGACCGTACCGTCGGCGGGCTTCAGCCATCAGCTTCAGCCCGGCTTCACCCAGGCCCTGGAAGGCATACGGCGAGGTGCGCGGCTTGAACGCGCCCCCGCGTAGGAGCGTGCCTCCGGCTCGGGCCACGTAGGCCGCGGCAGCCATGATCTGCTCTTCGCTCTCGACCGAGCACGGGCCACCCATCACGACCAGCGCCTCGCCGCCGATCTGCACGCCGTTGCCCAGCGTGATGACCGTGCGCTCGGCCTGCCACTCGAGGCTGACCTGCTTGTAGGGCGCCGAGACCGGGATGGCGTCGAGCACGCCCGGCAGGCCGTGGAACCGGGCCCGGTCGATGGGGCCGTCGTTGCCGACGACGCCGATGGCGGTGCGCTGTTCGCCGGGCATGGGGCGCGGCTCGAAGCCCAGCGCGGTGATGACATCGCACACGCCCTGCACGTCGGCGGGGGTGGCGGAGTGATGCATGACGATCAGCATGGGACGGCTCCCGAGGGCATGGGTGACTTCTGCTTGGGTTCGATGGGTGCGTGCGCGGCGTCGGCCAGTGCGGCGGCGGTGGCCCGCACGGCCTCGATCATGGCCGGCCGGTCGTCGAGGTGATCGGCCACCCGGCGCACGATGGCGCTGCCTACGATGACGCCGTCGGCCCCGGCCCGCCGGGCGGCGAGCGCCTGGGCCGGGCCGCCGATGCCGAAGCCGGCGAGCAGCGGCAGATCGGTCGCCGCCCGCATGCGCTCCAGCGCGGCGGCGAGGTTGGGATCGATGGCGCGCTGCTCACCGGTGACCCCGACCCGGGCCAGGGCGTACACATAGCCTTCGGCCAGCGCCGCGATGCGTTCGAGGCGCGCCGGCGGGCTCAACTCGGAGGCCAGAAAGACCGGTGCGACGCCGTGGCGCTTCGCGGCCCGCACCGCGTCGGCGGCGTGCTCCGGGGGCAGATCGGCGACGAGCACCGCGTCGACGCCCGCCGCCGCGGCCCGGGCGTAGAAGGCGTCGACCCCGAACTGCAGGACGAGGTTGTAGTACACCAGCAACGACACCGGGATGGCATGGGTCTTCTGCAGCGCCTCGATGAGATCAAACGCCCGGGGCGGGGTGATGCCGGCGGCCAGCGCCCGCTCGTCGGCCCGCTGGATGACCGGACCATCGGCGGGGGGATCGCTGAACGCGAAGCCCAGCTCGAGCGCGTCGGCCCCGGCCTGGACCAGCGCCTTCGCCAGCACGAGGCTCGTCTCGAAGTCGGGGTCGCCGATGACCAGGAACGGCACGAAGGCCCCCTGCCCCGCGGCGTTGCGGGCCCGCACGGCGGCGGTGATGCGGTTGTCGGCGGATCTCATCGGGCGGCCTCCCGGGCGTCGAGCGCGGCCATCGCGTGCGCCAGATCCTTGTCACCCCGGCCGGAGAGGTTGATCACCACCACGTCGTCCGGTCCGAAGCGATCGGCGATGCGCCGGGCGCCGGCGATGGCGTGGGATGACTCCAGCGCCGGCAGGATGCCCTCGCGCCGGCTGAGCCAGGCGAAGGCATCCAGCGCCTCGTCGTCGGTGGCCGAGATGTATTCGGCGCGGCCGGATGCCATCAGGTGGGCGTGCTCCGGGCCGACGCCGGGGTAGTCGAGGCCGGCCGAGATGCTGTGCGCCTCGTGGATCTGACCGTGGGCGTCCTGCAAGACATACGAGATGGAGCCATGCAGGCAGCCGGCCCGTCCGGCGCCGAGCGTCGCCCCGTGCTTGCCGGTGTCGACGCCGTGCCCCCCCGGCTCGACCCCGATGAGCGCGGTGTCCTCGTCGATGAACCGGGCGAAAGCCCCGATGGCGTTGCTGCCCCCACCGACGCAGGCGATCACCGCCGTCGGCCCCCGCCCGTGCGCCGCGTGGAGCTGAGCGTGGATCTCTTCGCCGATCACCCGCTGGAAGTCGCGCACGATGGACGGGTACGGGTGCGGCCCGGCGGCGGTCCCGAACACATAGAAGGTGTCCCGGATGTGCTCGGTCCAATACCGCATGGCTTCGTTGATGGCGTCCTTGAGGCTGCCGCTGCCATTGTCGATCGGGATGACCTCGGCCCCGAACAGCTTCATGCGCTGCACGTTCGGCGCCTGCCGGGCGACGTCGAGCGATCCCATGAAGATCTTCACGTCGAGGCCCAGCCGGGCGCCGATCATCGCGGTGGCGACCCCGTGCTGGCCGGCGCCGGTCTCGGCGATGAGCCGGGTCTTGCCCATCCGGGCGGCGAGCAGGCCCTGCCCCAGCGTGTTGTTGGTCTTGTGGGCCCCGCCGTGCAGCAGATCCTCCCGCTTGAGGTACACCGCGCAGCCCAGCTCTTCACTGAGCGCGGGCGAGCGATACAGCGGCGTCGGCCGCCCGGCGTAGTCCCGCAGCAGCCCGGCGAGCGCCCCGGCGAACTCGGGATCGTCCCGGGCCTCGATCCACGCCGACTCCAGCTCTTCGAGCGCGGGGATCAGCGGCTCGGCCACGTAGAAGCCGCCGAAGCGGCCGAAGGTTCCGGTGTGTCTCATGGCATCACTCTCGGGGGCCGCGGGCGGCGGCGACGAAGGCATTGATCCGATCAGGAGCGATGGCGCCGTCCCGCTCGACGCCGGAGGCCACGTCGACCCCGGCCGGGCCGACGGCGGCGATCACATCGGCGACGCTCTCCGGGCGCAGGCCGCCGGCGACGAAGACCGGGCGGCCGGCGAGGCGCCCATGGCGCAGCCGGGCTTCGAGCGGGGCCAGATCCCACCGCCGCCCGGCGCCGGGCGCGCGGCCGTCGACCAGGAAGGCGGCGACGTGGGGGGCGTAGTCGGCGGCCCGGTCCAGCGTCTCGGCGGTCAGCGCCTTGATGACCGGCCGGTGTGCGGCGACAGCGGCGCAGTCGGCGAGGCTCTCCCGCCCGTGCAGTTGGATCATGGCGGCGCCGATGGCGTCGGCGTCGGCGAGCACGTCGCCCGGGGTGCGATCCATGTAGACCGCGACCGACCTCACGTCGCCCAGCGCCTCGATGATGGCCCGCGCTTCGCCGGGCGCGACGCAGCGGCGGTAGCCGGGGCAGCGGTTGATCCCGGCGAGGTCGGCCCCGGCCGCGGCGCGGGCGTCGGCCGGGGTCCGCAACCCGCAGATCTTGACCTGCGGGCAGCGGCTCAGGCCCAGGTCGACGATCGCCCGCGCCGGGTCGGGGGCCTTCATCAGCGCGGTGCCCACCAGCACACCGTCGGCCAGCGGGCGCACGCCGTCGACGGCGGCCGGCGTGTCGAGGCCGCTCTCGGCGACGCGGATCCGATCCGAGGGCACGTCGGCCAGCAGGCGTCGGGCGCGGTCGAGGTCGATGCCCAGCGTGGTCAGGTCGCGGCTGTTGACCCCGATGACCGCGGCGTCGGTGCTCAGCGCCTCGGCCAGCTCGATGGGATCGTGCACCTCGACCAGCGCGCCCAGGCCGAGGTCGGTGGCCAGCGCCAGCAGCCGCCTCAGCGAAGCCGGTGGCAGCAGAGAAGCCATCAGCAGGATGGCATCGGCCCCCATGCGGTGGGCCTCGCGCACCTGGATCTCGGAGACGAAGAAGCCCTTGGCCAGCACCGGCTGGTGCGCCGCGGCCCGCACCCGGCGCAGCGCGACGTAGCTGCCGCCGAAGTGAGGCCCGTCGACGAGGCACGAGATGGCCGCCGCGTGCGGGCGATAGCTGCGGGCGATGGCTTCGGGCGTCGCGTCGGGCCGGATGGCGCCCCGGCTGGGCGAGCGGGGCTTGTACTCGGCGATGAGCCCGAGGCCCGGCCCGCTCAGCGCGGCGGCGAACGGCCTGACCCCGCCCGGGCGCGGGGGCAGCTCGGCGATGGCCCGCGGGTCGAGGTCGCGCAGCGTGCGCTCGACGATCGCGCCGAGCACGCCGGGCGGGTCCTTCAGGGGCACCGCGCCGATGGCACCGGATGACTCAACCCGCATCACGGGCCGCCTCGCGATAGTGATTCAGCACGCGCAGAGCGCCGCCGCTCTTCAGCGTCTCTTCGGCCAGCGCGACGCCACCCCGGATGTCATCCGCCCGCCCGGCGACCCACAGCGCGGCCCCGGCGTTGAGCAGCACGAGCTGCGTGTGAGGGCCCGCCTCGCCGGCCAGGACCCGGCGGGCGATGGCGACGTTGGCCTCGATATCGCCCCCGCGGATCGCCTCGGGCGCGAGCCGCTCGAAGCCCACGTCCTCCGGCGCGAAGCGGCCTTCGGTGACCGCGCCGCCCTCGACGAGCCAGGTCCGGGTGGGCGCGCAAGGCGACAGCTCGTCGAGCCCGTCGTCGCCGTGCACGACGAGCACCCGAGCGCTGCCCAGCGCGGCGAGGGCAGCGGCCATCGGGGCCGCGGCGGAGGGGTCGCCGACGCCCAGGAGCTGGCGGTCGGCGCCGGCCGGGTTGCACAGCGGGCCGAGCAGGTTGAAGACGGTGCGGAAGCCGAGGCCCTTGCGCACCGGCACGACGTGGCGCACCGCCGGGTGGTAGGCCGGGGCGAAGAGGAAGGCCAGCCCGACCGCGTCGATGAGCCGGGCGGCGGCCTCGGGCCCGACCGCGATCGGCACCCCGAGCCCGCCGAGCAGGTCGCTGCTGCCGCACTTGCCGCTGCTCGCCCGGTTGCCGTGCTTGGCGACCTTCACCCCCGCGGCGGCGACGACGAACGCGGCCATGGTGCTGGTGTTGGGCGTGTCGAGGCCGCTGCCGCCGGTGCCGCAGGTGTCGAGCAGCCCGCCCGCGACCCGGGCCGGCACCTTCACCATGTGATCGCGCATGCCTTCGGCGAGGGCGACCAGCTCGGGCACGGTGACGCCCTTCGCTTGCAAGGCGGTCAGCGCGGCGGCGACCCGGATGTCGCCCAGATCGCCGGACATCATGCCGTGCATCAGCCCCCGGGCGGTGTCGCCGGGCAGCGTCTCGCCGGCGAGCAGGCGGGTCATCGCGTCGGTATAGACCGTCATCGGGCGTCCCCCCCGGGCGCGACGGCCAGGAAGTTGGCGAGCAGGCGGTGGCCCTCGGGGGTGCCGATGCTCTCGGGGTGGAACTGCACCCCGAACAGCGGCCGGCTGCGGTGGGCCAGCCCCATGATCAACCCCGCCCGGTTGCGGGCGGTCACCCGCAGCACCTCGGGCAGCGCGACGGGGTCGACAACGAGCGAGTGATAGCGCATGACGGTCAGCGGCGTGGGCAGCCCGGCGAAGAGTCCGGTGGCGTCGTGGCTGATGTCATCGGTCTTGCCGTGCACGATCTCCGGCGCGCGCACGACCCGCCCGCCCAGGTGGTGGGCGATGCCCTGGTGACCCAGGCAGACCCCGAGCACGGGTGTCTCGGTGACATGAGCGATGACATCGGCGCAGACCCCGAAGTCCCGCGGGCGCTCGGGGTGCCCCGGGCCCGGCGAGAGCACGATATGGGTCGGGCGATGGGATCGGATGCCATCCAGGTCGACGGCGTCGTTGCGCACGACCTCGGCCGCCGCGCCCAGCTCGCTGAGATACTGATACAGGTTGTAGGTGAACGAGTCGTAGTTGTCGATCACCAGGACCCGGGGGGCCATCGCGCTCATCGGCCGGCCTCCGGGTGGCTGCGCTGCAAGGCGATCTGCAGCGCGCGCAGGGCCGAGCGGGCCTTGTTCTGGCACTCGACGTGCTCGTTGGCCGGCACCGAGTCGTGCACGATGCCCGCCCCGGCCTGCACGTGCACCGCGCCCGGCTCGACGAAGAGCGTGCGGATGGCGATGCAGGTGTCGAGGCTGCCGTCGGCTCCGAAATAGCCCACCGCCCCGGCGTAGGGGCCCCGGCGATCGGGCTCCAGCTCGGCGAGCAGCTCGCACGCCCGCACCTTCGGGGCGCCGCTGACCGTGCCCGCCGGGAAGCACGCCCGGAAGACATCGAAGGCATCCAACCCATCGGCCAGGGTCGCGTGTATATCGCTGACGATGTGCATGACGTGGGCGTAGCGCTCGATGTGCTCCCGGTCGTCGACCCGCACCGTGCCCGGCGCGGCGATGCGGCCCAGGTCGTTGCGGCCGAGGTCGATGAGCATGCGATGCTCGGCCAGCTCCTTCTCGTCGGCGAGCAGATCGGCGGCCAGCGCCGCGTCCTCTTCGGGCGTGCCGCCGCGCTTGCGGGTGCCGGCGATGGGCCGCAGCAGCAGCTCGCCGCCTTCGAGCCGCACCAGCACCTCGGGCGAGGCGCCGACCAGCGCCCGGTCGCCGACGCGCAGCAGGAACATGTACGGCGAGGGGTTCACCGCCCGCAGCGCGCGGTAGAGCGTCAGCGGGTCGACGTCGACCTCGACGGTGAGCCGCTGGCTGACCACGATCTGGAAGGCGTCCCCCGCGGCGATGGCCGCCCGGGCGCGCTCGACGGCGGCCTCCATGTCGGGCCGGCTGCGGTTGGGGCGGACATCGAGCGCGTCGCCCACCGCGACCCGGGGATCGGCCGCCAGGGGCCACGGGCGCTCGGGCATACGAGCCTCGGAGAGCCGGGCGACGAGGTTCAGCAAGCGGTCGCGGGCGGCGTGGTAGTGCGCCGCGCGGTCGCCGTCGAGCGGCGCGTGCACCACCAGGACGAGGCGGCGCAGGACGTGGTCATAGGCCGCGACGGCGTCGGCGAAGAGCAGCGCCCCGGCGGGGAAGCCGGCGCCCGCGCCCTTCGGCAGCGTGATGCGCGGTTCGAAGTCGCAGACGCAGTCGAAGCCGATGTAGCCCACCGCGCCGCCGGGGAAGCGGGGCAGCGCGTGCGGGCTCCACGGGCGCCAGTCGGCGAGGCGGGCCCGCACCAACGCGAGCGGGTCGGTGTAGGGCACCGCGCGGGCTTCCCCCCGCTCGACGACGGTGGCGACGCCGTCGGCGAAGGTCATCCGGGCCCGCACATCGGCGCCGACGAACGAGTAGCGGGCCATCGTCTCGCCGCCCTCGACGCTCTCGAGCAGAAACGCGTCTTCGCCGTCGGCGGCCAGCGCCCGGAAGACCGAGATCGGGGTGTGGCTGTCGGCGAGCAGCGAGAGCGAGAGCGCGACGTGGGTCGCGTCGCCGGTGTACGCCTGCACCGCGGCGAGGTCGGGGCTGATCGGGATCATCGGGCCCCCGCCTCGGGCGCCGGCAGGCCCAGCGCGCGCAGGGTCTCGAACGCGGTCTCGAAGCCGCCGGCGCCGTAGCGGAGCTGGCGCGCCCCCCGGGTGACGGTGGTGACCGAGCAGCCGACGGCGTCCCGCACCGCCCGCTGGGTGTGGCCCTCGGCGAGCGCCTTGACGATGGCCCACCGCTCGGCGACGGCCTCGACCTCGGCCGGGGTGAGCAGATCGACGAAGAGGTCGCCGATGGCCTCGGCGTCGTCGAGGCCGGCGAGCACCGCGAGCAGATCAGCGGGGGGTCGGGGGGTGTCCATGAGGGGTACCGCCAGAGCATTGTATTAGCGTGGTAATACATAGCCCCGGCCGCGGGCCCGGTCAAGCGGAAGTTTTGATCACGGCCCGGGCGGGATGCGCTCGGGCGACTCCGAGGCGCCCAGGCTGGGCGGGTCGCCGTAGCAGCCGCCGGCGAGGCTGCCGTCGACGAGGGGCCGGGCGGCGGGGTCGCCGGCGCCGACCGCCGGGCTGTCCGACGTGAGCCCGTAGGCGTCGTCGAGCTGCGGATCCCGGCCCGTGATCGAGCCCACCGCCGCGACGGGCAGCGCCGGAGCCGAAGCCGTGGGGTCGTCGACCGCGTAGAACAGGTTGTGGGTGAAGCGGAACGTCTCGGGGGCGGTGTCGGGGCCGACGTTGACCGCGGTCCGCACCGCGTCCCGGCGGAAGACGAAGACGTTGCCGGTCACCCAGCCGTCGCGCGCCGGCTCGAAGGCGAAGCCGCCGCCGTCGGTGGTCTCCTGCAGGACGCGCAGCAGCCAGCGGCCGGGCTCGATGACGGTGTTGTGGGCGAAGGCGCAGCCGACGCAGCCGACGAAGGTGGCCGCGGTCTGCCCACCGACGATGAGGTTCGAGGCCGCGACGATCTCGCGGGCCTCGGCCTGGGGAGCGGCGGCGTCGAGCGGCGGGCGGAAGTATTCGAAGCCGGTGCTGCCCCCCATGTTGATCGGGCGGGCGCCGGCGTCGATGAAGCGGTTGTTCGCGATCCGCACCCGGGCGGTGCCGCCCTTGGCCTGCACCCCCGACGCGCCGAGATCCTCGAACCGGTTGCCGCGGATGGCGCCGTCGTGACAGCCCACCATGTCGACGCCGCTGCCGCCGTCTCCGCAGCGGCGAAATACGCTGTCGAGCACTTCGAAGTCGTCGAGGCCCGAGAGCTTGAGGCAGTCCCGGTTGCCGGCGGGGCCGATGTCTTCGATCACGAGGTCACGGAACGCCACGAACCGCGCCGCGTCGGGGTCGTCGCGGCGATCGCCGTCGTCGACGTTGATCCCATTGTCCGCCGCCCCGCGCACGGTCAGCTTGCGCAGCATCACCCAGCGGGGCCGCACGAGGTGCAGGCCCTCGGACTCTCCAGCGGCGTCGATCACCGGGTTCTGCGCGACGGCCGGGTCGCCGCCGATGACGATCGGGGCCTCGGCGGTGCCGTGCACGTCGGTGAGGAAGATACCGCCGGGATGGGTGCCCGGCATGAGGCGCACCTCGGTGCCGGGGGTCGCCCGGCTCACCCCGTGGGCCAGCGTGCCGAACGGCCGCTCGGCGCTGCCGTCGCCGGCGTCGTCATCGCCCTCGGGCGACACGTACAGCGTGCGGTCGATGGCCGGGCGGACGATCGGGCAGTGGGCGCAGGCGTCGACCGCGGGCGCAGGGCAGCGCTCGCCGTCGGGGGGCAGGGCGTCGGCAAGCATGGCATCCGAGCCATCCGGCATGGCATCCGGTCCATCCGACATACCATCAGACCCATCGGGTGTGGTATCCGACCCATCGGGCGTGGCATCGACGGGCGCCGGCGCGGCGTCGGCCGGGTCTTCGCCGACGTCGTCACAGGCGAGCAGGCCGGCGGCGGCGAGGCTCAGCAGGCAGAGTATGCAGCGGGTCTTCATCGGCTCCTCACGGGTCGCGCCCCGTCGTCCGGGGGCGACCAGTGTACGCCGACGGCGTGCGGCCTTTCAGCGGCGCGGCGAGCCGCGGCCGGATGTCAGGGGCAGGCGTACACGCCGGGCGGCGCACGCCGGCCCCGCTCGGTGGGCTGCCGTCGCTCAGCGGGCGGGCGGTCGACAGTCGACGCCGAACGTACGGAAGCGCCACGCCCGGTCGGTGTCGTCGAGGGGCGTGACGACGGCCAGCGCGTGGTCCGCGGCGTCGATGCGCGCGTCGAGCCAGCGGGTGTCGTTGGCAGCGGCCCAGATGGAGCCGCCTTCGAGGGTCAGCATCGGATCGGTCGACCACAGGCCGTAGCGCCGGTCGTTGCCGAGCACGTCCGCCGCCCACCAGCCGGTCGCCTCCGCGCCATCGGCGCCCGACACCGGCCCCGCGCCGAGCACGGCGAAGACCACGTCCGATACCCGGACCGCCTGGACCTCGGGCGCGAACAGCACCCGACGCCAGGTCGTCGCCCGCCGCCCCTGATCATCGCGCGCCCCGAACGCCAGGCGGGCCCGACGATCGTCCACGATCTGGATCGACGGCCGGGTCGGCACCGGGTGGGGATGGATCGGCCACATCGGGTCATCGGGGCCGAGCAGTTCGAGCGCGGGCGGCAGGAAGCCCGGTCGGATGGCTGGCCGCGGCGCGTCCTCGATGACGAGCGCGCGCACACTCCAGGCGCCCTCCCCCGGGATTCGGTGTCCCACCAGGAGCCCGAGTTCACCCCGCTCGACGGGCGAGAGCGTGGCCCACGCCAGCGGCGGCATCTCGAGCCCTTCGACCGGGTAGACCTCGAGCGCCGCGCCGGGCGCGGCCGAGACGATCACGATGCGCGCGGCGCAGACGACGACGAAGCGCTCGCCGTCGGGCTGACCGTCGGGCCCGTCGGTGGAGAGCGTCGCCGCGGCGAGCACGGCGTCGCAGCCGAGCGCGACCCGCGGCGGGGGCGCCTCGTCGGGGGCGCGCGTGGGGTGGGCCATGAACAGCGACCACGGCCCCGGCGCGCCGTCGACGACGTGCCGGGCGACGAGCGCGGTGACCCCCTGCGCGGCGAGCAGGAAGCGGCCGTCGATCGCGTCGTCGATGGTGACGCCGAGCGAGACGGCGTCGCCGTCGAGGTCCTGGAGCACGTTCAGGTGCCGGCCTTCCCAGCGGTGGCTGTCGGCGAAGCGATAGAGCACGCGGTATCCGCTTCGGTCCGGATCCGCGATCAGCAGCGCGGGCCCGCCGCCTTCGACCCGCGCGACGGGGTCCCGAGTCTGCCACCGCGCCTCGATCCCGGCGCCCGGGCAGCACCGACCGTCGTCGACCCGGCCGTCACAATCCTGATCGACCCCATCACAGACCTCGGGTCGCGGCTGGCAGCCTTCGTGGTCCGGGATGGCATACGGCGGATCGCCGACGAAAGCCGGCTGCAATTCGAAGATGCGGATCGCCGGCCGGCCGTCGAGGCGGAAGTCGAGCGCCACCAGCTCGGCCGGCGGGCCGTCGGACGAGCGCCGGACCAGGGCCCGGGTCCGATCGAAGGGCGGCGCGTCGGGGTCCCAGGTCTCGACGGTCTTCCAGATGCCATCGGGCGTGGCGATGGAGGCGTCGAGGGCCTGCCGCGCGACGTCCAGCCCGATCACCGGCGCCTCGGCGCCGACCCGGCCGAACAGGGTGCCGTCATCGTCATCGGCGAGGACGGCGACCCGGAACGGCTCGCCGGGCCCGAACAGCGGCGAGACGCCGAGCTGCCGGGTCTGACCGAAGGTGTACGCGTGGGCGAGCAGGCTGCGATCCCCGGCGGTGAGCAGGCGACCGCGGCCGGTAGGGCACACGAAGCTGCGGGCGGTCGCGCCATCGTCGGCGATGTGCAGGCACTGGCCGACCTCGCCGAAGTGCAGCACGACCCCGGTGGCGATGCTTGCCGCGTCGTCGGGCAGGCCCCGGTCGAAAGGATCGACGACCGGCGGCTCGAGCCCGGCGGCGGTGGCCCGCTGCCACGCGAGCCGGCCGTCGGCGGCGCGCCCGATCACCAGGACCCCGGCCCCGGTCGGCGCCACGAGCGGCGGCCCGTACAGCTCGCCGAGCACCCGCGGCGCGGCGTCGGGCGCGTCGAGGTCGAGCAGCGCGATCGGCGCGTCGGGGGATCCGTAGGCGACCCAGCGCCCGTCGTCCGCCGCCGCGGCGACGACCCGGGTCGGGGTCACGTCGAGCGGGGCGAGCGCGCGGGGCTCGCCGGGCGCCGCCGCGCCGGGCGGCAGCTCCACCGCGACGAGGCGCCCGGCGGGGTCGGGATACACGAAGACCAGCGCCTCGCCCCGGCGCGAGACCGCGACCTGGGCGTGGGACGGCGGGATCGTCGGGTCGATGGGCCCGGCGTCGGGCGCGGCGTCCACGCTGTCGTCGGGGCCCGGATCGGGCGCGGCGTCCACGCTGTCGTCGGGCCCCGGATCGAGCCGGGCGTCCGGGTTCGGCGGCCCATCCCGGTCCCCCCGGTCGAGCGCGCCATCCACGGGGCCGTCGGCCCCCCGGTCGATCGGGGCGGCGTCCACCGGCTCCGATTGTGAAGACTGCTCGATGCAGCCATGGCCTGCGATGACCGCGAGGCAGACGGCCCGCGAGACGGCTCTCGTTCGTGCGCTCGGCATGGGCGACCCTCCCTGCCCCGGGGCGTGCACCGGGTGATCATACCAAGACCAGGGCGGGCCGCGGCGGCTCAGGCGGCGGTGAAGCGCAGGTGCTCGCCGTCCAGCTCGACCCGCACCGTGTCGCCCGCCTGGAACCGCCCGCTCACCAGATCGGTGGCCAGCGGGTTCTCCAGGTAGCGCTGCACCGCCCGCTTGAGCGGCCGGGCGCCGTAGGCCGGGTCGAAGCCGGCGTCGGCCAGCCAGGCGATGGCGTCGTCGGTCATCTCGACGGCGATGTCCCGCTCGGCGAGGCGCCGGCGGAAGGTGTCGAGCTGCAAGTGCACGATGCGATCGATGTGCGCCCGCTCGAGCCGGTGGAAGACGACCACATCGTCGATGCGGTTGACGAACTCCGGGCGGAAGTGCTGCCGCACCGCGTCCATCACCCGCTGCTCGATGGCATCCTGGGAGGCGTCGCCGCCCTGGATGTGATGGCTGCCGAGGTTGCTGGTCATGATGACCACGCTGTTGCGGAAGTCCACCGTGCGCCCCTGCCCGTCGGTCAGCCGGCCGTCGTCGAGCAGTTGAAGCAAGATGTTGAACACCTCGGGGTGCGCCTTCTCGACCTCGTCGAGCAGGATGACCGAGTACGGCCGCCGGCGCACCGCCTCGGTGAGCTGCCCGCCCTGATCGTAGCCCACGTAGCCCGGGGGGGCGCCGATGAGGCGGCTGACCGCGTGGCGCTCCATGTACTCCGACATGTCGATGCGCACCATCGCCCGCTCGTCGTCGAAGAGGAACTGCGCCAGGCTGCGGGCCAGCTCGGTCTTGCCGACGCCGGTCGGCCCCAGGAAGAGGAAGCTGCCGATGGGCCGGTTCGGATCGCTCAGCCCGGCCCGCGAGCGGCGCACCGCGTTGGACACCGCCTCGACCGCCTTGTCCTGGCCGACGACCCGCCGGTGCAGGTTGTCCTCCATCGCGATGAGCTTCTCGGCCTCGCTGCCGAGCAGCTTGTCGACCGGGATGCCGGTCCACCGCTCGACGATGGCCGCGATGTCTTCGGTCGTCACCTCTTCCCGCAGGAAGCTCTTGCCCGCCTCCTGGATCTCGACCAGCCGCTGCTCGGCCGCCTCGAGCTCGCGCCGCATGCCGTTGATGCCCGCTTGCAGCTCACCCAGCCGGCGGTACATGCGCTCCCGGGCCTCGTACTCGACCACCTTGGGCAGCGTCTGCTGCATGCGCTCCATCTCGCTGGTGGCCTCTTCGAGCTGCTCCCGCAGCCGGCTCGACGCCTGCTGCGCGTCGCGTTCGGCCTGCCAGGCGGCGGTCATCTGATCCTGCTCGGCCTTGAGATCGGCCAGCTCGCGCTCGATCTCGGCGATACGGGCCCGGCTGCCCTGGTCCTTCTCCGAGCGCAGCGACACCAGCTCGATCTCGAGCCCGGTCACCTTGCGGGCCACGTCGTCGATGGCCTGGGGGCGGCTGTCGAGCTGCAAGCGGATGCGGCTGGCGGCCTCGTCGACGAGGTCGATGGCCTTGTCGGGCAACTGGCGGTCGGCGATGTAGCGATGGCTCAGCTTCGCCGCAGCGACGAGGGCCCCGTCCTGGATGCGGATGCCATGGTGCACCTCGTACTTCTCTTTGAGCCCCCGCAGGATCGAGACGGTGTCCTCGACGCTGGGCTGGGCCACCACCACCGGCTGGAAGCGCCGCTCGAGCGCGCCGTCCTTCTCGATGTGCTCCCGGTACTCGTCGAGCGTCGTCGCGCCGATGCAGCGCAGCTCGCCCCGGGCCAGCGCCGGCTTGAGCATGTTCGAGGCGTCCATCGCGCCCTGGGCCGCGCCAGCGCCGACGAGGGTGTGCAGCTCGTCGATGAACAGCACGACGTCGCCCTCGGCGGTGGAGACGTCCTTGAGCACCGCCTTGAGCCGCTCCTCGAACTCGCCGCGGTACTTGGCCCCGGCGATGAGCGCGCCGAGGTCGAGGCTGAGCAGCTTGCGGCCGCGCAGGCCCTCGGGCACGTCCCCGGTGGCGATGCGCTGGGCGATGCCTTCGACGATGGCGGTCTTGCCGACGCCCGGCTCGCCGATGAGCACCGGGTTGTTCTTCGTGCGCCGCTGCAGCACCTGCATCACCCGGCGGACCTCGTCGTCCCGCCCGATGACCGGGTCGAGCTTGCCCCGCCCGGCCAGCTCGGTGAGGTCGCGGGTGTAGCGATCGAGCGCGTCGTACTGCGCCTCGGGGTCCTTGCTGGTGACCCGGGTATTGCCCCGCACCTCGCGCAGCGCGCCGAGGATCTTGTCCCGGTCGACGCCTTCGCGCTGGAGGATCCGCTTCGTCTCGGCGACGCCCCACATGCCGAGCAGCAGGTGCTCGCTGGAGACGTACTCGTCGCCCATCTGCTGGGCCTCGTCCTCGGCGCGCAGCAGCAGATCGGTGAGGCCCTTGCTCTGATGCACCCCGCTCTGGCCCTGCACCCGCGGCTTGCGGGCGAGCGCGTCCCGGGCGGGGCGGGCGAGGCTGTCGGGGGTGCGGCCCATCTTGCGCAGCAGCGCGGGCACGACGCCGTCGCGCTGCTCGGCGAGGGCGAGCAGGATGTGTTCGGGGTAGAGCTCGGGGTTGCCGGCGCGGGTGGCGTGGGCGTGGGCCTCGGCCAGCGCCTCGCGGGCCTTGTTGGTCAGCTTCTCGAGGTTCATGGGGTGTCCCTTCCCGGCGGCGCCTCGGGGCGCCGGTCAAAAGTGCTTCTGTTCTGCGGACGGAGGGACGGTAAGCACATCGCCCGGGGCGTCAAAGGGGTGGGGCGAGGGCCGCGGGGCGCCGGCCGCCCGGCCGATTGACAGGCAAGGTACCCACGAGTAGGTTTCCCGGCGGGCCGCCGAGGGCCCGCGCTTCGACGGGGAGACGCTCGATGGCACGCGCACTGTGGATCACCCTGCTGACGGCCACCGCGCTGCTCGGCTGCGGCGACGGAGACACCGCCGGGGGCGGCGAAGACCCGCCCGAGATGCCGGCGGCGCCGGAGACACCCGAGACACCCGAGACCCCCGATACGCCGGAGGCCGACGAGTGGCCGAGCCATCGGCCATCCGGGGTGCGCCGGGTGACATCCTACGCCGAAGCCGGGCTGGGCTACCCCGACTTCGCGGCCGCCGAGGGGCGGTGGAACGGCCTGTTCGCCGAAGACTGCGCCGGCACCCGGGACGAGGTCGCGTTCGCCTGCGGGGAGCAGCTCTTCTGGCAGGCGCTCCAGTTCGAGACCGACGGCCGGGCCGAGCTGTGGGGCCACCTGAGAGCCCACAACGCCCGGCTCGACGCGGAGGGCCTGCTCGACACCCGCTGGCTGGCCGTCCTGTACTGGCGCAGCGCGCAGCTCGGCGTGGCCTACATCACCGAGCAGCTCATCGCCCGCGAGGCCGAGCTGCCGCCCGAAGAGCTGGTGCAGTACGGCCTGCCCTTGCAGAGCGAGATCGACCGGGCGGTGGCCCTCGACCCGGAGAACGTCGAGATCGCCTCGTGGAAGGTCATGCTCGAGGGCAGCTCGGCGGGCTTCCTGGGGCAGGATCGCGAGCCGTACGTCGCCCGGCTGTACGACCTCTACGAAGAGAACCCGCTGTTCGTGCTCGGCACCTTCATCGGCGCCGCCTCGGGCGCGTCGATGGCATCCGGCTGGCCCGACGTCGCGGTGGATGCCATCGACGAGACGCTCGCGCGGTGCGAGACCGAAGACTGCTCGATCGGGCCGACGCCGCACGTGCCCTGGGCCGGGGTCGGCACCGACTTCACCTACGCCGAGATCATGGCCCGGGTCGGTGACCGGGCGCGCGCCCGCGCCTTCCTGATCGCGGCCACCGAGCGCGCCGAGTTCGAGGCGTGGCCCTACCGGTTCTACGTCGACGACGCCCTCGCCGACCTCGACGGCTTCGTCGACGCCTTCGCCACGCTCGGTGAAGAGGGGCTGGCCTTCCAGTCGATGGTGGTCAACGGCCCCCACGCGTGCATGATGTGCCACGATCCGCGATGATGCGTCGACCCGTCGAACGGAGTCTTCATGCGCGTCACGCTCCTGCTCGCCCTCCTCGCCGCGGCCGCCCCGGCCTGCAGCTCCGACCCATCACCGGCGCCCGATGGCATGTCCCCGGCCGACGCGCTGCCGCCCCTCGATCGGGGGCCTGCGCCCGACGGCGGGCCGCTGGACGGCGAGCCTCCATCGGACGCTGACATCGAGGCCGACCAGCGGGTCGAACCCCCGCGGCCCGATCGAGGGCCCATCGCCGATCTGGGCATCGAGCCCGATCTGGCCCCGCCGCCCGACGACCCCTGCGTCGACGCCGCCGACGGGGCCTATTGCGGGGCCGAGCTGCCGGGCACCGACCACAACTCGGCCTATGTCTGCGCCGGCGCCCGAGTCGCGGCGGTCGAGCCGTGCCCCGCCGGCTGCGCGGACGGCGCCTGCGTGCAGCCGGCGGCCGATCCGTGCGCCAGCGCGCCGGGCGACGGAGCGTGGTGCGGGGGCACGCTGACCGGGGGCGAGGCCGGCCGGCTGTATCGCTGCGTGGGCGGGGCCACCGCCGAGGTGACGGCCTGCGACCGCGGCTGCCGGGTCGCGCCGCCGGGCACCCCCGACGGCTGCGTGCGGGACGACGATCCGTGCGCCGCGGCCGACGCCGGAGACGGGGCCTACTGCGGCCGCGCGCTGGGCCGGGGCGACGCCGACGCGCTGTATGTGTGCCGGGGCGGCCAGACGGTGAGCGCGAGCCCATGCATCGACGGCTGCGAAGCCATGCCGCCGGGCACCCCCGACGCCTGCCGCATGGGCGGCGACCCCTGCGCCGCGGCCGACGCGGGCAACGGGCTGTACTGCGGCTCGACGCTGGGCGCGGGCGACCCCGACACGCTCTACGACTGCGCCGGCGGGGCCACCGCGGCCGCCCGGCGGTGTGACGATGGCTGCGTGCAGATGCCGCCGGGCACCCCCGACGCCTGCCGCGCAGCCCAGCCGCCGCAGCCCGAGGATCCGTGCCGCGGCGCCGACGCGGGGGACGGGCCCTACTGCGGCCGGACGCTGGGCGCGGGCGACGCCGACACGCTCTACGACTGCCGGGGCGGCGTCACCCGCAGCGCGGCCCCCTGCCCCGGCGGATGCCAGCAGATGCCACCCGGCGTCGCCGACGCCTGCCGCCCGGACGGCGACCCCTGCGCGGCGGCCAACGCGGGCAACGGGCTGTATTGCGGGCGCTCGCTGGGCGCCGGCGACGACGACACGCTGTACGACTGCCAGAACCGCACCACCGCCAGCGCGATGCCTTGCCCCGCCGGGTGCCAGTCGATGCCACCGGGCGTGCCCGACGCCTGCCGGGCGGTGCAGGACCCCTGCGCGGCGGCCGACGCGGGGGACGGCGCCTACTGCGGCCGCTCGCTCGGCGCGGGCGACCCCGATACGCTGTACGACTGCCGCGGTCGCATGGTCGCCGCCGCCCGGCCGTGCCCCGACGGGTGCCAGCAGATGCCGCCGGGCACCCCCGACGCCTGCCGCATGGCACCCCCCGCGGGCGACGCGTGCGACGCGGCCGGCGCGGGGGACGGCGCCTACTGCGGCAGCGGGCTCGGCGCGGGCGAGGCCGATACGCTCTATGAGTGCCGCGGGGGCGAGGTGGCCGACGAGACGCCGTGCCCCGACGGCTGCCGCCAGAACCCGCCCGGGGTGCCCGATCAATGCCGCCGGGGGGACGGCGAATGCTGCCTCGATCGGCCGCCGGGCGCGCTGACCCAGAGCTTCTCGGCCTGCGGGCTGGGCGGGCGGCACTATGGCATCGACTATGGCACCCGGGTGGGCACCCCGATCCACGCCGGCATGGCGGGCACGGTCATCGCCAGCCGCCTGGGCCTGCCCAACTGCTACGACAACGGCTGCACCCCGGCCTGCTGGAACGCCTTCAACTACGTCAAGCTGCGGGCCGACTGCGGCGACCCCGACGACCCGGGCCGCGACCTGCTCGTCTGGTACCTGCACATCGAAGATCTGGCCCCCGGCATCCGGAACGGGGTGCACGTCGAGCAGGGCCAGCTCCTGGCGTTCAGCGGCAACTCGGGCTGCTCGTCGGGGCCGCACATCCACATCGAGACCGCCACGGTCGACCGGGGCGGCGACGTCTCGCTCAACACCTGCGCGTCGTCGAACCCGGCGGGCCGCTACTGCGAGTGACGTCCGGCGCACATCGGGAGAAACATTCCGTGACCTTCGGGCCCCCGCGCTCGTTTCCAGACCACGGCCGCCGAGGAGCGCCGGCGCCGTGAGGAGACCACCATGCGAGACTCGACCTCGGCCATCGGCCAGGGTCGCGGCCCGGGATATACCGATCTGCCCGAGCAGCCGCTGGCCCGAATCGCCCGACTCACCCCGCCCCCGGCCCCCATCCGCTCACCGCGGCCACCGGTGGCCCGGGCCCAGCCCCTGCCCTGCTGGCGCACCCCGTGCTTCTGGGGGCTGCTCGCCGCCCAGATCGTGATGCTGGTGGGCCTGATCTGATCCGCTGATCAGAAGCGGGCGCTCAGCTCGACGCCCCAGGTGCGGGGCTCGTTGATGAAGCCGGCCCGGTTGTTGAAATCGACGCCGCCGGTGAACGAGGTGTCGTCGAGCAGGTTGCGCCCGTAGAGCGCGCCCTCCAACTGGAACAGACCCGCCTGCCACGCATAGCCCGCCCGCAGGCCGACCTCGAGCAGCCCCTCGTCGCGGAACTCCTCGCTCTCGTAGAGGAAGAAGCTCACCGCGCTGCGCCAGGCGACGTCACCGAAGGCGAAGATCTCGCCCGGCCCGACCCCGAAGCCGTAGCGGGCGGTGAGGTTGGCGATCCACGCCGGCGCGTGGGGCAGCGGGTTGCCGTCGATGTTCACCCGGTTGGTCTCGGCGTCGACGACCGGGTCGAGGAAGGTCAACCCCGCGGCCGCGCCACCGACGATGGTCAGATCGGGGTCGTCGATCTCGGTGTGGTTGAGGCTCAGCCCGGCGGTGATGAAGAGCCCCCGCGCCGGCGCGGCGGCGAGGTCGAGTTCGAAGCCGTAGCCGATGGTCTGGTCGGCGTTGATCAGCGTGTTGAAGTTGCCCGCGCCGCCGACCGCGGTGAGCTGCTGGTCATCGAGGGTGAAGTAATAGCCGGTGAGGTTGGCGGTCAGCGCCCCGGCGAACAGCCGCGACTTGACCCCCGCCTCGTACGACAAGATGCGCTCGCTGTCGGCGGTCGAGATGACATCCCCGAACAACACCCGCCCCTGGATCGAGGGCGCCCGGAAGCCCCGGGCGACGCGGGCGTAGACGTTGATGTCATCCGAGAGGGCATAGGTCAGGCTGGCGTCCCAGCTCACGAAGTCGCCTTCGAGGGTCGTGCTGGTCGCCGGCAGCGGGTCGGCGCCGACCGGGGACTGATCGCGGCGGGCGGTGAACTCTTTGGTGTCTCGCGAGTAGCGCACCCCGGCCCGGGCCTCGAGGGGCTCGATGATGCGATACGTCAGGCTGCCGAACCCGGCGAGCGCGGTGGTCTGCTGGCTCTGGAAGGCGTAGCCGTTCTGGGGCCGGCCCTCGGTGAGCGTGTCGTAGCTGAAGCTCTCGATGTCGAGGTCTTCGTAGAAGAAGAACCCACCCACCTGGAAGCCGATGGGGCCCATGTCGCGGGCGGCGAAGCGGACCTCCTGGCTGATCTGGTCGAGACCGGGCACCGCGTCGGCGCTCTCCGAGGGGAACGGGATCACGCCGGGGCCCATCGGCAGATCGGGCAGGAAGGCGGCGCCGAAGCCCCCGTCGATGTCCCCCCGGCTGGAGCCCTCGGCGTGCTCGTAGCCGGTGATCGCGACGACCTCCATGCGATCGCCGATGGCCTGGGTCAGCTCGAGCATGCCCCCATAGCTGTCGAGCGTCTGTTCGTTGAGGCCGTCGTGGGACACCGTGTAACGGTCGAAGCTGTCCGACGGCCCGCCGCCGGTCTCGATCGCGTTGGCCCGGAAGACCCGGGCGGTGCCATCCAGGGTGCGCCCGTGCACGTTGACCAGCGCCTGGAAGTCACCCACCGTCAGCAGGACTTGCCCCCGGGCGGCGAAGTCGCGGAAGCCCTCCAGATCGCTCTCGGCGCTGGGGTGCACGTTCTCCACGTAGTCATCCCGCTGCTGGAAGAGGATCGACAGCCGGCCGCTGAGGATGTCTTCGACGATGGGTCCCCCCACCGCGGCCTCGGTGTCGATGAGGTTGAACCGGCCGTACGCCTGCCGCACGAACGCGTCCAGCTCGTCGCCGGGGCGCTTGGACTCGAGCTTGATGACGCCGGCCGGCGTATTGCGCCCGAAGAGCGTGCCCTGGGGGCCGCGCAGGACCTCGATGCGGTCGAGGTCGAACACCGGGAAGCCCTTGAGCATGGGGTTCTCGAGCACGACCCCGTCGTAGACCAGCGAGACCGGCTGCGAGGCGTTGAGGTCGAAGTCGGTGTTGCCCAGGCCCCGGATGTAGAACCGGGGGAAGACCCGCCCGAACGACGACTCGGCGGTGACGCTGGGCACCCGGGCCGAGATGAAGCGCAGATCGGCCCCGGCGGCGGTGACGACGCTCAGCTTCTCGTCGTAGAGGGTCGCCACCGAGCCGGGCACGTCTTGCAGGTTCTCCCGGTTGCGGGTGGCGGTGACGACGATCTCCTCGACGCCGGGCGGCGGTGCCACGTCGGGGTCCTCGGCCAGCGGCGTCGGGGCCGGGTCATCGGGCGCGGGGGGCGCCTCCTGGGCGACGGCCGGCGCGGCGAGCGCGAGGGTGATCAGGGCGAGCAACGTGCGGGTCATGACATCTCCTCCCCGGGTGAGCGCGGCGGGAAGGTAGACGATCGGGCGGGGCTTGCATAGCGCCTCGCCGGCGGGATCACATCGGCGGCGGGGCGTCCTCGTCGGCGGGCGGCGGGGCGTCCTCCGAGGGCGGCGGGGGCGCGTCCTCGGCGGCCGGCGGCGGCGCGCTCGACGGCGGCGGCGGGGCGTCCTCGGCCTGCGCCGCGCCGGGCAGCGTCGCCGGGGTCTGATCGGCGGCGCCAGCGTCGGTGCAGCGGGCGATGCGGTTGGCCTGGGTCCACAGCCGGAGCTGGCGGAAGTCGCCGACCTTGCGCGCGGCCCGGGTGTGCACGGTGCCCGCCGCCTGCTGCTTCGCGTCCCAATAGCGGCAGGCGGCGGCGGCCTCGACCGGCGCGGCGGCGGCCCAGTCGCGGGCGTAGCCGGCCTCGGCGTCGCTCAGGTCGTAGGCGACGCCGCGCACGGCGAACTGCGGACCGCAGGCGGTGAGCGAGAGGGCGAGCAGGGCGCCGGAGACGAGTGCGGAGCGGGTCACGGGGACCTCCGTGCCGGAGAGGGATCGGCAGCGTACAGCAGGAGCGGCCCCGGCGCCGAGAATCGGGTCATCGTAAAAACACGATGAACTGCTTGCGCCGACCCCGCCGTTGCGGCTAATCGTCCTTCTACGATGACTGCCCCGCCGAGCGCGGGCCCGAGGAGACCAGCATGACCACTCGAGTTCACGTCAGCCTCGCCGTGCGCGACCTGGACGCCAGCGTCCGCTTCTACGCCGCCCTCTTCGGCCGGCCGCCGGCCAAGCGGCGCGACGACTACGCCAACTGGCGGCTCGACGAGCCGGCGCTGATGCTCAGCCTGGTGACCGGGCCCGAGAGCGGCCCCCGGGGGGACGAGCACCTGGGCATGGAGCTGGACGACCTGGCGGCCCTGAACCGCTTGGAGGCCGAGTTCGAGCAGCGGGGGCTGCCGGTGCGCCCGGAGAAGGGCGCGGTGTGCTGCTACGCGACCGCCGAGAAGCTGTGGGTGACCGACCCCGACGGCAACCCGTGGGAGTTCTGGGTCAAGACCGGCGAGGCGGACGTGATGCACGCGGTGCCCGAGGCCTGCTGCGCGCCCGAGGCCCAGCCGGCCGCCGGCGCGCCCGCGACCGCCGAGAAGGGCGGGTGCTGCGGCTGAGCGATCAGCGGTCGGCCGGCAGGCGGTCGGCCAGCAGGCGATCGACCAGCGCCGGCAGGGCGACGCCGGTGGGCGCGGCGAGGCGGGCGGTGGCCAGGTGCCCCTCGCGCACGTCGCCCAGGTTCACCAGCCCGATGGGCAGCCCCCGCTCGGCGGCGGCGCGCACGAAGCGCAGCCCGCTCCAGACGGTGAGCGAGGTGCCGGCGACGAGCATCGCGTCGGCCTCGGCGACCGCGGCGAACGCGGCCTCGACCCGCGGCGGGGGCACCGACTCCCCGAAGAAGACCACCCGCGGCTTGAGCAGCCCCCCGCAGGTCGCGCAGGGGGGCACCACGAACCGATCGTAATCGTCCCGGTCGAGCGCGACGTCGCCGTCGGGGTTGATCGCGCTCGCGACCGCGGCCCAGCCGGGGTTGGCCGCCCGCAGGCGGGCCTGCATCGCCGCCCGGTCGGTGATGGCCCCGCAGTCGAGGCAGCGGACCTCGGCCAGCGCCCCGTGCAGCTCGATGACCCGCTCGCTGCCCGCGGCGTGGTGCAGGCGATCGACGTTCTGGGTGATCAGGGTGTGGATCCGGCCGGCGGCCTCGAGCCGGGCCAGCGCGGCGTGCCCCGGGTTGGGGCGGGCGGCGGCGATGGCCGGCCAGCCGATCATGCTGCGGGCCCAGTAGCGGCGGCGCATGGGGGTCCGGCGCACGAACTCCATGTAGCGGATGGGCCGGCTGCGCGGCGCGGGGCGCGGGCTGCGGTAGTCGGGGATGCCCGACTCGGTGCTCAGGCCGGCGCCGGTCAGGACCACCACCCGGCGGGCGTCGGCGAAGAGGGCGGCGAGGGCGGCGAGGTCGGCGGTCATGCGTCGGGAGGATGTCCGAACCCCGGGGCGGGATGCGCGGTTGTGCATCCGCGACGGGCGGGGGTAGATCGGGGGACCCGAGGACGACGATGCGAAGGAGCGCGTGATGGAGATCGCGGTGATCGGAGCCACCGGCAAGACCGGGCGGCCGCTGGTGGCGCAGTTGAAGGCGGCGGGGCACACGGTGCGGGCGTTCAGCCGGTCGGGCGGGCCGGTGGAGGGGGTCGACAACGCCGCGCTCGACGCCCGGGACGCCGCCGCGGTGAAGGCGGCGGTCGAGGGGGTCGACGCGATCGTCTCGGTGGTCGGCGGCGAGCTGGACACCCGCACCGAGGCCATCACCCACCTCATCGCGGCGGCGCAGGCCCACGGCATCTCGCGGGTGATCGGGGTCGGCGGCGCGGGCGCGCTCGACGGCCCCGACGGCCGCCCGCTGATGGAGCAGCCGTGGTTCCCCGCGCCGATGAAGCCGGTCACCGAGCGCCACCGGGCGTGCATCGCGCTGCTCGACGCCAGCGGCCTGGAGTGGACCTTCGTCTGCCCCCCGGTCATGACCGAAGGCGAGGCGACGGGCGCCTATCGCCATCAGGCCGACGCGGCGATCCTGGGATCGCTCCAGGTGCGCCACGCCGACGTGGCCCACCTCATCGCGCGCTGCCTGGACGAGGCGCTCTACGTCGGCCGGCGGGTGGCGGTCGTCGCCTGAGCGGCCGGGGCCCGGTCTCGGCCCGGATCAGGGCGCCAGGGCGGGCACGATGCAGTTGTCGGGCTCGCAGTCGAGCCCCCGGCAGCCGGTGAAGCAGCCCGGGAAGCGCAGGTCCATACCGATCAGGCCCTCCCAGGTGCCGTCGACGAGCCGGTCGATGACCAGATCGCCGTCGTCGTCCACCGGGGTCACCCGGCCCTCGATGGTGAAGGCGTCGGCGGCGAACTCGAGCCGGCCGAGCTGCTCGTAGAGGACCTCGGCGATGCCTTCGACGAGGATGATCTGGCAGTTGCCCTCGCCGATGACATCGTCGATGTCTTCACAGGGCAGGATCTCGGCGAGCACCTCGTCGATGCCGATCGGGCCCGGCTGCCCCAGGATGGCCGGGATGACCCACGTCTCGGCCAGCCCCAGCAGGATGGTCGCGTAGCGCACGGTGTAGACGTGGGCCGGGATGATCAGCTCGCTGCCCACCAGATCGGCGTCGAACTGGCCGAAGATCGGCCGCGGGCGGTCGGCGCCGCCGTCGTTGTGCAGCTCGCCGATGGTGAACTCCTGGATGCAGTCGGCCCCCTGGGGGCAGCCGTTGCGCCAGCGGAAGCGGAACTTCTGCCACCGGCTCTCGTTGTCGTAGAGCATGCCCTCGTCGTCGGGGAAGCTGTCGATGAACTCGATCTCGCCGACGATGGTCATGTCGGTCAGGATCGTGAGCACGTCGCTGATGCCCCGCAGCACGGCGAAGACCTCGGGCACCTGCTCGACGAGGAAGTTGTCGATGACCTGATCGACGAGCCGCCCGGCGATGGGCTCGATGAGGTCGCACAGGTTCTCGTCGATGCCGGTCACCCCGCACAGCAGCTCGACGAGCATGCGCCCCCGCTCGCCCTCGTCGCTGCCGATGATGCGCAGGATGTCGAGCACGTCGGCCACCGTGTTGAGGGTGTCGTTGTCGCTGCTGCGCAGCATCTCGGTCAGGTCGAAGCGGTGCACGACCCGGAAGCGGCCCTTGAACTCGAGCGGCAGGTCGTCGATGACCAGATCGACGCCGGTGGTGCGGCCGCCGATGATCTCGACGGCGTCCTGGCAGCCGAAGGCGACGGTGTTGTCGAGGGTGTTGTAGGCCACCGCGGCCACGGTGAAGCGGCTGCCGTCCTCCAGGTCGCGGATGTTGACCTGATTGTCGACCGAGTCGAAGGGATCGCGGGGCACCGAGATGTAGGCCCCGAAGATCTGGGTCGGCTCCATGCCCACCTGACCGCAGTTCTGGTCGTCGAAGAGGAAGACCTCGGCGGTGGGCAGCTCGCGGAAGGTGTAGCGGCTCGTCGCCGGCTCGTAGACCACCCGCACGTTGAGGGCGCCGACCCCGTCCCGGCCGACCGCGACCCCGTAGCGCACCGGCTCGGCGCCGGGGGCGTCGGCCTCGATGTAGAAGAACGTCTCGATGTCGCCGATGGCCACCTCGGCGGTGACGAGGCCCTGGGCGTCGGTCTGGCCGCTGCCGCTGCGCAGCCGGCTGTTGGCGACGCCGCCGGGGCTCTCGAGGTTGTTCTCGTCGTACAGGGTGAAGCTGACCCGGCCCGCCTCGATCGGCTCGGGCATGCCGCCGCCCCGGGTGCGGCTGTAGATGAACTGCACCTCGAGGGTCGTGCCGAGCAGCGCGAACTGGTCGGGGTCGTCGAACAGCGCGAGCTGGCGCTCCTCGTCGGCGAGCGGGGGGCCCATGTCGCCGCTGCCCCGGGGCATGTCCTCGGTCTTGCCGGCGTCGTCGACGGGCACGATGTCGAAGTCGAGCGGGACCCCGCCGTCGACGCCGTCGCCGACGGGCACCGCGTCGGAGCAGGCCATGGCGGCGAGGCCGACGAACAACAGCAGGGCGGGCGAACGCAAGGACGAGCGTGACGGCATGGACGGGCTCCGCGAGTCGGGTGGCCCGATTGTCGACGAGTCGGCAGTGCGGGTCAAAGGGTGGCTCCCACATGTGCCGCTCGACGCCCCCGCCCGGACTCGACCGGATGGCCGCGAGGAGGCGCGAGGCCCCGGCGTGACTCGACCGAACGACCGTCAAGAAGCCGGGAGACCCCGTCGGAATTCGATCGAACGACCGCCGAAGGGGTGCGCGACCCGGCCAGAATCCGACTGAACGACCGCCAGAGAGCCGGAAGACCCCGCCGATATTCGAATGAACGAATCGAGGAGGGTCCCAGACCCCGTCGAAATTCGAATGAACGCATCGAAGCCGGGTCCCAGACCCCGTCGAAATTCGAACGAACGCGTCGAAGCCGGGTCCCAGACCCCGTCGAAATTCGAATGAACGCATCGAAGCCGGGTCCCAGACCCCGCCGAAATTCGAATGGACGAATCGAAGCCGGGTCCGGGACCCTTCGAAAGTCGAACGACCGAATCACGAGAGGGTCCGAGACCCTGCCCGAGTTCGAACGAACGAATCGAAGCCGGGTTCGGGACCCTTCGAAATTCGAAAGATCGGATCACGGTCGGGTCCGGGACCCTTCTCTGATTCGAACGACCGCTCGCTGACGAGGGTGCGGAGGCCTGCGAATTTCGAAGGGATGAACGACGGCCGGGTCCGGCAGGTGTCTGGCGGTCGATCGATCGAGTCGGGAGGGGGTCTCGCACCCCGGCTGGATCGATCGGACGACCGGCTGGGTCCAGGCGCCGGGCGGATCAGGTGCCGGCAGCCCGCCGGGGTGGGGCCGCCGGCGCCGAGGACATCGTGCCCGACTCGCCCGACCTCGACGCCGAGGTCCGCGCCGCGCTCGACGAGGCGGCCCGCGCGGCGGCCGAGGCGGAGGCCGAGGCCGAAGCGGCGGCCGACGCCCGGATGGACCTGCCCCCCGGCTGATCGGGCCCGGCCCGACCGGGTGCCTGTCAGTCATACGGCCCCCGGCACACCGCCCACCGGCACCCATACTCGGAGATTGCATTCAGCCTCGGGATGGCACCACCCTCCGTACTACGGGGGGCGGTATCCACGGGAGGCGACGCGATGCACATCCGACGGTTCGAGCTCACAGCCCTCGCGCTCTTCACCGTCGCCGGGTGTTGCAGCGACCACCCCGAGCTGTGCGTGCATGAACCCAGCCCCCTCGACGCCGGCGTCGCGCCGTGCTGGACCGAAGCCAACGCCCCGCTGCGCACCGAAGCCACCAGCGAGGGCCCGACCGAGCTGAGCATCCTGCACTGCCAGCGGGTCGAAGAGGGCCACTGCCGCCGGGGCCTCGTGCTCGGCCAGCCCGGCGGCAACTGGACCCGGGCCATCCACGCCCCCGGTGGCATCTGGCTCACCACCGCCCGCGGGTTCGGATGCCCCGCACAGAGCTGCGCGTCCGTCGTCGGCCTCTCCCGGGCCGTCGCCGTGCCCCCGCCGCCGAACAAGGCTTCGGAAGGAAATGACTCGGACAGCGAGGGCGTGAGGTCGGCCCCCAGTCGCCAGCGCCCCCGCAGCCGGCGACGCAGTCGCACCAGAGGTGCGGCGAGGAGCAGGCGAGGAGGAAAGCGGCGAATGGGGGTCGAGATCGCGGCCGCAGCCCGAGTCATTTCCTGACGGAGCCTGGCATCGTGCTCGAAGGCTCGCTGCTCTTCGAAATGTGGTGCGAGCCGCCCCCCGGCCGCCCGGCGCTGCCCGCGCGCTACGACCCGCACCACGACGAGACCCTGCCCGGCTGGCTCATCGACTGCGCCGACGGCCTGCCCTTCTGGATCAACCCCAGCCGGCGCTACGACGGCTTCTACGAGATCTGGGACATAGACGACCGGATGTGGGTGCCGCACAACGGCTTTCGCCGCCGGTGGAACGGCGTCGAGCGGGCGGCGGCGTTGATGCAGATCCTGGCCTGCACCCAGCGCCGCTGCGCCGCGGCCGAGGCCAACAACTGGACCGAACCCCAGCGGGACCCCGACGCCGACGGGGTCCAGATCCGCTGCGACAACTGCCTCGCTCAGCCCAACGCCGACCAGCGGGACGCCGACGGCGACGGCGTCGGCGACGCCTGCGACGGGTGCCCGGCGGACTTCGACCCGTTCCAGACCAACATCGACGGCGATCGGTGGGGCGACGTCTGCGACAACTGCCGGTCGCGGCCGAACGACATCCAGCAGGACACCGACGGCGACGGGGTCGGCGACGTGTGCGACGTCTGCCGCGGCGTGCCCGATCCGTCGCAGCTCGACGCCGACGGCGACGACGTGGGCGACGCGTGCGACCTCTGCCGGTGGGACTTCGACCCCGACCAGCTCGACAGCGACGCCGACGGGCTGGGCGACGCGTGCGATGTGTGCCCGCTGGATCCCGACCCCGATCAGCGGGACACCGACGCCGACGGGCAAGGCGACATCTGCGATGACGACGATGACGACGACGGGCTGACCGACGCCGAAGAAGAGGAGATCGAGACCGATCCGCTGAACCCCGACACCGACGAGGACGGGCACGACGACGGGGAGGACAACTGCCCGCTCGAGCCCAACGAAGGGCAGGAGGAGACCGATGATCCGAGCAACGGCGAGGGCGACGCCTGCGACCTGCCGCTGCCGCCGGAGGAGGTGCACCCCGACATGCCGCCGTCGATGGATCAGCTCGTCTGGACCGACGCGGTGCGGGTCGAGGCGCCGCAGACCGTGCCCTGGGCGCTGCTGTACCTGCCCATCCGGCTGCTGGCCGAGGCGGCGGCGAGCTACGGCGACGGGCCCCAGGTGATCAACGACCCGCCCGATCAGCCGCCGGCCGAGCAGGGCGATGACCAGCCGCCCGCCCGGCGAGACCACTGGCATTGGGTGCAGGAGGTGGTCGGGCTGTTGGTGGGCGAGTTGGAGGACGCCACCGGCAAGACGCTCGGCATCGTGCTCGGGCGGGCGTACGAGCAGTGGGCGGGCAATACGTACTGCCACAGCAACGCGCACGCGCTGGCGTTCGCCGAGATCGGAGAGGACCCCGACGACGCGTGCGGCCGGGAGTTCGTGATCCCCCGCACGACCCACGACTTCGACAACCCCCAGCCGCTCATCGGGACAATGCGGCGCCGGCTGCGCAGCGGCGAGATCCGCGAATACCGATTCGAGCGCAAGCGGCGCCACGACTGTCATTGTCGCGGTGTCGCCGGCGTCATCGCCCCGCTCTCGGAGGAGTACAAGGCCAGCCGCACCGTCAGCCGTCAGTACCGCGGTCGATACCACCGCTGGCTGGTCGCCCAGTGCCGGGACTACCGCTTCACCCTTGCCCGACTGACGCGCGATGCGCTGCCCCACCTGGGGAGCATCCGCGACGTCTACCGCAGGCTCCTCGAGTCGCGGCGCATCGGCCGCCCGGCGCTGCTCTATCGACTGCTCCGACCGACCGCCGCTATGCAGGCGGTGCTCGATGAGTGCCGCTTCGCCGAGTTCCCCGACGACGCCGGCATCATGCCCGAGGTCGAGGTGGTCCGCCGCCGCCGGGCCCGACCCGAAGAGCCGTGGTCCCAGATGCAGTCCCGCGTCAGCGCGCCGCTGTGGGAGTCCCCACCCGACGCGGTGCAGGGCTGCGAGGGCGGCCTCGTGCAGCACTACCTCGCCGAGGGTTGCCCGGTGCAGCCCGGGGTGCAGGCCCCGCCCGGCCTGGGCCGCTGCGCGCCCGGCGAGCGGCGGTGGGGCATCTACACCCGCTGCTCGCCGGGCTTCGACGTGCAGGACGACCCCTTCGTCAACCCGGTGTGGACCGACTTCGACACCGGGGCCACCCGCTCGGCGATGAAGGTCTTGCAGGAGCCCGTCTGCCCGCCGCGGTGGATGAGCATCCAGTCGGCGCTGATCTGGGAGCAGATGGCCGGCATCGACCGGCTGAGCAGCCGGGTCGACGCCGAGGGCTTCCGCGAGTTCTTCGGGCACTTCCGGGACCTGCACGGGTGGGGGTTCCCGATCTGGATCGGGGCCGAACAGAATGACGACTTCGTGCAGGTGGTGCAGCACGGGCAGTGGGTCATCACCCACGAGCACGTCTTCATGGACTTCGGCTTCGAGCGCATGGGCCCCAACGGGGATCCCCTCTCGCCCATCGGGGCGCCGCCGCCGCTGTGGGACGGCGTCGTCGGCATCCCCGAAGACCAGGTAGACCCCGACGAGGCCCGCGATGCATGCTTTGACTGAGGAGGCACGATGACGTCCGCACTGTTCCTGGCCTGGAGTCTGATCATGGCCGCGCCGCCGACCCCACCGCTGACCGAGGCCCAGAAGAAGGCCGAGTACGAGATGGTCAAGGTGGAGGAGGTCCTGACCCCCGCGCAGATCGAGAAGCGGGACATCATCCCCGGCTGGCGCCCGATCCCGCCGCTGTCCGGGATCCAGACGGGCGTCGACGAGATCGTGCCCGGCGAGCCCAACCCCTACCTGATCTTCGGCCGAAGCCATGTCGGCGGCAACGGGCTGACCCACGCGGAGTTGGACATGCTCGGCAAGCCGAGCCCATCCCCTCGGGGGTTCGCAGGCTACAGCGGCGCCGACGAGGCGTACTGGTACGAGCAGATCGACGAGAAGGGCCAGATGACCGGCATCTGGATGGCGGTCTTCAAGCTCGGTGACCGGGTCAACGGCTACGTCATGGTCGGTCGCTTCTTCATGGGCCCCGGGGTCTTCGACCGACTCGACCCGGGTATCGACGCGACCACTCAGGCCCTGCGGTCGCTCAAGCGCACGCTCTCGGGCGAGGAGCCGCCGTCGTTCGAAGAGCTGGGCCGGCGCTACTACGAGCGGCGCGCGCGCATGCTGAAGGGCGAGCCGCAGTGACGGTATCCGACCCTCCCCCGGGACCCGATGACAGCCGCGCCGCCCACCGAGTCGAAGCCGAGAACCGGATCGAACGCCCCATCCCATCCGACGAGGAGATGATGTCCGACACGCCCACGGGGAGCCCGCGCCACCCGCCGACCGACGCCGCCCCGCCCCGCCTCGCCGACGAGGCACCGCCCGCGGCCGGGGTCGAAGGCCCCGACCGCCTCGCGGCGTTGCAGCAGTCCGTCGAGCGCCTCGTCACCGAGACGCGGAAGACCCGTCGTCGGCTCGGCGGGCGCCTCTTCGCGATCGGGCTGCTCGGCACGCTCATCGCGCTGTCGGCACTCAACCCGTCGCGCGGCGAGCACCAGGAGGCGGTCTTCGACGAGGCGTCGACCCGCATCTTCGGCGAGGACCCGACCGCCCGCGCGATGATGAAGCTGGCCGCCCGCGGGGAGCGTCACCGGCTGCTGCCGATCGACCGGATCAACCTGGGCCTCCTCTCGGTGGGGATGGCCGGCGACGCGGCGCTCACGATCGGGGTGCTGGGCCAGGTGTATGTCATCGACGATTGAGGGGTCTGACCGTCAGTGCCCCGGGATCGAGGCCACCGGCGAAGCTCCGCGGTCGCTCGAGCGCACGCTCGCGGGCGAGGCGCCGCCCTCGCCCGCAGAAGCGGCGTGATGTGCCCCGGCGTGGTTCAGCCGCGGTAGGTCTCGCCGGGCTGCAATTCGATGAGCTGCGCGCCGCCCCCGAGCAGCTCGCGGAGCTGCCCCGGATCACCGGTGAGCGAGGGGAAGGTGCCGAATCGCATCGGGATCACCCGCTCGACGCCGAGCAGCTCGGCCGCCTTGGCCGCTTCGCGGGGGCCCATGCCGAAGCGGTCACCGACGGGCAGCAGCGCGATGTCGGGCGCATACAGCTCGGCGATCAGGGCCATGTCGCCGAACACGTTGGTGGCGCCGGCGTGATAGAGGGTCGGGGCGCCGGGCGCGGTGAGCACGAAGCCGCACGGCTCGCCGCCGTAGACGATCGAGCCGTCGTCGTCGATGATGCCGCTGGTGTTGTCGGCGTACACCATGGTGATCTTCAGCCCCATGAGCTCGATGGTGCCGCCCTTGTTCATGGCGTGCCGGTTGTCGACACCCTTCTTGCCCAGCCACTCGCAGAGTTCGAAGACGCCCACGACCTGCGGCCTGTGCTGGCGCGCGAGGGACACCGCGTCGGCGACGTGATCGAAGTGCCCGTTGGTGATGAGCATCAGGTCGATCTTGTCGAGATACTTGCACTCGTCGGGACAGACCGGGTTGTTCGCGACCCAGGGGTCGATGAGGACCACCCGGTCGTCGTAGCGGGCGATGAACGTGCCGTGGCCCAGCCACTGAAGCGAGAAATCTGCCATGGTTCCATCCTTCTTCGGTGTCGGCCTGCGGCCGATGTGACCGGACGATAGGTCGGACTCACGAGCAGGACAAGAGCGGCGGCCGGGCGGGTCAGCGCACCGGGTCGGCGAGCGTATCGAGCACCCGGCCGGTGCGGGCGAGCACCTCTTTCATCTGCTCGACGGTGCCCACCGAGTAGCGCACGAAGCCCGACAGGTTGGGCAGGTGCGAGCGGTCGCGCACGTAGACCCCTTCTTCCATGAGCAGCTTGACGACCCACGGGGCCTGCTCGAAGCGCACCATCACGAAGTTGGCCGGGGTGGGGCGGCACTCGATGCCCCGGGCGGCGAACCAGTCGGCCATCAGCGCCTTGGCGGCGTCGACCTCGGCGATGTAGGCCCGCAACCACGGTTGATCGTCGAGCGCGGCCATCGCCCCGACCTGGGCCAGCACGTTGACGCTCTTGGGGTTGAACACCCGCCGCAGGTCGGCCACCACCTGCTCCCGGGCGAGGGCGTAGCCGATGCGCAGGCCGGCCATGCCGTAGGCCTTGGAGAAGGTCCGGGTCACCACCAGGTTGGAGTATTCGTGCAGCAGGCCGACCGCGGAGACCCCGGCGAACTCGGAGTAGGCTTCATCCACGATGACGAGGGTGTCCGGCGCCGCGCGCAGCAGCCGGGCGATCTGCGCGGGGGTGTAGAGGGTGCCGGTCGGGTTGTTGGGGTTGACCAGATAGAAGATGCGGGGCGCGGCGCGGGCGAGGGCGGCGAGCAGGCCGTCGACGTCGGTCTCGAAGGGGTCGGGCGCGTAGTGGTGCACGATCTCGGCGCCCCGGCTCTGGGCGAAGACCAGGAAGTGCTGGTAGGTCGGCGAGGCGACGAGCACCCGGTCGCCGGCGTCGAGGTAGGTGGTGCACAGCGTGTTCAGCGCGTCGTCGCTGCCGTTGGTGATCAGCATGCGCTCGCCGGGCACACCATGATGGCGGGCGAGCCGCTCGATGAGGTTGGTGCTGTTGAGCACCGGATACCAGTTGAGGTGGTGGGCCCGGCCCAGGAACCCGGTGATGGCCTCGATGACCTTGGGCGACGGGGGCACCGTGGCCTCGTTCCAGTCGAGCTTGTGGGGCTCGATGTCCGGGTTGTGGTGGATGTGCTCGAGGGAGGAGACGGCCTTGTACGGCTCGAGCTGCCGGATGGGCGCGGCGACCGGCAGCGTGTCGGCCCGCTCGGCGGGCTCGGCGGCGATGCGCAGGCGGGAGTGGGGCATCTCGTCCTCCGGAGCGTGGGCCGACCGGCGCGGCGGCGGGCCATGGTGCGTGCGACGGGGCCCCTGCGCAAGCTGGCGATTTTGCCGGCCGGAGGGTACCGTGAGGCGGCGCGTGAACCTCGATCGCGGAGCGCCCGGCAGGCAATCGACGTGCCACATGCCTGCCGAATCCGTGACACCCGTGTGGAGAGCTTCGTGTCCGATCGGATCGCCATCGAGTTGGAAGTCAGGGTGCAGGACGACCCCCCGCGCACGGTGTACACCGCCGAGATCGGCCCCGGCGGGCTGTGGCTGCGGGGGGCCGAGGTGCCGCCCCCCGACCGGTCGGTGACGCTGGCGATCATCGATCCCGCGTTCGGCCAGCTCACGGTCAAGGGCATCGTCGGTCAGGCCCCGCCGGGGCGCGACGGGGTCGAGGTGGCCCTCTTCGACAACCCGCCAGAGGTCGAGCGGCGCTGGGGGCGGCTGCTCGAGCGCATGGCCCGCGAGGCCCACCTGCGGCCGGCGATGGCCGAGCACGTCCCGTCGACCGGCATCCCCCCGACCGGCCCGGTGCCCGAGCCGGGCAACGTGGTGCACATGCGCACCGGCCCGCTGCCGGTCACCCCCCAGCCGGCGCCCCAGGCCGAGGACGCGCCCCCGCTGGCCGATCAGCACCCCGACTCGGGGCGGGCCCACCCCCGGCGCACGAGCAACCTGCGCATCACCATCCGCCTGTCGGACGGCTCGACCGCCTCGGCGGTGGCCCGCGATCTGAGCGAGGGCGGCGCGTTCGTCACCGGCAGCCACCTGCCCGCGGTGGGCGAGGAGCTCGAGGTCAGCATCGCCCACCCGGTGACCGGCGATCCGGTCGAGCTGCCGGCGACGGTGGTGCGCTCGGTGGATCACGGCGAGACCCGGGGGGTCGGCATCCGGTTCATGGCCGACGCCGGGGCCCACGCGCCGTGGGCGGTGTTCGGTGGGCGGTTGTCGAGCGGGCGGGGCGTGGCCGATCGGCGCGACCAATCGGCGGGTGAGGCGTCTATCCGGTCCGAGCGCGGCGACGACCCGGAGTGAGCATGAATCAGGACGAGCGCATCGAGCAGTTCCGCAAGATGGCCAAGGCCAACCCCGACGACGATCTGGCCCACTACGCGTTGGGGCAGGCCCTCGTCGACGCCGGCCGGGACGCCGAGGCGGTCAACGTGCTGCGGCACGTCATCAAGCTCAACCCGGGCTATTCCCGGGCCTATGTGCTGCTCGGGGCGGCCCAGCAGGTCAACGGCGACGAGGACGGGGCCATCGAGACCTTCCAGACGGGCTACGCCGCGGCGATGAACCGGGGCGACCTGATGCCGGCCACCGAGATGAAGCAGCGGCTGGCCGATCTGGGCGCGGCCCCCGACGCCGCCCGGGTCTTCGAGGCGATGAACGCGGCCGCCGAGGACGACCCCGACGCCGGCCGCGACCCCGAGGAGGGCGAGGTGCGCGACGCCCGCACCGGCCGCATCGGGCAGGTGATGACCTTCAACCCGTTCGGCGACGAGGTCGGTGAGTGGATCCAGGCCCACATCAGCCAGTCGAGCTGGGAGGCGTGGATGGAGATGAGCATCAAGGTGATCAACGAGCTGCGCCTCGACCTCGGCGATCCGATGGGGCAGAAGGCGTACGACGATCACATGCGGGACTTCCTCAACATCCCCGAGAGCTTCTTCGCCGACAAGGACTACGCCGGCTGATCCCCTGCCCTCGCCCGCCCGCGGTCGGGCTTGCCTGCCCGCGGTCGGATCTGCCACAGTGCGCGCCGATGTCGACCCGCGCCGAGGATCGCATGCCCTTGTCCGCCTTGTTCCGCACCGCCTCGCTGGCCCTGCTGGCGGCCGTCTTCGTCGGCTGCGGCCCCGACATCGGTGACCCGTGCACCAGCAGCGCGGCCTGTGGCACCGGGCGGGTCTGCGACCTGACGAGCACCGACGGCTACTGCACCATCCCCGGCTGCACCGCCGACTCGTGCCCCGACGACTCGGTGTGCGTCGAGTTCCCCAACGAGGAGTCGTTCTGCATGGCGCTGTGCGACAGCGACCGGCGGGACGACACCTACACCACCGGGCGGGCGCTGGAGCAGAGCTGGCTGCTCGAAGCCCCCATCGTCTCGGACGAGACCGAGACCCTGGCGATCTCGCTGGAGGGCTGCCGCACGGGCTACGTCTGTGATTACGAGACCGGGACCCACCCCTTCTGCCGGCAGCGGTCCGCGTGCACCAGCAGCGACGACGCCGAGCGCTTCCCCGAGTGCCCCGAGGCGCAGTGAAGGCCGCGGCCCTCCTCCGGCTGGGCGCCGCGCTGTGCGCGCTGGGGCTGCTGGCCGCCTGCTCCGACCGACCGTCCCCCAAGCCGCCCGCTCCGACGCCGACCCCGGCGCCCGACGCCGGTGAGGCCACCTGCGCCGCCGACCGCGATTGCACCGACGGCTGGCACCCCCAGATGCCGAGCTGCGGGCCGGTGGCGCGCTGCTTCGCCGAGCGCTGCGTCACCCCCCCGGCGATGTCGGGCGAGGCCGGCCCCGAGACCGGCCAGATCGCGTTCGAGACCGCCGACGGCGAGCGGCGCTATCACATCGAGCTGGTCGACGACCGCTTCGAGATCACCCGGGGGCTGATGTGCCGCCGGTCGATGCGGCCCGACTGGGGCATGTTCTTCGTGATGGAGCGCACCAGGGTCCAGAGCTTCTGGATGCTCAACACCCTCATCCCCCTGGACATGGTCTTCATCGACGAGGACTGGACGGTGGTCGGCGTGGTGGAGCGGGCCGAGCCCCGCACCACGACCTCGCGCACGGTCGGCCTGCCCTCGCGCTACGTGCTGGAGCTGGTGGGCGGCGCGGCGCGGCGGGCGGGCATCACCGCCGGCACGCAGGCCCGGTTCTACGCGCCCCGCGCGGCGCGCTGAGGCGGTGCGGGGCTCACTCGGGCGGCACGATGACCGGGTTGCCGGCGGTCGTGCGATCGGCGGGCTCGTTGCGCATGCGCATCATGCGACTGTAGAGCGCCATACCCAGGTGCTCGATCATCAGCCCGTCGACGACGTGCTGCAACGCCAGGCGCTCCTCGTCGTCGGCGAACAGCAGCTCGACGCCCATGCCCGGCGGCTCGTCCCCGCCGGGGGGCACCACCCGGCGCACGACGCCGTCGAAGCTCAACGGGCTCGGCAGCTTGGGCACCGTGAGGGTGAAGAGGGCCCGCTCCCCCTGCTCGAGCGGCCGCTCGGTCGCGATGAAGAGCCCCCCCCGGGACAGGTCGCGGGTGTAGTCGGCGATGAAGGCGTTGAGCCGACGGTACTCGACCTTGATCTCGATCGGCGCCCGGGGCGCCTTGCGGTTGTGCGGTGCCATGGGCGCACGGTCGCACATCGGGCGGCGGCGGGCCAGACCCCCGCGCCGCGCGGCGCGTGATGCGGATCGACCGCTTCACCCTCGCCTGGTGGATGGTCCTGGCCGCGGTGGCCGCGGCGCTGTGCGCGGTGCCGCTCTTCGATCTGCTCGGCTTCGAGTTCTCGTTCGCGATGGCCATCCCGCTGACCCTCTACGCCGGCGCCTGCGGGGTCCGCGCCCGGCGGGCCGATCGGCGGGGCTTCGTGGCCTGGGCCCGGGCGAGCCGGGCGGCCCTCGTCGGCGCGCTGCCGCCGCTGGTGCTCATCACCGCCAACGCGCTGCGGGTGCAGAACTGCGACTTCGCCGAGGGGCTGGCCTTCTACGGCGTCATCACGCTGACCGGCGCGGTCGTCGCGGCCGGGTGGGGCGTCGCCCTCGGCCGGTCGGCGCCCCGGCGGGGGGTGGCGGTCTTCGCGCTGGTCTTCGTCGGCACGGTCCTGGCCGCTGGGTGGCGCTTCTGGGTCGACCCCCCGGTCGATCTCTTCCACGCCTTCCTCGGCTACTGGCCCGGCGCCCTGTACGACGACGTCATCCTCATCGACGACCGCCTGCTGTGGTCCCGCCTCGAAGATCTGGCGGTCGCCGCGGCGCTGGTGGGGCTCAGCCGGGTGGGGCGCGCCCCGCGCCGGGCGTGGCTCCAGGCGGCGGGGCTGGTGACGCTGGCGCTGTCGGTGCACCTCGGCGCCCGGGCCCACGCGGTGCACCGGGACGCGGCGTGGGTCGCCGAGGCGCTCGGCGGGCGCACCGAGACCGAGCACGTCGTCCTCATCCACCCCGCGGCGTGGCGCCCGGCCGAGGTCGAGGCGCTGGCGGCCGAGATGGAGTTCGCCTACGCCGAGCTGCGGGCCTTCTTCGGCTTCGACCTCTCGCGCAAGGCCACGGTCTGGCTCTACCCCGACGACGTCACCAAGAAGCGGCTGATGGGGGCCCGCCGGGTGCGCATCGCCAAGCCGTGGCAGTGGGCGTTTCATGTGCACGCGCCCGCGGTGGGCCAGTCGGTGATCATCCACGAGATGGCCCACGTCTTCTCGGCCGAGATCGCCGACGCGCCGCACCACCTGAGCCTGTATCGGGGGGTGGTGCCCCACATGCCCCTGATCGAAGGGCTGGCCGAGGCCGCCACCTGGAAGACCGACCGCCTCGACCTGCACCAGTGGTCGGCGGCGATGCAGGCCATCGGGGTCGCGCCGCCGCTGGACGAGGTCCTGGCCCCCACCGGCTTCTATGGCCGCAACTCGCGCACCGCCTACACCCTCGTCGGCTCGTTCGCCCGCTACTGCCGCGACCGCTTCGGCACCGAGGCGCTGGCCGGCGCCTATCGGGCGGGCGACTTCGACGACATCCCCCGGCCGTTCGACGCGCTGGTCGCCGACTGGCGGGCCTTCGTCGGCGCGCAGGCCCTCGAGCCGGCCGCGCTGGCCTTCGCCCGGGCCCGCTACGACCGCCCGGCGATCTTCGGCCGGGCCTGCGCCCACGAGATCGCCGCGCTGCGGGCCCGCGCCGCCGCTGCCCCGCCGGCGCAGGCGCTGATCGTGACCGACGAGATCCTGGGCCACCTGCCGGGCGACATCCCGGCCCGGCTGACCCGCATCGGGCTGCTGATGCAGCTCGAGCGGTGGGACGCGGCCCGGGTCACGGCCGCCGCGCTGGCCGCGGACGAGCGGGCCGGCGCGGTCGCCCGGGCGATGGCCCGGGAGCGGCTGGCCGATCTGCGCGCGCTGTCGGGCGAGGCCGACGCCGCCCGCGAGGGCTACGCCGCCGCCCGGGTGGCCGCCTTCGCCCGCAGCGATCTGCGCCGCCTGCGCATCAAGCGCATGGCGCTGGACGGCGGCCGGGCCGGCGCCCGGGCCTTGCGCTACCTGAGCCTGCCCTCCCCGCTCGACCCGGTCGAGCGGCTGAGCGAGCTGGACACCCTGGTCGCGCTCGACGGCGACTGGGCCCCGGGGCGCTATCTGAGGGGGCGGGCCCGGCTGACGCACGACCCGGCCGGGGCGGCGGACGACCTGAGCCGGGCCCGGACGATCGACGACGCCTCGGTGCGCATCGAGATCGAGCGGCTGCTGGCCCGGCTGCTCTTCGACCAGCGGTGCTTCGCCGCCGCCGCCGCCCGCTTCGAGGCGCTGGCGGGGCACCCGGCCCTCGATCGGGGCGAGGCGGAGCGGGCGGCGCAATGGGTCCGCCGCAGCCGGGCGTTCGGCACCTTCTTCGCCGGCCGCGCCCGCCCGGGGGCGGTGGACTGCGCCGAGATTGACATCGACGCCGCCGCTCTCGATGATGCGGCGCGGTCGAAGGAATAGGCCGACGGCGCCCGGGGTTCTGCCCGCCGGGTTCGGACTTCGAGAGGAGAGCGGCATGAACCGGCTGCGGACGATGGTGGGCTGGGCGGTGCTCGGCGCGGCGCTGGTGGCGACGGTCGGCTGCGCGCCCAAGTACGTCAAGGGCACGCGCATCGAGTACTCCCCGCAGAAGCAGGCGCTGGCCGACGTCGTCGAGCGCTACCGCATCGCGATGGAGCAGCGGGACGTCGAAGGGCTGCGGGCCCTGGCCAGCCGCGACTACTACGAGAACGGCAGCACCACCACCGACCCCTCCGACGACTACGGCTTCGACGGCCTCGAGCGGGTCTTCGCCGACCTCAAGAACAACGTCAAAGAGGTGCGCTACTCGATCGACATCAAGTCGATCGACATCCTCGGCGAGGCGGCGACCGTCGACCTCGAGTACACCGGGCAGTACCTCTTCACCGTCGGCGAGCGCGACCGGTGGGAGACGGTGACCGACAAGAACCGCCTCACCCTGCGCCGGGAAGAGGGCGACTGGCGCATCCTCAACGGCATGTAGTGCCCCGTCCCCCGCGTGGGGGCTGTCAATTCCCGCCCGCCCGAGTAACATCGGCACGCCCACCCACGAATGAAGCGGGGCCGATGAAAGACCACATCCTGGTCGCCGACGACGAGTCGAACCTGCGCAAGGTGCTCGGGGCGCTGCTGCGCAAGCAGGGCTACGCCGTGACCACCGTGCCGAACGGGCAGGCGGCGCTCGACACCCTGCGCCACCTGGACTACAGCGCGGTGCTCACCGACCTGCGCATGCCCGGGGTCGACGGCCTGAGCGTGCTGCGGGCCGCCGTCGAGCGCGATCCCGATCTGCCGGTCATCGTGCTCACCGCCCACGGCACGGTCGACACCGCCGTCGAGGCGGTCAAGCTGGGCGCCTTCGACTTCATCACCAAGCCCTACGACAACACCGAGCTGGCCAAGGTGGTGGCCAAGGCGGTCTCGACCCGCCGCCTCAGCCGGGCCGAGCCCTCGAGCGCGCCCGAGGCCGAGACCCACGCCCGGGGCCGCTTCGGGCTCATCGGCACCTCGGCCCCGATGAAGGCCGTCTTCGACATCGTCGCCAAGGTCGCCGCGACCCCCTCCACGGCGCTCATCACCGGGGAGAGCGGCACCGGCAAGGAGCTGATCGCCCGGGCGCTGCACACCCACTCCGAGCGGGCCGACCGGCCCTATATCCGGGTCAACTGCGCGGCCATCCCCGAGACCCTCATCGAGTCGGAGCTGTTCGGCTACGAGCGGGGGGCGTTCACCGGGGCCAACAGCGACAAGCCGGGCCGCTTCGAGCTGGCCGACACCGGCACGCTCTTCCTCGACGAGATCGGCGAGATCAGCACCGAGATGCAGGTCAAGCTGCTGCGGGCCATCCAGGAGAGCGAGTTCGAGCGGGTCGGCGGCATCAAGACCCACCGGGTGGACGTGCGGCTCATCGCGGCCACCAACCGCGACCTGCAAGCGCAGGTGGCCTCGGGCGCGTTCCGCGAAGACCTGTTCTATCGGCTCAACGTGGTGCCCATCCGCCTGCCGCCGCTGCGGGAGCGGGTGGCCGACATCCCGCTGCTCGCGGGGCACATCCTCGACAAGTACGCCCGCAAGCTCGACCGCCCGGTGACCGGCATCACCCCCGCCGCGCTGCGCCGGATGCAGGGCTACCACTGGCCGGGCAACATCCGCGAGCTGGAGAACGTGCTCGAGCGCACGCTGCTGTTCTGCGAGTCCGACCGCATCGACGCCGACGACCTGCCCGACGAGATCGGCCCCACCCCCGAGGGCGGGCTGACCCCCAAGGCGATGGTGCCCCCGGGGGTGACCCGGCTCAAGGAGGCCGTCAAGCTGACCACCCGCCGCATCGAGCAGGAGATGATCGAGCGGGCGCTCGCCGACACCGGGGGCAACGTGACCCACACCGCCAAGCAGCTCGGCATCAGCCGCAAGAGCTTGCAGACCAAGATGAAGGAGTTCGGGCTGCGCGAGGAGTGACCGCGGCGGGGCCCGTCGGGCCGGGGGGATGTTTACTCCGGCGGGTCGGGTCGCTTATCCTCCGGCGAGGCTGTGACTGCAGGATGGCGACAATGCGGGAAATCATGCGCGCGAGCACGCTGATGAGCGTCGGGGCCGGGCTGCTGCTGACGCTCGGCGCAGCGCACGGGGCCGAGATCACCGACGTCATCGACGCCGCCGACGGGGACGACCCGTTCGACATGCGCATCGAGGTCGAGTACCGCCGCAGCCTGCGGCGGGCCAAGATCACCCGCGAGTTCAACTGCCAGCCCTCGGCGCCGGGCCGCGATCACGAGGCCGACACCTGCCCCGGGGCCCCGCCGGTGGGCGAGCTGCTGCACGTCAAGGAGCTGCGCTACGAGCGCATCACCCACGAGGTGCTGCCCACGGTGCGGGTCGGGCTGTGGCACGATCTCGAGCTGAAGGTCGAGATCCCCATCGTGGCCACCGACACCCAGTCCATCCGCTTCGCCGGGGACGGCGGCAACCCCGACAGCATCCCCATCACCGCCGCCGAGAGCAGCATCGCGCCCGAGAACGGGGGCAACCTGTTCGACGTGCCGCCCGACATGCCCGACCGGGGCGGGCTCGGCGACATGCTCTTCATGCTGCGCTTCTCGCCCTTCGCCCAGGAGCGGGACGACCTGCGCGGCGACTGGACCCTCGAGCTGGGCTACCGGGCCCCGACCGGCACCGTGATGAAGGCCAACAACGAGGCGGTCGGGCGGGGGGTGCACGAGCTGATCGTGGCCACCGCGCTGTCCCGCCGGTTCCAGTACGCCGACCCCTACGGGCGCTTCGAGGCGGTGTTCCCCTTCGCCTCGCAGAACGCGCTGTTCAAGGACTACGGCGACAGCCAGCAGCACGTCGGGCCCGGCACCCGGGCCGGCTTCATGGCCGGGGCCGAGCTGGTGCCCTACGACGATCCCAACAGCGGGGTGAAGTTCTTCATCGACATCGGGCTGGGCGCCGAGTACCAGGCCGAGGGGCGGGACTACTCCGAGCTGTTCGACGCGCTCGGCAGCGCCACCGCGGGCCGCGATCCGGTCCCTGATCCGAGCAACCCGGGCGAGACGATCACCGACCCCTGCGCGTCGGGGGTGGATTACGATGTGTCGAACTGCCCCCGGTTCAACCCCGACAGCCGGTCGCCCATCGCCGGGCAGCCGACCGACGGGCTGACCACCGTCGAAGAGCACATCACCTGGAAGACCCGCCTCGGCGCCGGGCTGTACCTCTCGCGCTACGCCAAGCTGTCGGGCTACCTCGCGCTGGAGCACGACACCGAGCACTACCTCAGCCACGCCGACGTGGGCCGCGACCTCGACAACTCGGGGCTCGTCGAGGCCGACGACACCCTGGCCAACGAGGATGGCATCGGGGGCTACGACCCCGCCGAGCACAACCCGGTCTACGTGCCCGCGATCGACGCGGTCGGCCGCCGCATCCGGGTCGAAGAGACGACCAACTTCCAGGTCGGGGCGAGCCTGTCGATCATCTTCTGAGCCCGCCCGGGCCGGGATGCCGCTCGACGCTCAGGTGAGGCGGTAGGGTCCGGCGTCGACGAGCAGCGCGGCGAACAGCACCGTCACGTAGATCAGCGAGTAGAGGAAGACCTTGCGGGCCCACTTGCCCTGGTTCGCCGCTCGCAGACCGTCCACCGCGTACCACAAGAAGATGAGCCCCAGCGCCGAGGCCACGCCCGCGTAGACATAGCCGGCGACGTCCAGCGGCACCAGCAGCAGGCTCACCGGCAGCAGCACCGCGGCCCACCCGATCATGTGCCACCGGGCGGTCGCCTGCCCCCGCTTGGTGGGCAGGGTCACGATGCCCGCCTTCTCGTACTCCCGCCGCCGATACATCGAGATCGCGATGAAGTGCGGGAGCTGCCAGATGAACATGATCGCGAAGAGGACCACCCCCGGCCACTCGATGCGCCCGGTGACCGCGGTCCAGCCCATCAGCGGAGGCATCGCCCCGGGGATGGCGCCGACGAGCAGCGCCGTCGGGCTGTGCTGCTTCATCGGGGTGTAGACCCAGACGTAGCTGACCAGCGCCAGCGCCGCGAGCAGGCCGGTGACCGGGTTGACCGCCAGCGTCAGCAGCGGGATCGAGACGAAGGCCAGGGCCAGACCCAGGGTCAGCGCGTGGCGGGCGTTCATGCGGCCGGCGGGCAGCGGGCGGTTCTTGGTGCGGGCCATGAACCGGTCGCTGTCGCGCTCGAGGTAGCAGTTGAGGGTGTTGGCCGCGGCGACGACCAGCACCGTGCCCACCAGGGTGGCCAGCAGGCCGGCCCAGCCCAGCTCCCCGGGCGCCAGCCACAGGCCGCCGGCCGAGGTGATGAGCACCAGCAGGGTGATGTTGGGCTTGGCCAGGGCGAGCAGGTCGCGCCACGGGCTGGACGGCCCGTCGGCGGGGGGGACGGTCGGGGTCGTCGGGACGGGATCGGGGGCGTGCGGTGTCGACATGGGCGGGCTCGGCGGTTCGAAGCTCGCGCGGACTATCGGAGATGGCCCCCGCCAAGTCAACGCCGGTCGGGTCGCGACGGCCGGATACCCTTCGCGGGCGCCGCGGCGGGCCGGGGATCTACCGGTAGTGCCCGAAGCGGGCCCGGCCGGCCTGATGCCACCAGCCGACCCACCGCTCGGCGGCGGCCCGGCGAGCGGTGGGCGGCGCGTCGGGGGTGTAGCCGTAGTTCTGGCGGGTGAGCCGGCGCAGCTCGTTGAACGCGCCGACCCGGATGTTGCGCTGGTCGCTGAGCAGCCCGTCGAGCAGCCACTCGACGCGGGGCCGGGCGGCGCTGCGTTCGAAGAAGGTGCGCCAGCGCCAGACGTCGACGCCGAAGTCCTGGCGGGCGATCTCGACGAGCGCCTTGTGGGCCGCGTCCCGCAGCGGCGGCTGGGGCGCGTTGAGCATCGCGATGAGCGGGCGGGCGCCGTCGGCGGTGTGCAGCACGCCGAGCGCCTCGGCGGCCAGGCGGCGGTCGGCGAGGCGGCCCTTCTCGACGATGCTGACGAGGTGGGTGACGAGCACCCCGAAGATCTCGTCGCCGCGGTAGGTGTCGGCCACCCGGCAGGCGACCGCGCGCACAGTGGGATCCTTGTCGGTCAGCGCCGGCGCGATGGAGGCGACCGAGGCCGGGTCGCGCACGGCGGAGAACGCGAAGACGGCGTAGTACCGCACATCGGGGGCGAGGTGCTCGCAGCGCTGCGCGAGGTAGGGGCCGGCCGGCGGGCCGATGCGGCAGATGGTGCGCAGGACCGGCCCGTGGCGATCGACGGGCACGGTGTCGCCGGTGGCGTAGCGGTCGACGAGCAGCGGGCCGGGGAAGACGGCGAACAGCGGCTCGAGCGCGGCGGCGCCGCCGGCGACCAGCGCCCCTTCAGCGGTGGCCACGGTGGCCTGATCGGCGCTCATCAGCGCGGCGACGGCCTCGGTGAGCTTGGCCGCGTCGGGCGCCGGCGAGGCGACGGCCGGATCGGCCGGCTCGGGCGGGCCGGCCGCGACGGGGCCGTCGGACAGCGGGGGCTCGAGGTCGGGCGCGTCGAGGCCGAGGTCGAGGCCGAGATCGAGGTCGAGGTCGATGCCCGAGTCGTCCTCGCCGGTGAGGTCGAGGGCGTCGATGGCTTCGAACGTCGGGCTCGGCTGCGGCGCGGGGGGCGGGCTCAGCCGCAGGTCGGAGAGGTCGTCGTCGCCGTCGTCGATCGAGTCGTCGAGCAGGTCGTCGAGCGCGATGGCCGGCTCGGAGGGGGTGACGTTGCGCGGCGCGCGGGCGGCCGGCGGGGTCGAGGCCGGCGGGGGTCCGGCCGGCGGGGTCGAGGCCGGCCCGGCGGCGACGGGCGCGGCATCGGGCTCGGGCTGGGCTGGGGCGTCCGGGCCACCCTCGGGCGCGTCGGCGCGCGCCGGCGAGTCGTCTTCCGGGGCCTCGGGATCGGCTTCGCGAGGCGTCGAGTCGTCGTCCCCGACCTCGGGATCGGCTTCGCGAGATGTTGCGGCGCCGTCCCCGACCTCGGGATCTGCATCGCGAGAAGTTGCGGCGCCGTCCCCGACCTCGGGATCGGCTTCGCGAGAGTTTGCAGTGCCCTCCCCGCCCTCGGGATCGGCATCGCGAGAAGTTGCGGCGCCGTCCCCGACCTCGGGATCGGCTTCGCGAGCCGTCGAGTCGTCGTCCGGGGCCTCGGGATCCGCTTCGCGAGCCGCCGAGTCGTCGTCCGGGGCCGCGGGATCTGCTTCGCGAGCCGTCGAGTCGTCGTCCGGGGCCTCGTCGGGATCCACTTCGCGAGCCGCCGAGTCGTCGTCCGGGGCCTCGGAATCTGCTTCGTGGGCCGTCGAGTCGTCGTCCCCGCCCTCGGGATCCACTTCGCGAGCCGCCGAGTCGTCGTCCCCGCCCTCGGGATCCACTTCGCGAGCCGTCGAGTCGTCGTCCGGGGCCTCGGGATCCGCGACTCGATCCGCGCGCGGCGCGTCCGGGCGCTCGACCACCGCCGCTGGAGCGCTCGACACCTGCTCCCGCGCCGCGGGTCGAGGCGTCGACGCCCCCTCCCGCGGCTCGGGCTCGGCCACGGGAGGGCTCGCGCCCCCGTCCGGGTGCTCCGGGACCGCCGGATCCGCCGTCGAGTCGGCCTCCGCATCCCCGGGCACTGCCGGATCCGCCGTCGAGCCTTCGTTCGCGTCGTCCGGATCCTCCGCTCGAGGCGTCGAGCCCCCGCCCCCCGGCTCGGGATCGGCCGCGTCGGGCGCCGCGCTCTGCGCCACCTCGGGCAGGGCCGGCGTCGCGGGGCGATCGGGCAGCGCGGGCCACGTCGAGGGCACCGTCGGATCGGGCACGCCGGACGCCTCGGGCAGCTCGACGGTCTCGGCCTCGGGGTGCACCGGCGCGTCGGCCGCGGCCACCGGGGGCGACGGGATGCGCAGCGGTGAGCCGGCGATGTCTTCCGGATCGAGCAGGCTGAAGACGCCGGTCTCGGCTTCTCCGAGGGCCCGGCGCGCCTCGTCGGACAGCGCCGCGTCGGACAGCGCCGCGTCGGACAGCGCCGCGTCGGGGGCGGACACCGGCGGGCTGGCCTCGGGCGCGGCGGTCGGCTCGGTCGCGTCGTCGGGCGGCGGCGCCGACGGGGCCTCGTCGAGCGGCGGATCGGGCAGCGCCTGGGGCGCCTCGGCCGCGGCGTGGGGCGAGAGGGTGGTGAAGACGCCCGTCTCGGCCTCTTCGAGCGCGCGGCGATCGAACGGGGCCGGCCCGGCGGCCTCGACGTCGAGCACCTCGACCACGTCGGCGTCGCTCACGTCGACCGTCTCGGGCTCGTCGGCCACCTCGAGCACGTCGGCGTCGTCGAGCTCGAGCACCTCGCCGCTCGGCGGCGGCGCCCCGGGCGCGCGGCGCAGGTTGACCGTCTTGCGGCCCCGCGCGGCCTCGTCGTCGGGGGGCGCGCCGTCCAGCTCGCCCCGCAGGTCGACGGTGCTGCGGTCGGCGATCGCCGCCCGGGCGGTCGTCTGGCCCAGCGAGCGGGCCTCTTCGATGAGCTCGTCGACCGAGATGTCGGCCGGCCGCGGCCCGAGGTCGGCGGTGGGGCGCTTGCGGCGCTCGGCCTCGGCCTCGGGGCCCCGCAGGTTCACCGTCGGGCCGGGGCGCTCGGGGCTGCGGCCGGCGACCTGCGGCGGCGATGCGTCCCCCGCCGCGGGCGGCGGGCCGTCCTCGAACGCCTCGGGGCGCGCCGGTCGGGTGGCGGCCGGGGTGCCCCCGTCGGGCGGGGCGCCGTCGGTGCGGGGGATGACCGCCTCGAAGACCGAGCCGGCGGGCGCGGGCGCCCGGGGCATCGAGCGGGGCCGGCTGGGCAGCGTATTGGGCGGGCGGCCCATGTCGTCGAGCAGCGGTTCGCCTTCGGGCGCGGCGCCGGGGGGCGGCTCGCGGGCGGCGATGGCCTCGGCGACGGCCTCCAGCTCGGGGTCGGAGAGGAAGTCGGCCAGCGGGTCTTCGTCGTCCACAGAGAACGGCAGCCCGACGTCGGCCGGGGCCTCGGGCGCCGGGCTCGGGGGCGGGGGCGGCTCGGGCGGGGGGGGCTCGGGCGCCGCGGGGG